>CAMBOI010000004.1 GCA_945869265.1 uncultured Prevotella sp. | reverse complement strand
GCAGTCTTCTCGTCGATCATTCCCTCGTGGAGAAGGTCGATGGCAATCTTCACCATAGCAGTACCCGTACGCTTTCCGTTACGGGTCTGGAGGAACCACAGTTTGCCCTCCTGTACGGTGAATTCCATATCCTGCATGTCATGGTAGTGCTTTTCGAGTTTGTCTTGAAGATCGTTAAGCTGTGCATATATTTCGGGCATAGCCTCTTCCATCGACGGATACTTGGCTGCACGTTCCTCCTCACTGATTCCAGCGCGCTCTGCCCAGCGCTGCGATCCGATCTTTGTAATCTGCTGTGGTGTACGAATACCAGCCACAACGTCCTCACCCTGTGCATTAACAAGGTACTCACCGTTGAACAGGTTCTCGCCATTACCGGCATCACGGCTGAAGCATACACCAGTGGCTGATGTATCGCCCATGTTACCGAATACCATTGCCATGACGCTGACGGCTGTACCCCACTCGTCGGGAATACCCTCCATCTTGCGGTATAGGATGGCACGCTCGTTCATCCAGCTGCGGAACACAGCGCAGATGGCACCCCAAAGCTGCTCGATTGGGTCGTTGGGGAAGTCCTTACCTGTGCGCTCCTTGATAGCAGTCTTAAAGAGGCTAACGAGCTTCTTCAGTTCCTCTACAGAGAGGTCCTTGTCAAGCTTCACGCCACGCTCTGCCTTCACCTGCTCGATAATCTCCTCGAACGGGTCGATGTCTTCCTTGTTCACCGGCTTCATCTCGAGCACCACGTCGCCGTACATCTGAACGAAACGGCGATATGAGTCATAAACGAAGTGGGGGTTGTTGGTCTTAGCCACAAGTCCCTCTGCCACCTCGTCGTTAAGACCGAGGTTGAGGATTGTGTCCATCATACCAGGCATTGAAGCACGCGCACCCGAGCGAACACTCACGAGCAGCGGGTTCTTCACATCACCGAACTTGGAGTTCATCAGCTCCTCGGTGTGTTTTACGGCAGCATTAACCTCGTCCTGCAGGATTTCCTTGATTTTCTCCTGTCCGACTTCGTAATACTCGTTGCAGCAACTGGTTGTGATTGTAAAGCCAGGAGGCACGGGCACACCAATTAGATTCATCTCGGCAAGGTTTGCACCCTTGCCACCAAGTTCCTCACGCATTTTTGCGTTACCTTCAGCCTTTCCGTTACCGAAGGTGTAAACTCTTTTTTCACTCATAAGTTAGTTGTCTTATTTATATTATTGTTTTAATGAATTATATGGTTTTTGGAGCTTTTATACCCCGATTTTCATTAATTATAGTGCAAATATACAACTTTTTATCGAATAATGCAAGAAAAAAAGCGAAAATTTGCAATATCTATATTACATTTTATGATTTTATTTGTAAATTTGCACCGAAATTCAGATTTTAATAGTAATAAATGAGCAGAAAGAAGAAACCATTACCGCTGCTTGAGAACATCACCATCACTGATGTGGCAGCCGAGGGAAAGTCACTCGTCAGAGTGGGCGACATGGTGGTATTTGTACCATTTTGTGTGCCCGGCGACGTTGTGGATTTACAGATCAAGAAGAAGAAACACAGTTATTGCGAGGCGGAGGTGGTCCGCTTTATAGAATATAGTAAGGTACGCGCGACACCATTTTGCGAGCATTTCGGCGTGTGCGGCGGATGCAAGTGGCAAAACCTGCCCTACGAGGAGCAGCTCAAGGCCAAGCAGAAGCAGGTATATGACCAGTTGCGCCGAATAGGCAAGGTGGAGCTGCCGGAGATTTCGCCCATCATGGGTTCGGAGAAGACAAGAGAATACCGCAACAAGCTGGAGTTTGGATGCTGCAACAAGCGTTGGCTCACGCGCGAGCAGGTGGCGTCGGGATTCAAATACGACAACATGAACGGCATCGGATTTCATATCACGGGTGCCTTCGACAAAATATTACCTATAGAGAAATGCTGGCTGATGGACGACATGCACAACCGCATACGCAACTCAATACGCGACTATGCATTCGAGCACTCGCTCACGTTCTTCGACCTCAGGGAGCAGCACGGACTGCTGCGCGACATCATCATACGCAACTCCAACTCGGGCGAGTGGATGGTGATTGTGCAGTTCCACTACGACGAGGAGGGCGACGAGCAGCGCGCACTCGCACTCATGCAGCACATCGCCGACTCTTTCCCCGAAATCACGGCTCTCATGTATGTGAACAACCAGAAGTGCAACGACACCATCGGCGACCAGGACGTCATCGTCTTCAAGGGCAACGACCATATCTACGAGCACATGGAGGAACTGAGATTCAAGGTGGGGCCGAAGAGTTTCTATCAGACCAACACCGAGCAGGCTTATCACCTCTACTGCGTGGCGCGCGACTTTGCCCAGCTCACGGGCAACGAGACGGTGTATGACCTATACACCGGCACGGGCACGATAGCCAACTTCGTGGCGCGCAAGGCAAGCAAGGTGGTGGGCATCGAATATGTGCCCGAGGCTATTGAGGACGCAAAGGTGAACTCTGAAATCAACGGCATAGACAACACATCGTTCTTCGCCGGCGACATGAAGGACATACTCACCGACGAGTTTATTGCAGAGCACGGACATCCCGACGTGATAATCACCGACCCACCGCGTGCAGGAATGCATCCCGACGTGGTGAAGGTGATAATGAATGCTGCCCCGAAGCGCATCGTGTATGTGAGCTGCAACCCTGCAACACAAGCCCGCGACCTGCAGTTGCTCGACCCGCTATACAAGGTGGAGAAGGTGCAGCCAGTGGATATGTTCCCACATACGCCGCACGTGGAGAACGTGGTGCTATTGAGAATTAAAAAATTAAAAAATTAAAGAATTTAAGTTTTAATGAATAAGAGATTTATTTGGGCTGCTGCGGCAGCCGTGATGTCGCTGCAGATGAATGCTGCGGAGGCAAATGAGAGCACAGAGGCTAACGAGACTGAAGCCAAGAAGGAAGTGAAGTTGAGTGACATCGTAAGCAAACCGAAATTTTCGGGCTATCTGATTGGTAACTACAACGCCACCTTCCAAGATGACAACAACAGCAACACGTTCAGCATTCGTCTGATAAGGCTGGTTATGACAGGACGCATACTCAACGACTTTGAGTATAAAATCCAAGGACAGGTGAATGGCAACTCCAGCACCTTCGGTGAGTCGCCTCGTATCGTGGATATGAGTTTGGAATGGCTCAAGCACAAGGAGTTCAAGGTGAAGATAGGACAGTTCAAACGTCCGTTTACCTACGAAAACCCGATGAACCCCATCGACATCGGATTCAACTCGCAGGCTCAGGGAGTGCTCAAGCTTGCGGGATTCAACGACCGCACCGGCGAGCAGTCGAGTAGCGGTCGCGACATCGGTATTCAGGTGTCGGGCGACTTGCTACCCAACAGTGAGGGTCGCACCCTACTCCACTACGAGGTGGGAGTGTTCAACGGACAGGGCATCAACCGCAAGGACGTGGGCAATCAGAAGGACGTCATCGGAGGATTCTGGGTGTCGCCAATTAAGGGTATGCGCATCGGAGGATTCGGATGGGTTGGTTCTTACAACCGCACAGGATATTGGAGTGAAGGAATGATTGAGCAGTCAGGCTCGCGCAAGGTGGGCCGCTATCGCTATGCCCTCTCGGCAGAATACAAGGATGCCGACTGGCAGATTCGCTCGGAGTATATCCACAACACGGGTGGAGCCTTCAAGGCCACTGCCAACACGAGCAGCGACCTTAGCAACTGCAACTACAACGAGAGTCTGGGCGATCGTGCCGATGCTGTATATCTCGCATGCGTAGCCCCGATTGTCCGTGGCAAACTGAGGGCCAAGGCGCGTTATGACCTCTATCGTCCAGCAGGGTCATGGGCTACAGCCAAGACTATCTATAAGGCCGGTTTCAACTATCTCTTCTGCAAGAACATTGAGATACAGACCGAATATTCATTCGTCAACGACCGCAGTCTCGCCAAGCACAACTACAGCATGGCTGACGTGCAGTTCAGCGTGAGATTTTGAAAATGAAGAGTGAAAAAGAATAAACCAGAAAATAAGAAAGGAAAAAGAAAAAGATGAAAAAGTTTGTGTTTATGTTTATCCTGTTCGTGGCAAGCGTATGCTCAGCCAATGCACAGGCGGAAATCAAGTTTGACAAGTTGACCCACAACTTTGGCAAATTCCCGGAGTCGTCACCCAAGGTGACATGTGTGTTCACCTTCACCAACGTGGGCGACCAACCATTAGTAATCAACCAAGCCGTGGCAAGTTGCGGGTGCACTGTGCCTGAATACACCAAGGCTCCCATCAAACCGGGAGAGAGCGGTCAGATAAAGGTGACCTACAACGGTGCAGGCAAATTCCCTGGCCACTTCAAGAAGTCAATCACCGTACGCACCAACGGCAAGGTGGAAATGACACGACTCTATGTTGAGGGAGACATGGAGGAGAAAAAATAATTAGGAATTAGGAATTAGGAATGAGGAATTAGGAATGAAATGCCTCTGCGCAGCCAATTCCTAATTCCTCATTCCTAATTCCTAATTAAATTAAAACGCATACGCAAGTCCGAGCGAACAGTATTCCCTAAACTGCCAATAGCCCAAATCCCTGTCTCTGCCTACAGAGTCGTCGAATCGCGGATATAAGAAAACATTTGTTGTGATATATCTGCTGATGTTCATCTGGAAGGTATTCTCCCACTCCATTTCTGCACGCGAATAGGTGGTGTAGAAATAAAAGCGCGACTTCCATTTCAGCACATCCGACAGCTTCCACTCTATCTCGCTTGTTATCTGCGAACCGAAGTCATCCATCGAATGATGATCGCCTATACCATAATATGAACATAGTTCGGTGCGGTCGATATACTTCCAGTTGTAGGAGAACGGCGAGAGATTGACCTTGCCCATCAGTTTGCCATTGAATGCCGACACGTTGTAGGTCATACCAAGACCGAGGTTGAGATTGAATGGCGACATGAAATCGCTATACACCTTCTTGTCGTTGCTCTTATAGCCACGGGTGAACTGCGTGTAGGCAAGCAACTGCAGTGTGTAGTACCATTTCTTGGATGCCTGCAAGCCCAATCGACCTGTATAGCGGATGAGGTCGTTGTTGGTCTTGAACTTATGCACCGTGTCGCTCGGCGATGTCTGGAATCCCAATTTCAGTTCGAGGATATTCTCAAGCTGCAATCCGCTCTTGTTGTTATAGTTGGCTGAGAGTGTAACCTGTCCCACCATCGAGTAGTTGCTCTCGCCACCCTTATACCAGTTGTCAGAGACGAAATTCTGCATCAACTGCATGTTGCCGTCTCCCTTGAACGTCCAGAAGTTAGGTTTCTGAATAACAAGACCTTGTGGTATGATATCAGGTGTGTCGGGCACTGGTTCCACTGCTTTCGACATGGCCACATCGTTCTTCACGGGTCGGTCGAGATCATCCCTCACTGAGCCCGTCTTCTTAAGAATCGACTCAGTGCCCGACACGAGGTCGGGGCGATTGAGATATACAACCATCAGCACATCGTCAACAGCCTCTGCCACATCATCCTTACCGGCAGTGGCACTACTGTCGCCATCATTGCTGAGGGCAAGGCTGCGGTAGGCTGGCGAATGATAGAACGTGAGCGGGGCGAAGAGACGGTAGAAACGTCCGTCGGGCTTCAACGCCACATCGGCATTGGCATATTCTGCCTTGTCGGCAGACATCTGTTGCTTGCGGAATGTAAGCAATGAGTCGAGATAAGCATTCACGGTAGCCATCGTATCGACATTCACCGTTGTCTTGGTCTTCTGTCGTTGTGCCATGGCATACAACGACAGCGTGAAAATGACGACCACAATCAAAGAGATTCTTTTCTTCATTATTTACTATTGTTACTTTTTGTCGGCAAAGATAGAACAAAAAAATGAAAAACTATCACTTTTATCTCATATAAATTAAAAAAATTATTAACCGTGCAAAAATTATATATAAAAGTAGTGTAAAACTTTCGTAAACGGATTTTTTTTTGTAACTTTGCCGCCTGAATATGTGAATTATAAGAAAAGTACAACATTTAAAAAATAACACAGTGACACAAACTAAGTACATTTTCGTCACAGGCGGTGTGGTATCATCGCTTGGCAAAGGAATTATTTCGTCGTCTATCGGCAAGTTACTACAGGCAAGGGGATACAACATCACCATACAGAAGTTCGACCCCTACATCAATATCGACCCTGGCACGCTCAACCCATACGAGCATGGGGAGTGCTATGTGACCGTGGACGGTATGGAGACCGACCTCGACCTCGGTCACTACGAAAGATTCACGGGTATTCAGACAACAAGGGCCAACTCGCTCACCACTGGACGAATATACAAGGCGGTGATCGACAAGGAGCGACACGGCGACTATCTCGGCAAGACGATACAGGTGGTGCCTCATATCACCAACGAGATAAAGCGCAACGTGAAGTATCTCGGCGAGAAGTATCACTACGACTTCGTCATCACCGAGATTGGAGGAACGATTGGCGACATCGAGAGCGCACCGTTCCTTGAGGCGATACGCCAGATGAAATGGGAGATGGGCAGAAATGCAGTGAGCATACACTTGACATACATCCCCTATCTGAAGGCAGCGGGAGAGCTGAAGACAAAGCCCACACAACACTCGGTGAAGGAACTGCAGAGCCAGGGAATACAGCCCGACATCCTCGTGCTCCGCACCGAGAAGCACCTTGACGAGAGCATCATGCGCAAGGTGGCTTCATTCTGCAACGTGGATATCGACTGCGTGGTGCAGAGCGAAGACCTGCCATCTATCTACGAGGTTCCCGTGAACATGCAGGCACAGGGACTTGACGCCGCCATACTGCGCAAGCTCGACATGCCAGTGGGCGAGACTCCCACTCTCGGACCATGGCGCAGTTTCCTCGAGCGTCGCAATAACGCCACCGAGGAGGTGCACATCGGACTCGTGGGCAAATACGACCTTCAGGATGCCTACAAGAGCATACGCGAGAGCCTTTATCAGGCTGGTACATACAACGACCGCAAGACGGTGCTCCACTTTGTCAACTCGGAGAACCTCACCGAGGCCAACGTGGATGAGAAGCTTAAAGGACTTGACGGAGTGGTCATCTGCCCGGGATTCGGACAGCGAGGCATCGAGGGCAAGATAACCGCCATCAAATACACTCGTCTGCACGACACACCGACATTCGGAATATGTCTCGGAATGCAGATGATGGTGATTGAGTTTGCACGCAACGTCTTGGGATATGCCGACGCCAACAGTAGAGAGATGGACGAGAAGACTCCACACAACGTAATCGACATCATGGAGGAGCAAAAGGACATCACCAACATGGGAGGCACCATGCGACTGGGAGCCTACGAGTGCATACTGCGCCAAGGCTCAAGAGTGCTCGACATCTACAAGAAGGAGCATATACAGGAGCGTCATCGCCACAGATATGAGTTCAACAACTCATTCATCACCGAATTCGAGCGCAACGGCATGCAATGCGTGGGACGCAACCCAGAGAGCGACCTCGTGGAGATTGTGGAGATACCTGGACTGAAATGGTTCATCGGAACACAGTTCCATCCCGAATACCAGAGCACGGTGCTCAATCCGCATCCGCTGTTCCTGGATTTCATCAAAACGGCAATTAAAAACAAAAAAGAATAGATAAAAAAGAAATGAACAAGAACACCATCATCGGTTTCGTCCTCATGGCAGCCGTACTTTTCGGCTATTCGTGGTACGTGCAACCATCCGAGGAGGAAATCGCTGCCCAGCGCAAGCAGGACTCTATAGAGAACGCATTGCGACAGAAGGCTGAAACTGCACAGAAGAATGAGCTTAATGCCAAGAAGCAACAGGCTGAAGCTGCCGCCAAGGGCGACACCACGGCTCTCTTCTATCAGGCACTCAACGGAAAGAACGAGCAGCTCACGCTGAAGAACAGCAAACTGCAGCTCACCGTCAACTCACACGGAGGGTATGTCTCGGGAGCCAAGATTATGGGCTTCAAGGACATCAAGGGTGACAACGATCTCACTCTCTTTGCCGGCAACGAGCAGAAGCTCAACTTCATGCTGGCGGGAAAGCAGACCAATATCGTGACTGCCGACCTCTTCTTCACACCGTCAAACCACACAGACTCCACTCTCACGCTCACGGCTGAGGCGGCTAATGGCGGACAACTGGTAATCAACTACAGACTTGGACAAAACTACCTCGTCAACATGCAGGTGCAAGCCAAGGGACTCGACGGAATCTTCGCCCCCAACTACAACAAGGTGGACATCGAATGGGAAGGACTCTGCCGCCAGCAGGAGAAGGGATTTACCTTCGAAAACCGGTATGCTACACTCACCTACAAGGAAAAGAACGACGACTCCGACTATATCAACGAGACGGAGAAGGTGACCGACGAACCGATGGAGTTTGCCATCGACTGGCTCGCCTTCAAGGACCAGTTCTTCAGCAGCGTGCTCATCCCCAAAGGCGACATTGCCCCCAACTCACAGTTGTCGAGCATACCGCAGGAGAAGGACTCGGGCTATCTCAAACAGTATATCGCAAAGTTCAAGACCGACTTCGACCCCACGGGTGCCGTTCCCACTGAATTGGAGATGTACTTCGGTCCCAATGACTTCCAGGTGCTCAAGGATGTTGACGACGAGTGCTCATTCGACAAGGATCTCGACATGCAGCAGCTCGTGTATCTCGGATGGCCTATCGTGAGGCTCATCAACAGATGGTTTACCATCTACGTCTTCGACTGGCTCACACAGTGGGGCTTCAACATGGGTATCGTGCTGATTCTCATCACCATGCTCCTCAAGGCCATCACCTATCCGCTTGTCAAGAAGAGCTATATGAGTTCGGCTAAGATGAGAGTGCTCAAACCCAAACTCGACGAGGCTACCAAGCAATACAACAAGCCCGAGGATGCCATGATGAAGCAGCAGGCCATGATGCAGCTCTATTCGCAATATGGAGTGAGTCCGCTCGGCGGCTGTCTGCCCATGCTCATACAGATGCCTATCTGGGTGGCTATGTTCAACTTCGTGCCCAATGCCATCCAACTACGCGGCGAGAGCTTCCTATGGATTGGCGACCTCTCTACCTACGACCCCATCATCGAATGGGGCACCAACATCTGGCTCATCGGCGACCACCTCAGTCTCACATGTATCTTATTCTGCGTAGCTAACATCCTCTACTCGATAATGAGCATGCGCCAGCAAAAGGACCAGATGGTGGGACAGCAGGCCGAACAGATGAAGATGATGCAGTGGATGATGTATCTCATGCCAGTGATGTTCTTCTTCATGTTCAACGATTATGCAGCTGGTCTTAACTTCTATTATTTCGTGTCGCTCTTCTTCAGTGCTGCCATCATGTGGGTGCTCCGCAAGACAACCAATGATGCCAAACTGCTTGCCATCCTTGAGGCTAAATACAAGGAGAACAAAAGCAACCCCAAGAAGCAGCAAAGCGGTATGGCAGCCCGACTCGCTGCCATGCAGAAGCAGGCTGAGGAAATGCGCAAGATGCGCGAACAGCAGAAGAGATGATTGATGGTTGATAACTGATTATTGATGATTGATTATTGTTTATGAAGAATATTATGTTAAACATTGCCATGGCGGTGATGATGCTTGCCGCCACTGGCACTATCAATGCACAGGACGACGTGAACATAGGTAAAAGCAATATCAAGCTGCAGGGCAACCTCATGACTCCCGAGGCTCTTTGGGCTATGGGACGCATAGGTGGCACAGAGGCATCACCTGATGGCAAACAGGTAGTGTTCCAAGTGGGATACTACAGTGTGAAGGCCAACAAGGGACATCAGGTGATATGCGTGATGAATGCCGACGGCACCAACCGCAGACAACTCACCACTTCGTCAAAAAACGAAACCGACCCCACATGGATTGAGGGGGGAAAGCGTATTGCATTCATCACTGGAGGACAGTTGTGGAGCATGAATGCCGACGGAAGCGACAGAAAACAGCTCACCCACGACAAGACGAGCATCGAGGGATTCAAGTTCTCGCCCGACGGCTCAAAGGTGATTCTCATCAAGTCGCAGGCTTTCAACGAGATTATCAAGAAGAATCCCGACGACCTGCCCAAGGCTACGGGGCGTGTTGTCACCGACCTCATGTATCGCCACTGGGATCACTACGTTGAGAGCATTCAGCACCCCTGGATTGCCGAGGTCACCGCCAACGGTATCACCGAGGGATATGACATCCTCAAGGACGAACCCTTTGAATGTCCGATGGAACCCTTCGGCGGCATCGAACAGCTCGCATGGAGCACCGACTCCAAGTCGATTGCCTACACATGCCGCAAGAAGACCGGCATTAACTATGCCATCTCCACCGACTCTGATATATATTTATATAATATAGGTACGCGCGAAACTCGCAACCTCTGCAAGCCTGCCGACTACAAGGCTCCTGCCGTAGATCCCACCCACACCATGAAGGACCAGACGGTGAATGCCGAGGATAATCTCAAGAACAACCCTGGTTACGACCAGAACCCTCAGTTCTCGCCCGACGGACGATACGTGGCTTGGCAGAGTATGGCTCGCGACGGATATGAGGCCGACCTCAACCGTCTGTGTGTGTATAACCTTGCCACGGGCGAGAAGAGCTACGTGAGCACTGCGTTTGATTCCAACGTGGATGCCTTCTGCTGGAATCCCGATTCGAAGAGCCTATCGTTCATCGGTGTATGGCACGGATGTATCAACCTCTATCAGGTGAACCTCAAGGGCGAGCTTCGCCAACTCACCGACGACGAGGCTGACTTCGGCAGCATACAGCTCGCCAACAACGGCAATCGTCTGCTTGCCACCCGACAGAGCATCTCGACTCCCACCGACATATATATCATCACTCCCGGCAAGGACGTGAAGAAGACCAAGGTGGAGCAGATAAGCCGCGAGAACGAGCATATACTCTCGCAGCTCTCGCTCGGCAAGGTGGAGAAACGCTGGGTGAAGACCACCGACGGAAAGGATATGCTCACATGGGTGATACTCCCCTCCAACTTCGACCCCACAAAGAAATACCCCACCCTGCTCTTCTGCGAGGGTGGTCCGCAGAGTCCCGTAAGCCAGTTCTGGAGCTATCGTTGGAACTTCCAGATTATGGCAGCCAACGGATATGTCATAATCGCCCCAAATCGCCGCGGTCTGCCCGGATTCGGACATGAGTGGAACGAGGCTGTCAGCAGCGATTGGACTGGTCAGTGCATGCGCGACTATCTCTCTGCCATCGACGATGCCACAGCTAATCTGCCCTACGTGGATAAGGATTGCCTCGGTGCCGTTGGCGCCAGCTTTGGAGGTTTCAGTGTATATTGGCTTGCCGGAAATCACGACAAGCGATTCAAGTGCTTCATCTCACACGACGGTGCATTCAACCTTGAGTCGATGTACACCGACACCGAGGAGGCTTGGTTCAGCAACTGGGAATACGACGATGCCTTCTGGAACAAAAACCAGACTGCCGACGCCCGCAAGACCTACGCCCAGTCGCCCCACCGCTTTGTGGATAAATGGGACACCCCCATCCTCTGCATCCATGGCGAGATGGACTACCGCATCAACTACAACCAGGGCATGGGAGCCTTCAATGCAGCCCGAATGAAGGGCATCCCCGCCGAACTCCTCATCTATCCCGACGAGAACCACTGGGTGCTCAAGCCCCAGAACGGCATCCTCTGGCAGCGCACATTCTTCAACTGGCTCGACCGCTGGCTGAAGAAATAATTAGGAATGAGGAATTAGGAATTAGGAATAAAAAAAACGAAATATGACAGAAATAATCCAGAAAAAACTGAATGACAGCGCAGCCGCAAGATGGACTGCCCTTGTCCTTGTGGCATCCATGATGTTCTTCGGCTATATGTTTGTCGACGTGATGTCACCACTCCAGTCGCTCATCGAGAAAGAGCGCGGATGGAGTCCTGATGTGTTCGGCACCTATGCTGCCGGCGAGTATATCCTTAATGTGTTTGGCTTCCTCATCGTAGCCGGAGTAATTCTCGACAAGTGCGGCATCCGCTTCACCGGCGAACTCTCTGCATCGATGATGTTTATTGGAGCATGCATCAAGTTCTATGCCATCAGCGATGCTTTTGCAGGTTCTGCCTTCGCCACATGGCTCGACTCATGGTGGACATCCATGCCCGCCTCAGCTAAGTTGGCTTCCTTCGGATTCATGATCTTCGGATGCGGCTGCGAGATGGCAGGAACAACTGTTTCAAAGGCTATTGCCAAGTGGTTTAAGGGCAAGGAAATGGCTCTTGCCATGGGTCTTGAGATGGCTATCGCACGTATCGGTGTCTTCGCCATCTTCTCTATCTCTCCAATCCTTGCCGACAAGATGGGCGGAGTGTCAGGTCCAGTGGGCTTCTGCACTGCTCTCCTGTTCATCGGTCTCATCACCTTCACCGTCTTCACCTTCATGGACAAGAAACTCGACAAGCAAATGGGTATCAACGGAGTGAGTGGCGAGAGCGAGGAGGAATTCAAGGCTTCCGACCTCAAGATTATCCTCACGAGCCGCATCTTCTGGGTGGTAGCCCTGCTTTGCGTGCTTTATTACTCAGCTATTTTCCCCTTCCAGCGCTATGGTGCCAACATGTTGCAGTGTAATCTCGACGGCATATCTCCGTCCGATGCCAGCAACATCTTCCGCTGGTTCCCCATCGGTGCGGCAGTCATCACACCGTTCCTCGGCTCATTCCTCGACCACAAGGGCAAGGGAGCTACTATGCTCATCTGGGGAGCTATCCTTCTGATTTGCTGCCACCTCGTGTTTGCATTCGTTCTACCATCCACCCATAGCTATGTCATAGCCTACTCCACCATCGTACTGCTTGGCGTGTCGTTTGCCCTTGTGCCTGCAGCCCTATGGCCCAGCGTGCCCAAGATTATCGACGAGAAGGTGCTTGGAAGTGCCTACTGCCTCATCTTCTGGGTGCAGAACATCGGACTTTGCTTTGTGCCTATGCTTATCGGTAGTGTGCTGGCTTCATCAAATGCCGACAATCCTGCCGTCATTGCCGCCAAGGAGGCTGGTGCCGAGTTTATCCCCTACAACTATACCACTCCATTGGTTATCTTCGCTTGCTTCGGCATTGCCGCCTTCTTCCTCGCCCTCTATCTGAAGGTGATCGACAAGAAGAATGGCTATGGACTGGAAGAGGCAAACATAAAAAATTAAAAGATTGAAAAATTAAAAGATAAAAATACTAATATTTTGTATTATGAAGAAGTTTATGTTATCCTTGGCTGTAATGATGACAATGTCCGTCGCAGCCAACGCACAGTGCGACGTCAAGAAGGACGCCGAGAAGAAGTGTGAGAAGAAAGAGTGCTGCCAGAAGAAGGCTGAAGAGTGTAAGAAGGCTTGCGACAATAAGGCTGCCGAATGCAAGAAGGCTTGCGATAAGAAGGCTGCCGAATGCAAGAAGGCTTGCGACAAGAAGGAAGCTGAGTGTTGCAAGAAGTCAGAGAAATGTAAGAAAGCCGCAGAATGTAAGAAAGCAAAAAGTGGTTGCAAGAAAGCTTGCGACAAGGCAAAGAAATAATTCAAAAAAAATAGCAGCCCCCAAAAGGCTGCTATTTTTTATTTATTGTTTACTCCATATCCGAATAGGGCGAAATCGCCTTTAAGAGGGTCGTCGGGGAAAACCTGCGACATTGCCGAGGTGAGGCGGAGGGCTGACGACATGGACGCCGAGGAGGAGGACAGAAGACCAAGGCGCATGGATTGTTGCACTACATGGGTGTCCATAGGCATGATGAGCGAGCGACGGTCTATAATGTCGCTCCACAGACCGAGATCAACGGGAGAACCATCGCGCACCATCCAACGCATGAACATACACACTCGCTTGCATGACGACTGGGTGTTCTTGGGGATGATACCCTCAATGCCACGTGAGGAGAAATATGACGTCAATGCCGACACTGCCGTCAGACAATGCCCGTCGGGAGTGGATTGACGGACAAACTCAGTGAGTGAACCGTAGTCGGCAAGCATCTGACGAAGGGCAGCAAGAAACTGATGCATCTTGGCAAAAGTGTAAAGACGATAATAACAACGAGAGGTATCGTCGGGGATGTCAGTGGCAAACGCACCACTCCTCACCCACTCTTCCACCCTGCCCTGAGAACAGTCAAGCATATACTGTATCTTTGGGAAAAACTGTTTCCTGCTGCCATAGCTCAGCGAAGAGGCAAGAAAGGCAAGCATGATGCGGTCGGCGGCAGGCTCCACCTGATGCATAAACCAACTGGGGTCGCCATTGAGGAAATCCGCCGTCTCATAGCGGGCGGCATAGGAGCGCAAAAGGGCTGCAGTGTCTTGCGAAACGTGATTGGACGTATGTTTCATCTGTTCTTATGATTAAGAAACCAACGATGGGTGAATCCCAAGTAGATTGCTGCTGCCAAGACCGAGATAATCTCTGCCACCACCAACAGGCGGTCGGCATTGCCACTGAAAACAAAATACCCCACTCCGATACCGATGGCTATAGCCGACTCCCATCCAAGAAGGAACGTGCTCGATGATGTGCCTCGCTGACAATGTCGGCTTAGCTTGATGAAAAACAGCAGGAAGCGCGAACCGATGATGCCTATGGCAAGGCCTATCATCGTGGGGGCTACAAATATCACCTTGTCGAGACTATACACATGCATCATCTGCATGGCTGCAACAATCATTATCATTCCACTGACTACCTCACTCTTCAACTCGGCATTCTGGAACACGAAACGCTGCGAGAGCAATGCAAGGACAAATCCCACCATCATCATGGCATAGAAGATCCACGGCAAGGCAAGCGAAAAGAGCATGCCGACAGGGAGCATGATGAGGAAGATGTTGATAAAGAGCGGTGTGCCTTGCGTAAGGAAGAAGCGGTCGAGGCTAAACACATGGGTGTTCTCTTCGGGGGCGCGGAATGGAAACTTTACGGCACGGATGAGCAGCAGGGATATGATGACGCATACATCGGAAACGAGGATGACACGCCAGAAACTTCCCGTGAGTTGATATACAATGAGACCTACCATAGGACCGAGTGCAACGGCAAAGCGCGAGAACCACGCCGTGCTGTGATTGGCCTCGGTGCGCATCGACGACGAGCACTTGTCGATGACAAGTGTACTTGCCAACACCATCTCCGCAAGTCCATATACTGCACCGAAGAGAACGCGATGGGCAAATATCCACCATCTCTCCACCGCCCCAAACTCATGGCGGAAGAAATAATAGAGAAAGGCGATACATACAACCATCAATATGATGGCATCCATACATATCCTGTTGCGTCGATAGCGTTGCACCAAATAGGAACAAAAACCACCAAGGGCGAACATGCCGACACCGAAGGCTCCCATCGCCAAACCGGCATCGCGGGCACTGAATCCCTCACCGGAGATAAGCCACAAGGGCAACACCGGAACAAGCACATACACCGACATAGCAACAAGGAAATTGGCTATGGCAAGAAGCCAAAATCCACGCTGCCACTGACTGATATGTATTTGTGTGTTCTGAGTATTCATATTTATATATCAGTATGACTCCTTTTCGTTGGGGAAATCACAGTTCTTCACATCCTCAACGTAATGACCTATGGCATCGGTCATGATGGTGTTGAGGTCGGCATAGCGACGCAGAAAACGGGGACTGAATCCGTTGGTCTTGCCCAACATGTCGTCGATGACGAGTATCTGACCATCTGTGCCATTGCCGGCTCCAATACCAATGGTGGGTATGGAGATGGCAGCCGACACCTCTGTCGCCAACTTTGCCGGCACTTTCTCAAGCACCACGGCAAAGCATCCCGCCTCGGCAAGAGCCTTGGCGTCGGTCATCAGTTTGGCTGCCTCAGCCTCTTCCTTGGCACGCACGGCATATGTGCCAAACTTGTTGATGCTCTGCGGAGTGAGTCCGAGATGGCCCATCACTGGAATACCGGCATCAAGGATGCGTCTCACTGTGTCCAATATCTCTACTCCTCCCTCAAGTTTGAGAGCGTCGCAACCGCTTTCCTTCATGATGCGGATGGCATTGCGCACGCCATCCACAGGATCTACCTGATAGCTGCCGAAGGGCATATCGCATACGACAAGGGCGCGTCCCACAGCCCTCACCACCGAGCGCGCGTGATATATCATCTGGTCGATGGTGATGGGCAATGTTGTGCCATTACCAGCCATCACATTGGAGGCGGAGTCGCCCACGAGGATTCCGTCGATACCAGCCCTATCTACAATACCGGCTGTGGTGTAGTCATACGAAGTGAGCATCGAGATCTTCTCGTGCTTCTGCTTCATCTCAATAAATCGGTGTGTAGTCACCTTGCGAGTGTCGCTAATTAAATAACCTGCCATGGATCAAAATCTATATAATTGGATATTACAACATCTGAATAAGGAGCAATGCTCTCGGCACTGTTGGTAGTGGCAAGACCCACAACCTTCATACCGGCAGTACGACCCGATTTCAGTCCGTTAAAACTGTCTTCAAACACTATACACTCGTCGATAGACGCCCCTAATCGTGCGGCTGCCTTGAGATAGCAGTCGGGGTCGGGCTTGCTGCGCTCGAAATCCTCGCTTGTGAGGATGGCGTCGAACAACTGGCGGAATTCGCTCCTGCGCTCATAAACGCTCTGCATCTTGGCAAGATTAGAACTGGTGACAACCGCAGTCTTCACCCCACGTGAGCGCAACTCGCCCACGAAAGCCTCGAAGCCCTCGACATAGTCGAATCGCATCGTCTGTTCAAACTCGTTTAGACGCTTGGTTATGATTTCCTGACTATATGCAAGATCGCCACTGAAATGACGGTCGAATATCTGCACGAGCGTCTGTCCCTTGATTTCATGCTCCAATCCTGGATGCTCGGGATGGAACTCCCTACACTGTGCGCCCCAGAACTCGGTATATTGGGGTTCGGTGTCGAACACCACCCCGTCGAGATCGAATAGGGCTGCCTTAAATCTACTCATCTTTTTACCTTAAAAAATTGTATATTCTTAAATTCGGGTGCAAAATTACAAAATAATCTGCAAATAATCAAGAATACTTGAATAATTCTTAATTTATTTTGTCTTGTCAATGATTTATGTTATCTTTGCCGAAAAATTTGGAATCATTATGAGGAAAATTACATCATTACTGATAGCTGCGGCTTGCGCCATGACAGGATGCGCCGGAATGTCTGCTCCCGAGCAACTCGCCTTCGAATCCATCAAGGTGGACAAAAAGGTGGCTCTGTGCTCCGACACCAATTCGCCGGTGTATGACATGAAACTCGACGTGAAATACGCGAAGGGTGGCAGTGAGGATATGAGAAAAATTGTGAACGACGCCATCACCGCCAAGATATTCAACCTGCACAATGTTGACTTGAAAGCGGCTGTGGATTCGTTTGTCAACGAAAACTCGCACACCTACATCAACGACATGCTGCCTCTGTATAAAGAGGACAAGCGCGACATCGACAAAATGCCCATGTACCAACATGAAGCCATCATCAACACGCG
Organism: uncultured Prevotella sp.; assembly: GCA_945869265.1. Lineage (GTDB taxonomy): Bacteria > Bacteroidota > Bacteroidia > Bacteroidales > Bacteroidaceae > Prevotella. Next base: position 100,864 of record CAMBOI010000004.1, on the reverse strand, counting down.
CACTGAGGACGGCAAGGAGGGCATAGTGACATATTATATAAATATGTATAACTTCACGGGAGGAGCACACGGACTGGAACAGTTGCTGACCCTCAACTTCGACAAGACCACGGGCAAGACCATCACCCTCGACGACGTGATGGTGACGGGATATCAGATGAGACTCAACGAACTGCTGCAGAAGGCACTCTTGGAGAAGGCCGACTGCAAGGACATCAACGAACTGCACGACAAGGGGTATCTCTTCTCGATGGAGATGTATCCGTCGAGCAACTTCGTGCTTGGCAAGGACGGAGTGACATTCATCTACAACCCCTACGAGATAGCACCCTACGCCTTGGGACGTATCGAACTTAAACTCAGCTACTCGACACTCGAACCGATAATGAAGAAAAATAAAGAAAAAGAATAATGAACATAGACATCATCACCAAATACTTTAGCGACATCTCCGACGAGCAACGCCGCCAATTCGAGGCTCTCTATGACCTCTATCAAGACTGGAACAGCAAGATAAACGTGATATCACGCAAGGACATCGACAACCTGTTTGAGCATCATGTGCTCCACTCATTGGCTATTGCCAAGACGATTAGGTTTAAGGATGGCTCCGAGATTCTCGACTTCGGCACTGGAGGAGGATTCCCGGGAGTGCCATTGGCAATCTTATTCCCCAACTGCCACTTCCGCCTCATCGACGGAACAGGCAAGAAAATCCGCGTGGCAACCGAGGTGGCAAATGCCATAGGACTGAAGAACTGCCACCCCGAGCACAAGCGCGGAGAGGAGGAGAAAGGCAAGTATGACTTTGTGGTGAGTCGTGCCGTGATGCCCCTACCCGACCTTGAGCGCATTGTGAGAAAGAACATATCCACCAAGCAGCGCAACGCCATGCCCAACGGTATCATCTGCCTTAAGGGCGGCAATGTGGAGGGCGAGATACAACCATTCCGCAAGTATGCCGAGGTGAGCGAGATATCACAGTGGTTTGACGAGGAATGGTTTAAGGAGAAATATGTAATTTATCTACCGATATGAGTTTGAAGATACAACGATTTGTTTGCAATCCCTTTCAGGAGAATTGCTTCGTGGTGAGCGACGAAAGCAATGAGGGAGTAATTATTGACTGTGGAGCCTTCTTTGCCGAGGAGCGCACTGCAATAGTGGATTATGTTGAGAAAGAAGGTATAAGCCTTAAGCATCTCATTGCCACACACGGGCATGTGGATCATCATTTTGGCGACAATACCATTTATGAGAAATATGGCCTGCGTCCCGAGGTGTCGGCAAAGGACGAATATCTGCAAGGCAAGCTCAACGAGCAATGCCTCACCTTCTGCGGACAGTCTTTAGGATATGAGATGCCGCCTGTGGGCAAGTATCTAAGCGACGACGATGTGATTGAGTTTGGTTCGCATAGATTCACTATCATCCCAACTCCCGGACACACCCCCGGCTCGGTGTTTTTCTATTGCAAGAAGGAGAACATCGCATTCAGTGGCGACACTCTTTTCCGTATGAGCATAGGAAGAACAGACTTTGAATTGGGCAACTATGACGACATCATCGTCAGTCTGCAATCATTGCCAAAACACATGCCACTCGACACAACAATACTGCCAGGACACGGCCCTCAGACTACACTTGGCGAAGAGGTGCAATGCAATCCTTATTTCAAATAAGGCAAATAATGCAAATAAGACACAAAAAAACGGCTAATCTCTCGATCTGCCGTCTTTTATTAACCTTAATAATCTAATACCATGAAAAACACGATGCAAATTTACACGTTTTTTTCAAAATTATATTATTTTTGAGTCTTAATTTTTAATTAATTAATCTTTATTAAATGTAATACCATTCCATTTAAGCGTTGTTAACTGTTTTTCTTCCTTGTTTTCCTCGTTTCGTGAGGTAACTTCAAGAGACAATGTGTCGGACGCAATGGAAAGTGTTGCCGTCTGATTGCCGCATGACGGAATGGGAGATGACAAGGGAGTCCATTTGGATGTGAACAATTGCACCTTGCTCTCGATGGGCTTTGTGCCGTAGGTCATAACCATACACACTACCTGTTCGGCTGAATCCACCAATTGGCGCGACGAGGGCAGGAGTTTCATCTCCACCTTCACGGCTTCGCTCAGGGTGATATGCAGATAGTCGGCAGTGAGGGTGTCGAGAGTGGATTTCTCATTGAAGACATCGTTCACCACTGCCTTCATACCCGACGACACGAAGTCGATCATGTCGAGACGGTTGTTGCGGGTGAGAGTGGGTAGAACGGAATCGGGCATTGCCGAGAACACGTCCTTCATATCTGCTGCAGTGAGCGACACTGCACTCAAAGTCAGAAACAAGCTAAATATTATCTTCTTCATATAAGTTATTTTTTTCGCCATACACTCATGACCTTGCGACGTACGGCAATGACATTAACCACTGATATCAAGGCAAAGAGGCATAAGCCCACTGCCACTGAGGGCAGGATATTGCCCTCGTCGATGTCGGGGAAGAGAGTCTCTATCACTTCCATGTAATATCCCCTAAGCAGTGAAAGCACAACCAAAGCTATGAGCAGCACCACGAGATTGAGACCGATGGTGAGCAACTGATAGGGCATTGCCACCAGCGTTGGGCTATAGCCTATGAGCAGCAGGTTCTGGAGCTTTGACGCGTTCTTCTGAACGAGCAGGTATATGCTCAACATCAGGATATAGAAACTCAACACTGAGATTACGCCACCTATCGCCATCACGAGAGTGACAACGAGTTTGAGGAAATATGTTGTCTTCTCGGCATCGAGATTGTTGTTCTCGGTGTCAAATCCGTTGTCCTCGATATATTGTGCTATACGCTCGTCGGCTGGATTAGCCACCTCTACGATAAGTCGTGTGGGGTCGCTCTTGGAGTCGGGCGCATAGGTGCTGTTGCTCCACTCCATGAAGCTCTGCGGCACGAGGATGGAATTGAGTCGCGACGAGAAACCTATCACCTTACCCTTGTATTCGTCTTGACGTCCGTTGCCGTGGATGAATATCTTGAAGTCGATCATACCCACTAGTCCGTCACTGATTTTGGGTAGAGAGTGGTTGTGGGCAAAACCGAAGTTATACATCGCGATATACGACCTTGGCAAGATTATGGGGACGGAGGGGTCGCCTTCCTTCCATTGCCATTTGTCGAGCGACACGTCGACGAAATTGTCGGGAACGCTCTCGAAGAAGAGTTCGGAGGAGAGCACCGGAGTGCCATTGATTCCCATTCGGGCGTCAACCTTGTATTCGGTGGATGTAAACTTGCCCACCTTGCGTGCAAAGTCCTGTCCCTGAATCTCATCTATATCAGAGGCAGTGAACGAGTTGCTTCGCCCCGAGAGGGTGTTGCCTGCCGTAATCTTCTTGCTCACAATGATATATTCGGCACCCATGAACGAGTCGCCTTGGGTGAACACGGGCAGTACATCGCGATAGAACTGAAATCCCAACAACACGATGAGCATACCACAAAGGTTGGCAAAGAAAAAGCCTATGAACTGCGGCACACTGACGTGCTGACGCAGTAGTTTCCATACGAGATTCATAATTTCAATGTCCTTTCGTAGTTTAGGTCAATATGTTTTCCTATACTCGTCACTATCACTCCTGCACCTTGGCTCTTAGCCTCGGTCATCATTATCTCGCCCATAATGCGCGAGTTCTCGTCGTCGAGGTGACTGATAGGCTCGTCGGCAAGTAGGAAGTCGAATGGCTGGACAAGCGCACGGATGAGTGCCACTCGCTGCTGCTGTCCAAACGACATGCAACCTATCTTGGCATTCTTCTTGTCGGCAATGCCCAACATCTCAAACCACTGATCGATCTGTTGTCTTGTCTTGAACCCCGTGAGCTTGTTCTTTATCTCCACGTTTTCCATTGCCGTGAGTTCGGGGAATAGGCGCAATTCCTGAAAGAGATGACTGATGTGGTTCTTGCGGATATCCACCCATTGATTCACCTTCAGCGAGGATATGTCAACATCGTCGAAGAGCACTTGTCCGGTATAGTCATTGCGATACCCCACCACATAACTGCAGAAAGTACTTTTTCCCTGTCCGCTGGCAGCTTCCACCAAATAGAGGTGTCCACGCTCAAGGGTGACGTCACTTTTCCATATCTCTGAATGGAGGTCGTCACGATTGGCGAATACCGTAGGAAGCACATTCCTGAATATAATCTTATCCATTGTATATATAAAAAAGTATTATTACATCTTATTCTATCTTCAACACAATTGTCTTCAAATTGGGCAAGAAGGACGATACCACTGAGAGTTCGGGCTTCTGCCTTGTAGCTGAAGACAGACTGAGAACCGCCGCAAAACGACTACCCTTGACCTGCTCAACAACTGCAGGCGACAACGGGTGCGAAGCCTTGCTGCCTATATTAGCCACCGACTCCGTAGAGGGTGCTACATATAGCAACTTGCCGTCCTTCACTCCAAAGCAAGTATCAAAGTCGGTGCCCTTGAGCCTATAGCTGTCTCGACCGCATGACTCTATCTGAGTTCCTGACGGACACGACTTCTTCCAATAATCCACATCCTGCATCCATGATATGTCTGAGGCATCAGCCAACAAGGTGAGATTGAGGTTGTCGCCCAATGAGGGCAGACTTATTATAAGATCGCCATCCACTCCACGCAACATCTTGTCGATGTCGATGGCAGTGTTGATACCTATGAGCATAGTGCGAAGCGACTCGTTGGAGCGAAGCAACTCTACAAAGTCAGTGCCCTTGGCATTGCATGCCACGGTGAGCAGATTGTCTGCTGAGATGGTGGCAAGATATTTGTCTGTTATCGGGCGCTGTTTGTAATGTGAAGTCTTGAGGGCATTGTTTATCTTGTCATCGAGCGAGAAGGTGCGACACTTCAGGGTGAGACATTCGCCGTTGATATCCATTGTGGCAGAGAGAAGCAACTCGTCGGCTTTGGTGCCACGGGGTGCTCCGAGTGTCAATGGCATGACAAACTTCTCGGGTAGTGCGTCGGCTTGTGCGACAATGGTGACAGGACCATCCAATGTAGATAGCTGGCGGAATAGCGGAGATTCACTAACGGCATCTTTGTCGGAAGACAGATACTTCACCATCTTGCGCTGGATTGACGCTTGTTCGTCTGCCACGGCAGGACCCATTACAAGCACTGCTGAAGAGGACACGCCCACGACAAAGTTATCGTTAATAACAGTAAACAAGTATCCCTTGCGCTCTACGGGCCTAGTGGCTTTGCCTGATTTCTGCATCGACTCTAAGAACGACTCCACATCGCTCTTGCTATCCACAGCAGCCACGAGACCCAACGAACCGTCGGCAGTCTCAAACAGATATGCCTTGCGACTAAAGTCAACGCCAGGCACATCCCCCACCCCTATCTTGGATAGCTCAACAGCCACCAGAGCCTTCACTCTCGATGGGATAACATTCATATAACCATTGCCGCCACGTGACAGCAACACAACAATTGCCGTAGTCACTAACACGACAACGACACCTACCAAATATATTATTTTCTTACGTCTCATTTTCTATTTGCCAATCTCATCATCATGATTGCCGACAAGGCGGCTGTCTCGGTGCGCAATCTACTCTGACCGAGGCTCACTGGTGTCCACCCCATCTCAATAGCCATTTCCACCTCGTCAATCGCAAAGTCGCCTTCCGGACCGATTAGCACGGTGATGTTTTCATCTTTATTGGCAGCTTCGTTCAATTCTGTATATAAATCCTTTCGCTCCATGTCCTCATAGCAATGGGCTATATACTTCCTACCCTCAAGAGGGGTTTCAAGGTAATTCTTCAGCGGAATCATCTCGTTGACAACAGGTTTCCATGGCTTATGGCTCTGCTTGGTGGCAGAAACAATAATCTTCTCAAGACGCGTGGTCTTGACTACCCTACGCTCTGAGTTCTTGCAGTTGACAAATGTGATGCCGTCAAACCCAATCTCAGTGCCCTTCTCCACAAGCCATTCAATGCGGTCCATCATCTTTGTCGGACCAATGGCAATATGGAGTTTGCCCAACCACTGCGGCTCCTGTGGCATGGTCTCAATAATGCGATACATACACTTCTTGGTGGCAGCAAGAGTAACCTCGGCACGATAGTAGGTGCCTCGACCATCCATAATCATAAACTCATCGCCACTCTTTAGGCGCAATACGCGAAGCGCGTGCATTGCCTCGTCATCAGGCAATTCGGTAGATGCCGGTGCATTGGCATCGTAAAAGAATCTGATTTCTTTCATCGGTTTTCCCCTCCTTTATTTTTTGAGTGATTTACGTTTATTAATTTCATCTTTGAGTTTTTGGGCCATGTGATAATCTTCTTGGGCTATACTGTCGGCAAGTCCTATCTCAAGCGCTTCCAACGGCATTACGTTGATAGGTAATGCAGTGGTGTTGCCATCAGGCTGATATGGCGCCATCTGCTTACGCCCAAGGGATAGATTGATATACAAAGGTATGCCTGTCACCTCCTGTAATAATACTGCATCCGAGATGCGGATGTCGTATTTTCCACCGTATATCTTGTTGTGCAGCACGGTGTGGTATTCACCATCTTCTCCCACCGAGTCAATCACCATCTCGTAGTCTTCTGAATCAGAGAACCCACGCAGCGACTCCCACATCACCTCGGGGAGCAACTTTGTCAATCGGGAGTTGTCTTCTGGCTTGTAAAGACGCATATATAATTGGTTCTTCATAGTTTCATCGGTGACAAACGTCAGTTGCGATTTTCGTTCCTCGTCCACCAATATAACAATGCAGATACTGCCATTTTCTTTTATACAGCCAACTGATTCCAGGTGCAATCTCACTTTATCTAAAATCATACGCTATTTCAGTTTTTGGGGATGGAACACCAATGCAAACACTAATCCCACGACAAGAGCGTAAGCTGAGAAGATAAACCAGCATGTGGACCATTCGCCAACGGTATAGAACTGGTCGCCTATCTTCATTCCGTGGGTATAGGCATTGATTAGCTGTTGTGCGGCTATCACTCCTATTGTACCGCCAATGCCATTTGTCATCAGCATAAACAGTCCCTGGGCACTGGAACGTATCTCGGGAGCTGTGTTCTGATCGACAAATAACGAACCGCTGACGTTGAAGAAGTCGAACGCCACACCATATACTATCATCGACAATATGAACATCCACACACCACTGCCAGGATCACCCACACTAAACAGGCCAAAGCGCAACACCCATGCAAGCATGGAGATGAGCATCACGTTCTTAATACCGAAACGCTTCATGCAGAACGGGATAAGCAATATGCAGAGAGTCTCACTTATCTGTGAGAGTGATATCAGGATATTGGCATGCTGCACACCGAATGTGTCGGCAAACTCGGGCTCGGAGGCAAAGCTGCTGATAAACGGGTTGGCATATCCATTGGTGATCTGAAGACTAATACCAAGCAACATTGAGAATATGAAGAACAGGGCCATCTGCTTTTGGCGGAACAGAGTGAAAGCCTGCAATCCGAATGCCTCGGAAAGGGAACGATGCTCATCGCCCTTGGCAACTGGACACTGTGGCAACGTGAATGAATAGAGGAAGAGCACTATGCCAATGACGGCTGAGGTGACAAACTGCCAGTGATTGGTTTGGAAACCCATGATATCCACAAACCACATGGTGAGGATGAATCCTACCGTGCCGAACACTCGGATGGGCGGAAAATCCTTAACGGTGTCCATACCTGCCTGACGCAATGCCGTGTATGCCACCGAATTGGACAATGCTATGGTAGGCATATAGAAAGCCACCGACAAGGAATAGAGCGAGAAGATGGTGGCAAAATCCACCCCACCCTCTGCCGTGGCTCCATACCATGCAGTGAGAATCATAAACACTGCCGCCACGAGATGACAGATGCCAAGCATCTTCTGTGCCGGAATCCAGCGGTCGGCTACTATACCAATAACAGCCGGCATAAAGATTGACACCACTCCCTGCATGGAGTAGAAATAACCAATCTCCGTACCCACACCGATATTGCCGAGATAACGCCCCATACAAGTGAGATATGCTCCCCATACGGCAAACTCAAGGAAATTCATCAGTGCCAAACGTGTCTTCAGATTCTTCATATTTCTTATACCTTATAATATTTATTATATGTGTACTGTCAGCTTGTCGTCATCTCCTTTGAAGAGGTGGACGGTGCCCCCCAACCATTCCGTTTGGGGTTCTTCCCGGTCTAACGGGTGCCAGTGTATCACCTGTCCGTTGGGGAGGAACTCCACCACCGATGGGCCGCAGGTCGTCCCGTCGGGAAGTTGAAGGTGATGGACGGCTATCTTGCGTGTTCTTTGACTCATTCTTATGGAATCTTACGAATTGTATGTTGTCTATAAACATCAGTTTTACGGTTTCCGATTCATCGCTGCCCCTATTGAGATATATGAATCCACGTATCAGCTTTATATCATGCTTGCTACATTCCATCACCCTCAACTGCGACATCCCGGACACACTGATTGAAGTAGAGAATGATGCTATACTGTCGTTGGAGTATCTCACGTCGATATATGCGGTGGCATCTTTAGTACCTTGCTGATACAGATAGTTGGTCATGAAACTGAGCATAAACGAGTCGCCCTTATGGAATGATGTATCGGCCTTAATCTCAAAGTCAAAGCGGTTATATGGAGCCTTGGGCAGCAACATGACGCTCGTTGCCCCACGCCATATATTGGCAGTGTCTCCCGTGGCGGAATAATGTGTGAGAGTGCCTCCCATACCATTGGTGTTGATGCCGAGAGACTTGCCATATTCCTGCATACGGTCGCTCACACGATTGAAAATCTTGGTAAACTCTTCTGCATGTCCATAGTAATAGACAAGCGATGAGTCAAACTCTGCCTCCGTCACCCCATGCTTCTTGAGCACCGCCTTATAGTAGAGGGTGCGCAGATAAGGCGAATTGCCCTCGCCTGAGGGTTTCTGAGCCATCTCGCGCGACAGATAATAGTCATATAGGATGTCCTCCATATCGCCAGGTTGAATGACATCACTCGGCACAGTAGGCTTACATCCTATGCACACCAAACAAATGGTGGCTACCATCACTATGTAACTTGGTTTGCGCAGCCATGCTTCATTCTTCATTTTTCGCATACGCTCAACAACTCGTCTTCATTCTTCATTTTTTCAACAATTTCGACAAGGACACCTCCGACACTTCCTTGCGATAGAACAGCACCATCCATATCACTCCTACAGAGATGCTTGCATCGGCAAAATTGAACACCGGACTAAAGAATATAAACTCCTGACCGCCAACCATCGGCACCCATTGGGGCCAAGTGGTCTCGATGATGGGGAAATAGAACATATCCACCACCTTGCCCATCATAAACGAGGAATATCCCTCACCAAAGGGCACGAGCGATGCCGTATTGACGATGGTCGATTCTTCGAACATCATACCGTAGAACATACCGTCGATGATATTGCCAAGAGCTCCAGCCACTATCATCGACAGGCAGACGATAAAACCTGTGCGAGCTCCCCTTGCCGCCACACGATAGGCATAAAGAGAGATGACTCCCACAAGCAGTATGCGCAAAATGGAGAGCAACAGTTTACTGCCAATCTCCATACCGTACGCCATACCATTGTTCTCGATAAAGAGTATCTTAAACCAACTGAACACTGGCAGACATTCGTGCAGTGTCATATTGGTCTTAACGGCTATCTTTATCGTTTGGTCAACGAGCAGGATGGCCAATACCAAAAGTATGACCATTCTGCTTCGCGTAACCATAATTTTCTTTTTTGTCATTTCTTTCTATTGAGTTTCGATTCCACACTGAGTGTGGCATGAGGCACTGCCCTAAGACGCTCCTTAGGTATCAGTTTTCCACTTATGCGGTCGATACCGTAGGTCTTGTTCTTGATACGGATGAGGGCACCTTCCAAACCCTGGATGAACTTCTGCTGGCGGTTGGCCAACTGTATCAGTTCTTCCTTGCTCTGGGTGGCACTACCCTCCTCAAGCACTTTGTAGGTGGGCGACGTGTCATCACAGTCATTACCATCGGCGTTCATCAACTGTCTCATCATCTCGTCGTAGTCTCTACGCGCGAGTCGCAGCTTCTCGTCGATTATCTCCTTGAACTCCTGGAGTTCAGCATCTGAGTAGCGTGTCTTTTCTTCCATAGTCGTTATTTCTTAATTTTTGATTTCTAATTCTTAATTACAAGAATCTTCGCCTTAATGTCATCAAGTTCCACTTCTACTCCGTCATTTTCGGCAAGCACAATCTCGTCGGCAAGCACCTGTGTCTTGATATAATCGGCATATCCGTCCACGGCACTCTTGACAGCATCTGCTGGAGTGATTGTCACCTTGATGCGGTCGGTGATTTCAAGTCCACCATCCTTGCGCAGGTTCTGTATGCGGTTGATGAGCTCGCGAGCCATACCCTCGTTGCGAAGTTCGTCGGTGAGTTCCACCTCAAGGGCTACGGTCAGGTTGCCCTCGTTGCTGACGAGCCATCCGGGGATATCCTCGCTGATGATCTCTACGTCGGCAGCCTCAACGATTACCTCGTTGCAGTCAACGGCAATCTTTATGCTTCCCTCGCGCTCAAGTTCGGCAATGCGCTCCTGCGAAAGTGTGTCCATAGCAGCAGCAATACCCTTCATCATCTTACCGAATTTCTTACCCATCGTGCGGAAGTTGCACTTCACCTTCTTAACGAGTATTCCCGAACCTTCGACGAAGTTCAACTCCTTGACGTTTACCTCGTTCATAATCAAGTCCTTAACAGCTTCTATATGACGCTTTTGTTCATCATCCACAGCGGGAATCATAATCTCCTGAAGCGGTTGGCGCACCTTGATATTCACCTTGCGACGCAGTGCGAGCACCATTGATGTTATCTTCTGCGCCATACCCATTCGCTGCTCGAGGTCCTTGTCGATGAATGTCTCGTCAGCCTCGGGGAACTTGGCGAGGTGTACTGAGCATACATTGTCCCTGCCTGTAGCCTTAGTAAGATCGAGATAGAGCTGGTCGGCATAGAACGGTGCAAACGGAGCAAGCAGTTTGGCGACGGTCTCCAAGCAGGTGTAGAGTGTCTGATAAGCCGACAGTTTGTCCTGACTCATCTCCTTACCCCAGAAGCGCTTGCGGTTGAGGCGCACATACCAGTTGCTGAGGTCGTCGTTGACGAATGCGTCGATAAGACGTCCAGCACGCGTCGGGTCGTAGTTCTGTAGTTCCTTGTCAACTCCCTTCACGAGCGAATGGAGTACCGACAGAATCCAGCGGTCAATCTCAGGACGCTCTGCCAACGGCACTTCGGGTTGCGAATAGTCGAAGCCATCGACATTGGCATAGAGGCTGAAGAAGGAATATGTATTATATAATGTGCCGAAGAACTTGCGTCTCACCTCATCCACTCCCTCGGGGTCGTACTTAAGGTTGTCCCAAGGCTCCGAGTTGGTCATCATATAGAAACGCACTGGGTCGGCGCCATATTTCTCTATCTGGTCGAATGGATTCACCACATTGCCCACATGCTTCGACATCTTGTTGCCCTTGGCGTCGAGAACAAGACCTGAAGAGATGACGTTCTTGAATGCCACAGAGTCGAACACCATCGTTGCGATGGCATGCAGAGTGAAGAACCATCCACGTGTCTGGTCAACACCCTCGTTGATGAAGTCGGCGGGGAATGCCTTACCCTCGTCTATCATCTCCTTGTTCTCAAACGGATAGTGGATTTGTGCGTAAGGCATCGAACCAGAGTCAAACCATACGTCGATGAGGTCGCTCTCGCGCTTCATCGGTTTACCGCTCTCGCTCACGAGCACGATGTTGTCAACATACGGGCGATGGAGGTCGATCTTGTCATAGTTCTCTTGGGAATAATCACCGGGAATGAATCCTTTATCCTTCAGAGGGTTGCTCTGCATCACTCCTGCAGCTACTGCCTTTTCAAGCTCGTCGTAGAGTTCCTGCATACTGCCAATGCACTTCTCCTCACCGTCCTCATTGCGCCATATAGGCAGCGGAGTACCCCAATAGCGCGAGCGAGAGAGATTCCAGTCGTTGAGGTTCTCAAGCCAGTTGCCGAAACGTCCTGTACCAGTTGATTCCGGCTGCCAGTTGATAGTCTTGTTCAATTCGAACATTCTTTCCTTCTTGGCAGTTGAACGGATAAACCATGAATCGAGAGGATAATAGAGCACCGGTTTGTCGGTACGCCAGCAGTGGGGATAGTTGTGCACATGCTTCTCAATCTTCCATGCAGTACCCTCCTGCTTCATCTCCATACAAATCACGATGTTGAGGTCTTCTGCCTTTGCGGCAGCCTTCTCATCGTATTTTCCGTCGATATTAAATTCAGGCTTGTATGCGTTCTTCACGTAGTCGCCCGCATGGTGTCCATAGGCTTCACTGTCCACACAAGCAGCAATGAAGTTGTTGTCGAGTTCCGACTCTACATAGTATTTACCATCAAGGTCAACCATCGGGCGTGTTTCACCTTTTTTATTTATAAGGAAGAGCGAAGGTATATGGGCGTCCTTTGCCACCTTGGCGTCGTCGGCACCGAATGTGGGTGCGATGTGCACAATACCCGTACCGTCTTCTGTTGTGACATAGTCACCGGGGATTACGCGGAAGGCACATTCTTCCATCTCTACAAACTTATCCTTGCCGGTCTCAGAGGCAAACACCTTCTCGGGATGCTCGTTGGCATAAGCTGTGGCATACTCAGGAGCGAGGTCGCCCAACTTCAGACAAGGCTTCACCCAAGGCATCAGTTGCTTATATTTGTATCCAACAAGTTCCTTACCTGTATATTCAGCCACAATGCGATAAGGCACCACCTTGTCGCCATGCTTGTATGCCTCCATGTCGGCATCCTTGCCCTCGGGCTTCAGATAAGCGTCCAGACGAGACTCTGCCATGATGACAGTCATCTTCTCGTCGTTATACGGATTATATGTCTCCACTGCCACATACTTGATGTTTGGACCTACGCAGAGTGCGGTATTTGAAGGCAGTGTCCACGGTGTGGTTGTCCATGCGGCAAAATACGGCTTACCCCAATTTGTCCATTTAGCGTCGGGATTGGTTATCTCGAAGAGAGCTGTACAAGTTGTATCTTTCACATCACGATAGCAACCTGGCTGGTTGAGCTCATGAGAAGAGAGTCCTGTTCCGGCTCCGGGAGAATAAGGTTGGATGGTATATCCCTTATAGAGCAGTCCCTTGTCATAAAGCTGGCGAAGCAACCACCACAAGGTCTCGATATACTTGTTGTCGTATGTAATATAAGGATGATCGAGATCCACGAAATATCCCATTTCCTCGGTGAGCTTGCGCCATTCAGCCGTAAACATCATCACGTTCTCACGGCATTTGCGGTTGTAGTCTTCAACAGAGATATACTTGCTCGACTCATGGTTGTCGATGTCGGCCTTGGTAATGCCAAGCTCCTTCTCCACTCCCAGTTCCACCGGCAGTCCATGAGTATCCCATCCAGCCTTGCGGTGAACCTGATACCCCTTCATCGTCTTGTATCTGTTGAATGTATCCTTGATGGCTCGTGCAAGCACATGGTGAATTCCTGGATGCCCGTTAGCAGAGGGAGGTCCCTCAAAGAATACAAATTGCGGACAACCTTCACGTTCATCTATCGTCTTGTGGAATACGTCATTAGCGTTCCACTGCTCAAGCACATCTTTGTTCACTTGAGTCAAATTCAAGCCATTGTGTTCGGCGAATTTCTTTGCCATATCTGTTATAATCGTTCTATTGTTATTTATTCAACTAATTTTCAGGCACTTTCGCATATACCTGTTTTATAGCGTGCAAAGATAGTACTTTTTTTTGTTCTGACAAAATAAATAACTTTTTTTAAGTGTAAATCTACAGATAATCGGTGAAATATTTGGTGAAATGGAAAATTGTTAGTATATTTGCGGCGATAACTGGTCAATGCGACCTAAGTATGGATTAATAACTATTTTGACCTATGAACATTCCATTTGTATTTTGGCTTGTGCCCATAGCCTCTGTGGTGGCTTTGGCAATGGCTGGCTACTTCTTCCGCCAGATGAGGAAGGAGGATGAAGGTACTCCGCGAATGATTGAGATTGCGGAGTTTGTAAGAAAAGGTGCCATGGCTTATCTACGGCAGCAGTATAAGGTGGTTACCATTGTTTTCATTATGCTAGCAGTAGTTTTCGCCTTTATGGCATACGTACTGAAGGTACAGAACCCATGGGTGCCGTTTGCATTCCTCACTGGTGGTTTCTTCTCGGGACTTGCAGGATTCTTCGGCATGAAGACCGCCACATACGCTTCTGCCCGCACTGCCAATGCCGCCCGAAAAAGCCTTAACAGCGGACTGAAGGTGGCATTCCGTTCGGGTGCCGTTATGGGACTTGTCGTCGTAGGTCTCGGACTTCTCGACATTGCCATCTGGTTTCTTGTGCTAAGCTATTTCTATCAAGGCTCCAGCATGGCTCTCATCACCATCACCACCACTATGCTCACATTCGGTATGGGTGCATCCACCCAGGCTCTCTTTGCACGTGTGGGTGGTGGTATATACACCAAGGCTGCTGATGTGGGAGCCGACCTCGTGGGAAAGGTTGAGGCGAATATCCCCGAGGATGACCCGCGCAATCCTGCCACCATTGCCGACAATGTAGGTGATAATGTGGGCGATGTGGCTGGTATGGGAGCCGACTTATATGAGAGCTACTGTGGCAGTATCCTCTCAACCGCAGCCCTCGGCGCCACGGCATTCGCCATGAATATTGACATGCAACTCAAGGCTGTAGTAGCTCCGATGATTATTGCTTCTGTGGGCATTTTCCTGTCGCTGATAGGCATCTTCACCGTGCGCACCAAGGAGGACGCCACTATGCGCGACTTGCTTCGCTCTCTCGGTCTTGGCACCAACGTGTCGGCAGGTCTAATTGCTGTTGCTACATTTATTATTTTATATCTACTTCAGATTGAAAACTGGCTCGGAGTGTCATTCTCGGTGGTAAGCGGACTTGTTGCCGGTGTTGTAATCGGACAGGCTACGGAATACTATACAAGTCATAGCTACAAACCCACGCAGAAGATATCAGAAGCATCGAAGACTGGTCCTGCCACTGTCATCATACAAGGAATAGGTACCGGTATGATTTCCACAATGGTTCCTGTGGTCACAATATCTGTTGCCATCATGCTGAGCTATCTCTTCGCCAATGGTTTCGACCTCTCGATGAGTGCCTCAAGCATCTCCATGGGACTTTATGGTATTGGTATTGCTGCCGTCGGTATGCTCTCCACTCTTGGCATCACACTTGCCACGGATGCCTACGGCCCTATTGCCGACAATGCCGGCGGTAATGCCGAGATGAGCGAATTGGGAGAAGAGGTGCGCCATCGCACTGATGCCCTCGACGCCTTGGGCAACACCACAGCCGCCACAGGCAAGGGCTTTGCCATTGGTAGTGCCGCCCTTACTGCCCTCGCCCTACTCGCCTCTTATGTTGAGGAGATAAAGATTGCCATGGTGCGTGCAGTTGAGGAAGGTCAGTCGTTTGTAGATGCAGCGGGCAATGTGTTTAATCCTGCCACTGCCAACATGCTCGATTATATGAATTATTTCCAGGTAAACCTTATGAACCCCAAGGTGCTCGTCGGAGCCTTCATTGGTGGTATGGCAGCATTCCTCTTCTGCGGTCTCACTATGGGAGCCGTAGGTAGAGCCGCACAGACGATGGTAGAGGAAGTGCGTCGTCAGTTCCGCGAGATTAAGGGCATACTCGAGGGCAAGGGCACTCCCGACTATGGCAGATGCGTAGAGATAAGCACTCGTTCAGCCCAGAGAGAGATGATATTCCCCAGTCTTCTTGCCATAGCCATTCCTATTGTTGTTGGTTTGCTGCTTGGTGTAGCAGGAGTAATGGGATTGTTGGTAGGCGGCCTGACTGCCGGTTTCACTCTTGCCGTGTTTATGGCAAATGCCGGTGGAGCATGGGACAATGCCAAGAAAATGGTAGAAGAAGGAAACTTCGGAGGCAAGGGTTCTGAGTGTCATAAGGCAACGATTGTCGGTGATACAGTGGGCGACCCGTTTAAGGACACAAGTGGTCCGTCACTCAATATCCTCATCAAACTGATGTCGATGGTGAGCATTGTGATGGCAGGACTTGTAGTAGCATTCTCATAAGGTGCGCTACCCTATTCCATTTATCTCCTCTCAATTATTTTGTTGGTTTTATCTCAAAGATTCAAATACCGTCATCTTGCGGTATTTGAATCTTTTGTTTACGACTATGATAAGGTAATAACAATGCTTGTTATAAATATGTATAAACATAGCTATTGTTTTATATTCCGCAGTGCGGTATGTACATTCCCCACTGCGGAACGTATATTCCCCACTGCGGAACGTACGTTCCCCATTGCGGAATATAAACCAAACACCTTAATGATATAAATTCAATCCTCCTATCCTTATACTTTCATTCCTACCATCCTTATACTTTCATTCCTACCATCCTTTTCTGATTATTTTGTAAGACCGCTATATGCTTACCCCCCTCTCTATACTATGTATTTTATGAATTTTACTGCCACTACTGCCACCAATGCATATAACACGTTGTGATACAATATCTTAAGTGGTGGCAGAAGAGGTGGCAGAAGGGTGATATTGGTGGCAGTAAAAGCCATTTTTTGGCAAAAATCACGCATTTTTTGAATCATTTCATTGCTTTTTCTATCATTTTACCCTTCATTTTTATGTTAAAATCATGTTAATTCAGCCAAACATCGCTCAAAACCATTCAAAAACCACATGCTCTCACCCCCGAATGATAGGATCTTCCCGTTTCTGAATCATAAAAATGCCCCGACGCATCACTGCGGCGGAGCAAAGAGGTCTATTACTTTATGAAGATTAATCAAGGGTGCAAAACTAAGGAACGCTGCGAAATTACATCCAATCCTCCAAACCGCCCTATATGGTTAGTAGATGACCAACTTTGGTTTTCAGATGCCGCATTTTGCATCTCGAAACACCCAACATCTGTTAAAAATCACCTCCAATTCCGCACTTTTTCCACAAAATCCTTGCACAATCCAAATAAATGCCTTACCTTTGCAGTACGAGAACCCGCCAAGCCTCTCAACGATGCTCAAATGTGCGGGTCGTTTTTTTTGATAGAGGAAGAGCTTAACCGCTCGAAGGAGGATTTTGTAACGCATTTCAAGGAAATCTACTCTAATCCATACCCACCGGCATGGATATTGATGGAAGTACTCCCCTTTGGTGTCGTCACCAATATTTATGCAAATATCAAAAACAAGAAATTAAAGAAACGAATATCTCAGTCGTTCGACTTGCAGGTTGCTCCATTTGAGTCATGGCTCACCATCGTTGCCGTCACCCGTAACTCATGTGGCCACCATTCCCGTATATGGAACAGAGTCTTCTCCATACGTGCAACGATTCCTGTAAGAATGACTCGTCCTTGGCTTTTGCTTAAGACTGACCCGCTACGCGTGTATTTTGACATGTGCATCATCAAGTACTTCCTCGACATCATATCTCCAGGCAATGACATGCTCTCCAAGATGCAGTCACTCTTCACCGAATACCCAGAGGTTGACCTTCGTGCATTAGGCTTTCCCTCAGGCAACTGGCAGGACGAACCACTATGGAGCACTCAAAGCTAAAGTCATTGCATCCACCTCCCACATTTTCGTGTAAACACAAGTTAAAAACGTAAAATCTTCACCACCCACACTCCTTCAAACAAATCCCAATCCACTTTTCTACCGTATAAACTACAAATAACTGATAGTCAGTCGTTTCTAAATACGTTTTATGTAAATACAATTTTGATAATTATAATATCTCCCTAGCTATCCACGCACACGCCTCAGCATCAGCCAAGGCATGATGATGATTCTTCAAGTCATATCCGCAGCGGGCGGCAATGATGTCGAGATTGTGATGTCCTCCAGGCCAGCGCTTGCGTGATGCTATGCAGGTACAGTAAAACTCATAGTCGGGATAATCCATCTGATAGACACGAAAGACGGCTTTCAGACAACTCTCGTCAAATGCTTTGTTATGTGCCACCAATGGCAAGCCTTCAATGAGTGGCTCAATCTGCTTCCATACTTCGGGAAAGACTGGTGCATTGTCAGTGTCTTCAGCACAAAGGCCATGAATCTGACTGCACCAGTAGTTATAATACTCTGGCTCGGGCTTGATGAGAGAATAGAACTTGTCCACTATCTCCCCACCCCTCACTATCACTACTCCAACAGAGCACACCGATGAGCGCTCGTTGTTGGCTGTCTCAAAATCTATTGCAGCAAAGTCTTGCATATCTGTTACTCCTTATTATATTTATTTCACATCCTCTTTATCTTCCCTGCAATCTCCTTGCGGAGCCAGAGTGGTTCGAGTACTTCTACATCTTCGCCATTCCACAATATCTCCTGCTGGAAATCGAAGGTGGGACGAAGAGGTCAACATTGTCCATCCATCTGCGGTTGAGTTCTTCAAATGTTATCTTCCGTGCCTTGTAGATTGTATTCACTATCCACATAAGCTTGTTGGTTTGATTCAGTGCCATATATGCATAATTCCATTTTATTTATTAAAACAATTTTGCCATAAAATTATGGGAATGGTATGCCATTTACGTTCACACCTCGCCAAAATTGCATATTGTTAACACTTGTGGACTTTGAGCAAGCATTGATATTGCAAATATATAGAAAATTATTGAGAGTCGTATTTATCCGTTTCGGATTTAACACGAATTTAACAATAAAAGAGTGAATATAATCAAACCACAGCACTAACAATGCACAAGCATTGCACATTACATTTGGGCAAAGCATTACAATTACAACATTACAATAAATATATGCCAATACTGAATTAATAGTCACATTCTTGCCCAATCATCCTTCGATCATCCTTCGATCATCCTTCGTTCATCCTTCGATTGGGTCTTGGAGAATGATTATTGGATGTTCGGAGGATAAAGAATGTAATATCAGAAGTTATCGTCTTTTCACTCCCCTTACTGCCTGCGCCTCAAGGGGATTGTCGGGCCAATGATGCTTGGGATAGCGGCGGCGAAGCTCCTTGCGCACTTCGAAGTAGGTGGACTGCCAGAAGTTGGCAAGGTCTTGGGTGAGCTGCACGGGTTTGAAACCGGGTGAGAGTAGTTCCATCAACACCGGACGCTTGCCTCCATCTACACAGGGAGTGGAGTTAAGACCGAAGCACTCCTGAAGACGCACACTCAGCACCGGAGCCTCAGCTCCTTGTCGATAGTCAACACGTATTCTACTGCCTGTAGGCACTTGTATATGGGTGGGAGCCAAGGTATCAACACTCATCTGTTGCTCATAGGTCAACATTCCCCATATTACATCCTCCATATTTATCTTGCGCAATTCGGCTGAAGTGGTGGCCTTGCCGATATACAGAGGCAGCCACTGGCTGACGGAGGAAAGGACAGCCTCGGTGGAGACATCGGGGAGCGACAATTCGGGATGCCACACCGACACGGCGGCAATGCGACGCTGCAATGCCTGAACACTGTCGGAGAAAGAGAACATGCTTAATCCATCCTTTCTTGCTGCAAGGCAGATGGCATCTGTTATACGCTCGCGCACATCATTGTCGATAGGTCGGGCATCGAGGATAACTGCACCTATGCGCAACTCGCGCCTTGCCACTACCCTGCCCTGCTTACTGTCCCAAAAGACATTGTCGGTCCATCGGGCAATGCCTGTGAGCGAATCCTTGGACAACGGCGAGGCAAGGAATATCCTCGTGCCCAACGACGCCACTGCCAAGAGTGGACATGCAATAAGGTCATCGCCACTGTCGAGAGTCACAGTGTTTCCATTTGCAAGCTTATATTTCCCGTCGTCGTTGCTTACGGCTATCCTCTCGGGATATGCAGAGGCGATGAGCCTACCTGAGTCATATGGCGAAGGATAGTCATTATCCTCGGCTACACGCACGAGCCTACGATATTGCTCTGCGATATTGATGATACGTCCCCATCTGCCATTGCGCCTTGTGCGACGGGCATCACGCAAGAGGGCAATACGAGTGTTGATGTCGGCATCTGTATCGGTATTGAGAATATCTTTTTCTTCAAGAATGGCGGCAATGTCGGCTGCGAGTGCCTTCAAGGAATCTGTCTCGGCGGAAAGCAACATCTGAGCAATACGAGGATGACATGGCAGTGAGGCAAGCCGCTTGCCATGTGGGGTTATCCTGCCATTATCGTATATTGCATCGAGCATTAAGAGCAGTTGGCGGGCCTGGGCGACATTCGACTGCGGAGGTGGAGTGAGCCATGGCAACGACATAATATCCTCTGCACCCCATGCTGAGATATCGAGGAGCACGGAAGAGAGGTCGGCCTCAACAATCTCTGGTTTGCGACATTCGTCCATACGATGCTCAGTGGCAAGTGTCCACAGTCGATAACATACTCCCTCACCCACACGTCCTGCTCGTCCCGTGCGTTGCCTTGCCATGTCAAGGGATATGCGCACTGTGTCGAGATGGCTCAGTCCGCTACGAGGATCGAACACCATACGACGGCAAAAACCTGAATCAACCACAACCCTCACTCCCTCGATGGTGAGTGATGTTTCGGCAATGGAGGTGGCAAGAACAAGTTTTCGCTCGCCCTCATGTGATGGCATGATAGCCCGACGTTGCTGTTGGGGAGTAAGCAAGCCATAAAGGGGAAATATGTAGGTGGAACCAAGCGAGTCGCCAAGGATTTCACTACATTTCATTATCTCTGCCTGACCAGGGAGGAAGGCGAGAATGTCTCCCTCATGCTCGCGATGGGCTTTCATGATGGCAGATGCCACCTGACTGGCACTATCATACACTGTGGCTTCCTCGCCATGCAGAATCTCAACGTCATACATTCGTCCTTGACTCTCGACAAGAGGGGCATTGAGTGAGCGGCAGATATTATCTGTATCTATAGTAGCCGACATTATCACCAATTGCAAGTCGGGACGTATAATCCCCTGAGCCTCGCGTACAAGAGCAAGAGCTGTATCAGAAGCAAGACTTCGCTCATGAAACTCATCGAACATTACCACCGAAATGCCATCAAGAGTAGGGTCCTCAACAAGCATCCTGAGCAGAATGCCCTCGGTTATGACCTCAATGCGAGTAGAGGCGGACACCTTAGTATCAAAGCGTACACGATAACCCACGGTATTGCCCACTGGCTCACCTATCATCGCCGACATTCTCTCGGCAATCTGTATAGTTGCAATACGACGAGGCTCAACGACTATCACACGTCCTTCCTCAATTGCATCAAGCACGGTGAGAGGTGATAGGGTGGATTTACCAGCTCCAGGAGGAGCGGTAAGCACTATGGAAGGATGGTGGGCAAGCAAGCTGTTTACCTCTTCCACGACGTTCCATACTGGTAGTCGGTCAACAAGCGACATACCATCGGCCATGCTCTTTCTTATCTTGGGGATTATCTTGTCTGACATATAAATCATCGTAAAAAATTATCCCCGCGATTCACATCGGGGGGATAATAACAACACAAACACAAAATATAGTCGGGCTTTTCACCACGACTAATAACCAATAACCTTATTGAATACCCCTCTCGCGGAGCTTCACCTGCCAGTTCCAGGCAGATTTCAACGTGTCCTCAAGACTGGTCTCGGCCTTCCATCCCAATACCTCGTTGGCTTTCTTGGGATCAGCCCACACCTTCTCGATGTCACCAGCACGACGGGGAGCATAGGTCCAATTGACCTTCACGCCTGTAGCCTTCTCGAAGGCATCGACAATCTCCTTAGTGCTGACACCACGTCCCGTGCCGACATTGAACACCTCGAGCTTGTCGCTGTCAGTGTCGAGCACTCGCTCCATTGCCTTGACATGAGCCTTGGCAAGGTCAACGACATAGATATAGTCGCGGATACATGTTCCGTCGGGAGTGTCGTAGTCGTTGCCAAACACCTTAAGCTGCTCGCGAATACCCATGGCAGTCTGTGTGACATAGGGGATGAGATTCATTGGCACTCCGTTGGGCAGCTCACCGATGATGGCTGTGGGATGTGAACCAATGGGGTTGAAATATCTGAGCAGGATGGCCTTGATAGACGCACCACTGTTGATATAGTCGCGTATGATTTCCTCGTTCACCTGCTTGGTATTGCCATAGGGGCTTTCGGCAGGCTTGATGGGAGCATCCTCGGTGACAGGAAGATTCTCCGGGTCGGGCTGGCCATATACGGTGCAGCTTGACGAGAAGATGATACCCTTCACATTATGCTTCGGCATCAATTCGAGAAGATTGAGGAGACTGGTGATGTTGTTGCGATAGTAGAGAAGAGGCTTCTCCACACTCTCGCCTACAGCCTTGCTTGCTGCAAAATGTATGATTCCCTCGATGTCAGAATACTTATTAAAAACGCTCTCCATTGCCGCATAGTCGCAGCAATCCACCTGCTCGAAAGCGGGGCGAACACCTGTAATCTCTTCTATACCGTCAACTACGTTTGCATTGGAATTGCTAAGATTGTCAACGATGACTACCTTATATCCAGCATTGATAAGTTCGACGGTGGTATGAGAACCGATAAAGCCGGTACCACCTGTTACGAGTATTGTATGTTTCATAAGTTATTTATTTAGTCTCTATTTAACGAGTGCAAAGGTAGCAATAAATTTTCTATTAAAAAAATATATATGCAAAAAGGTGGCGAAAATTAGTAATTCGCCACCTTTTTTATCATTCGTTAATCAATTATTCCAATCCGAAGAGGGATTTTAGTCCTCCATCGACTCCTGAGAAGCCCATAAAGGCAAGACTGAGCAGACCGGCAGTAACCATCGTTATAGCCACTCCACGCATTCCCTTTGGCACATTCACCAGTTCGAGTTGCTCGCGTATTCCAGCGAAGACGGTAAGGGCAAGACCAAAACCGATAGCTGTGGAGAAGGCGTAGATGATACTCTCAATGAGCGAGTAATCCTTCTGGATAACAAGGATTGCCACTCCGAGCACAGCACAGTTGGTAGTGATGAGAGGCAGGAAGATACCGAGAGCCTGATAGAGGGCGGGCGACACTTTCTTCATCACGATTTCCACCATCTGCACCAGTGAGGCGATAACTAGGATGAAGGCGATGGTCTGCAGATACTGCAATCCAAAGGCGTCAAGCACCAGTTTCTGTACAAGCCATGTCACAATTGTGGCAAGAGTGAGCACAAATGCCACAGCTGCACTCATACCGAGGGCTGTATCCACTTTCTTCGACACTCCGAGGAAAGGACATATTCCCAAGAACTGGGAAAGGACGATATTATTGACAAATATCGCTGAGATAAATATCAGTATGTATTCCATAATGCGTTATGCCTTCTTTAATTTGTTAACGATTGCGATGAGATAGCCCAGAGAGATGAATGCTCCCGGAGGCAGAATGAAGAGCAGCACGTTGTAGGTTTCGGGCAGTAGGGTGAATCCGAAGATGCTACCTGCACCGAAGAACTCGCGTACTGTGCCGAGAAGAGTGAGTCCGAGTGTGAAACCCAGACCAATGCCGATACCGTCGCATAGACTGGCCACAGGACCATTCTTACAGGCGAAAGCCTCAGCACGTCCCAGGATGATACAGTTGACCACGATGAGCGGTATGAATAGTCCGAGCGACTTGTTGATCTCGGGCAGATAGGCCTTGAGACACATCTGCAGGATTGTCACGAACGAGGCTATCACCACCACGAACACCGGTATGCGCACCTTGTCGGGAGTGAGGCTCTTGATAAGCGACACCACGATATTTGAGCACACGAGCACGAACATCGTAGCCAATCCCATCGACATACCGTTAATGGATGAGGTGGTAGTGGCAAGCGTGGGGCACATTCCCAAGAGAAGTACAAAGGTAGGGTTCTCTTTGATAATGCCATTGCTGATTATCTTGAAATAATTCATATCTTTTGTATTATTAATTATTTATTACCTTATATCCTCTGGATTAGTATGTCGCTTACCATTCTGCACCGAAGCTCCGCTTTGTCCGTCGCTTGCGCTGTCGTCCTGTCCGGCATACACCGAGTAAGCCTGGTTGACAGCCTTAAGGAAGGCACGCGAAGTGATTGTTGAAGCGGTGATGGCATCAATGTCGCCACCGTCCTTGTTCACTGTGAGCGGCTGGGCGGCTGTCTTACCGATAATACTTCCCTTACCGTCGGCTTGGAACCATTTGTCGGCCTTAGCTCCAAGTCCTGGAGTCTCTGCTGCCTGGAGGATAGTATATCCGAGCACCTTGCCATCGGCATCAAAGCCTACGAGCACCTTCAGTTCACCACCAAATCCCATTGTTGTAGATTCAACGGCTGCACCGAGGAACTTACCTTGCTTGTCGGCTGTCTTATGAACGACAAAGACGAGTTCCTTACCGTCAAACTCCTTCTTCACTTCCTCGTCGGATGTGACGGTCAACTGGTCTGTTCCCATCACCTCCTTGATACCGTTGGCGAGTGCCAATTCATCCTGCATGCGGATGGGTTCTTCGGTGACATGGTTAACCCATGCGAGGAGTCCGCTGGTGATTACCGCCACTGCGACGAGTACCACCACCATATTCAAAAGTGTAGATTCCAACTTTTTCATTTCTTTGTTACCTCCCCGAATCTAATTGGTTTGACGTATGTATTAATAAGAGGTGTGAATGCATTCATGATAAGAATGGCAAACGACATTCCCTCGGGATATGCACCCCAGTTGCGGATTACCACCGTGAGCACTCCGATACCCACTCCGTAAATCAACTGTCCACGTCCGCACATAGGTGATGTAACATAGTCGGTTGCCATGAAGATAGCACCGAGCATCAG
This sequence comes from uncultured Prevotella sp., assembly GCA_945869265.1. Lineage (GTDB taxonomy): Bacteria > Bacteroidota > Bacteroidia > Bacteroidales > Bacteroidaceae > Prevotella. Next base: position 75,896 of record CAMBOI010000004.1, on the reverse strand, counting down.
TCCACCGCTGAAGAGTACTGCAAGAGGATTGGCATAGGCGGGATTGGCGAGGTGGAGCAAACCACTGAGCACGAATACCGTGGCGAGAATACTCACTGGAATATGCCATGTGATGATCTTGCGCCAAAGCATAAATGCCAAACCAAGAAGCAATGCCAATGCACACACCTCTCCAAGCGAACCGGCACCAGTCTGACAAGTGTCAGGCAGACCGATCAGCATATTAAAACTGCTGGGCAACTGCTCAAGCACCGAGGGGTCGCCACTCTTGATAGCCCATTTCATCACCGACAATGGTGTGGCTCCTGTCTCGGCGTCGAGATAAGAGGTAAGCTGACCAGCCTGGGGCCATGATGTCATCTGTGCCGGGAAACTGACGAGAAGCACGCAACGACCGACAAGGGCGGGGTTGAAGATGTTGCAACCAAGACCGCCAAAGCTCATCTTGCCCACACCGATAGCCACAAGGGCTCCGATAAGGATAATCCAAATAGGAAGATTGGACGGAAGGTTGAAGCCGAGCAGCAAACCGGTGAGGGCGGCAGAGCCGTCGCACACTGTGGTGCGCTCGTTGCGAAGAATATACTTGTTGATGGCCCACTCAAACACTACGCAGGCCATTACGCTTGTGGCGCATACTATCGCCGAACCGATACCGAAATAGGCAAACGACACGAGCAGGGCGGGAAGCAAGGCGATAATCACGCCATACATATTGCGCTCCACCGAGTCGGTGCCATGGGCATGGGGCGACAGGGATACTATTAACTTTTTCATCTCGATATTCTATTTTTTAGCGTTGCGGGCACGTATGATACCCATTACCGTTGATTTACCATTGCGGATATTGTCGAGGATAGGACGATGCGATGGACATGTGAACTGGCATGAACCGCACTCTATGCACGACACCACATCTTCTGCCTCTGCCCTCTCCCACATCTTCTTTGCCGACAGAGTGGCAAGGAGATAAGGTTCGAGCCCCATAGGACACACGTTGACACACTTGCCGCAACGGATGCAGGGATCGGCTGGTTTGCGGCGTGCGTCACTGCCACTGAGGATAGTGATACTGTTTGTACCCTTGCACACAGGCACCTCGTCGGTAGTCAGTGCGCGACCCATCATCGGACCACCGGCAAGCAGTTTGTTGTCATCGTCGGGCATACCGCCACATATCTCGATAAGATCGCGCATAGGAGTACCCATACGCACAAGATAATTGCCTGGTTTTGAGAGCTTTTTACCTGTAACGGTGGTGTAACGCTCAAACAAGGGCTTGTTCTTCATCACAGCCTGATAAACGGCAAATGCTGTTCCCACGTTCTGAACGATGGCACCCACATTCACGGGGATGGCAGGAGGAGCAGGCACCTGACGACGTATGACAGCATCCACGAGTTGCTTCTCACCACCCTGAGGATAGCGTTGCTTGAGGGGGACAACCTCTATGCGTGGGTCGGCAGCAGCTTTCTTAGTAAGCAATTCGATAGCGGCAGGCTTATTGGTCTCAATACCGATATATCCCCTCTCTACCTTGGCGGCCTTCATGAGGAGTTGCAATCCCACGATAATCTCGTCGGCATGTTCCATCATCAATCTATAGTCGGAGGTGATATAAGGTTCACACTCCACTGCATTGATAATGACACACTCGGCAGTGGCTCCGGGAGGAGGACAGAGCTTGATGAATGTAGGAAATCCAGCACCACCCATACCGGTGACACCAGCATTCTTGATACTTTCCACTATACTCTCGGGAGTAAGGTCGGGACGATCCTCTATCTTTACCAAGTCATCACTGCGGTCGATACTCTCCTCCCATTCGTCACCCTCGACGCTCACGATGATGGCTGGTTTGCGATAACCAGAGGCATCGAATGCAGAGTCTATCTTAGACACCTTGCCCGAAACCGACGAATAGATGGGAGCGGAAACAAAACCGCCTGCCTCGGCAAGCAATGTGCCAACCTTGACAACATCACCCTTAGCCACTACGGGCTTTGCCGGAGCACCGATGTGCTGCGACAACGGGAATACAGCCTGCTTGGGCAGCGGTGCCACCTGAGTGGGAACCTCATGTGTGAGTTTGTTCTCCTCAGGATGTATTCCTCCTATTCTAAATGTTCTTATCTTCATATTTATTCAGTTACTGGATTGTTCTTTGGTGCAGGGAAATTAACAGCCTTGATGGCTCCTGTGGGGCACACCTTCTCACACTTGCGGCAGGAGCGGCACTTCAGCGGGTCGATATACGACAGGTTGCCCTCGACGGTGATAGCTCCGAACGGGCACTCCTTTTCACACTTGCCACAACCGATACATGCTGCAGCACAAGCCTTCTTGGCAGCAGGACCCTTGTCGCGATTGACACAGCTGACATACACACGTCTGCCCTTAGGCCCTTTCTTACGTAACTCGATGATGTGACGAGGACAGGCCTTGGCACAAGCTCCACAAGCAGTACAAAGCTCCTCGTTGACCTCAGCCAAACCGGTTTCGGGATTGATGGCAATGGCTCCAAACTGGCATGCTTCGGCACAGTCGCCACAGCCAAGACATCCAAATCCACAAGCGGTCTCACCGGCGGCACAGGCGTTCATAGCCGCACATGTGCGCAATCCGCAATACTCTACCGTCTTAGGGCGGTTTTCACACGTACCGTTACATCTCACCACAGCCACCATGGGCTCGGTGTTTGCAACAGACATACCTAACAGGTCTGCCACCTGCTCCATCACTGCAGCACCACCAACAGGACAGTTGAGTCCGTCAAGACTTCCTCCGTCAGCGGCCTTCACCAATGCGTCGGCCATACCAGAGCATCCTGGGAATCCGCAACCGCCACAGTTGGCCTGGGGCAAGACAGCTGAGACCTGGGCAATCCTCGGGTCTTCCTTCACAGCAAACTTTTTGGAACACACGAACAACACGGCTGCCGCCACAAGTGCGATGGCTCCAAGCACAATCACTGCGATTAACATGAAATTCATACTTTACTACTTTATTTTTTTGTTTGTTTCTTATTCTAAAAGTTTTTCAACACTGAACTTCACACTGTTTCCTATACGAGAGCGGAAGAGCCATATTATTATATAATAAGGTATAAGAGCTCCAAGTCCCACTAATGCTGACAAAGTCTCATCTGAGGTTATCCACATCGTAAGGAAAAGCGCAAACATCATCACCACAAAAGGCAATCCGAAACCCACCAACAGAGCCTTGTGGGCAGAACGCTCAGACACCGACACCATAACATTGTCACCAATGTTGTAGGATGAAGCATCGGCAGTAACGACGTCGATTATCTTGACCTTGCTCTCCGATGCGGCACAGTGTCCAGCCACCTTGCAGGCGGCACATGCAGACGTCTGTACTATGCGCACCCTGACCATGTCATTCGTGATACACTCAACGACACCTTTATGTGTGATTTTGCTTTTCATCAAGTGCAAAGGTACTACGACTTTTCCAATTATCAAACAAAAAACATCATTTTTTTGCAAAAAAGTTCGTAATCGTTTGCAGTTTTCATTTTTTTTATATAATTTTGTCCTTGCAAACTGAAAATAGCAGTGAATTATGAAAACATCAGAGCAGACAATCCAGCAAATCGAGCGTGCCATCAAGAAGGTGGCAGACAAGTTTCCTTCGTCCGAGGAGGCTACCATTTTTACAGACATCCACATACGTGTCAACCAGGAGACAGGCGAGCTTGTGGCATTCAACGATGACGACCAGGAGATAACCCGAGTGATCGTTGAGAAATGGATAAACAACCAAGACGACAACTTCTATAACGAGGTTGCCAAGCAATTGCGCAAATGTATTGAACATGAAAAGGATTTGGTAGAGAATCTTGCCATCATCCGCCCCTACTCTTTCGTACTCGAAGACGAGGACAAAGAGAACATCGCGGAACTGTATGTAGTTGACGACGACACCGTCATCATCGACCCTGACCTTATGGAAGGTCTTGACGAGGATCTCAATGACTTTCTGGACAAACTGCTGAAGGATGTTTAGATTAATGTCTTTTGTGTTGAACGTACACAAAGCAATTAGATACAGAAATCCTTCAGAAGAAGTTCGCGCGACTGCTTGAGATAGTTACTGCGTACGGAGATGGCCTTAAGCCATTGGGACTGCACGAGATTTTGGCGAAACCACTCCAACTGCCATTTCCCGCTCGACTCGATACTGTCGATCATAATGCCAAGACTGAGTTTATCAACTGACATGGCAGGGACAAAGCGTGAGGGTTCGCCCTTTTCATCTGATGTTATCTCAATGGCGAGATGAGCCTCAACAAGATTATACATCAAGTCGTTGACAACACGGATGGGCACACCCGTCTTGTCGCGCAATTCATTTATTGTATATGGAGTGCCACCCTCGTCAAAACGACGGCAGATGTGCCCCATGAGCATGGTGTAAATGACAATCTGGAAGCGATGGCTAATGTCGGATGTCACGGTGTTGAAATCATAATAGTCGAGATTCTGACTCGTATAGCTTAGTTCGGCACCAAAGAGACATATTGTCCACGAAATCTGCACCCACAGCATGAAGAGAGGCAAGGCGGCGAACGAACCATAAATGGCATTATATGACGACACCCATATCTGGGAATGGATATACACCAACTGCAACCACTGCATTGCCACACCAGACAATATTCCCGGGACAATACACGACCTCACTTTGACGTGGGTGTTGGGCATGAATACATACAAGGCTATGAACAATGCCGACATCAGAACATAGGGCGAGAGGTCGAGCAAGAAACCGAGAGCCGGGGTAATCAGAAACAAATCGGGCAACGATCCCGTAAGAGTGGCAAAGAAAATACTTATACCCGAAGTGACGACAATGACTATTGGAATTATGAACATCAGCGCAAAGTAGTCGGTAAAGGTGCGGAAAATACTCCTTTTCTTCTTCACTTGCCATATATCATTGAATGTCTTCTCGATATTGGTGATAAGCATTATCACCGTGTAAAGCATGAACACAAGACCAAAACCAAGAAACACCCCGCTTTTGGTGTGAATAAGATAACTATTGACAAAACCCACGATGACATCGGCAGCCTGGGGCTGGGAACGAAATGCATCGCGAAACCATATCTCTATATACTTGTTATAGCCGAATCCCCTTGCCACTGCAAATACAACGGCGAGTATCGGAACAATGGCAAGCAGAGTGGAATAAGTGAGGGCCGAGGCATCGTTCATCACGCGCTTGGTGGAGAAGAACTTCACGGCGAGCATCACCTTCTTCAATATCTCAAGACAGAAGTACTTCAAAGGAGACATGTCTTCGGAAGACACACGCCATATATCAACTTGCAGAAAACGAATTATTCTTTTATACATCACACTTATTGATTAAGAATTAAAAAAAAGAAAGCACTGCCCCTATAAGCCGGGTTCTGTTGCCTTATATATAATAAGGTGTCTGCCATTTATCTAATCCGTATGTCACCACACGGCTCAAGCATTCTACCCTCCGCCGAAGACAAAGTCAATCGGGCGGGCAACCCTCAGACGGCGGTTTACATGAACTTGCAGCTCCCAGACGGCACAGCCGGCCGATCACCCGACCGCTGGTGGTCTCTTACACCACCTTCTCACCCTTACCTGCACCAAGGCACCGGCGGTTGTTTTCTTCTACCTTAACCTACTGTCGCCAATAGCTTGCATTTTCACAAGTGGGACACCCTAAGCTGCCCGGACTTTCCTCTCGCAGACCATAAAAATCCGCCAGCGGCAGACCAGGACAGTGCTTTCAAAATGCAAAGATAATGAAAAAAGTCAAAACAACAAAACATTTTGGCACTTTTTTCTTTTTTTCAATGTTAAGTGCTTAAATTCAAAAGGTGGTTAACTATAGAAGACCAACTGTTAAATTGTAACAAATATTTACGCCAATTTGTCAGTTTTACAATTTTTGCCATTATATTTGCACCCGATTTCAATAACATGAAAATAGTAAAACATTTAATATCTAAGAAGATGAAAAAGATTGTTAATTACATTATTCCAGTGATTTGCCTCGTGGCAATAGTATTTTCTGTGGCTGCCTTCAACAAGGCTGAAGCAGCTACACCAGCAGGACAACCTGTAGATCTAACCTATGCAGCCGAGAAGGCTCTGCCGTCTGTTGTGTATATTAAGTATGTGCAGAACAGTAAGATAAAGACTGTTGACGTACAGAGCGATCCGTTCAGCGATTTCTTCAGCGACCCATTCGGAGGTTTCTTCGGACGTGGCAATGGAGGTACACAGAAACGACAGATTCAGACTCCCAAGAAGGAGGCTGCCGGTTCGGGTGTCATAATCTCCGCCGACGGATACATTGTAACCAACAACCACGTTGTTGACGGTGCTGACGAACTCACTGTTACTCTCAATGACAACAGCGAATATTCGGCACGCATCATCGGTGCTGACAAGACTACCGACCTTGCCCTTATAAAAATAAATGGCAAGAATCTGCCTGCCATCACCATTGCCAACAGCAACGACCTGAAGATTGGCGAATGGGTATTAGCAGTGGGCAACCCTCTCGGTCTTAACAACACCGTCACCGCCGGTATCGTAAGTGCCAAAGCTCGTTCACTCGGTGCCAACGGTGTTGAGTCGTTCATCCAAACCGATGCTGCCATCAACCAGGGTAACTCTGGTGGAGCGTTGGTGAACACCCGCGGCGAACTGGTTGGTATCAACGCCATGCTCTATTCTCCGACAGGAGCATACAGCGGCTATGGTTTTGCCATCCCCACCACCATTATGAACAAGGTGGTTGACGACCTCAAGCAGTATGGCACAGTGCAGCGCGCATTGCTCGGAATTCAGGGCGGCGACGTGAAGAACTGGGTGGATGCACAGAAGGAACAAGGCAAGGAGGTTGACCTCGGCACTATGGAGGGTATATATGTTGCAAAGGTTGTTGACGACGGAGCGGCAGCCGATGCTGGTGTTCAGACTGGCGACGTAATCATTGAGGCCGATGGCCAGAAACTCACCAAGATGGCAGAGCTACAAGAACTGATGGCCAAGAAGCGTCCTGGCGACAAACTCACACTTACTTACCTGCACAACAAGAAGAAAGTGACCAAGACCATCACACTGAAGAACGAGCAGGGAACAACCAAGATGGTGCAGAAGGCTGATCTCGATGTGCTCGACGCAGCGTTCCGCCCTGTGACCGAGGATACCAAGAAGCAGATGAATATCACCTACGGACTTGAAGTGCTGAAGGTGAACAAGGGCAAACTCGCCGATGCTGGAATTGGTAGAGGGTTCATCATCCAGAAGGTGAACGACGAGTCAATCAAGAGCATTGACGACCTGCAGAGGGTTGTTAAGGACGCCTCCACCAGCAAGGAACCCGTGCTCTACATCCAAGGTATCTATCCTACTGGCAAGAAGGGTTATTTTGCTGTTCCATTACAGGAATAAGCTGAATATGCAAGGAATATGCCAAGTAACGGTTAAAAAAAACAAAAAAACGGAGCACTCCTTTGGTGTTTCCGTTTTTTTGTTATAGTTTTGCATTTGATAGGCTCAAAAAGCCAGTATTCCTTTAACTAAATAGTAGCCGAAGATGAGACAACTGAAGATTATCAAATCAATCACCAACCGCGAGAGCGCTTCCTTAGAGAAATACCTACAGGAAATCGGAAAAGAAGAGCTCTTGACAGTGGACGAAGAAGTGGAGCTCGCCCAGCAGATACGCAAGGGTGACCGCAAGGCACTCGAAAGGTTGACAAAAGCCAATCTCAGATTTGTCGTGTCAGTGGCAAAGCAATATCAGAACCAGGGTCTTACGCTCCCCGACCTCATCAACGAGGGAAACGTTGGATTGATTAAAGCTGCTGAGAAATTCGACGAGACACGAGGATTTAAGTTCATATCCTATGCCGTCTGGTGGATCAGACAGAGCATTCTCCAGGCCATAGCCGAACAGAGCCGCATCGTGAGATTACCACTCAATCAGGTGGGCTCGGTAAACAAGATTAACAAAGCTCTCAACAAGTTTGAGCAGGAATTCGAGCGACGCCCGTCTGTTGAGGAAATAGCTGCCAGCACAGATATTCCCGAGGAAAAGGTGGACGACGCACTCAAGGCTAACACACGCCAAGTGTCGGTGGATGCCCCATTTTCGGATGATGACGGCGGCAGCATGCTCGATGTGATGGCAGACACCAATGCTCCTACCGTTGATAACGAACTGCTTCAGGAATCACTGCGCGAGGAACTGCGAAAGGTGCTCAGCACTCTCAAGGAGCGCGAAAGACTTGTGATAAAGGACTTCTATGGCATCGACACCCAAGAGAAAACACTTGAGGAGATAGGTACGAGATACGGTCTGACACGCGAACGCGTTAGACAAATAAGGGAAAAGGCAATACGCAAGTTGCGAAACAGTTCGAATAGCAATGTTCTGAAGGCCTATCTCGGAGGTTAGCCATAAATAATAATGAATGACATTAAGAATATAAAATTGAATAAATGAAAAATTGCATTAAGATTGCCATTGCGGCACTGATATTATTATGTTCAGGATTGGCATTGCAGGTCAACGCCAAGGGTAAGGTTGCTCCAAGATACCTTTTTGGCTTCTCTGCCTCGTTTGCCGACTCAACCGTGTATTTCACCGACATACAGATGGTGGACAGCACATGGATTGACTCCAAAACACAGTTTTTGTTGGGTCGTGAGCAATATTCCGCACAACTGAAGGGTTATTTCAACTCGATAAAAATGCCCAACCGCACGTGTGTGGTGTTGTTTGGCAAAAACCAAAAACAAGCCGAGAAAAAGCTCAAGAAACTAAAAGATACATATACCATCAAGGCTAAGGGCGGATATGATGTCCGCTATCTTACAAAGGCTGATTTCACATTCACTCCCGTATATATGGGTATTGAGGAGGAACAACCTGTAGAGAAGCCCAAGAAAGAAAAGAAAGCCGCAAAAGAGAACAAACCTCATAAAGAAAAGAAGCGCTGAATGATATTATAGGGATTTCCCCCACATTTTTAGGAAAAACCTCTTTAAACATACAGTATTTGTTCGTATCTTTGCAGCAGAAAACAATATTATTTATTAATTTTAATAATAAGGAGAAAAAAGATATGAAAAGACCATTTATTCTCTTAGCTTTAGTGGCTGCAATGCCACTTACCATGAATGCGCAGGACGATATGTATTTCGTTCCTACCAAGAAGAATGTGGAAAAGGCAAAGAAGGTTTATGGAATGCCTAAGGATACCTACTACTCAGGCAGCAACCGTAGTGTTGACGACTACAACCGTCGCCACACTGAATGTTGGGAAAACCAACTAAAGGATGGCAGTCAGGTGGTGGCTATTGATTCGCTTGGCAACGAGATTGCTACTGTAAACGTCAAGAAAGGAAAGTCAAAGCGCGACTCAATCCTGAATGACGACTACAAATACACCCGAATGATGGAAATGTGGGACGGATACCAGTGCAGCAATGCCTACTGGCGTGGATACAACGACGGACGATTCAATCGCTGGTATGGATGGAGCTCATACTACGACCCATGGTATTATTCATCATGGTATGGCCCATACAGCCTTTGGTATGACCCGTGGTTCTACGGCTATGGAGGATGGTATGGAGGATGGTACGACCCGTGGTTCTACGGCTATGCCGGATGGTATGGAGGATGGCACCACTACTACGATTGGGGATGGCATGGTCACTACTATCCTGTATATGGCGGCGGCGGTGGCGGCACCAGATACTATGGCACAGGCCGTGCCGGTACTGCCAATCATGGCAATGGTTCTTATGGCCGACCTAAATCGGCATTCGGTTCTGGACGCAGCATCAGTTCCGGAATTGCCAACAGGGATAGAAGCAACAGTGTGATTACACGAAGCGGAACATCCAACAGATACAACAATTCCAACCGCAACGTTTCTTATCAAAGGAACAACATCAATGCTTCTTCCGGTCGCAATCAAAATTACAGTAGCTCCAGCAGCTCACGCAGTGGCAGTTTCAGTAGCGGCGGCAGTTTTGGCGGAAGTCGTGGCGGCGGTATCAGTGCCGGTGGTTCACGCTCTGGAGGTAGCATCGGTCATGGTGGAAGAAGATAAGTTGATTAATTAAAAATTAAGAATTATGAAGAAAAAGATATTATTTGGATTATTGGCAATGACTGCAATAGCTGCCAATGGTCAAGAGACATACGAAAATGCCAACCTGATGAAACCCGAACTTACGGGTACTGCAAGATACATCGGTATGGGTGGAGCTATGGAGGCATTGGGTGCCGACATCTCCACCATCAGCACCAACCCTGCGGGCATCGGACTGTTCCGCAGTTCGTCGGTCAACATCTCTTTCGGTCTATCCTCTCAACAGGATGTCACCACCTACGGTTCCGACCATAAGACGGTGCCGAGTTTCGATCAGGCCGGCTTTGTTTATAGCATGCGCACCAACAGTAATTCATTCCTGAATTTTGCGTTCAACTACTCCAAGAGCCGCAATTTCAATCAGATTCTGAATGCTGTAGGAAACCTTAATGGTTCATCGCAGAACAAGCTGACTTACAATAAGTTTGCTTCAAATGACGACTTCCTGTATTTTGATAAAGACGGCACTATCCTCTCCGACTATATACAGTTTAGTCAGTTGGATTATCTGTATGCCAACAATATCAATTACGAAGAGGATGCCGATGGCAACGGCACCTTCTATGGATATGACGGCGATGCCTACGACATGTATCGTGCACAGTCGGGATACATCGGCAGATATGACTTCAACATCAGCGGAAATGTCAACAACCGATTCTATTGGGGATTAACTGTTGGCGTGCAGGATGTCCACTATAATGGATTCTCCGACTATATCGAGACTCTTGGTAACAGCACTGTTGAGGTGATGGACACAAGGAAAATCACTGGTAATGGCGTTGACATCAAGGCTGGTATAATCTTCCGCCCTGTGGCAGAATCTCCATTCCGCATCGGTTTGTCGGTTTCTACTCCGACATGGTATAAACTTACAACAAGCAACTACACAAGTATGTCGCTTCTCAATAGTGGTGTATCACAAGAGTTGTATGATCCCGATTCAAATGAGTCATACGAGTTTAAGCTCTATACTCCGTGGAAATTCGGTGCAAGCCTCGGACATACCGTTGGCAACAACCTCGCCCTCGGTCTATCCTATGAATATGCCGACTATTCCACTGCCGACACTCGTGTGATAGATGGTTACGACTACTATGGCAACGAGGAAAGCTATAGCGAATATGCCACCAACCAGCACACCAAGAACACTCTCAAAGGTGTTTCTACACTCAAGGTGGGAGCTGAATTCAAGCCCGATCCTGCCCTTGCCGTCCGTCTTGGTTTCAATTATGTGTCTCCGATGTACAACAAGAGCGGTGCCAAGGACGGTACTCTCGACTCCTATGGCGTGTTCTATCAGTCGCAGTCTGATTTCACCAACTGGGAGGACACCTACAGAGTAACAGCCGGTTTGGGATACAACATCGACAGATTCAACATTGACTTGGCTTATCAGTATTCAACCACCAACGGGAAGTTCTCACCCTTCTACGATTATGCCGACAATATGAACACTGATTGTCTGCCCAACAACAACTTTGAGCAGTGCAAGGTGAGCAACAAGCGTCATCAACTGATGCTGACACTTGGCTATAGATTTTAATTTTATATAAAGTTCTGTGAAAAGATTATTTATTTTTGCAATAGCAGTAATGACTGTGTCCATGACCTGGGCACAGTCTTTGCGTGAATATCGACCTGCAGTGTCGATACTTGGTGATTCATATAGCACATTCGAGAATTATCTCTCGTGCGACTCCAATGCTGTATGGTATTGGAATGGAAAGCACGAGAACACCGACGTGACAACAGTGGAACAGACTTGGTGGCACCAGTTGATAACAAAAAAGGGTTGGCGACTGGATAAGAACAACTCGTTCTCGGGCTCCACGGTGTGCTTCACGGGTTATAACCGCGAGGACTACTCCAACCGCTCGTTTGTCAATCGTCTCAAATACCTCGGCTGCCCCGATATTATTCTCGTCTTCGGTGCCACCAACGATTGTTGGGCCCACTCCCCTATCGGAGATTTTAAATATGGCGATTGGACAAACAAGGAACTTTACACTTTCCGCCCTGCCATGGCATGTATGCTCGACGGTCTGAAGAAGCATTATCCCAATGTTGAGATATTTTTCATTCTCAACAGCGAACTGTCTGACGAAATCAACACATCGGTAAAGACTATCTGCAAACACTACGACATACCCGTCATTGTTCTCCATGATATCGAAAAAATCAATGGGCATCCCAGCATCAAGGGTATGAAGGCAATTGCGGAGCAAGTTGGAGAAATAATTAGGAATTAGGGATTAGGAATGGATTATAATTTGTTGAATGAATTGAATGAGAGTCAACGCGCCGCCGTAGAATACTGCGATGGCGCGCAACTCGTTATAGCGGGTGCCGGTTCGGGAAAGACCAGAGTGCTCACCTACAAGATTGCCTATCTCATCGGCGAGAAAGGTTTGAAACCATGGAACATCCTCGCCCTCACCTTCACCAACAAGGCTGCAAAGGAGATGAAACAACGCATAGAAACCATTGTTGGTTCTCAGGCACGCTACATCAACATGGGCACCTTCCACTCTATCTTCTCGCATATTCTCAGAGCAGAAGCCAACCACATAGGCTTTAACTCCAATTTCACCATCTACGACCAGACAGATTCAAGGTCGCTCGTAAAGACTATTATCAAGGAGATGAATCTCGACGAGAAGGTATATAAGCCCTCAGCAGTGGCCGATCGTATCAGTATGGCTAAAAACCATCTAATGACAGCCTTACAATATGCTAATTCCAACAATGCTGTCACTACCGACATGCAACGTAGGATGCCTGCTATAAAAGATATCTATTTACGATACAGCAACAGGTGCCGACAGGCTAATGCAATGGATTTCGACGACCTGCTCATGAACATCTATCTCTTGTTTGCCAACAATGAGGAAATCAGACGTAAGTATGCCGAGAGATTTGAATACGTACTTGTGGATGAGTATCAAGACACCAACTTTGCCCAGCAAGCCATTGTCAATCAGATTACTAAGGAACGTCAGATGGTGTGCGTGGTAGGCGACGATGCTCAGAGCATATACAGTTTTCGTGGTGCAAATATCGACAATATCCTCGGATTCCAAAAGACATACAACAATGCACGTCTGTTCAAACTCGAGCGCAACTACCGTTCGACACAGGCTATCGTCAATGCCGCCAACAGTCTTATCAGACATAACCAGAGGCAGATACCCAAGAACGTGTTCAGCGAAAACGAACAAGGCGAAAAGATAAAGCTAAAGATGGCATACAGCGACAAGGAAGAAGCCATGATCGTATGCAGCGAGATATCACGCCTTCGACGAAGCGATTGCTGCCCTTATAGCGATTTCGCCATCCTCTACCGCACTAACTCCCAGAGCCGTAGCTTCGAGGAATATATGCGCAAGCAGAACATTCCATATCGGATATACGGTGGACTGAGCTTCTACCAGCGCAAGGAAATAAAGGACATCATTGCCTACTATCGCGTGGTGGCTAATCCTGATGACGAGGAAGCCATAAAGCGCATCATCAATTATCCCACAAGAGGAATAGGCAATACCACCCTGTCGAAGATTGTGGAGAAGGCCACTGAAAAAGGCATAAGTATATGGAAGGTGCTTAACAATTCTGAGGCTTGCGGACTGGATTTCAGCAAGGCTACGCACACCAAACTGCGCAATTTCTGCACCATGCTCGAAGGATGGATGCAGCGCAGTTTCAATGAGGATGCCTACTCACTCGGACGCGACATCATACAAGAAAGTGGAATGTCGAAGGACATCTTTGCTGGCAAGGAACCTGAAGACATTGCAAGACAGGAGAATGTTGAGGAATTTCTCTCTGGTCTTTCCGACTTTGTCGAAGACCGCAAGGAAGAAGATATGGGCGACCATGTGTCGCTTACGGATTTCCTGCAGGAGGTGTCGCTTATGACCGACCTTGACAGTGATGGCGACTCCGACGAACCGAAGGTTGTACTGATGACAATACATGCGGCAAAAGGACTAGAATTCAAGACTGTCTTCGTGGTAGGACTTGAGGAGAACATCTTCCCCTCACCTATGTGTAGCGACAGTATGAGAGGACTTGAAGAGGAGCGCCGACTGTTGTATGTGGCAATCACCAGGGCTGAGAAGCATTGCTTTCTCACCTGCGCACAGAACAGATTCAGATACGGGCGTATGGAATTCGACACCCCATCACGCTTCATTCGCGACATCGATCCCCGTTTCCTCCAAATTGAAGGAGAAAAATCCTCCCTGCCTCGGATCCAGCCTCGGATCCAGCCCCGCTCCACCCCCCAGCCCTCCCAGCCACCGTTCTCGACAGTTTCGCTGTCGAGCTCTCCCCTCAATCCCGCCCCACAATCAAGCCCCGCCCCCTCCTCTTCATCCGATTCCCCATTACAACCTGGCGATCGCATAGAGCACACCCGCTTCGGTGTTGGCGAGGTCATCAAGATGGAAGGATCAGGCGAGAATTGCAAGGCCACCGTGGTATTCCGCAACTCTGGCACCAAGCAATTATTGCTCAAGTTTGCGAGATACAATAAGTTATAACACAAAAAAAATTAGAGCGCCTCGTCATCGGGGCGCTCTATTTGTCTTGCCTTCATCTTGGGCAAGTGTTTCTTCTTGCGTAGATAGGCTGCCTTTCGCAGCTCATATTCCTCTCGGTGCTTCTCCAAAAAATTATCTGCCATTACTCTTTGCGGAATTTATTGTAGATAACACTAATCTTTAATCTCGAATTCTTAGTACCGTCTCCACGCACCAGTTTAGTGCTCTTAAGTCCCATTTCATTAGTCACATTAGTCACACTTGTTGTGGAACTTTGCGTAGATGAGTTTGTGGATACAGACACTGGCAACAAGACCACCTTGTTCCAATCCTTACTGCCTTTACCATTCTCCTTGTTCTGCCACAACTTGTTTACCAAGTCGGAGATATTGTTGAAGGTATAAGTATTATTAGTCGAACTATAGCTTGCGAGATAAGATGACTTGCTATCAGGAACATTCTTTTCTTCGAAGAATGAATAAAGGCTGTCCTTAGGCAGCATCAAGATATAAGATGGTGCTGCAAACATTGTCTCGTCGGAAGTATAGTTGTATCTTGGAATGATAATCTTCGCACTGCTGATGGTATCATTCTCATGCCCCCTCTTGATATCCTCGATGGGGAGTGTCATCTCTGTGAATATGCCAGACGGACTCTTGACGTATGTGCATGTCTCGTCATTCGCCAATTCTTGCATCTTCTCCTTGTCATTATCGATAAAGGTAGTCTGCATCACCTCCTCCGTACCAGGGAATGTGATTTCCACAGCACTGAGAGTGTCACTTCTCAATGCCTTGAAACCCACGGCCATATTGACAAATGCCACCTCACCCATATTTCCAATACCATTGGTGTGCTCGAAATAGAAGCCTGGACACACATTATTTATAAAATTATATGAAGACGTGAAATATTCGGGATGCTTGTAGAAGGACGTGAGCAGATAAGTGCCATAGTTCTTATACTTATTGCCGCTTCTGTCAACATACACCTGCTCCTTATTGAGGTCGATGATAATGGGGCGCATGGAGTCTTTAGTCACAAGCCCCTCGTATGTATATGATTTCGCCAATTTTATCTCATGACCGTCATCACGCAGGTAGCCGCCCTTCACGATATCATAATTACTGTAATACTTCACACCCTCGTCAAGTGGCTTTGCCAATTCATATAGCTTCAACTTAAGTGGATTGAGAGTATCACCTTTGAAACTGTTGAAATAGATACCTATATAGCACTTGTCAGCAATATAGTTTCCCCATTCGTCTTTTTCACACATAAGACTGTCCTCTTTGGGCGAAGCATAGAAAATGGTTTGTAACACGCTCAACTGAGAGGAAAAACTGCTCTTTACATACGAGCCGGTCTCAGTATCCTTGACGTTGCCAATATATGGAAACATGCTCGATGCCAATACAGAGTCAACCGTCATTGACTTTGTAGTGACACCGAATGTATCTGTTATGAGCTCAAATTTGTCAGCCGTATGCGTCAGTGAGTCTCCTAAAGTATCTGTTGTATCGTCGCATGCCGTTAATCCTAAATACATAATGGCAGCAACCAACATCATCCGTATTTTCATTAATATTGAGGTTTTATTCTTCATTCTTCACTCTTCATTCTTCACTCTTCTCCGCAAATGCCATCAAAGAACTCCTTATATGCAGCCTTGTAGTCTTCACCTGGATACCTGAGCAAAGGAATGCCCTTGCCTTCTGCATATTCCAACAATGACTGGTCAACATTTGTTCCTGCCTCAATGACTCCGTCCGAGTAGTCAATTGCAATCTTGGAAAGAGAATTGAAGTCAAGCTGTTCGGGATAAGCCGACAGTACTTCTGCATTAGCATCACGGAACTCAATGAAATGACGTAAATCAGGTCCAAAATTACCATCAATATCCTTGTTGAATAGAGATGTCACCACCTTAACACTGGAGAAAGAAGGTTCATCCCTATATGCAGTCTTTATATATAATGGTACAATTGCACTCATCCATCCTTGGCAGTGGATTACATCAGGTATCCAACGTAGTTTCTTCACTGTTTCCAGCACACCACGCGCAAAGAAGATGGCTCTCTCTCCATTATCTTCATAATCTGCACCATTTGCATCTTTACCCATAAGACGCTTGGTGAAGTAGTCATCATTATCGATGAAATAGACTTGGATTCTTGTTTGCGGAATGGACGCTACCTTGATAATCAATGGATGGTCGGTCTCATTGATGATAAGATTCATTCCAGAAAGTCGAATCACCTCATGCAACTGTCCACGTCGCTCGTTGATATTACCCCATTTGGGCATGAACGTACGAATATCAGAACCCTTCTCCTGCAGTAACTGCGGGAGGTTTTTTCCCATTGCGGACATTTCGCTGTCGGAGACATACGGTGAAATCTCCTGGTTAATGAATAATATTTTCTTTGCCATATAATTATGATTTGACACTGCAAAGATACTAATTTTTTTCCAAAAAACGGCATTTTCTTTTGATTTTTGCTAAAAATAAACTTTTATTTTGGATATTTTTGGTATATTTCTTCCATATTTGACAAAAAATGTGTTATTTTGCACCCGATTTCAGCCATTATGGCTATAATACATATAATAGAGATGAAAGTATTTAGCAAGATTGCAGAACTTCAGAATGCATTATTCGATGCTCGCAAAGAAGGTAAGACGATTGGTCTTGTTCCTACTATGGGAGCACTCCATGAGGGTCATGCCTCTTTGGTAAGACGTAGTGTGGCCGACAATGACATTACCGTGGTATCGGTATTTGTCAACCCCACTCAATTCAATGACAAGAACGACCTTAAGAACTATCCCCGCACCCTCGACGCCGACTGTCGTCTGTTGGAGGTTTGCGGTGCTGATTATGTCCTTGCCCCTACGGTTGAGGAAATGTATCCCACCCCCGACAAGCGTCAGTTTGAATATCCACCGGTATCAACGGTTATGGAAGGTGCCCACCGCCCTGGTCATTTCAATGGTGTGTGCCAGGTTGTGAGTCGCCTATTTTATATTGTCCGTCCTGGCAAGGCATATTTTGGCGAAAAGGACTGGCAGCAGATTGCTGTCATCAAGGCGATGGTGGGACATCTTGGGCTCAATGTCACTATCGTTGAGTGCCCCATAGTGAGGGATGACGACGGTCTCGCCCGTTCGAGCCGCAACACATTGCTCTCTCCTGCCGAAAGAGCCATTGCCCCCAATATCTACAAGGCATTGAGTGAGAGTGTGAAATATGCCGAATCCCATTCGCTCAAGGAGACCCACGACAAGGTTGTTTCAGACATCAACGCCATCGACGGACTTGATGTTGAATATTTCTCGATAGTCAACGGCGACACCTTGCAGGATGTTGCCCAGTGGGAGGATTCTGATTATATAGTGGGTTGCATTACGGTGTATTGCGGCAAGACCCCCATCCGACTTATTGACCATATTAAATACAAGGGATAAGAAGTTATGTTGATTGAAGTATTAAAGTCAAAACTGCACTGTGTAACAGTCACTGAGGCCAACCTCAACTATATGGGCAGTATAACCATCGATGAGGATCTTCTTGATGCAGCCGACATGATAGCCGGACAGAAGGTCCAGATTGTAGATAACAACAATGGTGAGAGATTTGAGACCTATATCATCAAGGGCGAGAGAGGCAGCGGTTGTGTATGTCTCAACGGAGCTGCCGCCCGCAAGGTGCAAGTGGGCGACGTGTGTATCATCATTGCCTATGCATTGATGGACTTCGAGGAAGCCAAGACCTTCCAGCCAAAAGTTGTTTTCCCCGAAAACAATAAAGTATTAAGAAGTTAAGGAGTTAACTCCTTAACTCCCCAATACAAAAAGCCCGAGGAAAAATCCTCGGGCTTTTTATATTCTTATTCGATGACCACTAAGGGGTCGCCTTCCATGACCGACTGGCCAGGCTGTACGAGGATTGCAGTCACCTTTCCGCCTTTCTCGGCATCCAGGTTATTTGCCATCTTCATTGCCTCAAGAACGACAACTGTATCGCCTTCTACTACAGAATCGCCAACAGCCACCTTCACTTCGGTGATAACACCAGGCAGTGGAGCCTTAACGGCATTCTGTGAGTTGGCGCTTGCTTTCGAAGCACCTGACGAGGCAGGAGCAGGGGCAGGAGCCACTGGTCTTACTACGGGCTTCGGCTTCTCAGGTTCCTTCTCAGGTTCCATCTCCACCTTATATTGCTCGCCGTTCACAGTGACGTCAGCCACATTCTCCACAATGTCGCCGATGGCTACCTTATATTCCTTGCCATCGATGGTATATTTGTACTCTTTCATCTTATTACTGTTTTGATGGCAGCTGGGTCATGCTCAGTGCATAACCATTCCATTGCGTGTTGCGCTCGTCAATGGTGATCACACCAGTTATCTTGTCGTGCACATTGTTGCCCTTGAATTCATGCAGGGCAAGCGCAATGGCTGCATAAACGTTTTTGTCTTCTTTCATAATAATTACATTGGAATATTACCATGCTTCTTGGCTGGCAGCGACTCACGCTTTGTAGCAAGCTGAGCCAAACCGCGGCAGATGCGGAAGCGGGTGTTGCGAGGTTCGATAACATCGTCGATGTATCCATACTTCGCTGCCTGGTAGGGAGTAGCGAACAAGTCGTTGTATTCCTCTTCCTTCTCGGCGAGGAATGCCTGTACGTCCTCTCCGGCCTCTTTCTTTGCCTTGGCTTCCTTGGCACAAAGCACTGCCACGGCACCAGATGCACCCATAACGGCAATCTCTGATGATGGCCATGCATAGTTGAGGTCGGCACGCAACTGCTTGCAACCCATAACGATGTGGCTACCACCATAGCTCTTGCGCAGTGTGATGGTAATCTTGGGCACAGTGGCCTCACCATAAGCGTAGAGCAACTGTGCTCCGTGGAGGATGACTGCATTGTACTCCTGACCAGTACCAGGCAAGAATCCGGGAACGTCAACAAGACTGACGATAGGAATATTGAATGCGTCGCAGAAGCGAACAAAACGAGCACCCTTGCGGCTGGCGTTAACGTCGAGCACACCGGCATATACTGATGGCTGGTTGGCCACGATACCTACGCTCTGACCGTTGAAGCGGGCAAAACCGATGATGATGTTGCGAGCAAACTTAGGCTGTATCTCGAAGAACTCGCCGTCATCCACAATACCGCCAATCACCTTATACATATCGTATGCCTCATTACCATTGTCGGGAATAATCTCGTTGAGGGCATCCTCCAGACGATCGATAGGATCCTCGCACTTCTTGCGTGGAGCAGTCTCCATGTTGTTGGAAGGAATATAAGAGAGCAGGGTCTTGATCATCTGCAATCCCTCTTCCTCTGTCTTTGCTGTGAAATGTGTCACACCACTCTTCGATGCATGCACACTGGCACCACCAAGATGCTCCTGGTCGATGTCCTCACCAGTCACTGATTTCACAACCTTCGGACCTGTTAGGAACATGTATGATGTGTTCTCCATCATCAGTGTGAAGTCGGTAAGTGCAGGCGAATAAACAGCTCCACCGGCACAAGGACCGAAGATACCGCTAATCTGCGGAATCACACCAGATGCAAGGATGTTGCGCTCAAAGATCTCACCATATCCTGCAAGAGCGTTGATACCCTCCTGGATACGTGCACCACCCGAGTCGTTGATACCGATTACAGGAGCGCCCATCTTCATGGCCATATCCATCACCTTGCATATCTTCTGTGCCATTGTCTCTGACAGCGAACCACCGTTTACAGTGAAGTCCTGGGCGAAGATAAACACCAGACGTCCGTCGATTGTACCCGAACCGGTAACAACGCCGTCGCCAAGATACTGCTTCTTCTCCATACCGAAGTTAGTACAACGATGGAGCTTGAACATGTCATATTCCTCGAAGCTACCCTCGTCCAGGAGCATATTAATACGCTCACGGGCTGTATATTTGCCACGGGCATGCTGCTTCTCAATGGCCTTCTCACCGCCACCGATACGCGCTGTCTCGCGCTTCTCGATAAGCTGCTTGATTTTTTCTAATTGTTTGCTCATTTTAATTTTTTAATTCTTTAATATTTTAATTTTTTAATTCTTCAAGCCTCTGGCTTGAAGACTCAGTGTTCGCAAAGCTCAGTGAGGATACCCTCGGTTGACTTCGGATGAAGGAATGCGATATTGAGATTCTCAGCACCCTTGCGTGGAGCCTTGTCAATCAGGCGCAATCCCTTTTCATCACACTCTGCCAATGCATTGGCAACGCCATCCTCAACACAGAAAGCCACATGGTGAACACCATGGTTGCCCTTGTCGAGCCACTTCTGGATTGTGCTCTCAGGAGATGTCGGCTCAAGCAATTCGAGCTTCACCTCTCCACATTTCAGGAATGCGGTCTTCACCTTCTGGTCGGCCACTTCCTCTACTGCATAACACTTCAGCCCCAGTACATTCTCAAAGTACGGGAGCGCTTCTTCGATACTCTGGACACCAATGCCCAAGTGCTCAATGTGAGAAATCTTCATATACTTATGTTTTATAACGTTAATACTGTCTCGTATATATATTGGTCCTAAAGACGTTGCAAAGGTAGGAATTATTCTTCTAACTTGCAAAGATTGTGTTGAAAATATTGTTAAAGTGTCGATTTATGAGCAATATTGACTTATTTTTCGAACATTTTAATAATAAAATGGTGACAATTTCGTTTATATAATTAAATTAAATATGCATATTCTATGATTAGATATATTATTCTCTTACTGTTTTTCGGCCTACCCCTATGCGGATTGCAGGCACAAGAATTCACCCTCAGTGGTAGGGTTGTCGATACCAACGAATCGCCCATCGAACTGGCATCTGTGTCATGTCTGTCGCAGGGCAAGGCCACTATGACCGACCTCAAGGGCCGTTTCTCCCTCACTCTTCATTCTGCCGACAGTGTTGCCATCAAGTTCTCTATGATTGGCTACAAGTCGAAGATTCGTATCCTCCGCCGTCCAAGAGGCAAACAGACCCTAAAGGTTATACTATCACCGATGGATGCCCTCGGCGAGGTTGTGGTCAGCGAAAAGCGCCGCCAAACCACCGCCACACAACAGCTCGACGTGAAGAATCTCAAGGACAATCCTTCGGCATCGGGCAATGCTGTTGAGGAACTTATCCAACAGCAAGCTGGAGTAAGCATCCACAACGAACTATCCTCACAGTACAACGTGCGTGGTGGTAGTTTCGACGAGAACTCTGTATATATAAATAATGTGGAGATATATCGCCCTCTTCTCATCCGCAGTGGGCAGCAGGAGGGATTGAGCATCATCAACCCTGACATGGTGGAGTCGGTGGGATTCTCCTCTGGAGGCTTCGAGGCCAAGTATGGCGACAAGATGTCGTCGGCTCTCGACATCACCTACCGCCGCCCCACCCGTTCCGAAGCCTCCGCCTCCGTGTCGCTGCTTGGCGGCACTGCCTTTGCAGCCGTGGGCAACAAGCGTCTGTCGATGAGTCATGCCGTGAGATACAAGACGAACCGCTATCTTCTCGGCTCGCTTGAGACCAAGGGCGAATACCGTCCCAACTATCTCGACTATCAGACGTTCATCAGCTATCGTCCCGACTCACTATGGACGATTGACTTCCTCGGCAATATCTCCGAAAACCATTATAACTTCCGCCCCACCGACCGCGAGACATCATTTGGCACGCTGGAAGACGTCAAGTCGTTTAAGGTGTATTTCGACGGACAGGAGAAGGATGTCTTCCGCACCTTCTTCGGCAGCCTGTCCATCAGTCGTATGTTCGGAGCAAGACATCAGACCAAGGTGTCGCTTCTCGGTTCGGCATTCTACAGCAAGGAGCAGGAACGCTATGACATCCAAGGCCAATACTGGCTTGACGACACCCAAACCAGCGAGAACCTCGGTGTAGGAACATATATGGAGCACGCCCGCAACTACCTCACTTCCAAGGTGGCGAGTGTCAAACTGTTGGCAAGCCACAAAACACGTAAGCACAATATTGAGGGAGCATTGACGATGAAGTTTGAGGATATCACCGAGAAGGCCTTCGAATATGAGATGCGCGACTCCAGCGGCTATTCCATCCCTCACAACCCCGGGCGCCTCGACCTCATCTACACCTTGCGCTCCACCAATCACATCTACACCACCCGCATTGAAGGCTATCTGCAGGACACCTATCGCTTTGCCTCACGAGGTGAGCGTCAGTCGTTCTTCACCTTCAACTATGGATTGCGCTTCAGCCACTGGTCGTTCAATGGCGAGACAACAGTGTCCCCACGTGCCTCCATCGCCATGGTACCTGCTTTCAACAACGACATCACGTTCCGTTTCTCCACTGGTCTGTATTATCAGGCACCGTTCTTCAAGGAGATACGCGACACCGTCACCACAGACGGTATGACACGTGCCGTGCTCAACAACAAGATAAAGAGTCAACAGTCGATACATTTCGTCGGAGCCTTCGACTATCGCTTCAAGATGAAGAAGCGCCCGTATAAGTTCTCTGCCGAGGCATATTACAAACTCATGCACAACCTCATCCCATATAATGTCAACAATGTCAAGATAACATACTACGGCGGCAACCAGTGCGACGGTTATGCCGCTGGTCTTGACCTCAAACTCTATGGTGAGTTTGTTCCCGGCACCGATTCGTGGGTGACATTCTCACTGATGAGCACCAAACAAAAGATGAACGGCAGATGGGTGCCCATGCCTACCGACCAGCGCTATGCCGTCAACGTTCACTTCACCGATTATTTCCCCGGTACCGAGAAATGGAAGATGACCCTTCGCCTTGCCATTGCCGACGGTTTGCCATTCGGTGCCCCGCATAGCGGACTTGAGCATCAAGATTTCCGTGCTCCAGCCTACAAGCGTGCCGACATCGGAATGAGTTATTGCCTCTACGAGCGAGGCTACCGCAAGTCTGCCATCAAGAATGCCTGGATTGGCATTGATTGCCTCAATCTCTTCGGCATCAACAATGTCAATTCCTATTATTGGGTCACGGATGTCACCAATCAGCAATATGCCGTTCCCAACTATCTCACTGGCCGCCAGATAAACGTCAAATTATCTCTAAAACTATAATTTTTTTTCTACCTCACCCGTCCTCTCCTGCTAATAGAAAGCAGTCTCTCCCTGCTAGATTTTTTTCTACCTCACCCGTCCTCTCCTGCTAGGAGAGGCTCCACCTCTCCCCCGGCTCCCTCTCCTCAGGAGAGGGCTCCAACCGGTAAACCGGCTGTTTGGTACTCGCAAACAAGCTCTCGCCCCTTCGGGGTTGCTCGTAGAGTTTTACGCAACAAAGTTGCGATTATCCAAGCGCCTTCGGCGCCCCTGCGGAATCAGTTGTATGTCATCAATCATTAATCAGAGCCTTTGGCTCTTAATCTGTGTCAATCTGTGATAATCTGTGGTCTATAAACCCTTGCGGCAGCCGCGCCCTCGGCGCATAAACAATCGCAACTCTGTTGCGTAGATAATCACGAGCAACCCCGAAGGGGCGAGAGCTTGTTTGCGAGTACAGGCCCGGCCGGCCAGGCTTTAAGTCCTCACCTCCTGAGGAGGGGAGGATTTAGGAGGGGAGGTGGAGCCTCTCCTAGCAGGAGAGGACGGGTGAGGTAGAAAAAACTATCACCCGCGCACGGGTGAAGTAAAAAAAAAGAGAGGATGCACAATAGCATCCCCCCTTTATCCCAAAGATTTTTTTGTGATATCAATCAAAAAAAAATCCCTCACTTCTTACTTTACCTTCTCAACAATAGCCTTGAAAGCCTCAGGGTTGTTGACAGCGAGGTCAGCAAGAACCTTACGGTTGATCTCGATACCAGCCTTGTTGAGAGCACCCATAAGCACTGAGTAGCTCATACCCTCGAGACGAGCGGCAGCGTTGATACGCTGAATCCACAATGCGCGGAAGTTGCGCTTCTTTGTACGACGGTCGCGATATGCGTATGTGAGACCCTTCTCCCAGGTGTTCTTGGCAACGGTCCAAACATTCTTGCGGGCACCAAAGTATCCGCGAGTAAGCTTCAAAATTCTCTTTCTCTTTGCTCTTGAAGCAACGTGATTAACTGATCTTGGCATAGTTTTCTTACTTTTAAAATGTTAGACAATAGGGATTAACGGAGACACAACAGGTCGCGTACCTGCTTCATGTTACTTCTGTCCACGATAGTGTCGTGTACCAGATTACGCTTTTGCTTCTTTGTCTTCTTTGTCAGAATGTGACTGTGGTAAGCGTGTGCTCTCTTAATCTTACCAGTACCGGTGAAGCGGAATCTCTTCTTCGCTCCGGAATTTGTCTTTACTTTTGGCATTTTTTTTAAATTTTAAATTAATTGTTATTTATTCTACAGTGGCAACGCATATACCGGGCGTTACGCACTTTTCTTCTCATTTCACTCGAAGATATTAAAATATTGAAATATTAAAAGATTAAAAATCCTCTTTACTCTGATATATTTAATTTCTTCTTGGCGTCGGCACTTATCTTCGCATTTGCGAACAGTCCGCCGTTGGCAGGTATCTCCACATTCGGTTCCTCTGCGGCAGCCTGAGCCTTGCGGGCTTCCTTCTGTTCCGATGCCTTCTTCTCGCGGTCCAAGGCCTGCTGGCTCTTCTTTGCCACACCTGCTTTCTTGGGAGCGAGATACAAGAACATCTTCTTGCCTTCGAGCGACGGCATGTGCTCCACCTTGCCATATTCCTCAAGGTCGTTGGCAAAACGCAGCAACAACACCTCACCCTGCTCCTTAAACAGGATTGAGCGACCACGGAAGAACACGTATGCCCTCACCTTGTTGCCGTCCTCAAGGAACTCCTTGGCGTGCTTGAGCTTAAACTGATAGTCGTGCTCGTCAGTCTGGGGTCCAAACCTTATTTCCTTCACCTCCACCTTCACTTGCTTAGCCTTCATCTCCTTGGCTCGCTTCTTCTGCTGATAGAGGAATTTCGAATAGTCAATGAGACGACATACAGGGGGATTTGCATTGGGGGAAATCTCCACCAAGTCAACACCCTGGTCACGAGCCATATCCAGTGCCTGTCGGGTTGGAACTACTGTTGATCCGTTATCTCCTACGATACGGACCTCACGCGATCGTATCTGTTCGTTGATACGATACTGGTTCTTTATATTGTCATTCTTCATTCAACTATTTTTCAAAAATCGGGTGCAAAGGTATAAAAAAATTAGGAATTAGGAGCCAGATGTTAGGAATTATTTTTCTATTCATCTTGTAATTTAACCTTTTTTAAGTATTTTGGACTATCATTTTGAGGAATTCATCCTCATTTATGATTCTAACACCAAGTTTTTCAGCCTTTTGCAGTTTGGCTGGTCCCATGTTTTCGCCTGCCAATACCATACTTGTCTTTGCGCTTATCGACCCCGTGTTCTTGCCTCCGTTCTGCTCGATCATTGCCTTATACTCGTCGCGGCTATGTTTTTGGAACACCCCACTGATTACGATAGTCTTTCCTGCCAGTATGTCGGTTGTCGAAGCCAACTGTTCCTCGGTGAGGCTCATTTGCAGCCCGTATCCACGCAACCTCTCAACAATCTCCACATTCTCTGGAGTATGGAAGTATGTGATAACGCTCTTTGCCATCACCTCTCCTATACCGTCAATCTGCGTCAATTGGTCGAGTGTGGCATTCATGAGTGCATCGATGTTCTTGAAATGACGTGCCAGAATCTTTGCCGACGTCTCGCCCACGAGTCGTATTCCGAGGGCGAACACCACACGTTCAAATGGCACCTGGCACGATGCCTTTATTCCCTCCACTATCTTGCGTGCCGAACGCTCGCGACTACCGTCTCCGTTGATGTCCTGCACGGTGATGTCATACAGGTCAGCCACATTGCGTATCAATCGGCGGCGGTAGTATTCATCCACTGTCTCGGGTCCTAAACTGTCGATGTTCATCGCCTTTCTCGATATGAAATGCTCTATCCTACCCTTTATCTGCGGCGGACAAGTAGCGTCGTTCGGACAGTAATGCACTGCCTCGCCTTCATATCTCACGAGCGGTGTGCCACATTCGGGACATGTCTTCACAAATTCCACAGGCTGTGCGCCTTCCTCTCTGCTCTCCACATCCACACCCACAATCTTCGGGATTATCTCTCCTCCCTTTTCCACATACACATAGTCTCCCAAATGCAGGTCGAAACTGCGGATGAAGTCCTCGTTGTTGAGAGTGGCACGCTTCACCATCGTTCCCGCAAGTTGCACCGGCTCCATGTTTGCCACCGGGGTCACGGCTCCCGTTCGCCCCACCTGGAATGTCACGCCAAGCAGTCGGGTGCGCTCACGCTCAGCCTTAAACTTATATGCTATTGCCCATCTCGGACTCTTGGCAGTATATCCCAACTGCCTCTGCTGGGCGAGCGAGTTCACCTTCAGCACTATTCCGTCTGTTGCCACAGGCAGATTTTTTCTCTCCATGTCCCACTTGTCTATAAAGGCGTATATCTCTTCTAGCGAGTGTACCTTCATCATGCCCGCGCTGATTTTGAATCCCCACTGCCTTGCATGTTCCAGATTGTCGTAGTGACTGTCAGATGGCAGTTCGGCTCCTAATATATAATATAGGTACGCGTCAAGGCGTCGCGAAGCCACGAGAGCCGACGACTGGCTCTTCAGCGTGCCGCTTGCGGCATTACGTGGATTGGCAAACAGCGGTTCCTCCGCCTTCTCTCGCTCGGCATTCAGATTCTCAAACACCTTCCACGGCATCAGTATCTCGCCCCTGATCTCAAAGTTATGGGGATAGTCGTCACCGGTGAGCACAAGCGGTATGCAGCGTATTGTGCGCACGTTGGCAGTCACGTCGTCGCCGTGCACTCCGTCACCTCGCGTCACTCCTCTCACCAAGCGTCCGTTCTCGTAGGTCAAACTGATTGACAGTCCGTCATACTTCATCTCGCAGCACACCTCAAAGTCCGCCCCATGCAGTCCCTTGCTGACGCTCTCATACCACTCCGCCACCTCCTGGCGGTTGTATGTGTTGGACAACGACAGCATCGGATATCGATGGGCCACCTGCTGAAACTCGCCTCCCAGGTCACTGCCCACTCGTTGCGTGGGCGAGTTGTCGTCGTGCATCTCGGGATGGCGTGCCTCCAGTTCCTGCAGTTCGCGCATCAGTGCGTCAAACTCCTGGTCGGTTATTACCGGTGCGTTCTCTACATAGTACCTATAGTTGTGGGCATGCAGTTCGTCCCTCAACTCGATTATTCTTTCTTCTTCGTTCATATCAATATTATTATATTATTCAGGCATAGTCAACGTATATTTTTTCTTCTTTTTCTTTGCCGGATGCGGTATCGACGGCGACACCACGTCATGCACAGGCATTATATGTGATGACGATGATGACGGAGACATCGACGACACCGACGGCGGCAGCGGCTCAGCAGTGCGCTTCACTCCAGTGTATTCCTGCCACCTCTTGCGTATGCGATACACGTAATCCACCGTCTCGCTGCCTCGCATATATCCGTATTTCACTATTGGGTCGCGATAATATCGCGGTTCCATCAACCTTAGCACATATCTCGACACCTCCGCCCACGACTTACTATTTCTTCCGTCGCGCGCGGCAAGCGCCATGGCATCCCGTATGTGGTTGTATCCGCCATTATAACATGCCAAAGCAAAGTTCTGCTTCTCGTATCTCGACGGCACGTCGCCAAACTTCGCCTCCAGCTGTGCGAGAAACTTTGCCGCTGCTGCAATGTTGCTCTCGGGGTCGTGTATTTTCTCTCTTGGCAGTCCGAGCTGGTCGGCAGTGGCAGGCATTATCTGCATCAGTCCCAATGCCCCGGCCCACGACCTTGCCTTTGGGTCGAATGTCGATTCCTGATAGCATTGTGCCGCCATCAGTTTCCAGTCCCAGCGTATAGGTCGTGCGTATGTCATGAAGAAGTGGTCGTAGTGTGATATCTGTCCCGTAGCCCTGTTGAGCATCGGTGCATACACATGCCTCACCACACTCCTTGCACTGAGCATGAAGCTCTCTTCCTTCTTCACCTCAGCTGTCAGTTTCGGACTATACCATCCCTTCAGTTCGTCAATCAGCTGCACGTTGTCCTTCATCACCTGCCAATATCCTGTTGAGTCGCTACCCGCACCGCATGATTCCAACATCAGTATAGTGTCCTTCGACATTCGGATATCCGTTGTCCTCAACTGGCATGCCACTATGTCTCCGTCGCCCTTTGCGAGCCTTCTCACCATCTCCGTCGTGTCGCGGCACACCTCCACTCTAAGTCTCACGCCGATCTTGTCGGCAAATCGTTGGCATAGCATATACTGTGCTCCCATCTCGCGCCCTCGGAAGTCATAATAAGTCTCCGGACCGTTCACTGTGAGCATTATGAGTTCGCCGTTGGCCTGTATCTGTTCGAGGTCAAATCCGTCGGCCGACGTCGAGTCGGCGGCATCGTCCCATATCGGTGCCGCTTCCTTGCGCTGCGAGTGGCACCCTCCCGATATTATGAGTATTGAGCACCAAAACAGGGCAAAAACGATTGAAAAAAGAGTCTTATTTCTCAATTTTATTACATTTTGAGTGCAAAAGTACACATTTTCTTGCAGATTACCATATTTTTCATTAATTTTGCAACGGAATTTTGAGAAATAAATAAAAAAACAAGAAATGTTAAGAATTGCAGTACAGTCAAAAGGTCGTCTTTTCGACGACACAATGAATCTTCTCGCCGAGGCTGACATCAAGGTCAGCGCAAGCAAGCGCACCCTCCTGGTGCAATCATCCAACTTCCCGTTAGAGGTACTCTACCTCCGCGACGACGACATCCCACAGAGTGTGGCAAGTGGTGTTGCCGACCTTGGAGTTGTGGGCGAGAACGAGTTTGTAGAGCGTGGCGAGGATGCCGACATCATCTCGCGCCTCGGATTCAGCAAGTGCCGACTCTCGTTGGCTATTCCCAAGGACATTGACTATCCCGGACTTGAGTGGTTCAACGGCAAGAAGATTGCCACGTCATATCCAGGCATACTGCGACATTTCATGGAGAAGCATGGTATCAACACCGAGATCCACGTCATCACGGGCAGTGTTGAGATATCCCCGGGCATTGGTCTTGCCGACGGTATCTTTGATATTGTCAGCAGCGGTTCCACCCTCGTCAGCAACAACCTGCGCGAGGTGGAGATTGTCATGCAGAGCGAGGCCCTTCTCATCGGCAACAAGAATCTCGACGACGAGAAGAAGGCCACCCTTCAGGAGATGCTCTTCCGCTTCGAGGCAGTACGCAGTGCCGAGGACAAGAAGTATGTGCGCATGAATGCCCCCAAAGCCCGCCTTCAGGAGATTATCGACGTGCTCCCCGGATTGAAGAGCCCCACCATCATCCCCCTTGCCGACGATGAATGGTGCTCTGTCCACACCGTTCTCGACCAGAAGCGTTTCTGGGAGATTATCGGCAAACTCAAGGAAATGGGTGCTCAGGGCATTCTCGTAACCCCTATCGAAAAGATGATTTTGTAAATGAAGACAATATTATATCCCAAGCGAGAAGAGTGGGCTGGGATTGTTGAGCGTCCTCACCTCGACGTCTCACAGCTCACAGCCACCGTGCGTGGTGTTCTCGACGATGTGAAGTCACGAGGCGACGAGGCAGTGAAGGAATACGAACTGAAGTTCGACCATGCCCGCCTCTCCTCGTTGGCAGTCAGTGAGGCTGAGATGGACGAGGCTGAACGCCTTGTTGACGACGATCTGAAGTCAGCCATCCGATTGGCCCACGACAACATCCGCACCTTCCATGAGTCGGAGCGCTTTGTGGGCAGCAAGGTGAGCACCCAACCGGGAGTCACCTGTTGGCAGAAGAGCGTGGCCATCGACAAGGTGGGCTTGTATATCCCCGGTGGCACCGCCCCGTTGTTCAGCACTGTGCTCATGCTTGCCACCCCCGCCAAGATAGCCGGCTGTCGTGAGATAGTGCTTTGCACTCCTCCCAATAGCGAGGGCAAGGTCAATCCCGCCGTCCTCGTGGCAGCGCGCATTGCAGGTGTCAGCCATATCTTCAAGGCTGGCGGAGTGCAGGCCATCGGCGCCATGGCCTACGGCACCGAGTCGGTGCCCAAGGTATTTAAGATCTTCGGTCCCGGCAACCAGTATGTGATGGCAGCCAAGCAGGAGGTGAGTCTCCACGACGTGGCCATCGACATGCCCGCCGGTCCGTCGGAGGTGTGCGTCATTGCCGACGCCAACGCCAACGCGTCATTCATTGCCGCCGACCTTCTGTCGCAAGCCGAGCATGGCATCGACTCTCAAGCTATCCTCATAACCACTTCAGAACCAATGCTTCAGCAAGTAAGTGACGAAGTGAAGCGTCAGCTCGACCAGTTGCCTCGTAAGGAGATTGCCACCAAGGCTCTCGACAACAGCAAGTTGGTGTTAGTGGCTAATGACGACGAGGCCATCGACCTCGCCAACACCTATGCCCCCGAGCATCTCATCATCCAGACCGACAACTATGAGTCGCTCGCCGAGAAGGTCATCAATGCGGGCAGCGTGTTCCTTGGCAAGTATGCCTGCGAGAGTGCCGGCGACTATGCCAGCGGCACCAACCACACCCTGCCCACCCACGGATATGCCGTGGCATACAATGGTGTCAACCTCGACAGCTACTGCCGCAAGATCACCTTCCAGCACATCACCGAGGAGGGCATCCGCCACATCGGTCATGCCGTCGAGACAATGGCAGCCGCCGAGGGGCTCGACGCTCATCGCAATGCAATGAGCGTGAGAATTAAATACTTAAGAAGTTAAGGAGTTTGAAAATGAAAGCATTACAAGAACTTACACGTAAGAATATATGGGATTTAGCGCCCTACAGCTGCGCCCGCAACGAGTTCAGCGGCAGGAACGCAAGCGTGTATCTCGATGCCAACGAGAACCCCTATAACAATCCCTACAACCGCTACCCCGACCCACTCCAGCTTGCCCTCAAGGACAAACTGTCACAAGTGAAGGGCGTACCGGCAGAGAACATCTTCCTCGGCAACGGCAGCGACGAGGCCATCGACCTCATGTACCGTTGCTTCACCGAACCGAAGATAGATAATGTGGTGGCTATCGAACCCACCTACGGCATGTACCGCGTATGTGCCGACATCAACGATGTGGAATATCGCACGGTGTGCCTTGACGAAGGCTTCCTTCTCAATGCCGACAAACTCCTCGCCGCCACCGACGCTCACACCAAACTCATCTGGCTATGCTCGCCCAACAACCCCACGGGCAATGCCCTCAACCGCGACGAGATATACAAAATCATCAACGGCTTCGACGGCATAGTCGTCATCGACGAGGCATATAGCGACTTCTCTTCGCAGCGTCCGTTCCGTCATGAACTGGCACAACATCCCAACATCGTCGTGCTCAACACTATGAGCAAGGCATGGGGCTGTGCCGCCCTGCGTCTTGGTATGGCATTCGCCTCCAAGGAGATTATTGATATCATGACCAAGGTGAAATATCCCTACAACATCAACCTCCTTGCCCAGCAGAAAGCACTCGAAGTGCTCGACGACCCCTATGAGATTGACAAGTGGGCACGCCTCATTCTCCAGGAGCGCACCCGCGTGATGGACGCCTTCACCATGCTCCCCATCACCAAGAAGCTCTACCCCACCGATGCCAACTTCTTCCTTGTCGAGGTAGAGGATGCACAATCCACCTACGACTATCTCGTTTCCAAGGGCATAATCGTGCGCAATCGCAATCGTGTCACCATGTGTGGCAATTGCCTGCGCATCACCATCGGTTCGAAGACCGAGAATGCCGAACTGCTCTCAGCACTTCGCACATTATAATATAAAAAAAAGCAGCCCCTCAAGGCTGCTTTTTATTTTTTAATTCTTTAATTTTTTAATTTCTTCCAAGACTCGGTCTTGGAAGACCACCCATCCACATGACAGGGCAAATCCTATGAAAGTCCATATAAGTAGTATCTTCTTGCGACTGTTGTCTGGCAGCAGCGGCACCGATGCCGGTTGGATAACGGCAAACACCGGTTTCTCGTCAATCAGCTTTCCCCTTGCAGCCTCAGCCTGCAACTTCATCTGCGAATACACCTGCGATGCGATGTTCACCTCATTTTGCAACCTTGTTCCCTCGGATATGGCGGCATTCAGTATCAGTCCGCGGTTGTGGTCCTGATAGTAGGCATAAGCCCTGCTTGCCTTCTGATAAGCATGATAGCTCTCGTCGGCTATCTTCTGATAGTTGGCCAAATCCTCACGGGCCTTTCTTGTGCGGTACTCCGTGATATATTCCTTAAGGTTGCGGCACACTGTATCAGCAACAATAGCAGCCACCACAGGATTGTCCAATGTCACACTAATGGTCGTCTCACCAGATTTCTTATCCACCTCAGCCACTATCGCCTTGTTCAGTGT
The DNA here is from genome assembly GCA_945869265.1 of uncultured Prevotella sp. GTDB lineage: Bacteria > Bacteroidota > Bacteroidia > Bacteroidales > Bacteroidaceae > Prevotella. The sequence goes on along the minus strand of CAMBOI010000004.1, from coordinate 42,704 downwards.
TTCAACAACCCCCGCCTGCTTCCTTGTCAGACGGAACACATCCACCTTGTTGGAAGTCTCGATACTATCGGTGGAGAATAACTTGAGGATGGGTTTCACTATCATTCCTGTCAGAGAAAACTTGTCTCTCGTCAGATAGCCTATCAGAGTGGTGTCAATACCCTCCTCCGGGTCGCTGACGTGTATGTCAAACAGCTTGGTCATAAAAGGCGTGGATGCCACCACCTCGGGATACACCGTCACGCTGTATGCATCAGAGCTTGCACCCGATATAGCTCCGCCAAGACCGAGCATGCTTGTTATGCTTCCCAATGACGACGAGCCCGACTTTCCCAGTTCCGGTACGAGCGTCACCGTACTCGTATATACCTTAGTCATGGTCAATGCCGCCACAAAGCCTATCACCACAAACACACCCGTCACGGCCATGATGATTTTCCTGCCGCTCCATAGTTTCAAGGCTATCCCCCGCCAGTCAATCGGTTTTGCCGTGCTCAGGCGTTGCCGTGCGATAATTCGTTTTTCCTTCTCCACCTCGATGAGCACCTGCTTCAGTTCATTCTTGTCCATATCCATAACTTTATTTCATCGTGTTAATTAATGATGCAATCACGGCCAACATTGATACAGATGTCGTGATGGTTGACAGCGTAGTGCCAATGTTCCACTGGCTCTTTCCCTTCTGCGGCACGATAATCTTCGATCCCCCCACGATGTCCTTGGCATTGGCGTTCCTGCCCAGCTCCTTGATATGACCGTTGGGATAAAGGATGAATGTTCCGCTCTTGCGTGCTCTCTCGGCATATCCGCCAGCCTCGCTGATATAGTCCTTCAGTTTCATCTTCGGGTCATACACCACCGAGTTAGGCTTTCTCACCGAACCCGACACGCTCACGGTCGTCATATATTGCGGTATCACTATCACGTCACCATCCTGGAGCACTGGGTCGATGGCCGAATGTGGATTAGCCATAATCTCCTTGAGATCGATACCCACAGGATATGTTCTCGACACCTGCGGCACTACAATAGAATCATTACCCGATATATTATTGTTGCTCGCCACCATATCCATCAGTTCCTGAGCCTGCTTATATTCCTCTGGAGTCATCTGTCGCTCAAGTCTTGCACCTTCTATATATGCGAACTCAGTCAGACCGCCAGCCTTCTCGAGCACGTCAGAGAGGCGCTCGTTGCGCACGTTAAGAGAGTAGTCACCCTCAAACTCCACCTCGCCCGAGACAGTCACGTTCACCTTTTCGGCATATCCAGGCGAGCGTCTCACGAACACCTGGTCGTATGGTTCGAGCACGAATCCAGGTTCACCCTCAACCACAAATCCTTCCTTCACTCCAAATGAAAACGTCTGTGCAATCTCCTTCTGCTTCTTTGTTCCTTTCCTGTCGATAATTCGGCGTGTCACATCCACCCTTACTGTCGAAGCCGACTCCGTCAGTCCTCCAGCCATAATGATGAGGTCCTCAAGCTTGGTGTTGGCGGCATAGGGGAATACATTGGGGTTATACACCTCTCCCCTTATCTCGAGCGTTCCCTTCTGCTCCAGGTCATACTTACTCGGAATGAAGAGCACGTCGTTCTTGTGCAGAGTCACGTCAGGTTCTGTTCCATCAAGGATAGCCTTCACGTTGAGCGAAATCACCTCAAGGGTTTTGTCGTCGTTCTCGCGGTGGAGCACAGCTCGGTTGGTGAATGCATATTCCAGGAGTCCGTCAGCCTTCTCTATCAGGTCTTTCACAGTCTGTATATCCTTGCCCAATTCATAGTATCCCGGTCTATACACGGCTCCCTTCACCTCTATTCGGTTGTCGTATCTGTCGAGAATCTCTCCCACGCTCACCACGTCACCGTCCTTCACTTTAAACACGCCATAATTCATGTCATCCACAGTGGCAACAGTTCTTTCCTTGGTGTTATTTCGATCCACAGTTACCGCTCCGCGATAAGCATCATTTGAGAATCCTCCTGCAAATCCGATAAGTGTTCTGATTGACTCCGAACTCTTCATCTCATAATACATAGGTCTCTTCACCTTACCCTTTATAAGTACCAATGCGTCGTACGGGCTTGCGAGAATCACGTCGCCCTCCTGCAGTCTGATGTCCGAATGCGATCGTCCGTTGATGATATAGTCATACACATCCACAGTTGCCACTGTTCTTCCGCCACGCACCACCTTGATATTGCGCAAACTACCCATCTTGCTCATACCTCCAGCCTTGTACAATGCGTGGAACACGGTAGAGAACGACGACAGGGCGTATGTGCCTGGGCGTGCCACCTCTCCCATGATATTCACCTGTATTGTCCTTATCTGTCCGAGACTCACCTTCACGTGTGTGCTCAGATTGACATTCGACGATGCCATACCCGAGTATATCTGGCTCAGTTTAGCCTTAATACGGTTGGTAGCAGCCTGCACAGTCAATCCGTTCACATTCACAGGTCCCACGTTCGGTATAGATATATATCCGTCTGGCGTCACCTTCTGGGTGATGTTCGTCTCACTGGCTCCCCACACCTCAATCTGCAACTGGTCACCAGGCCCCAGCCTGTAGTTCACCGGTGTGGCAATGTTCATGCTCGGTTCGAAGGTCAGATTGGCAGTGCGGAAGATGTCGCGTCCAAACACCTTTATGCCTCCCTCCGGTCCGTCAACATTCATGTCGTTGCTTTGTGCCGGAGCCTTGTCCTCAGCCTGCTCAGGATTTACTCGCTGTGTATCCACGTTTTTGTTACTCTGATTTGCAACGGCGTCTTCCTTCTGCTGTTCATACTTGTCCTTAATTCGTTGCAATTGTGACGTGCTCACACCTCTCACCACCAGTTCCTTGTAGATAGCCTGTTGCGACTTTCCCTGACTTACCGCGTTTTTCACGTAGCTCATCACCTCATCGTCGCTCATTGCCTGCGCATTGGCGCCACCAGCTGCCAAAAGCGCAAAAAAGAATAGAATACAAAACCTTTTCATCATAATATTATAATTTTTAAATTCTTTAATTTTTAAATATTATTGAGTCGCTGCTCGCAGCGACTCAATAAACCTGCTTGTCCCTTCCGGGCATCAACTGTATCACGGTCTTTACAAACACTACCAAGTCGAGCAGCGGAGTCCAATGCTCGATATACCATATATCATGCTCCACTCTTCGCTCCATGTCCTCCACCTCCTTCGTCTCGCCTCGGCACCCGTTCACCTGGGCCCAACCCGTTATGCCGGGCTTAGCCAGATGTCTCACCATATACTCGCCTATCAGCTTCGAGTACACCTTCGTGTGATAGAGCATGTGAGGACGCGGTCCTATCAGACTCATTTCACCCTTCAGCACGTTGATGAACTGTGGCAGTTCGTCAATAGAGCTCTTCCTGAGGAAATTGCCGAACTTCGTCTTTCTCGGGTCGTCCTTTGTAGCCTGCACCCTGTCGGCATCCTTGTTCACCTTCATCGACCGGAACTTATACAGCACGAAGCTCTTTCCGTTATATCCCGTCCTCTCCTGCTTGAAATATAGCGGTCCCCTGTTTCCCGACAGCATGTCGCCTATCCACACGAACAGACATATAAACGGATAGAGCGTGAAAAGGAATGTCACAGCCGACACCACGTCCACCGTCCTTTTCACCACCTTGCATTTCAGCGTGTTCATCGGTTCCTCTCTCAACTTTATCAGGTTCACTTTGCCCAATGTTGTTATGTTCATGTGTCTTCGTGGGTATCCTTCCATCGTCGGCACAAAGTTAAAATCGATAAAGTTGTTGTTGCATATCTTTATCACCCTGTCAACCTCTGTCTTGTATGTTTCAGGCGGAAGCGTGCAGAATATCTCATCGGGGCGTATCGTCTTCGCCACATCGAAGAAGTCCTTCATGTTGCCCAAGTACGCCATTCCCCTCGACAGTACCTCGTCATCCTTAGGTGCGAAATACCCCATCACCATATATCCCGTAATAGATTTTCCATACCCCAATTCCTTGCACAGGCTTGTGGCTATCTTGCCGCCTCCGATTATCAGCACGTGTCTCGTGTTATGTCCCGCCTTGCGCAGCAGTCTCACAAGTTTGTTGCACAGATAATGCCACGGTGTTACGAGCATCATCGTCATCCACACCTGGAAGAATATCAGCTGTCGCGGAGTAGTCTTATACACCACGGCAAGCAGCACGACAAACACCATATACGTTATCACCGTCTGCTTCATGGCCCTCCACACCACCACCGAGCCCTTTATCCTTCTCTCGTGCAATCTAATGCCTGTCACAGATATGGCGCAACTGAAGGCAATCGCCAGCAGGACGTATATCCTCATTCCGATATACGACACAGGCCCAGCCAAGTATTCCGACCTCATCACGCCCAACAGCACGCCCAATGTCGCCAAGTGAATTGCCAAGTCCGTCACGAACACCGGCAACTTAAAATATAATATCTCCCTAGATTTTTGATCTAACATATATATCTTTAATTATTAGAATTTTTATCTTATCAATAGCTGTATAGTAATTATTCGCTACAAAATGACTAGTAAAAAACCAATCCACCAAACATTTCCCCCTATTTCTTCGATTAAAAATGCATTTGAACATTGCCGAGCGTGAAGGACTTCGGCGTAGCCAAAGGGGATTTAGGAGAAAGCGGAGGAGCCCCTCTTTAGGTCAAGAGGGGACGGGGGAGTTTTCGAAAAGTAGGAACCTCTCCTAGCAGGAGAGGACGGGTGAGGTAGAAAAGAATAATCTGTGGACTATAAAACCCTGCGCAAACGAGCCGTGTCTATACTTTAGTATAGCCTTTCAACTAATCAAGCCATCACCATTGCGCAGTCCGCCGTGTCTTTTTTAAAAGCCGTGTTTATCCGTGCCAAAATAACCATTCCGAACCTTAACGAGGTCCGACGCCTTCCTCATGAGTGAATTTTTGCCTCCCTTTTGATTAAGAATTTGTCAACTCCATATGCTGCCCAAATCGTCAGTGCAAACAAGAACGGATAATGATAACGCGGAGTAACCGAGAAAATACAAGTAGCCAAAGTGCCAAGAATACATATCAGAATAATATACCCCTTATCACTCAAAATCTCTTTTCTATATTTGAATAATGATATTATCGACAAGCACAATATCACATAATACACTATTGACTTGCTCAGCATATTCAACACCCTCTTGATGATAGCCATTTTGTCAGCCTTACCGTGAGCCGCTTTATCTACGAATCCATCGCCACCTATAATCGGACGCTCAGCCCACGAGTCTTCAACATACAATCCCGCAATTTTAGCAAAATAAAGGCCTGCGAATTTTATCGGGTGCTCCTTAATCCATTCTATAGAACGAGCTTTCCATATCGAGTCCTTCTCTATATAAGTGTATTTTTTAGCATCCTTTATATGACAACTCGAAGTTGAATCACCAAACAAAGAAGTAGCCACACCACCATAAGCCTTATCATTAGCAGTCATAATCAAGTTTACACCCGAAGTCGTTGACTGAAAGCAGAAATGCCCCAATTGCTTTTTAGCCATCCATCCAAACGACAATGTGAGAACAATCATCGGAACTATCAAAGCTATATAATGACTTGCCTTTGATTTGTTCAAATACATAAATAATAATATTGCAGGAATGAATGTAATGACAAGCGGTCGAATCCAATTTGCCAATGCTAATAATATTCCTGCTATCATCAGATCCCTGATACTTTTATTCGACAAGCATAATGAAAAAGCAGATATTGCCAATGCGAGAAATGGTATTTCCGTTCCAGCAGGCAGCACGGCCATAATATTTGAATATGTAAAACAAAACAAAATCACGGAGATATATGCCGCACGTTTCGAGAAAAATCTATTAGCCAAGAACCATACATTCCACAATATACATATATTCAATATCAGATTAATAAAATAATTAGCCTTCAAGCTACCAAATATGTGCAATTCAGCAATAAACATATTTATTAATCCCGGAGCCCATATATACGTCGAATACAATTCCTTAATATCAGGATACCAAGACCCTCTGCTGAAGTAATCAGCTGCCATACCTAGATAAGCGCCCTGATCACTCCTCTGGTCAACATTCCAGAATACGATTATTAAAACAACTTGGATCAATATCCACAATCCTACTGTAATTTTAGCTAACTTTCCCCAATCAATTCTATCAAGCCACTTAAGGTGGCTGGGGGGGGCAATTATTTTCTTTTCCATTGTGATAAAAATGTATTAATTGATTTTTTATATTGAATATTTATAGATGGTTTTCTTCTATTGTGCGTCAGCCGCGCCCTCGCGCTTAGATAATCGCAACTCTGTTGCGTAAAATAATCGCAATTCTATTGCGTAAAACTCCACGAGCAACCCCGCAGGGGCGTGCGCTTGTTTGCGAGTACAGGCCCGGCCGGCCAGGCTTTAAGTCCTTCCTCCTGATGAGGGAGGATTTAGGAGGGAGGTGGAACCTCTCCTAGTAGGAGAGGACGGGTGAGGTAGGAATGATTCCTAATCTATATAAGTCTCAAGGTATTCATCAGGCGTAAGCACTTTAATTAAAGTCTGATCCGCATGAATCAAATCCTTTTTATTAATAGTGAGCAACAAATCAGCCCCACAATACAAAGCAGACTGGAACTGATAACCGTCCTCCAAATCAACAAAATCATCGTTATTAAGGCAAGACATTATTCCTTCTTTATCAAGAGATGAAATATTGCAAATTGAGAGTATATATTTCAGAATACTCTTTAGCTCTTGAAGGCGCTCCGGATTATTCTTGCCTTCTTGCTTCAGGTGTCTATCAACAAGATAAGTAATCGTATAGAATCCACCAACAGACATATAGAGACAGTTGCCTAATTCTCTACATTTATCAAGAATAACAAACACCTTATCTGAATTATTTCTTCTCTCAATTAACTCGACAAGTATATTTGTATCTAAAAAAATTATCATAGACCGTATTTTTCTAAAAGATAATCATCACGTAATTGAGCCCTATTGATATTTAGAGGAGCAAAACGTCCCTTTAATTTCGACAAAGTATATGCATCATCAACTATTTCCGTAGTATTGCTTGTTTCTTTTACTGGAGTTACCACAGAGCTAACTCTTGAAGCAATCCAGCCCATTTTAGATGCAATTGCCTTAAAAAATACCACATCACTGTTGGGTATTGTATATTGTATTCCGTCTGATAATAATGCAGTTGTCATACTTATTCCTTTCTTTTTTTAATTCACGCTGCAAAGATAGTATAAATCAAAGACAAAACCAAATAAAAAAACACTTTTTTTATTTTTTTGTTTATATCCCCCCTATCTTATCATAAATCACTAATCATAGCCCTTGGCTCTTAATCTGTGCCAATCTGTGGTCTAATCATCCGTCCGCACGGGCGCCCTCGGCGCATAAACACTCACAATTCTCATTGCATCTTATTCCGCATGGGCGCCCACGGCGCTTAGATAATCGCAATTCTATTGCGTAGATAATCACGAGCAACCCCATAGGGGCGAGAGCTTGTTTGCGAGTACAGGCCCGGCCGGCCAGGCTTTAAGTCCTCACCTTCTGAGAAGGGGAGGATTTAGGAGGGGATGTGGAACCTCTCCTAGCAGGAGAGGACGGGTGAGGTAGAAAAGAATAATCTGTGGACTATAAAACCCTGCGCAAACGAGCCGTGTCTATACTTTAGTATAGCCTTTCAACTAATCAAGCCATCACCATTGCGCAGTCCGCCGTGTCTTTTTTATAAAAAGCCGTGTCTCTCCGTGCCTAATGATTAATCAATAATCAATCATCAACAACCAATCAGTCTCTCCTGAATATATCCCTAGTATATACCTTATCTTCCACATCATCCAGACAAGTGTCATATCGGTTGGCGATGATGGCATGACTCTGAGCCTTAAACGCATTGAGATCGTTTACCACCTTGCTGCCAAAGAACGAACTGCCATCCTCCAATGTAGGTTCATAGATGATAATCTCAGCACCCTTTGCTTTGATACGCTTCATGATACCCTGTATTGCCGACTGGCGGAAATTGTCAGAGTTTGACTTCATGGTGAGTCTATATACACCAATCGTAACCGATTCCTTATGGCCATCATATTGGTTGCAGGTAGTATAGTCATACCATCCAGCCTTCCTCAACACAGCGTCAGCAATATAGTCCTTGCGAGTACGATTCGATTCTACAATAGCCGACATCATGTTCTGTGGCACGTCAGCATAGTTGGCCAACAACTGTTTCGTATCTTTCGGCAGGCAATATCCACCATATCCGAAAGACGGATTATTATATTAACAAAGTCCCACACCTCCTTGTTGTTTGTATGGAAGATATGAGCCCCATACTTGTGCACATTTATCCCTTCAATGTTCTCGCAATAGACGTTGCCACCCTAATGCGGACGCTTGTCTATCACCAAGCACTTCTTGCCCTACTTTGTGGCAAGATGTGCGAATGTGGCTTCGAAGAGACCGGAGCCTACTATTAGATAATCGTAATACATCATAATAATTGTTTTTAATATTATATCATTTTCTTTATTCTATTAAATACCCTTTCGAAAAGCGATACTTTTTCCAATTCTATAAGTGGCATTTCAACATAAGTCATATTGTTGGTTAACATATAAGTATCCAACATAAACTCACCCATAACTGCCAAAACTCGATACCTTTCTACATGTTTTTTCATTTCAAATAAAACTTCAAATAGCCATTTGCAATAATTATCAAAGTCTTTTTGTTTCATAATAAACATATTGAGCATATGAACTTTATTGGAATGATATACTTTTTCTAAAGCAGGCAAATAATCAGGAGAAACTTTCCGTACTGCATCTCGCAACATTTCTAGATCCTTTTTATGCGTATCTTTCATTCCCTTCATCGAATTAATATAATGATTATAAGAATTCATCACATAAAACTTCTTTGGCGCAGGGACAATAACATCATACTTTTCAAGATATTTTTCTATTGAGTCCGATTCTATAATATTTTCTAGATTATTGCCACCCCCAGTGTATCCTATATATCTTCTATAATGAGCGAGGCCCTTGTAGTCCGAATGAATGTTTTTCCACAACCAATACAATCCTGTCAACTCATTAAAGTTAGAATTATCAGAAGAAATATTATCTCCTGTGTTATCACCTTGATATTGACCTTTGTAAGTCTTTGAAATTTCAGCACCTACCCACAAAGGCAAATAAGATTTCGATACTGGCATAACGTATTCCTTATGCGTAGCAATAATGATTTTTGTTTCCATCCTTATATATATATTAATTACATTTTATAATAAAAAAAAAGCAAAAGCTATTAACAAGCCATAGAGTTGAATGCGATTGTGTAATCTCAAATTAGTGATTGATATACCTCATCCACTTGCTTCGCAATCTTATCCCAATCATACTTGCCCATGTCATAATCCACCTTCTGCAATGGCTTGCTCACCACCTCCTTCAGTTTCTCAGCCAATGCCTCTACGTTACCACATGGGAAATAATCCTCCTTCGGCAGTCCCACTTCCAGGTTGGCAGTAATATCGCTCACCACCACTGGCACCTTATAACTCATAGCCTCAAGAAGAGCAATCGGCAGTCCTTCATGCGAAGAAGGCAGACAATAGCAACAGCAATTTGTCAATAGCGAGTGCAGCTTACGTCCCTTTATGAATCCCGTCAGCACCACACCGTTCTTCCTCGCCATCTCCTTCAGTCCTCGTGAATACTCATCCTCAAAGTCCGTATCACCAGCCAGCACCAGCTTACAATTCCTCATTCCTAATTCCTCATTCCTAATTAATGAAGTGTACGCTTCAACCAAATGATGCAGGTTCTTCTCCGGCACAAATCTGCACATGCCCAATATATATTTCCCCTTCTCGATGCCCAATTCCTCAAAGTATTCAGGATAGTCGCACATCTCAGGCGAGGTCACTCCATTATATATCAGGTGAACATGCTCCGTCCTCCTATATTTCCTGGCAATAAGATTCCTTATGTCGTCCGATATAACGATCACCTCATTGGCAAACTTACATCCCAACCTCTCTCCGAGTTTCAGGATTACCTTCACCGCTTTGTTCCATTTGTCGCGGTCGTAGTCTTTCCCATGATGTGTGAACACCACCTTCATTCCCATCAGTCTTGCATAAGGCACAAGCAAAGCCGGTCCGATGGCATGTATATGCACCACATCCGCCCCTATCCTCCTTGCCTCATTAATAGCACGATATGTATGAACAAAAGCTTCAAACAACTTTAACTTAGGAGCGGTGATATCCACCAATTTCACTCCCTTCCACTCGCGCATGCCTCCATCCCCCATGGGGGGATTATTAGGGAGCACATACGACGCACGCCTTATCACCGTCACGTCCTCCCCCAAAGCCGCAATCCGAGGAAACAGTTCCTCGCAATGCGTCTCCACTCCGCCCATGACATTCGGAATGCCACGGGTACCAGTCACTACAATCTTCATAAATTCACGATTGATTTATTCGCTCATTACCTATTTCGTGGCCTCATATCCCTGGCTCGCCACATCGGCATTCACGATGTCCTCGCCACGCTTGCCCTTCAATGCCTCCTTCGAGTCATCCGACAGACCGTTGTTGATGGTGGCGCACATATCGCAAGTCGAACACTTGTCAAGCTCCACCTTAGTCACCTTACCATCCCTCAAGTCACGGCAAATCTCGTTCTCAAACATCGAGTACTTCATACCCAACATCGACTTCATCTTATGCCACATCACCCAAGGAATCACCCTGTAGATATACTTGTGCATAGCCGGCGACACCGAACCGATCATCCAGCAGTCACGGTCGCAACAGCGCACCTTCTTGCGCACGGCTTCCGCCTCGGGCGAGTTCCACAGCTCATCCCACGACTGGCGGTTCAGGTTGCCCATCACCTCCTTGTCCTTCGTTCCATTGCAAGGCATCACGTCGCCATACGGGTCGATGAAGAACGTGTCAAAACTCATGTCGCAAGGTAACAATCTCTTCTGACCATAGATGTAGTTGATAAGACCGTGGTTGAAATAAGCGCGGAACCACTTCTTCGGCGAGTTCGACTTCAGCAACTCGTTCACCAACTTCTCGAAGTTCTTCGCCACCATCGGACGGTCGTGGATGATGTTCTTCGCCTCCACGAAATAGAATGAGTTGTGCAGCGAAGCCGTGGCAAACTCCATCCCCATATCGTTCGAGATCTCATACAGCGGCACCAAGTCAGGCGCATTCTTGTCCTGCACCGTCATGCCGAATCCCACGTCCTTCATGCCCATCTCGCGCAGCTTCTTCAGCGTCTGATAGCCGCGCTGATAGCCGTCGTTCAACCCACGAATCTCGTTGTTCGTCTTCTCCAGTCCCTCGATAGAGATGCGGATGCCAATCTGCGGAAACTCCTTGCACAGGTCAAGGATTCTGTCCGTAAAGAATCCGTTGGTAGATATGACGATGCGGTCGCTCTTCTTGTATAGCTCCCTCACCACCTCCTTCAGGTCAGTACGTATAAACGGTTCGCCGCCCGTGATGTTCGTGAAGTACATCTTCGGCAATTTCTTGATAGTCTCAATAGATATTTCCTCCTCCTTCTTCGAAGGAGCCTTATATCGGTTGCACATAGAGCAACGTGCGTTACAGCGATACGTCACAATCACCGTACCGTTCAATTTCTTTTCTGCCATATTGTAATTTTTATATTTTAATTCATTAATAATTATCAGAGCCTTTGGCTCTTAATCTGTGCCAATCGTGTTAATCTGTGGTATTTTTTCATTACCCCTTGTAGAACGCCATCAGCTTCTCATAATATGCCTCGCTCGAATACCTCTCAATGGCATTCTTAGCTATAGCATCATAGTCAAACTCATGATGGAACATATTTATGATCTTGTCTTTCAAGTCCTCCACATCACCCGAAGTGAAAGTCATACCGCTCACACCTTCTTCTATAAGTTCTGGAATCCCCCCAATCCTTGCGCCAAGCACAGGCGTACCCAGACTCTGGCTCTCAATTACCGTCAGCGGATTATTCTCGCTCCATTCCGAAGGCAGTACCATAAACCGTGCTCCACGCAGTATAGGCATAAACTCCTCCCACAGCATCTGCCCCTTAAACTCTATCGGAGCGCCAGATTCTTCACTCTCCCTTTTTAATTCTTCACATAAAGGACCGCCGCCAATCACAATCAGCTTCTTGTCCAACTGTGCCGCAGCCTTACATAGCGTCCTCACCCCCTTCTCCTCACTCACACGTCCGAGGTACACATAGTAATCCCCCTTTAACCTTTTAACCTCTTCACCCTTTAACCCTTTAACTTTCGTCACATCAATAAAGTTGCACAGCACCCTGAACTTCTCAGGAGAATATCCCCCCTCCACGCAAGTGTCCATCATAAACTGCGACGGCGGCAAGAACAAGTCCGTATATTCCTCCAGCGCCTCCCTGTTCCATTTCATTATCTCCCGATAGCCAATGATAGCCACCGGCAGACCGCCATGCATACACCTGTGCCTTATCACCGCCTTCTTGTCCGTAAAACACTCCGTGCACCACTTTCCGTCACGAGTGCACGTATAGCACGGGCACACAAGCTTTGTGTCGTGCAATGTCCATACCACCCTTGCCCCTTTCTCATGCGCAATCTTCGCAATCACTGGACTCAGTTGAGTATGAATATTATTCAGATGCACCACATCCGGTTTGAAGTCATCCATCAGCCGAGAGAATCCTTTCACCACCTGACGAGCCCCAAACGGCCTTGTAAACGCATCCAACTTCGTCATGTTCGTAGGCCAATACCTCGACCATTCCGACTCCTCGTTCTCAGAGTATTGCATGGCAAACACCGCCACTTCATGCCCCTTCTCCCTCAGCATCTTCTCCACGTTCATGGTATAGATGCAGTCACCGCCACGACGATAATAAAACTTATTAGCTAAAACAATCTTCATTTAAATATTAATTAGCACTTCACATGTAATGCTCCAAGCAATCTCGGGATAATATATTTCTTCATAAACCAAGAGAATACTATTGCTCCCATTATCACAAGGCAATACGTCAGGATATACAGAACATCTCCATCAGCAATAAACCTCTCAAGATGAATCCTCTCAACCACCCTAAACATCACCATGTGACAAAGATATACTTCCATCGATATACCACTGATAAACCTTACCACCCTATTGTTTAAGATCAAATTCTTAGATGCAAGAGCATATATCAGCCAAGAGCCGAAAAGAATCAATTCTGCCACAAGAGACCCAAATCGACCCCTTCTCACCTCGGGGAAAGCGAGGAATACGATAGTCAATACGATACAGTAAGCCAGAAACAGATATTGCCTTATGCCAGTCATCTTCAGTTTCTCCCGATAGAGGAAAATCATGCCTCCTGTCATAAATAGCGGCATCGTATATATGATATTTGTCCTGCCGATACTCGGCACCGGAATATCTGCATTAAAAGAATGTACCGTGCATACACCTGCTAACGTCAATGCTATCGCCAATGATGTCCACCCACGCCTCTTGCTGTCGAGCATAAACACAAAGAACGGAAACATCAGATAGAACACAAACACCAATCCTAAAAACCACCCCACACCAATCATCGTAATCTGCACATTCGGTATAAAGTTAAAGCACAGAGTCAAGTTCGCTATAAGATTATACACCTGCTCCACACTTGGCGACATCGCAAAATCAAGAAGACACAGACAAGCAAAGAATGGCAATATCCTCATATACCTTTTCTTGTAAAAGGCATTCGGCGTAATTGCTCCCGTCTTCACCCTGTCATAATAACCGCAGCATAGCGAGAATCCGCTCACCACCATAAACATCAGTGTAAAATCCGTAAACCAAGGTATCAACACCTCAGTCAGATAATTCTCTGACGGTTTAACTCCTATATTTGACAACACGTGCATCAGCACGATTCCGATTGCAGCATAAGCTCGCAATCCATCCAGGGCGCCATACCTCTGAGGGCGCTGGGGGGTATAAATTTTGTTCATATTTTTACAGTTCATATAGTTCAGCGAACACCTTGATTATTTAAACCCAAACAAGATTTTTGCAACACGATATTTCTTAAAGATCTTTTCATTGAGTAAAATCGGTATTATCACCCCACAAGCCACAACGAAAACCGCACCTATCGAAAACATAAAGTCATCACCAATATTCTTCTGGTAAGGAATCTTGAAGACTATCGATTTTGCAAAACCTTCAAATGTGGTGTGAAACAAGTAGATGATGTATGATGAAGCTGAAATAATCATTAACCAATCATTCTTTATTTTCGATTGCTCTATCATTTTTGACAATGATATTACAGCAGTAATTCCTAAGAAAGGCAACAGATATTTGGCACTTTCTTCATACCACCCCCTAACAGGTGCGACGCTTATTGCATAAACCATCGCAAACGCAGCTATATATACCACCTTTGGCACTCTGTCGAAAGCATATATTGAATTCTTCCAATCATAAACATTAACACCCAACATAAAGAATATCAACATGTTCTTAAACTGGGCTAGGCAAAAAATATCTGTAGTGGCAAAAGGAACATAGTGAAGAAAAATGGAAATAGCGAATAGCGCAAACCTCTGCCGCCTCGTCTTAAATAACGGGACAATGACGAACATCCACCATAGTGCCCATATAAACCAAAGGAAGAAACCCGCTTCAGGATAATAGAACATCTTGATGAATGACATTACAGTTTTGGGATTTTCCACATACATGTAGCTTTCCGTCAGAAGTTTTATTCCAATGACAATAGCTGAGACCACAAAATATGGTATCATCAAGCGTTTAACCTTCTTCATGATGAAGTCTCCATATTTTTCTCCGTCTCGCTTAGTTGCTATATATACGAAACCACTTGCAAACATGAACAATGGCATATGGAATGTATATATGAAGTCATGTACGGCTATCCACCAATCCGGACAGCCATCAGGACAATAATGACCGATAACTACCAGAATGATGCAAAGAGCCTTTGAGATATCTATATAAACTATGCGCTTAGCCATAACCATTACTTGATTTCAATATCTCTGTCAGTCTCCGCCTTCGTAGCCTCATAACCCTGACTAGCCACATCTGCATTCACGATATCCTCGCCACGTTTGCCCCTCAGCGCCTCCTTTGAGTCAGCGGAAAGACCATTATTGATAGTGGCGCATAAATCGCAGGTAGAGCACTTGTCAAGTTCCTCCTTCGTCACCTTGCCATCCCTCAGGTCACGGCAAATCTCGTTCTCAAACATCGAGTACTTCATACCCAACATCGACTTCAGCTTATGACTGATAACCCACGGAAGCACTCGATATATATACTTGTGCATAGCAGGTGACACAGAACCAATCATCCAGCAATCACGGTCGCAACAGCGCACCTTCTTGCGCACCTTCTCCGCCTCCGGTGAGTTCCATAGCTCATCCCATGACTGTCTGTTCAAATTACCCATCACCTCCTTGTCCTTCGTTCCATTGCAAGGCATCACGTCTCCATACGGGTCGATAAAGAAAGTGTCGAAACTCATGTCGCAAGGCAACAATCGCTTCTGACCATAGATGTAGTTGATAAGCCCATGGTTGAAATAAGCGCGGAACCACTTCTTCGGCGAGTTCGACTTCAGCAACTCGTTCACAAGGTTCTCAAAGTTCTTCGCAACCATCGGACGGTCGTGAATGATGTTCTTCGCCTCCACAAAATAGAATGAGTTGTGCAGCGAAGCCGTAGCAAACTCCATCCCCATCTCGTTTGAGATTTCATATAGCGGCACCAAGTCAGGTGCATTCTTGTCCTGCACTGTCATGCCGAAGCCGACATCCTTCATGCCCATCTCTCTCAGTTTCTTCAGCGTCGTATATCCACGCTGATAACCGTCGTTCAGACCACGAATCTCGTTATTCGTCTTCTCCAGTCCCTCGATTGAGATACGAATTCCAATCTGCGGAAACTCCTTGCAGAGGTCGATGATACGGTCTGTGAAGAATCCGTTTGTCGAAATCACGATACGGTCACTTTTCTTATACAGTTCCCTCACCACCTCCTTCAGGTCAGTGCGGATAAACGGTTCGCCGCCCGTGATGTTCGTAAAGTACATCTTCGGCAACTTCTTAATAGTTTCCAACGAGATTTCCTCCTCCTGCTTAGAAGGAGCCTTATAGCGGTTGCACATAGAGCAACGCGCATTGCAGCGGTACGTCACAATCACCGTACCATTCAATTTCTTTTCTGCCATATTGTAATTTTTATATTTTAATTCATTAATAATTATCAGAGCCTTTGGCTCTTAATCTGTGCCAATCGTGTTAATCTGTGGTATTTTTTCATTACCCCTTGTAGAACGCCATCAGCTTCTCATAATATGCCTCGCTCGAATACCTCTCAATGGCATTCTTAGCTATAGCATCATAGTCAAACTCATGATGGAACATATTTATGATCTTGTCTTTCAAGTCCTCCACATCACCCGATGTAAATGTCATGCCGTTGGGCACTACTCCCTTCCCTTTCTGCAGGGCTGGGGAGGGGCTTTCTATCAGCTCCGGAATACCGCCAATCCTTGCGCCCAACACAGGCGTACCCAGACTCTGGCCCTCAATCACCGTCAGCGGATTATTCTCGCTCCATTCCGAAGGCAGCACCATAAACCGTGCTCCACGCAGTATAGGCATAAACTCCTCCCACAGCATCTGCCCCTTAAACTCTATCGGAGCGCCAGATTCTTCACTCTCCCTTTTTAATTCTTCACATAAAGGACCGCCGCCAATCACAATCAGCTTCTTGTCCAACTGTGCCGCAGCCTTACATAGCGTCCTCACCCCCTTCTCCTCACTCACACGTCCGAGGTACACATAGTAATCCCCCTTTAACCTTTTAACCTCTTCACCCTTTAACCCTTTAACTTTCGTCACATCAATAAAGTTGCACAGCACCCTGAACTTCTCAGGAGAATATCCCCCCTCCACGCAAGTGTCCATCATAAACTGCGACGGCGGCAAGAACAAGTCCGTATATTCCTCCAGCGCCTCCCTGTTCCATTTCATTATCTCCCGATAGCCAATGATAGCCACCGGCAGACCGCCATGCATACACCTGTGCCTTATCACCGCCTTCTTGTCCGTAAAACACTCCGTGCACCACTTTCCGTCACGAGTGCACGTATAGCACGGGCACACCAACTTCGTGTCGTGCAGCGTCCACACCACCCTGATGCCCCTCTCATGCGCCATCTTCGCTATCACGGGGCTCAGTTGCGTATGTATATTGTTCAGATGCACCACATCCGGTTTGAAATCATCTAATAGCATGCCGAACTTCCTCCTCACTTCCCCATCCCCAAACGGACGAGTGAAAGCTTTCAGCTTCGTCATGTTCGACGGCCAGTATTTCGACCATTCCGACTCCTCGTTCTCAGGGTATTGCATGGCAAACACTGCCACCTCATGTCCCTTCTCCCTCAGCATCTTCTCCACGTTCATGGTATAGATGCAGTCACCGCCACGACGATAATAAAACTTATTAGCTAAAACAATCTTCATTTAAATATTAATTAGCACTTCACATGTAATGCTCCAAGCAATCTTGGGATAGTATATTTCTTTATAAACCAAGAGAATACTATAGCTCCAATTATCACAAGACAACACGTCAATATAATGATTAGCGACATAAATGACGAATGCGTCTATAAGCTTCACTGATTACACTATCAACAATGTCTTTATTACAACCTTGATTAAAAAGCATACCTCTTAACACAGCTTCATTGCCAACCAACTCTGGGTGTATTTTTAAAACACCAATTATAAACCTTACATTCTCATCCATATTAATTCTTTAGTATTATTATATAGTTCTTAAATATCAAATTATTTAATAAAATCAAACTAGCAAATTAGTCACATCCGACGTAAATGATTTATTCTTTCCTCCATCTGTGCCTTATTCTCAGGGTGAATATTGAGATCTATCATTTTTCTAATAGTAGATATCATCTCTTCTTTTAAACCTAAAAATACAGCCATTGCATCGGCTCGTCTTTCTTCCTCCATATTGTCAGTAGATTTTTCACCTCTAACTCCAGCTACAAAATGCCCCAACTCATGAGCTATTATTGCAAACTCTTCTTCTCTAGTAAAACCACATTCATTAAAAACGGCTTCACTCCTCATGAGTTCTCTAACAAGATGGTTACTGGTATAAGGTGAATTGTCCCTATCATTGTATTTCTTAATAAAGCCATCTCCTTCTCTGTCGGTATATATTTTTATATTACAATCCCTTAATTCTGGATAGTTCGCTACCAACTCAGTTCCGAAGGTGGCCTCAAAGTCATTCACCACTTGTAGTGTATTTACATTATTAAATATCATATCAATCTTATCTAAATTTCATCGCTTTACAAATCAATATATATCCCTCTGAATCTTGTTTTTACGTATTACTTGATAGTTAGATTACTACCCATTTCTGGGTATTGCAGCATTGCATTTTGCAGTGAATATTATTGGTTCTATCACATACTAAAAAACTGCCGAATAGGTACATTCTTGATTTAATACCCCTAAAAAGAGACGCATAGTAATATATTAGTAAAACAATTCCTTCAATCTCTCCATCGACTTCTTTCTCTCCTCCTCAAGTATCTTCCACACTTTCTGATACTCAATCGTCTCATCAGCCAATGAATAGTCATTGAAATCTTTGAGAATCCTTCCAGAAAGATCTGTCAAGTCAAGGATACTCTGGTTTCTCGTGCCTGTGGCATTATTCGGCAGTATCTCAATAAACTGCTTGCCGAAATTGATGGCGAAGCATGTGCCGTGGAAGGAATCTGTCACGACACATGAGGCATTATCAATCAGTGCAAGAAATTCCCCCAAGTCAGGACAACAGATAAACTTGCCGCCACGACTCTTTTGATGCAGCATCGGATTAACCCTCAATGGGGTCATAGGGACAGGTACATCTGAACCGTAACGAATGTTAATATTCAGGAGATTTCTCATATTCTGTACAGTCTAAATAGGTTTCAAAATCATCATCGTCAGGGAGAGGTTCGCACACCACTTCGCTGCAAAGGAATGAGCCGCTCTTAGCCCTTTGGACGATGGAATATGGAACGCCTGTGAGACGTGAAAGTGAGCGGGGACCATGTTGCTTGTTCACGCCACGCAGTATGGCGTTGTAAACACTGGTGGCTGATGTAGTTCGGGCTTGTCGTGGCATTGTTTACGAATAACGATAATGAATCAATGTACCTGTCCCCTCTGGCCCTTGATTCGCCCTGTATAAGTCAAGATATATCCTTGCCGTAACAGACACGTCGTATATATCACGCACGTAGTTTAATGCATTATTTGCCTTTTCCATTGCTTCATCATAATGATTATATATATACTTTATCTTATTCGTCAAATCATCCACGTTTCCGTTTTCAAACACCCAGCCATATTTATCGCCACAAGTCACCTCCGCAGGTCCTTGACCGGAAGAGACCAACACAGGCACCCTTGCCGCCATAGCCTCGGCCACTGTCAGTCCGAAACCTTCCCAACGAGACGGTTGCACAAAAAGGTCATAGTCTGCCAAATGGTCTGCTATATACTTCTGTGTCTTTGAGCCAATGAGCGACACTGTCGTCTCCACTTGTAGTTCTTTCACCATATTCTCCAGAAAATCCCTACTGCTGCCGTCGCCAATGAAGTCAACGTGCACACTGCCATTCAGCTTCTTTGCTGCCTCAATCAGCAAGTCCTGCCCCTTCTTGTCGTGTTCAAGTCGGCTCACCATCACAATGCGCAAGGCGCCCTTTGGAGACCTGTCTTCACGCACTCTGAATATGCCCGTCAATATTCCATTATATACTACGGTACTCGTCACACCATAGTTCTTCCACAACTCATCCTTCACGGCTTCACTGATGGCAAACACCTGCTTCACCTTGTCTATATAATACACATTACCCGAGCTAAACAAGAAAGGGAACACCCTGCCCGCCAGGCCACCACGCCTTACCGACCCCGTCGGTAAGTCGTGTAGCGTCGCAGACGCTACACGACTTAGGCGCTTGCGCCAGAGGAATGTATATATTCGGCTTCCATGCAGATGTATGGCGTCAGGCTTTATCTTCATAAGCAGCCTATTTAGCCTGAAAATAAATCCGATACCCTTTGATCTGTATTTCCTATGCAAGAGATGCACGGTCACCCCGTCATCAAATGCCCTAATCAATTCCTCCTTATATAAGTCATTGATTACTACCACATGCACCTCAGCCCCATCAGCCGCCTGTGCATTAGCGATATTCACCAACATCGTCTCTATACCCCCATAGGTGAGACTCCAAAATATATGTGCGACTTTCATATATGATTATTATACATTAAAGTTCTCAACAAAGACAAAACGATTCATCATAAATCGTATAATATTTATAGTTTAATACAATCAAGAAAAAGAAAAGATAAAATGATGCTGATACATCAGTCATCAATGCTACAATAACATAGCATATAAACATTGACATAAATGGCAACTTGAATCTCACATGAAGAATTTTGAATATCTTACAAAAGAATAATATCCAAATAATACAACCTATAATACCAACGTTCATCAATTCGTGAACCAGAAAACTTTCAAATCCGTAAAATCTATCGTCAAGACCATAAAGTTTACTGTCATGTATAACTTTATAATAATAACTAGAAAAACCATAGCCTTCGCCTGTAAATATGGTTAATAGATTATGATATTCCAATACATTCAAATACTGCATAAAACGCATACTTGATGAAGAGCCACCAATACCAGCCGCTTCTTGAGCTTTATCATCAAATATTAAGAATATGGAAGAAAAGAAACTTTCTACTATTTCTATATCCAATAATAGCAAGACTAAGCCTATCGGCAATATAATTGACAAATATTTCTTAATATAAACAGACCTGTCTGGTCCAAGAAGAGGATACGACATAAACATCAGGAAACAAAAAAGAGCAGACCTTTGTGTGGTTAAAAACATATTAAATAAATTGATACCTACAACAATGTATCTTATTTTTTCATTTATTATCTCTTTATCAAAAAGGAACATTGCCAAAAGGAATGAAATTAATGACATGGCTATTTTGTCATCATAAATACCTACGGATATTCCAGTAAGACCATATCTACCTGTAGCATACCTATCCAAGTCTTTCATTTGATCTTGTGAAGTATTAAAAAGTTCATAAATGGGATTTGAAGATGTAAAATAGGTGAATATTCCATATGCGGAACTGAACAACGTGAATAATAAAACCACATAACAAAACATTTTTATTTCATCTTCCTCCCATAAATAATACATCAATAAAATTGAAGGTACGATTTCCGTTCCTACTAATTGAGCAAAAGCTCCCCATTGATAAGACAATGTTAATAAAGGACTGAAAAATGTTAGGGATAGTAATCCAATACACAATCCTAATATGGAGTTCAGATATTGACGTTCCTCTTGGCAGTATTCTCTATAACATGCATATAAATAAGAAAAGGTTAGTATTAATAAAACTGCCAGCATAACAGTATTGAAACTAAAGTTTCCTACTCTTGCCGAAGATGGTATAATCAATCTTACAGCAAAATAGTACATTAATCCATACGATTTCCTCTTAATCGTAAAGAAAATAAGACCACAAAGGACTATAACGAGAATAATTGTATTCATGATAACACTTAATTGGATTTACATTCTCCCCAATTCACCTCTATACCCTTTAATATACATATCAGATAACATTTTCAAATCTGAGATTTCATATTTATTGTTTCTTGGAATGTTTGTTATCATTGCAAAAAACATCCATATATAAAAACGCAAACTTCCAAAATTTCTGAATATTGAATTTTTACCATATTGCTTACAAAAATATGTTGTATTTCTTAAATGATACCTTAATTTCCATTTATTGTTCTTAACACGTTCTATATTTGATACATTTTTATTAAAATCCTGTTTATCTAATAAAGCAGAAGGAACATACACTACACGAAATCCTGCAATATGTGCTCTATAAGAATAATCTGTATCATCATACAATATGAATAAATCTTTATTGGGATAGCCAATACAGTCAATCACCTTCTTCTTAATCAAAGGACCTTCAAATACCATGCCAACTATTTCACACGGCTGTCCATTTTCAATAGAAGCCGATATTATTTTTTTATGCAGTTGCTTAAATGGATTTGAAAGATTTAACGAAATTACTTCAGAATAAAATGGAAATCCAATTATAAGTCTTTTGGGACATAATATTCCTACTTTCTCATTATCATAATATAATAACCTTTCAAGACAATCTTCCCGTGGAAAAACATCATCGTCCATACACCAAACATAATCATATCCTTCGTTATGAGCTTCCTTAATCCCTGTATAAAAGCCTCCAGAACCTCCAATGTTTTTTTGATTAATTATTTGTAATCCATCTTGACTATCCAACCATTCTTTTGTTCCATCAGTAGAACCATTGTTCACTATTATTATGTTATCTAATGGTCTTGTTTGGCATCTAATACAACTGATTGTCCTTTTTAACAGGTTCAGTCTATTATAAGTTACTACTACAGCTGTTATTCTTTTCATAATATAGTTTTTTATTTAAGGATATGCGACACTGAATTCATTCCCTCTTCATCAATAATAAGGGAGTCCAGACAACGACGGAGATATTTCTCCATGTTGTATGTCGGAATAATTATTGTTAATATCTTGTTCATAATAATTATAATTTAATATTTTTCAATACACTTTCTAATCCCTTCAGTTCATATCCGTCATTCATCAATCCCACCTTGATGTCATCAGGGAATAGCAACTTGGCTTTCTTTCTGCGTAGCAATGCTTTGGTATATTTGAGGTAGTATTTCAGATTGTTGATGGCCAATCTATATACACTGTATTTGACAACAGGGGTATGGTTGCAATTATCTCCAAGCATCACGTATGGCACTCTTTTCACTTTCAAATGCTTGCAATAAATATAGAGACCTAACGTCCACTCGCCAAAGTATGCCATAAACCTGTTTTGTCGGCTATACGGATGCATCGGTATTCTTTTCTCCAATTCGAAGAACACGGGAAATACGAATTCACAAAAGTCATCATACACTTCCTTTTTGGCGAAGAACATTGTGAATGGCGTATATTTGTTACAATTAACAAAATAGTCGATTATCTCTGATTTATATTCTGGTCGCATGTATAGAAATGTATCAATATACAACCAAAAATCCTCCTGGGATGTCGCATAAGTAACACCTCTCTTGTTGAACGAGAAATCGACAGTCTTGTTTCTTTTCACCACCATCATGTCATATCCCTTCATCAACTTATCGACATTCGTCTCATTGAGGTCAATGTCAAAGTATCGGCGGTAATGAGCCAAGCCCAGATATTCCACATTCTTTATGTTTTTCCATCCCCAGTAGATAGCAGACAATTCGCAATACATCGGGTTCTTCTCGGAGATATTCTCCCCAACATTGTCCTTCAAAAAGCCCAAGTCCATCTCGGGATGCAAGGCTACTCCCACTTGGATTGCCTTGTATGGAGGATAGTTTCTGATGTGCTCATCTGGTTTGTGAGCGCATACCAAAATTGTAAGTTTTTCTTTCTTTGTTTCCATTTTTATACCTCTTTGGCTAATGCCAATTCTACAATCTTGTGCATATCGTAATATTTATACTCAGCTAATCGTCCACAGAACATGACATTTTTCAATTTGTCCGCGTCTGCCTTGTATTTCTCATAGACAGCAGAGTTCCTTTCATCATTAACCGGATAATATGGCTCCATTCCCGATTTCCATTCCTGACTGTATTCTTTTGTAATCACAGTTTTGGGTTGAGTGCCAAATTCAAAATATTTGTGCTCAACTATTCTCGTGTAAGGATGAGCGTGGTCAGTGTAATTAACTGCGATATTGCCTTGGAAACTATCCTTGTCGAGCACTTCTTCCTCAAATCTCAGGCTTCGGTATTCAAGATAACCATATTTGAAGTCAAAGTATTCATCTATTGGCCCACAATATATTATCTTATCGGCCAGTCCTTCATACTCAGCCCTGTTATCAAAGAAATTGCAAGAAGTTCTAACCTCTATTCCATCAAGCAAGGCATCAAATATCTTATTATATCCACCAATTGGAATACCTTGAAAACAATCATTGAAATAATTGTTATTATAACAATATCTTACAGGAAGTCTTTGAATAATAAATGGCGGTAAATCCTTACAATCCCTGCCCCACTGCTTTTCGGTGTAACACTTTATAAGTTTCTCATAAACCTCTCTTCCTACTAATGAAATTGCCTGTTCTTCAAGGTTCTTTGGTTCCCCTTTTATTTCACTTCGTTGTTCATTAATCTTGGCCTTTGCCTCTTCTGGTGTTTTCGTTCCCCAAAGCTCATAGAAGGTGTTCATATTGAAAGGCAGATGATATAAAGTACCTTCATAATATGCAAGAGGACAATATCTGAAGTGATTAAATGGAACAAGTGAATTTACGAAATCCCAAACTTCCTTGTTTGATGTATGAAAGATATGAGGTCCATATTTATGTACTTGTATTCCCTCTATCTCTTCGCAATACAGGTTTCCACCCACATGCGGGCGTTTTTCTATCACAAGCACTTTCTTACCTGCCTTATGTGCTCTATAAGCAAGGATTGAGCCATACAATCCCGCTCCTACTACTAAATGATCATATTTCATTTCTTCATCTTTATATTATTTTCATTACAAAAGAATATACTATTCAGATTCACCATTATCAAGTATTTTGAATATATATATAATGAATCTTTACGCAAATACATTACACATATATAGAGGATGACTCCTGTCAATGGCATAAGCCATATATAAATCCAATGAGATAATGATAATGAACGAAGCAAATAAAGGACTATTATCATTAATAATCCCCCTAATACACAATTGAAATAATGAGTATTGTAACGTTTTATCCTTATATATTTTCTACCATATAAAAACATAGTTATCGTAACCATTGTTTCCGCTATCAATGTAGCTATTGCAGCTCCCTTATCAAGATATAATGGAATCAATAACAAGTTTAGAGTGAAATTGACTAGTGCTCCTGTTGCTGTTGACATTATTGCAATATTCTCCTTACCTAATGGATACAGGATTTGGAAACATGGTATGCCTGACATCGATATCAAAAAGATAATAGGAGACAGTATTTCAAGAGTTACAATTGCTGGCATATACGAAGGTCCACAGAATATGATAATTATTGAAGGAGCTGTCATCGCTAGGATTATTGAAATCGGAATTGTAACTGCTACAACAAAATCCACCACTTTTTGAACTACTTTATAAAAATCATCCAATGAATCAGAATTTACTAAATACGAACACCTTGGTATCATTGCTGTTTGTAATGATGAAGCAATACCCAATAATATCTTTGTTAACTTTGTAGCTCCTGTATAATAACCCACGGCATAATTCGTACCTAAAAAACCAAGCATAACTGTATCGAGATTAACATAAATGCTAATTACGATATTCAAAGCAAATATTTTGACAGTTGGATGTATGTGACGTTTAATATCCAGTTGCTTAAATTGGACAATATGGAAGTCAACATGCTTTCTTAATCGGATGAAATTGTATAGGTTATTTCCAACTGTTCCTACTACAGAACAAAATGCATACAAATAGATGTCTTCTTTTGAATGGACAAGTAAAAATAATAAGATAACAAAAATGCAACGAACCGTGATAGCGCGTATTGTTATATATTTGAAATCTTCTATTCCTTGATAAAACCATTCACATCCTAAAACGTTAAACAAAAGACTTGTACTTAATAACAGGAATAAAGGAATGTCAACGGATACTTTGTCAACACAAAATGCCAATATAAATACAACAACATAACCCAAGAATGTCAAGCAAAGATGAAGCAAGAGAATCTCTGTAGTGGTCTGGACTAATTTCTTAATATCATCACGTAACTTTGCTATTTCTCGAACAGCATACAATGGTATTCCAAGACACGTAAACAATGATATATATGAAATGATTGAAGAGAAGAAATTTACTTGTCCTATTCCGTCTGCCATCATGATACGTGCCGCATATGGAAATGTAATAAGCGGAAAAATCATAGAAGAGACAGTATTTGCAAGATTATACAAATAATTTATTTTTAACGATTTTGACATTGATCGTAGTTATAACTTTATTAGTATAGATAAATCGTTTTCCTTAACTCACTCGGCACTCCTATATCAAACATCTTGCCATCAAGTTTGATACCTAATAATCCATCCTTTACTCTTACTTGTTCCAATGCCGTTGTAAGCTCCACTTCGCCTTTTGCATTAACAACATTATTGGCGATATTTTCTTTCAGTTGACTGAATACATCGGGAGTCAAGATGTATGTACCAAATGCACAATAGTATGACCTCTCTGCTTTGGGAGAGCCAACACCCAGATGTTCTTCTGCGTAGGCAGCAGTGGGTTTTTCTGTGATATTGCTCATACTGAGCACCGTTTCCTTACTGTCTATCCACTTGCCACTTGTAACTCCATAATAGCTCACCTTCTCCAGTGGTATCTCATGGATTGACATCATTGTCTTATTGTATTTCTCGTAAGCCTCGATGAACTGAAGTGCGCAGCATTTGTTAGTGTTGCTACGATAGATTGTATCTCCAAGCAAGAGCAAGACTGGTTCATTGGCGGCAAAGTCAACACATTTATACACCGCATCGCCAAAGCCTTTCTTCTCTATTTGATATACGTATGTCAGTTTTTTGCCTACATCAAGTATATGACGTTCGTATTTTATTTTGTCCTCTGGTAACTTTTCAAGATGTTCCTTTGGCAACATTGTCTCAAAGAACTTGTGATATTGCTCTCGCTCTTCCTCGCTGCCAAGCACAATACAAATTTCTTCAATACCGGCTGCAAGACATTCTTCTATGAGAACCAATATGAGTGGTTTTACTAGTTCGTCCTTGTCTATTATAGGGAAGAAGTCTTTTTTCAAAAATCTTGTTTCAGGATAAAGTCTTGTTCCAAATCCAGCTACTGGTATGATTGCCTTTCTCACTGTATGTTTTGGTTCAATAGTGAGAGGATAAGCATGCAATCCCATAGATTTCATATAGTCAATCAACTGTAATTGATCAGCCTTGCTTTTTGCGAGAAACTGCACACTTCCGTCTCTATGCGAACCTACCCCCTTGCCGCCATACGTCAATGATTGTATCTTTTCGTCAGACAATAATGCGTGGAGCTTTGGTGATGTCAACTGACTTGGGCATATCGGAGCTATGTATTTGTCAAAGTCAGCCTGAGCCTTGGTCATTAGTTTACCAAGTCCTTCTGCATCTCCAGAGCGCATCAATTCTAATGCTTCCTCAACTGTCTTTTGGTTTAATTCACCAAGAGCATATTGAACGTTCTTTTCCTTTTCACTCTCGGCAAAGGGGTATGCCTTGTTCAGGTCGGCAAGTATCTTTATCGTGTCCTTTTCGCCATTGAGATCGGAGAAAATCCAATAAAGCGGTTTGCTAATATTGAAATTCTTAACATCTACCTCTTCGGCATCAAAAGTCATCAAAACAGGATGAACTCCGAAGGCGCATGCCTGATCCAAACGTCCGCAACGGCTACTTGTACGCAACTCACCCCAATAGGCGATGTTCATCTCGCCCATAGTGCTGAGGTTGAGGCTGTATATCAAGTTGAATGCTCTGGCTACAAGCACGCATATGGCGGCCGAAGACGACAGTCCGCTTTTCATCGGAAGGTTCATCTTGGTGATGTTAATCTTTACGCCTCCAACCTTATACCATTCAAGCATATATGATGCTACACCAGCACAATAGCAGAAAAATGAGCCACTCTTTGCTATCTCCTTTAGTTCCTGACAATCCATACGACATGAGAAGTCTGTCCACACGTCTTTAATCTCAGGGGCAGACGAACAGACCTCAAAGTCGGATGATTTCTCAACTGTAGCAAATATACCTTGTTCGATACCTGTGACAAGAGCTGCACCTGCGACAATGCCTGCATTCATTGTCCGGTATTTACCTGCCCAGTCGCTATGCTCTCCGAAGAGGCACAGACGACCGGGTACAAAAAGTTCTTTCTTCATTAATAAAAAGTTGATGCTTTACTTATCAGTACTCAACAGAGTGAACACTTACGATTTAGGTAAATAATGTGTAAATCATAAGGGGTTAAATAATAATTATTACTTTAGGGGGCCGATAGTAGTCGGTTTAACTGATGTTGATGACTGATTATTGATTATTCCAGGAGGGAATCGAGGAATTGGCGGGTGTAGTGAGGCCGGGTGGCGGGGGGAAGGGAGGCGAGGGAGCGCACGAAGAGGCGACGGTAGCGCTCGAAATCCTTAACTTTGCCTCCTCAGGAGTACGCACGCCCCACATCTGGTGGAAGGTGTTCATATTGAAGGGAAGGTTATAGAGCTTGCCCTTGTAGTTAGCCACTGGGGAGTTGGTATATCTGTTGAACTCCACGATTGAGTTAACAAAGTCCCATACATCCTTATTATTAGTATGGAATATATGTGCGCCATACTTGTGCACATTTATCCCTTCAATGTTCTCGCAATAGACGTTGCCACCCAAATGCGGTCGCTTGTCTATCACCAAGCACTTCTTCCCCTGCTTCGTGGCAAGATGGGCGAATGTAGCTCCGAAGAGGCCGGAGCCGACTATGAGATAATCGTATTTATTCATATAATTTTGTTAGATTTATTAATACTAACTATTGAAAACTTATTTCTAAAATGATGAATGTAATAAAGCAATGTTATTCCAATTATCGCAATGCAAATTTGTAAATTTTCACAACACTCACTATAAAACATTATTGCATAAATATCTGATAAAATAGCAAATGGAAGATTGATAATGTAGAAGTTAATCAATGCTACAACTAACAACAATATACCCATGTCTGTCATTATATCAAATGTAATGTTATGCTGTATAAAAACTTAAAAATAAAATTAACGCATCAATATTTCACCAATCTTAAAAATCTTTAACCTTAATGTGTGTAAAATATTTTTTGTTTTAAACATGTAATATGACTTATTTATTTTGAAATCATTACATATATGCATATATGACATCTTATCTGATAAGATACAACAATTTAACAATGATTTTTTTATATATTCTTTACGTATTTCTTTTAGCCTCGTTGTACAATAATCATCTTTATCAAGAAAAAAGTCATACAGTATTTCTATTGAACTTATATCATTATAAAATCTTTTAATGTTAAAGTTACTCTTCTTGATAGACATATACGAATTGGGATTCATACAATTGTAATTGTAAATTACATCATTGATCTTTGTAATTTTTTTCGCATAGTATACCAATCGCGGGAGAGTATGGTGGTCCTCTCCTACATTTACTCCTTCAAAAGCCTCAATCCTATTATCTGTATAAAGTGTTTTCCTGATAAGTCTTCTCCATATAACATGGTCAAGAGTCATTTCAATTGTCTTGTGAATCATATCATTCGGAGTTTCATAATTAGGCTCTTCTAGTATGATTTTTCCTTCTTTTTTATGACAAATTGCTGCCCCGGAAACAATATCTGCATTCGTTTCTTGTTGTTTATTCACAAGTAATTCTATACACTCAGGCTCTATCCAGTCATCGGAATCAAGGTGAAAAATAAAATCACCAGTTGCTGCCTTTACGGCAGTATTACGTGCTGCTGCAAGCCCTCGATTGTACTTATGATGTATAATGCGAAATATGACATTTCCTTGAAAATTAGCGATGAAACTCTCCGCCAACATACAGCTGTCATCGTTGCCACAATCATCAACGAGAATACACTCGATACTTCCTCGATAAGTCTGTGTTATCACAGAATTAAGACATTTGAGAATATAAGTTCTCACATTATAGACAGGAATAAGAATAGAAACTTTCACCATATAAAAAATAATATTGGTTAACGACCTCCAAAAAGTATTTTTAAAATCGGGGTTGGAGTCGCTCTTCTTAGAACAAGACAAACAACAGCAGTACAAAATAGCATAATACCATAACTCGAAATGAACCCCATGAGAGTATCTGTATTAATATCACATTTCATAATAATTGGAATCGTGAAATAATGTACTAAATAGATTGGGAATGATAATGCAGTGATATATGATGGAAATTGAATCAATGGTATCAACCCCCATAATGAAATCATCAAAAATGGACAAAAGAGCAGTCTCCATACCATAGGGACATGTACACCAAAAGATTCTGCCCATACTTTGCACACCAAAATTATTATAGAGCAAGCTAGCATAGCACAGGACTTATTTTTTGATAATTGATTTACAGAATTATTTGCCAAATAAATACCCATAATAAAATATGGAATATTGGGAATAGAAAGTGTATATCTAAAAAAAGACAATAGCTTATTATCTTGTATATACTCATTGAAAACCAAAAATATAGCACTAAATGTAAAAGCTACTAATACCCCCCCCTTGTGCAATTTATGAATAACGGGCTAATTACAATATAAAGAAATAGAGAACGAACATACCACAAAGGTCCTAAAGTCGGATAATCAAATGGAGAACTTATAGTAGCTCTTATTAGCGTAGTAAACCCTATGTTATGAAAACCTGATATCCATAGAAAGTATAGTAGATTGAAACAAAAATAAGGAACTAATAAGCTTTTGATTCTTTTAACTACTTCTCTTTTCCATCATCCTGTTTCATTTTGGTGTCTTCCCAAAAAGAAACCACTAATCACGAAAAATATGGGAACTGAAATAAGACAAATCCCATAAGAGAACAACTTACTTAAAAACCACCCTGGTGACAATTGAACACTTGGAACAGGAACGTGTATTAGAACTACCAGACAAGTACAAATGAAACTTATTGCCGCAATTTTATTACTTATTGCTTTTCTTAGTCTTGACATTTTCAATTATTTTTAATTGATATTTTAACCAACTGCGTGACTCCTCTATCCGTTTTTGTAATTCTTCTTCATTATAAAGCACAATATCACCATTTTCAAAAGACTGCAAGGCAGATTTAATATCAGGCTGCATTAACGGACCATTTATGATAGTATTAGAAAACTCTTCCATACGTGCATGCATTCCCTTTCTTACCGGATCTGTTGGTACAATAATTCTAACATTTCGTCTGTATATAACAGAAAACATCATTGCATGGTATGAATTTGTAACAATCCAATCTGCAGCAGATATTTCTCTCATAAAATCTTCTATAGCTGCAGAGATATATAATTTCACAGGTGAACTTGCTATTCTCATTTTAAGTTTCAAAGTATTATATAAACCAGTTGGTCTCCACCCATTAAAACGCTCAAATCTATCAGGAAGAAGAATCACATCGCAATTATTCTTTTTTGAATATTCCTCTAGAATGGGCAATATCATAAAAATGTCCTCTGCTAAAGTATAGCACAAAAGCCTTTTTCTCTTTGGTGTTTTTTTAATCTTAAATTTACTCCATGTTGAAGGTTCTGCTAAGAGTGTAGGATCTACGACTTGTTTAGCTTCGAAACCAAGGATATTCACTAATTGAACCGCTTGCCTTTCTCTTACACTAATTGCCTTGAATCGAGCGAAGCCTTCACGATATTCATCTATGTATTTTGGAGACAGTTCTGGCATTCCAATACTTGCAGCATAAGATATTCTTGGAATCTTTGGATTTACATACTTTAATAAATATGGAACTGGTGAATATAAGTTTGCGTTCCATATTTGATCACTGCCAACAGAAATCATATCTACTCCAAGATTTGTTGGAGCGTCATTCCAATCATAGAATGAATATAAAGTTTTGTTCAAAAATCTCTTATGGAAGCGAAGCGTCTTCAACACACGAAGAGTCATAGAAAATGTTCCAACCCCCAAAAAGAACTTCAAGAAGAGAGAGACTTTACTTTTAAATCCTTTGCGAGCCAAAGGTCCCAAAAGAAGCGAATTGTCTGATGTAATGTACCTATCAATGATTATAGGTTCATGGCCTAATTGTCGATAAGCCTCCTGCATAGCATACGCCTGTAGCGTACAGCCGTAATTCATTTCTGAATGGTATGTTAATATTCCAATTCTCATAATAACGAATTAGTGGAAAGTCAAAATCTCATTTACATTCTTACGTGGTGACATCGCTACATCTATTTCAGTGGGAGTTCTGCCGCAAGTAATCATAGCTGCAACGACCTCACTTTCTGGAATGCCTGTTATTCGATGAAGTTCGGCATCTTTGGCAGCATCAACGCATATAGACCAATTCAGGACACAATGTGCGATTTTGTAATAAAAAAGCGAATAACACAGATTCATAATAAAGATGCCACAATTAGTATAAATATCATATCTCTCATCAACCCAACAAATGGAAGACAAATCTCCTGTCACAATTAATACTTTATCAGCATCTTTGCCGAATCCACGATTGCCACTTTGTAGATCCAATACTCGATTTTTCAAGTTTTTATCGGATATGCAGTGTATTCTGACTGGTTGACGATTGCAAGCAGAAGGAGCTGTCATTGCAAGCTCTACAGCTTCCTTTATTTCATTTTCACTAACAGAGCCTTCATAATGTCTTAGAGTATGGCGAGACATTGCGAATCTTTTGAAATCGCAATAGACATCACGATAAAAGTCAACAGCTGTTTTGTGTGGTTGTATGGCCGGTTGTATCTGTGGATATTTATCTGTAAGATTATGTATCTTTTGCCAAAACAATATATTCTCCTGGCCATCATACTCTGAGTGCATTATCAGATAAGCCTTTAGGATTCCTATGCCATGAGCGACCTGACCAGTTGGCTCACCATAAGAATATATGTATTTGGACAAAAGACTTACAAGACTCATGATTGCATCTTGCCCAAAATTGTATCTCCTATTAGGCATTGTCAACCCTTTCTCTATACCATGGTATGTATGGATAATTTGAGCCAAAAGATTATCTTTCTTTTCAGTATTGAATATCCCTGCATATCTGATATATCTTTCCACATCATATTTCATTGCTTCTTTAACCTTGAATTGCATAGGATTTTTTCCTGTGATTCTCAATCTATTAATTAAAGCTTTGAGATGTGTAATGTAATAAAATAAGCGTTTCATATTATAAATTAACCACCAATTATTTTATGTTTTATGCGACTAAATAATCCTTTTATCCTACGATAACAGTTACACAATGCTATTCTACGTTCATTATTAAAGTCAATATCTAATATCCATGACATATTTTTGTCTTTTCTCCAATAGTCTGCATCTTCAAGAAATATCTTGCGATTGGCTTCCCAAAATGCATCATTTACCCTGTTGAATAAAGCAAATCGATGCATCTTTTTGTATCCTTTGGAATCAATCTTGAAACCATAATTGTTGGGATCTGCATGATTATTAAGAATATTAAGCATTGTTCGATAACATTTCTCGCAATGCGAGCAATTTACAGAGGCCTTTGAATACCAACATACTTTAAATTCAACCTCAAGATTATGAGACTCGCAATATTGAATAATCTTCTTTGCCTTGTCTGGTCTTTCCAATTTATCATCCACTATATCAAAATTTGCCGACGCATATTTTATTGCGTCATTCATTTCTTTGTTGTTTGCATCAAATCCGAACGAATTAGCGGCATAGCTAGAACCAACATAGTGATGACCAATACGCTTTACATATAACATCGGTGCTATTACTGTTGTCATTGATAATATATGTGCAATGCTTGCCCACCATCCATGATTATGCTCAGTCTTGATTATTCTGTTAAGAACATCCTGTTCTAATTTGACTTCATTAAAATATCTTCTGCAATTTGATTTCAAGAAAACAAATTCGTTTCCTATTTGCTTTGTAAGTTTTGTGAAATACTGATTCAATACCTTGTTCGCATCGGTATCTGATAGTAACACATCTCCACCCCAAATATTGACGAGCATTGGTTTTTCATCTATATGTTCGATTAACGCACTTGTGGCATCAAGGCCACCTGTGAAGAATACTGACGGGGTATTTATGGTCTCATAGGAGCAATCTACAAGTTGGTTTACCTTAACATCAAAACAAAATTCAGCATATGGGAACATCTTTTGATAGACATTGGCCACATTAGTAATGCAGTTAAAGAAATTCTTGTCAAGTTGCGGTACCTCAATGCCAATGTTCAGCAGCATTGTTGCACACATCATGCTGCCTACAAATGGCACTACAAGAAGTGCTTCTGGAACATCTTTGAGATCATATTCCTCGGGAAGTTCCAGAAACAGAGCTTGATTGGGGTCAGCAATATAACATGCCAATGCTTGAGGTATTGTGAAGACATATTCACAACGATTTCTCTCGACTTTAATTTCTTTCAATATAACCTTTTCCATATATTTTTAATTTTTATCTTTACTTTACTAAATATCACACACCGATCGTTGTGATTGAATACAATGAACATATTGATAATTATCGAGAGAACACCTATCTCAGCCACTACCACAAAAAACATCAACCAGTTGTCGATGTTGACAAACGGTTTTATTATAAGTCCTACACAGACAACTATAATCATACCTAACACACCTCGACCTAAGGCAGGAAAGAAAGTATGCCATTTCTGGTCAAGGCACAGACCGCCATATACTGTGGTAAAAACTGTATTCCGCAGAATTGCCTGAATTCCAGAAACAATCGGTATAGACCAAATGCCAAGATTTGTTGTTTTTATGACGATGATAATTATTATTGTTTGCAACGAACTGCCAATAAGAACTGCTATAGAAGGTATTTTTAGACGATTGGTCACTGTAAAAAGTCCATAAACAGGATTGATGCTTGCCCCTATGATGAGAGGAGCTACAGTGAGGAAACTCAACCTGTACAAAAGGTTGGTGTCCTGCCCTGGCACCCACAAGCTGAAGAACTCACCACTATAAACCAGCAAAAATCCCATTGGAATACCAATTAATAATGATATTAGACTTATTGAACGTGAAACTACTTTTATAAGTTCTTGCATCTGTCCTTTTGCATACAGTATGTTGAATTGAGGCATAAATGAACCTGAGAGCATTCCTAATAAATTTAATATAAGAATAGGAGCTGTCTTGGCAATAGAATAGTCACCTGTTGCTGCCGCACCTATAAATATATTAGTTATTAATAGATCCACTTGGCTTAGTAGCACATTACTTAATTGAGTCAGCGAATTCCATAAACCTGCAGAAGTCACTTCTTTGATTCTTTCCCATGAAAAATATCGAGAAGGATTTATTGACAGTTCAGGAAGTAGCTTTCTTTTGAATGACAGATTAAAATACACTCCTACAAATGCTGCAATAAAAGCAGAAAGGCTCATAAATACTATAGATGGTCTAAAAATATAGAACAGAATAAGTATAGAAGCTACTCGCAGAATATTTGTAAATACTGATACAGAAGCTTGAAGATCAAGTCTATTCTTTACATATGTTCCTATTCCTAAAAATCCCGTTATCAGTCCCATAATCATTGTAAGAGTACCAAAAGCAAAAAGCCATTTGACATCTGTTTCAAGATATTTAGGTACTGTAAGTATATCAGATATAAATACAATAAAGAATATTGAAACAATAGTGAATAATACGGATAAAAATAAGTTTGCGCTCCAAACTGAATTGAAATATTGATTAGCGCCATCTCTATCGTTTTGATATATACTCATTGTTACAAACCGTCCACCCATTGAACCTACGGCTGCAGTTAAAATACTGGAATAACCAATAATATTATTAACCAAAGGGAAAAAGCTATAGGCTTCCTTACCTACTGTTCTTATTAGATAAGGGGTAAAAAAGAAAGAGATGAAGAAATTAATACCAAAAGAGATGGCATTAAAAACAAGATTCTTCGCTATTTGTTTGTTGCTTGAATTACCCATAAAGAAGTAAGCATCCAATCCCTATGGCAATTCACCAGAGCCTTGTATTTACAGGGGGGTTAGGGATATAAGGATTATCTGTTGTACTTATTTTTCACTGCGGCGAAAAAGCTAAAGCCCTGCGGGTTAAACCTTCCACCAAATATTACTGATTACTGATAATCTTCTCGTCTTTTAACTTTTGCTCTAGCTTTCTTGCGTTAGCCTCGGCCTTCTTGCGTTTAGAACGTTCTTCACGCAATTCTGCTTTGAGGGACTCCATATCCTTCTTCAAGGAGTCGAGGGTTGAGGTGACAGTGTCGAATCTACCTCACCCGAGCTCTCCTGACAGGTTTTTTCTACCTCACCCGTCCTCTCCTGCTAGGAGAGGTTCCACATCCCCTCCTAAATCCTCCCCTTCTCAGAAGGTGAGGACTTAAAGCCTGGCCGGCCGGGCCTGTACTCGCAAGCAAGCGCACGCCCACAAGGGGTTGCTCGTAAGTGTCTACTCAATAGAATTGCGATTGTTTATGCGCCGAGGGCGCGGCTGCGCGACGTAAATATGGATTGTTGAAACGACAGAAGGTGACAATCCTTCATCCGCTGTGGGTGGATTGCCGGCATGACATTAATTGATGACTGATGAATGATGATTGATTACTGATGCACGACAACGGGGACAACGTGGTGATTACTGATTACTGATTATTGATGAATGATTACTGATTATGCGGGACATTGACCTGTCACTTGTCCTGTCGAATAATCAACGAATCAGTGTATTTGTTCCTCAGCTATCTATCCCATTTCGTAAATACTTGGATATATATTCTTCAGGAGTTAACACAAGTAAATCCGCATTATGAACACTGACAAAATCTTTCTTATTTATAGTCAACAAAACATCCGCTCCACAATGACGAGCAGCTTCGTATTGATACCCATCTTCCATGTCTTTAAATGAACTACGAGTAACTATGTCCTTAAAACCATGTTCACCTGTATCTGTTATTCTAAACGTCAGCAATATATTAAGCAATGCTTCTTTTACGCGTTCAGTCTTTTCTGGCTCATGAATCCCGTTGAGTCTCATTCTTTTATCTAAAAGGTATGTTATAGTGTAGAAGCTACCTTCAGACAAATATAAAGTATTAGATGATTCATTTGACAATAGAATCTCTTCAACGAACTTATAATTAGAGCGTTCCTCTAAGACTTCAAGAATAATATTTGTATCACAAAAAATTATCATACTCCAAATTTATCTTTGAGATACTCGTCGATTAGATCTTTATCAGACATATTATTATCAGAATTTTTTAAAATGCCTTTTAACGACAAAAAACCCTTCACATTCTTAGTGTTCTGATCCTTTAATTCGCTTACAGGATTAACTACTGAAATATATCCCAATATGATGCTATTAGCGGCATCATCCACACTGAGGTTTCTGCTTTTAGCATACGTCTCAACGCTTCTATATGTTTCTGGACTTAAACTAACGACATTCATCATATTACATCTCTTATTTTGATTTCACGCCGCAAAATTACGAATTATTTCCCACACCACCAAACTTTTCCCCATTTTTTTCATCAGTTATCAAGCTTAAGCAAGTTTCTGATGACTGATTATTGATTATTGATTACTGATTACTGGTTACTGATTACTGATTATTGATTATTGATTACTGATTGTTCGTTATTTGCCTATCTTGCGCCTTGTCGTGGAGACGATGGCGTTGAGGAGCTTGTGGATGCGGACTCTGTCTGAATTTATAGAGTCGAACTGCACATCGTTCAGATAACCATTATCATGCAATAACTGTAACCAATAGTCGGTTTCATTGCACTCTTTGAGTGATATTTGCATCTTTGATAGGAAGTCTGCATCTGACTGAGCGTGCTGGGCTTCTCGCACATTGGCTCCTATGCTTGTGCCACTACGGAAGACTTGCTTGCTCATGATGTATTCCTTATATATGGAGTCTTCTATCAAATACTGGTAAAGACGAATAATCCTGCACGCAAAGTCGTATGCCAAGTCTTGGATGTTAGCAGATTGCTTTTGCTCTTCGGTTAAAAGAGGTGAAAGTTTGCGTTCCTTCTTTGGCTTAGGAGGAAGGGCAGCCTGCTTCCGCTTCCAATTATATTTATTTTGGTAGGACATGACTGATGAATGATTATTGATTATATTCTGTTTCTCCCTCAGACTGCTTGGGCATGTGGTCTATCAGATACTGCCTGATCGTTTCAGTTGAGGGCAGATGAAGCATGTATTTCCCGACAAAGATATCACTGAGTCCTTCGGTGGAATACTGTACAAGGGTATCGCTATAGTCTGTGCATAGCAGGAGACCAATAGGTGGGTTGTCGCCCGGTTGCATGACTTCATGGCGATAGTAGTTCTTATAAGTATTGAGTTGGGAGGCGTATTCGTGACGATAGCGGTCAATCTTTAAATCTACGATAAAATGGCAATGCAGAATGCGGTTGTAGAATATGAGGTCGGCCTTGAAATAATCATGGTCGATGAGGATTCGCTTTTGTCGAGCCTCGAAACAGAATCCTTGACCCAGTTCCATTAGGAACGACTGGAGATTGTCAAGAATAGCAGATTCAAGTCTTGTTTCGGTATAAACATCTGTTTCTGGGATGCCAAGGAACTCAAGTGTAAGCGGGTCGCGAAGGTAATGGCGATGTCTGCCACGGTTCTACTACTGACGAACATGTCTGTGACTGCTGTATTGCATTAATCTGAGATTCAGCGTTATGGAATATTGCGGGCAGTGACCGCAATATGTTTGTCTGACCAGTTATGACTTGTGTCGATTGGCTTTGGAGATAGTTCATTATCTCCATATATAGTTGTTGTATTGATGATTGATTGAGGGCTGACGCACCATTTGGGGGTATGTCGTCCTTACAGGACTATAGCATGGACAAGCATATTCTATTCTGCGCACTCAAACTCGTGTTTAAAACGAGTATATAGTATCTGATCCATGGTAGAGTTTAATCATAATCGTCCTCCATTCATCTTACAAACTTCCAACACATCATCTATTGCATAGTCGAAATCTAAAGTATGGATCACGTTATAGTGTTCTCGCACAAAAGCCATTCCTTTGTGGCTATCCAAATAATTGAACGCTTGTTTTTCGCTCAATCCCATACGGTCTGCGAACATCTTTACGAAGACCATTATATACTCTAATTGCTTTACAACATTAATAGGCATAATCTATTCCAACAGGTGATTTGCACCTATTTGAATGCAAATATACACATAATTTGATAACAAACCAAACTTTTTATGGTTTTTTAAGTTTATGCAGATTCCTGATGAATGATTATTGATTATTCCAGGAGGGAGGAGAGGAATTGACGGGTGTAGTGAGGCCGGGTGGCGGGGGGAAGGGAGGCGAGGGAGCGCACAAAGAGGCGACGGTAGCGCTCGAAATCCTTAACTTTGCCTTTTTAGATGGCATAAACCTGCATACGATAGGAGAGGATTCCCTCATCCAATAATTGCTGCATCGTCAGAGTGCGTGACTTGCGGGCAGCGTCGAAAGTGGCGAAGACTGCCTCGCCCACTTTCTTCATTCTCTCTTGGGAAATAAATAATTTTTTCATATATTGTTTTTTGAGTGTTAGCAGCTAAATGGACATATTTCCAAGTCCCATCTTTTCGTACAACCCCCTTGGTTATCAATGCGTTATAAGGGAGGGGGCGTTAAAAGTTGGTTATTCGGGTGTTGTTAATACACAATAACAGTCCTGTGCTGATTATAGTGCAAAGGTAGTGCAAAAAACGCAAACACAACAAAAAAAACGGTTAAAAAATATTAAGCGGGAAGATTTATATATGTTTATCATTTATATGTCGGCTGTGCATTGGTGGCGGCGGTGGAGTTATTGTTTATTATGAGGTGTTAATAATGTGGAAATTTGATACTCTTCATAGGGAGTATCACTATGGGATGAGGGTATTGCACGGATGGGATAATATTTGTAAATTTGCAGAGAAGTTGGACGCAAGCGACGGAGATCGCAGAGTTACCAAACTAAAAATTATTTAAATGATGAGCGAATACATTTCTTTCTTCCCTACCCTCACCGCCACCACGCCTGAGGAGATTTCATGGGAAACGGTGACTACCACCATTCGTGGTGATTATCTTCGTCAGAAGACGGAGCAGTATCGTCGAGCTCTCGCCGAGGGCGACAAAACGCAGATGAAGGCCATCAAGACGTCGTGCCCTGCCATAGTGTGCCAAGCTATGCTCGAAGGCGGACGGGGCAAGGAGCACATCCGCAAATACACGGGGACGTTTATGGCCGACTTCGACCATGTGCCGAAGGAGAAGTTGGCAGAGGCGATGAAGCATGTGAAGGCCGACAAGCACACGCTGCTTACATACGTGACCATCTCGGGCGAGGGTCTGCGGGTGATAGCGCGTGTGGATGGCGAGGTGACGCCCGATAACTACAAGGCAGCGTGGCTGACGGTGAATGAGCATTACAAGAAGTTGCTCAACCTGGATTATGACACCCAGTGCAGTTCGACCACGAGGATGTGCGGATTGGCTTGGGACCCTGATGTCTTGTTTCAACCTCTCGCCAAGCGACTGAAGATCAACAAGGCATTGGGCAAGACGACGTCTGCACGCAAGGGCAAGGGCGCGGGGCGACCTATGGAGGCGAAGAGCATTGCCGACAAGGTGAAGCGACTGGTGGAGGCCGACGGGGCTGTGTATGCCGACGGGCAGCACAACGACTATGTGTCGCGCTGCGTGTATCTGATGAACCGCTATGGTGTCACCATGGCCAACTGCACGGAGTGGGCTCTTGAGGCGTTTAAGGACTACGAGGCGAAGCATCACGGCACAATAGCCAACATGGTGAAGAGCATATATGCCACCCACGCCGACGAGCATGCCGCTCTCGCCTTGTCCAAGAGCCGCCGCGTCGGCGTGGCTGAGGTGGAGAAATACATCAAGGAGCGATACGTCGTAAGGCGGAATCTTCTGAGTTTTCAAGTTGAGTTTATGAAAAGGACTCCACTTGAAAACTCAGAAGAATTAAAGAATGAATTTTCGTCAGTGGATGACCACTTCATCAACTCGCTGTGGCGACAGATGGAGAACGACGGGATGGAGGTGGACACCAAGGTGATCAACAACATCCTCGGCTCTGACTTCGTCACCGACTATCACCCATTCAAATCGTGGATTGAGAGTCTGCCCGCATGGGATGGCGAAACCGACTATATCCGGCAGTTTTTCTCATTGGTGCATTGTAAAGATACTTCGGATGAGACGTTTTATTTCTACGCCCGCTGCTGGTTCTTGGCGATGGTGGCATCGGTGATGAATCCCGAGGTGGTGAACCACGAGATACTCACCTTCATCGGCGAGCAGGGCACGTATAAGTCGTCGTTCATGTTCAACATCCTTCCGCCCCTGCTGCGCGACTACTACGCCACGAAGAACAACTGGTATATGCTCACCAAGGACGACTATATCATGCTCGCCGAGAACATCATCATATCGCTTGAGGAGATCGACTCGATGGCTACCAAGGAGGTGAACCAGCTGAAGGCGTTCACCACCGAACCTCATGTGAAACAGCGTCCTGCCTATGGGCGGCATATCGTGCTGCGACCTCGTGTGGCGTCGCTCTGCGCCACGGGCAACAACCTCACGTTCCTGTCGGACCAGACGGGCAACCGCCGCTGGCTGCCGTTTCATATCAGCCATATCGACAATCCCTGGACGGCACATATTCCCTACGAGGGGATGTATGCCCAGGCTCTCGCTCTCGTCAACGCCGGTGAGCGCTACTGGCTCGACGACAAGCAGATAAGGGAGCTGAACGAGCGCAACAAGGCGTATATGACTCCCGACCCGGCAAGGGAGATGATTGTAACATATTTTACCATACCTCGCACTGAGTCGGAGACCAAGTATATGACTGCCTCGAAGATAGCGGCGCGGTTTATGCCGCTCATCAAGATCAGTCCTACGAAGATTGGCATCGCCTTGGCTGAATTGGGGTATGAGCAAGTGCGCAACGGCAAGGGGCGGTTTTGGAAGGTGGCGGAGCGACCAGGCAACGAAATCGACAGTCGTTTGCCGGGCGAGGAATCAGAGAGCCTGCCCTTCTGATTTGCCATTTTGTGACACTGTGACACTATATATAATAAAAATCTAAAAAACGCAATAATTCATTTACTATATAGTAATCGAATTTATGCTTTTTCAAAAGTTTATATATATTAAGTGTCACAGTGTCACAACTTGGTGACTGATGTTGATTATTGATTGTTGATTAAAAAAGATGAAACGAAGAGATTTGGCGATAATGTATTTCCCCGACAGCAAGCCCCGCATAGCGGTGAAGGCTTTGCTGAGATGGATTGACAACTGTCCTGACTTGGTGGCGGCATTGAATGACATCAATGTGCCGTTCAGGCATAAGCAGAACCTCACGACGAGGCAAGTGAGGGTGATTATGGAATACCTCGGAGAGCCGTAGTCCGATGAGCTTTAGACTCATCGGAAAGTAAAGATTTTTCTACCTCACCCGTCCTCTCCTGCTAGGAGAGGCTCCACCTCCCCTCCTA
>CAMBOI010000003.1 GCA_945869265.1 uncultured Prevotella sp. | reverse complement strand
CGTTGCCTTCTCTCACATCGGCAAGACTCTCTTCGAGGTGTTCAAGTATCTCGGCATCCAGGACATCGCCTACAACCAGCCGAAGTCCCTGCCTTATCCAACAGAGAATCCCTGGGCTTAATCAAGCCTATATTTGATATTTATTGGTTTTACTATC
Organism: uncultured Prevotella sp.; assembly: GCA_945869265.1. GTDB lineage: Bacteria > Bacteroidota > Bacteroidia > Bacteroidales > Bacteroidaceae > Prevotella. The sequence continues at coordinate 129,773 of CAMBOI010000003.1, read as the reverse complement.
GGGGCGAGCGAGATGCTTGCCCCGATTTCTTTTTATTTCTTTGGTTGTGATAGAAGTGATAGAAAATAACTTATTTTCACTCAATATATTCCTCGTTTCACAACATAACACTATCCATTACCGCGTGAATTGGGTATTATTTAGTCACCTTTGCAACGATAACCAATAAAAAATCCCCTAATTTCTTTTGCAATATCAGGATTTATTCGTATCTTTGCGGCAAGATGGACAAGATGACAAAGGAGCAGCGCCACCGCTGCATGGCTGCGATAAAGAGCAAGGGAACTCGCCCCGAGATACTTGTACGCAAGTATCTCTTTGCCCGTGGCTTCCGCTATCGCCTCAACCATCCCCGACTCCCCGGCCATCCCGACATCGTACTGCGCAAATACCGCACTGTCATCTTTGTCAACGGTTGCTTCTGGCATGGACACGATGACTGTCCAAACTTCAAGATGCCCAAGACCAACACCGACTTTTGGGAAAAGAAAATCCGACGCAACAAACAACGCGACATCGACGAACAACGCCAGATAGCCTCAATGGGCTGGCACTGCATCACCATCTGGGAATGTCAGCTCAAGCCCCACTGCCGCCAGCAAACTCTCGACTCCCTCGCCCAAACCCTCTACCGCATCTACCTCGCAGACAACACAGTCCGCCACTACCGTCTGCCCGATTCCGAAGAAATCCCCATGGCAGCAGAGCCTGCACCCGAAAAATAATATCTCCCTCAATGATTCTCCAATGCTCCAATAATCATCCTCCAATCCCCAATCGAAGGATGAACGAAGGATGAACGAAGGATGATCGAAGGATGATCGAAGGATGATAGGCAAAAAAGTGACTACTATTTCAGTATAGGCATAAAATATTGTAATGCTGTAATTGTAATGCCATCCACACACACCATTACAATTATACCATTACAATTACAACATTACAATAAAACGTGCCCCACTTAAGCCCTGTAGGGGCGACATAGCCCAAGATAGCGCATAAGCCCTGTCAAAAAAGCCATTCCCACTCCCCTCTCTCCCACCCTCTTCACTAAAAAAACTCGCATTTCCTTTGCCATATCAGAATAAATTCGTATCTTTGCCGTGCAAAATCCTACTATTATGACAGAAAAAGAACTCAATTCGTATCGACTCACAAGTCTCGAGGAACCAACAGACGAGATGCTTTCATATATAATGAAAGAGGCAGCTGCCGAGGCACAAGCTAAAAAAGAAGCTGCACACAAGAAACTTTTCGCTGAAATCAAAAGATTAGCAGCAGAGAGGCGCCAACCGTTTCGCCATTCTGCGACCGCACATACATCTACGACAACTCAATAGACGGTAGAGAAGCCCAACTCCTTTTCAGGATGTCGGATGGAATAATCAAAAAGCGATATACCGACAATATGCCGGAATGGACAGCCGAGATTATACCAAGTAATTGAAATTATCAATTACACCATTACAATAAATCATATACCATTTTGCTGATGTCAGCAAAATGCCAGAAAACATATACACCTTTTGTGGCGTTTCGTTATTCCAGACTAAAAAAATCAAAAATTCCCCTCATTTCCTTTGCCATATCAGAATTAATTCGTATCTTTGCGGGTTAGAAATACAAACAGAGCTATAATCAGTATATTTACCTATGGATATAATAGAATTTGCAGAACAACTTGATTCCGAAATAAAGTCTGAAATAGACAAAAATGGAATAGAAGACGAACATATCAGGAAAGAACTCTATAAATCTGAACTTGCCTCACGAATCATAGAATATATGATAGACAACGGAGAGGTGGGTGCACCTGAATTGTGCAGATTCCAAAAGACCAAAGCTCGAATTACTGCATACGACTACAATAGCGATGCTGAATCTCTTGATCTTTTCTACCTGATAAAAGCAGATAATCTTGCAAGCAATATCAATCGTGAGAAAATCCATAAAGGCTTTGAATACCTTGTCACATTCTATAATGAGGCAATGGAAAGTAAACTATTCCGTGGACAATCCATAGATATTAATGATGAAATTTCAGAAGTTGCAGATTTAATAAAAAGTACAAGAGGAAAAATCAATCAACTACGCCTATACATTATTACCGACGGACTCACCGAACCTTCCTCTATACCTGAACCAGAAGAAAGCGAGGAAGAAGAATTCCTGTATGAATATAATGTTTGGGACATTCAACGCATTTTCCAACAATATCAAATCAACTCAGGTAAGACAAGAGTTGAGATTGATTTTCAAAACTTATTCAAGAGAGAACTTCAATGCATTAAGATGGTTGACGATAATCCTACAGTTGATTCGTATTTGACTATCATTCCAGGTACAATATTGGCAAGTATATACAAAAGATATTCCCAGGCTCTTCTTGAGAAAAATGTCAGAACATTCCTTCAATTTAAAGGAAAAGTTAATAAGAATATCCGCAAAACACTGAGAGAACAGCCAAACATGTTCTTCTCATACAACAACGGCATATCAACGACTGCCAGCAAAGTTGAAATCAGAGAAATGGGTCGTGCTTCATTTATCACAAAAATATATGATTGGCAGATTGTTAATGGAGGTCAGACCACAGCATCTATATCCGCTCTCATGAACGACAAGAAAGTGGATCTTAATCAGGTGTATGTACCTATGAAGTTAAGTGTAATACATGACAAGCCAAATTACAACTCCATAGTTAAAGACATTTCTACATTTGCAAACAGTCAGACGGCTATCAAGAACTCTGACTTTACCGCTAACGACCCTTATCTCATTGAACTTGAAAATATGAGCCGTAATATTTTCGTCCCTGGTAATAACTACTACACAGGATCGAAATGGTTCTTTGAGCGTATGCGTGGACAATATATTGACTGCAAAGAACAACTAAACAAGGTTGATTCAGATGCATTTATGAGAACATACCCCAAAGAGCACAAAATAACAAAGACCGATATTGCAAAGATTGAATCTGCATGGAACCGCACCCCTTACGATGCATGTAGAGGAGCTGAACAATGTTATAAATTGTTTGCAACATCCATAAAGAGGAACAGGCCTTTAGTTACTGAATCATATTATACAAAGTTGATATCTAAATGTATCATATTCAACAAGATTGATGAAATTGTATCTTCCCAAAGCCAAAGAGGATACAAAGCCCACATGAATGTTTACATTCTCTCCGCTATATCTTACCTCTCTGATGGAAAACTTGATTTCAATTATATCTGGGAACGACACAAGCTTCAAGACGAACTTATCGCAAAGATTGAAGAACTTGTTCCAATCGTTTGGAAACACCTTACCTCAACCGACATGATGACAACATCAAATGTCTCAGCATGGTCGAGGAAAACAGAATGTTGGGATAAGTTAAAGTCAAAGCTTACACAAACAGTAAAGTTACATGCATGTTTGGAGCAACCAGATTATTATTCTTCAAACAATACATCGGGTGACAACAACCAACAAAGCATAGTTAACGAAATGATGTCGATTGAATCAAATTATTGGTTCTCGCTTGTAGAATGGGCAAAGTCGCACAACTCGCTAACTCCTATGGAGATAAAGACCGCAAGAAACTACGGCACATATAAATCACGTGGGAAAAAGCTGAGCTATAAGGAAGCAGAGAATGCAAAAAGAATAATGGATAAAGCCAAAGAAAACGGGTTTGAAGAGTAAATGCTATGGAAGAAAGATTAAGAGAACGCGAAAAGCCACAAAAGCTTAGGGTTGTCTTTCCTGACGGAGAGACTTTATGCTTTACTAGTTCTAAGGAGACATTAGTTCAAACCCTTAGAAGAATTGGCATCGACCGATTGTCCAGTGTGGACATAATGGCAGATGGTGCCCCTATGATTACCAAGACGATTATCCCCAAACATCAGAGACATATGGAATCATTGGGCGATGGCTGGTATGTGAATATTGGAGGAAGCACCCACACAAAATACATGCGTCTTAAATCAATATCCGAAAAGCTCAACCTTGGTCTAATTATCGACAAAAGCGACGATTTCAAGGGAGAGAAAGTTTCACGAGGCAGCAAAGGTGTTTCGTTTCTTCAAGTCAGCTTCCCTGATGGAACTGTAATAGGTGAGTCAAATACGACTGAGACATTTTTCGAGACCGTTATCAAAATAGGCATTGAAAGAGTTGAAAAACTCAACCTCACCTATAATCAAAAGAATTTCATAACGTCATCACAACAATATAACTCTCAGGTCCAGATCGCCAAAGACAAGTGGCTGGTGATACCAGCCAGCACTAAAGATAAAGTCAAGATGCTGAACGTGATGAACGTAGTTCTACATTTAGGAATAAAAATTGAATACATTTAATTGGATTATAAATGAAGTCACTACCAATAGATACTATAGTAAAAGTCAAGGAATATGGCATAGGAATCATAGTCGATGTTCTCTACAGTTCTAAACTGTATCGAATTTCGTTTCAAGGAGAAGAATATTTGATAAGGTTTAATGACGCTATCCCATATGAAAACATAGATAAAAAAAGTAGTGAAAAAGAAATAAGTAAACCTATAAATTCTAATAATAAGCGCAAAGTAATAGAAAAACCTCAGGAAAAAATAAATAAACCAAGCACTATTGAGTCAGGTGACTTTGTTTACAATCGTATTTATGGACATGGACTTGTAATCAGAAAGATTGGAGACGAAGATTTATTTGATTGCAAGTTTGGGAAAACACGAATCTATTTAAAATCTGAATATTTAACAAAAGAAGATTATGTTACATCAAATAATTCCTACAGGACATCACCTGTTCACACAAAGAAACCGGCTATCAGAAATAGGGGTATTTCTCATAATCTCACCAAAACAAATGCAACTCGTGCTACTAACAACGAAATAGGTTCTGTTAAGCACTCAAAATACGCATTGACAGGGAATGCCAGCAATCCAGCAAACCGTCAGTATACGAACTATTATAATTCAAAATCTTCATCAGAAAAGACAACATCCAAACCATATCAGAAGAAATTAATGGTAAAATTTCCTAATGGTACTATCATTTGTAATGATAACATGGAAGATACATACATCGATGCATTATGGGAATTCGACCCAGATTCCATAATACTAAATCGAATCTGCTTTAATGGCATATCAATTATTACATCAGAAAACACAAAAGACGGAAGAGTTCAAGTTGGAGTAAACCAATGGGCTTACGTCCCATCTCTTATTACGAATATTAAAAAAGTATTAGAAACTATATCCAAAACACTAAACATTGAAGTTGAAATACATGAAATCTAACATATATTGCATCAAAACAGTTGAAAATTCGTATAAAAAAAAGAAAATCTTATCATAAATAAGCACTTTCATCTATTAATTCTTTGCGAAATAAAATAATAATCGTATCTTTGCATCACCTTTTTTGTATGTATATACATACGTAATTAGGTAAATATGGATTTAATAACTTAAACAAAGAAAAATATGACATAAAAAAAGATATGAGTTTATGACATCCCTGACTCGACTGAAATTATCAATATCCGCTAAATAAAATATACGTCAGATCGGTTTAGGCAACGGATGTCTGCGCTCCTTTAAAGGGCGTGGACAGGACGATTGTTGTCTGACGTGGGCTTTTAGCGGAGCCTTGATAAAGAACGATTGTTATGCTTCACGCCCTCTTTCCAAAACGAGAAAGAGGGCTTTTTATTTACCCTCAGTACTATTAGCGCTAAACTAATATCGATTTTTGGATTATTAAACATATCATATTATGGAACTGAATCATCATATAATGGCAAAAGAAGCGACAGACGCTATTCTGTCCAAATTTATAAATGGAAACTGGAAATGCTGTAAAAATGTTGGGACAAATTTTTATCGAACCAACACTTTTGCGGATTTTCCTTCTCCAGATGCAACATTTGTTGATGAAGGAAATAAAATCCTCGTTTCTTTTGAATTTAAACCTCCTACAGAAACGAAAAGAGGTATTTTGACTGGACTTGGACAAGCAATAGCTTATCTGGAAAGAGCAACTATATCATACTTAATAGTTCCGAAAACTATTGAGGATTTTGATATGGAGTCTTATATGAAAGACATATTCACAAAATTAATTAAGGACAAACTTCCTGTTGGCTTAATAATCTATACGAATAACAACCCCTCTAATGTTACATTAGCAGTAAACGTTGTTAATTGTACGAAAAATCCTATTAGCATAAATTCGAGTAAGAATAATCGATATTGGGCAAAGCATCAAGACATGCCTCTTCCGTTATTCTTCCTAATACTTCATTTTTATTATTTGAAACAAGTAGGGATGTTGGACGGTGATGCATACGAAGCATGTTGGAAAAAGCATATGATTTCTCCTTCAATACTGGATGATTTAGAATTAAGACCTGTAATTGATTTAAAAAACAATCCTATTAGAACAATGATGGGAGAAGATTATATTTGTTACAACAAAGGAATTATTGAGTCATTGAAAAAGGAAGGTGCGTCAAACGATATAATTCGTGAAGAGATAAAGAAAGCAATTGCTACATCTAAACCTGATAATACAAATGGGAAATGGGATAATAATTACCGTAGAGTGAGACGGTATCTTCTTGCTTTTTTTAAACAAATAAATGTCATAGATTCTAATGATAACATTACGACCAAAGGTTTAAAACTCCATCAGATTGGTCTTACTAATGGACCTGAAAGTAAATTATTTAAGGATTACTTTACCAAAGAAATTCTTATTACAGGTTGCCATTTTGATTTAATTGTTGATTTTGACAAAATGTTTAGAAATAGACCATTCGACATTGGTCTAACTACTTTTCTTGAAGAAATGGAAAAAAAATATGAAGAAATGGGATATATTAAACGAAATCCTGGCAGAAAAGTTGACAATGGAAATAAAAAACCGTTCCTTGATCATGAACGTACATTGTGGAAATATCTTGATTTAATGGATAACTCTTATAATTTCAATTGGAAACGTATAATGGAGGTTTGTTCACTTCCAAATTTATAATTATGACAAATAGAGAAAAAGAATATACAGTTCTAGATCTTTTCTGCGGTGCTGGAGGATTGTCTAGAGGGTTCATTGATGCAGGTTTCTCTGTCAAATTGGGAATAGACATTGATGATATGGCATTAAAAACGTTTGAGGCCAATCATGATGGAGCTACGGCCATGAAACTAGATTTATTTAATCTAGACAACGTAAATATAATCAAGAATTATTTTGATTCAAAAGGGTTGCATTTAGACGTTCTTGTTGGTGGACCTCCTTGCCAAGGTTTTTCCCTTGCAGGTCCTAGACAGATTGATGATTCAAGAAACAAACTATATCAGGCTATGGTTAAGACAGCTAGCATACTCCGTCCTAATGCTGTAGTTCTTGAAAACGTACCTGGTATGATTCAACTACATGGTGGATTAGTTAAGGATAAAATTATTGAAGACTTTACCAAGCTTGGATATAAGATGGGAGAGCCTAAGATACTTTTTGCGCCTGATTACGGTGTGCCACAGATAAGAAAGCGTGTCGTCTTTGTAGGATTATTAGCATCTAAATCAGAATATGATTATCCTAAACCAATTTGTAAACCTGAAAATTATGTAACATGCGAACAAGCTATTGGAGATTTACCAGCGTTAATTGATATCGTAGGTGAAAAAATTCAAGAATATCCTTGTCCCCCTCTGTCAAAGTATCAGGAACTTATGCGAAATGGTTCTACAAAAATTCATAATCATGAAGGGACTATTCATGACCCAAAAACAAAGAAGTTTATTGCGATGGTACCAGAAGGCAAAAACTACAAGTCTTTGCCTTCTGAATATGCCGGAATATATAAATATCACGAAGCATTAACTCGCTACCATAGCAAGAAACCTTCTCCAACTATAAACACAGGGCATCGCTCTCATTTCCACTATAAATGGAATAGGATTCCTACTGTTAGAGAAAGTGCAAGACTTCAATCATTTGATGACAATTTTTTATTCTATGGCAATAAAACTCAACAGTATCGACAAGTAGGAAATGCTGTGCCACCAATGCTTGGTAAGGCTATAGCATTAGAAATATATAAATGGCTTAAAGAAAATGACAGGTAAGGCTATAATACATACAAAAATTAAAATGCTCGACCTATTCGCAGGTTGCGGTGGATTAACAGACGGTTTCATGCAAACTGGATGCTATAATGACGTCGCAGCTGTTGAATGGAAAAAACCTCAGGTTGATACTTTACGAAATAGGCTAAAAAATAAGTGGGGTAAAACTAATGCTGATGAAAGCGTATTATTTTTTGACATCCAACGAGAAGAAGAGCTCTTCTTTGGCTGGAAGAACGATAAAGAATACGGTAACAGCAAGGGACTTGATTATTTTGTAAACGAATCATCGGGAATTGACATAATTATTGGAGGTCCTCCATGTCAAGCATATTCAATTGCTGGTAGAGTAAGAGATGAGCATGGTATGGAGGATGATTATCGTAATTTTCTATTTGAACACTACCTATCTATTGTAGACAGGTATCAGCCTGACTTGTTCATTTTTGAAAATGTACCAGGTATTCTTAGTGCTGCACCTCATGGGAAAAAGGTGTCTGAAATAATACCCAAAGAATTTGGGAAGAAAGGCTATGAGATTATCAATAATCTTTCGAGTGCAATTGTTAATGCTGCAGATTACAATGTTCCTCAAAATCGCAAAAGGATCATTTTGGTTGGCATAAGAAAAGAATCATTTGAAAATGTAGACATCCAATCAATGCTCGACGATTTCTATTTCAACATACTTCCTTTACATAAAGGAAAAAGAAAAATTACAGTAAGAGAAGCTATTGGTAATTTACCAAGTTTAGAAGCCTTCTGGGATGATGAGCATCATAATAAAAAAGTATCTCATTCAACTCCAGTTACAGATATAAGTTGGCATCAACCACGATATAATAATAAAAGAGACATGGATACATTCAAGATTCTTGCGGAAGATCTTGAAAGTGGAAGATGTGAATATGACAGTAAAAAAATCGCAGAATTATATGAGAAAAAAATTGGTTCTAAATCTCCAATTCATAGATATCATGTGCTAAATCCTAACGAGCCAAGCACAACAATCATTGCCCATCTTCATAAAGATGGTAATAGATTCATTCACTATGATTCTAAACAAGCCAGGAGCATTACTCCTCGCGAAGCTGGTATTTTGCAAAGTTTTGACAAAGACTTTGAGTTTTTAGGTTCTCGTGGTCACGTATTTGAAATGATAGGCAATGCCGTTCCACCTCAGTTAGCTAAAGCACTTGCCTTATCAATAGTTGATTTGTTGAAAAAATATAAACCTGAAAAATATGCCTAAATATCTGTTCACATCCGATCAGAGGATATCTGATCTTCCCAATAGAATAAAATGGGTTTCTGAATTTATTCAGAATGGCAAAACCTTATCAGAAATTTCAGACAAATCTGACAATAACAATGCCACAACTCTCAAGTTCTATTATAACCTATATTTGGGTACAGAAACATGCACCAAGTCTGTTAGTGATCCTCTATTCTCTATAAGGAACTTTGTATTGAAGTTTCAATTCCCTAATGTTAGGACTTCAACATCTTTAAATGACTCTTTAAATGAAGGTACTTTATTTGCTCCGTTTAGGAGTGTTGTATCAGTACTTGTTATGATGGCTCAATTAAACAATGAAAAAGTCGCACAAATAAGCATTGATGAAATACTATATTACCTTTTTTGCAATCCGTACGTTTTCAAAAATCCAGAAGCAGACTATAGGAAAGTAGCGGAAAGGATTTTATCCGACAGAAATAATAATCAGAATTTATCCGACAAAATTGCATCGACATTACAATGGAATCAACATGGACGTCAATCAAAAGAATTATTCACAGTTCTTACGTATGCAAGTAAATGTTTTAAACTGTCTAAAGGCATTCTTACATTGTCCTTAAATTCAGATTTTTACATTGATAAAGACTATATTGACCAGATCTTGAATTATTCAAAATTTTGGTATCCTTCTAATCCTTCTGATTTTAATCTTTCAACTCAAGAATACATAAGTTATATGGATACAATTAACACCCCTTACAGCGTGATAGAATTTAATAATTATTCTCAAAAAAAGATGAATACTTCTATTACCTATAGTCTTCAACAAATCTACTACGGTGCCCCTGGTACCGGCAAGTCTCATACCATCAACAAAATCACAAAAGATTGGGATGTAATTAGAACAACATTCCATCCTGATAGTGATTACTCTACTTTTGTAGGTGCATATAAACCTACAGTTGGTATGCTGCCAATTTGCGATGAAGCGGGACAACCAATTAAGATTAATGATGTAGGTCTTAAGAAAGAGCAGATTACATATAAATTTGTTAGACAAGCTTTCCTTAATGCTTACCTTTCTGCTTGGAAAAAATATGCAGATGCAAAAGACGGGGAAGTTAAGCCGCAATTCCTTGTCATTGAAGAAATCAATAGAGGAAACTGTGCACAAATTTTTGGTGACATTTTCCAATTGCTTGATAGAGCTGATAATGGTTTCTCCACCTACCCTATCGTAGCAGATAGTGATATCAGCAAATCAATTAAAGAAGCATTCAAAAATGAAGATGTGTTCAAAATTGATAGTTTGTCTATAGATGGAGCTGTAAAAAACTATAATTCTGACTTGTCATATGATGTAAGAGAAGGACGCGTATTGCTTCTACCTCCCAACTTATATATATGGGCAACAATGAACACATCCGACCAAAGTCTCTTCCCCATTGACTCAGCCTTTAAGCGTCGCTGGGATTGGAAATATATTAAGATTACCAATGCATATGAAAAAGATGACAATGGAAAATATAAAACCGATGAACATGGTAATAAGATTCCTCTCAATTGGAAGATAAAAATTAATGAAACAACAGAAAAAGACTGGTGGGAATTCTTGGATAAGATAAATGCCATTATCAGTAATATGACATCATCCGCCGATAAGCAGTTGGGCTATTTCTTTTGCAAGGCAGATGAAAACAAGGTAATATCTGTAGAGAAGTTTGTAAACAAAGTGATATTCTACCTTTGGAATGACGTATTTAAAGACTATGGATTCGAAGACTCGTCTCTATTCTTGGTCAAAGTGAAAGACAAAGACGGGAAAGATATAGACAAGGATCTTACTTATCCTGATTTCTTTGACGAGGACGGGAAAGTCAACGAGGAGATAACTATACAATTTGTCGACAACGTCATAAAATGGTCAAAGAAAAATGAGAATAATCTTTGAAGAACATCAATATAACTTGTCTGACATAGGTGATAACCTAAAAGGACTGAGTGAACTGCAGGACGTAGAAAAGAAAGTCAGTGTGGGATATGTTGGTTATTTCTACAATCCTACAGTTAAGGACTGTGTCTTTATTCTACCTAAAGTTCTTTTGTCCGACTGCAAAGGCTCAGATATTGTTGCTGATGTAAAATACAAAGATAAAGATGGTGTCGAACACAATATTAGGCCAGAGGATATTATTAATCCAGAAGGACAAGAAAAATATCTATCAGCAGAGTATCGTAAGTTCATATACGAATTTGCTGTTTGGATTTATCGTGCCCTTTGCGTATACAGGAATCTGAATCCTCAGAGCAAGGCTGTTTATTATCGCCAACTACCACAAGAAGGACACGGCAAGAGACACCAGGCCAATACTTATCTCGATATAATTCTATCTATGATGAGATTCAACAACGAGAACCAAAACTATTTCATGTTCACATTGAAGAATCTTCATAGCGGCCAGAACAAGATAAATTGGACAAAAACCATATCAAAATCAAACGCCGTTATCCAAGAAGGAAATGCTGTTTACCTTAATCCTATTAACAAGAAAAGAACCATCAACTTTGACGAAGAATTATTTGTCATTTTCTTCAGTATTCTAAATCACCTGAATGAGCAATATGGATTTAAAGCCCCTATCAACTATCAATATGAATTGATTAAAGGCAAAAGATTTCAAACCTATATCAATGGTTTTGGGAAAACCAAGCTAAGACAAATAAAATATAAGTATTTTGCCGATAAAGCACTGCAGATGTGGGACATGTGCTATGCTTTCTTTGATGCTACGCACAAATTGGCTATCAATACTGAGCAAAAGGAATATCTATTAGCAAAAAGTTTTGAACATGTATTTGAAGCTATGATTGAAGAACTGCTTGGAGATAAAGATATTCCCAAGGGGTTGAAAGAACAGGCAGACGGAAAACGAATCGACCATCTATATACCTACGAAGCTCTCACCATCAGCAACGACCAAAGAGATGAAATATATTATATCGGTGATTCTAAATACTATAAAAGCGGACATCGTTTGGGATACGAGTCTATATACAAACAATATACATATGCCCGAAATGTAATACAATGGAACATCAATTTATTCTTAAATAATGCTCCAGATGATTGGAATGATGAAGAAAAGAAAGATTGGGAAGACGATAGAATGAGATATAAGAATATTCGACTACGTGATGATAGCAAAGATTCCCTCACGGAAGGTTATAACGTAATCCCTAATTTTTTTATTTCTGCATTTGTATATCCCGACCATAGATATGTGGCTAATGAAAACATATTTAACCACAAAGGCAAAAATACGCATATTCAATACCAATTCGAAGATCGACTATTTGACCGTGACACTCTCATACTGTCTCACTATGACGTAAACTTTCTTTACGTTATCTACCTCTACGCAAGAAACAAAAACGGTGAGAAAGCTCTTTGGAGACAAAAAACAAGAGAACTATTTAGAGATAAAATTCGAACGGTACTTCAAGAGAAATATGATTTCTATGCAATGAAAGGTTTTGGCAATCCTTTTGCAGGAGAGCAAGTCATAAGAGAACACTTCAAAGAACTTCAAGGCAAACTGTATCGCCCATACAGTGACAGAAATCTTTACGCATTGGCTTTGGAGAAAAAGGAAGGACTAGACTCTACAAAATCTGACGTATATAAATTACTTGAAAACCACTTTATTATTAGCAAGGTGAATCTTGGAGATAATCCACGTGAGGAACTTGAGAAAGAAGTGGATAAATACCAGAAACAACACCCTTACATTGCAACACCATCAAGATGGCTACCAGAGTATCATGTCGAAAGGTATCTTGACAGGTACTTTGTCGTAGGAATGTATCATGATAAAGAACATTGGGACTGGATAACTGGTAAGAACGACCGAGGTTCGCTTATATACAATGTGCGACTTGATAAAAAACGACATGGAGCACAGACAAAAAGTAGAATTAGGGCTATGAGACCTTTGTTCGCTATCATTTACGAAGAAGACAAACCTGAGGATTATCATGTTTTCAAGATTCATGACTTTGCGGAAATGTCAGAAGAAAGAATGCGTCAAGCTATGTATCCTACAAATCATGGAGGACCTAATGGTGACTATTTTATTTTTCGATTTGACGAAGAGGTTAATATTGGAAGATTCAATATCAACGCTCTCATTAATTTTCATCGCATTAGTGACAAAGAATCATTTGTTGAGGGAGCACCTCTTTATCCTACAGGAAAGGAACTTATGAAATACAAGCAATATTAATTATTCATATAGATTATTGATATAATGTAATGTAAGCCATCAATAAACCTCGTATTATGAGGATACTTTTAAAATTTAGGAGATATTATTAAAATTTAGGAGGATTCTCCAAGATTCTTGGAGTCAGTTCAGGAATTTTGGAAGATTCTTCGGCAGCATCATGGTTGCCGCTGGCGAGACGCCCACGCTCCCAGAAGCATCCGCAAAGGTTTTTAGACCACAGATTAACACAGATTGGCACAGATTAAGAGCCAAGGCTCTCAGTGAATCACAAGGGAATCACTGGGACAGGTTCACTTCAGTTCATCGGCCCGAAAGAGTGAACTAAGATACCTGTCCCTGTTACACATTTCCAGACTTAGTTAAGTATAAAAAAACAATTATTAACAACTTTAAGGTTGCTTTTCTTGCATTTTTCAAATACTTTTATTACTTTTGCACCAAAAAAATACAATATAATGATAAGCAAAGAAGAAGTACAGCATTTTCTTGATCAGTTCAATACCAAAATGAAGGTCTTTGGCATCATCTACCGAGATGATCGAGGGAAGAACAGACGGACACTTGAGGAGTTGGAATTAGTTCCTATATATAGGAGAGTTGTTATTGAGAGTTTGACTGTCGAAGATTATGTTCAAGGGCCGATTATTGACGAATTAAACCGATTGGGAGAAATGTGGGTGTTCGGTAAAGATGTCTTATCCTTTTAAAACAATGGAGGAATAAAATATGAAAAGTCCGTTTACAGGTAAAGAAATGAAGCGCATCCACGAAACTCGTATATGGAAGTTTCGTGGTGAGGAATATAGCTATATACATACAGCTTGGCTGTGTGAGGACAGCGGAGAGCAATTCACAGACGACAAAAGCGATATGGCCGGCTTTGTTCAGGTCACCAACCAATACCGTGAGAAATATGGCATACCCTATACAGACGAGATAGTAGCCATCCGCAAGCGCTATGGCTTGAGTGCACAGAAGATGTCAATTATCCTTGGAATAGGCATCAATCAGTATCGTCTTTATGAGCAAGGTGAAGTGCCAAGTGTTTCTAATGGCAGAATGATTCGTTCAATAAGCAATCCAAAGGTTATGTTTGACATTCTTGAGAGTTCACGCAATGAGTTGTCAGACACAGAGTTTCATAAGCTATCAGACAGAATCAAAAGCGAGATTGCAGATGGTGAGCGACGCAAGATTGAACAGTATGAAACTAACCGAGTCTATCGTTCCGTCAGAGGAGTTGGTAACGGTTACGCCCCTTTATCGTTGGATAGATTGAAGAACCTTATGATTTATGTGTTGGAAAACACTAATGAAGTCTGGTGTACTAAGATGAACAAGATTCTATTCTATATTGATTTTCTTGCCTATCGTGAGAATGGCATGGCAATCTCTGGTTTGTCTTACAAGGCGATCGATTTCGGTCCAGTGCCTGAACGATGGGACGTCGTATATAGCGAGTTTGACGAGATACACCAGGAACTGCGAAGCGTGGGAGATTTTGTTGGTAGCATATTGACATCAACAACCAAAGCAGATATCACCCTGTTTTCAGAAGCGGAAAAGAATGTAATAGAGAAAGTCTGTTCACGTTTCAATGGCTTGTCATCCCGTGATTTGTCGAAGTTGAGCCATGAAGAGCGTGCGTGGATTGACCATCATGACAAACACGAAAGCATACCGTTTGCAGGAGCTTTCGACTTGAAGGCTGTTTGAAAGAATCCCAGAAAAATCCCAGGGACAGGTTTATCAACACAAATAATGCCCTTGAATCCGCGCATGAATGGTTAAAAATGCATAAAGGCATTTTACTTTTCCGGGATATGACAGTCTAATAATATGAAGGAGGAGATATTTTTTATTGAAACCTTATCAAATAATTTAATAACTTAAACAAAAACATTATGGAAAGAACAATTAAAACTATCATGGTTGTCATTTGCTGCGTAATGGCATACTTTATGCCAGCAAATGCTGACAACAACAAGCCTATCAAGGTGACGGAGCTTCCAGCTAAAGCCCAAACGGTGCTCTCACAGCATTTCAAGAATCAGAAGGTGGCGTTTGCCTCTATCGAGTCGGGGATTATCGACAAGAACTATGACGTGGTGATGCAAAACGGCACTAAACTCGAGTTTGACAAGAAGGGAAATGTGACGGAGATTGACTGCAAGCAGGGTGCAGTGCCCGAGAAACTGATTCCGCAGGCTATCTACACTTACTTGCAGGAAAACCACTCTGGACAGACAGTGAGGAAGATTGAGTTCAACAAGAATGAATACGAGGTGGAATTATCCAATGGTCTCGACATCACATTCAACAAGCATTTCCAGGTGATTGACATCGACTGATTATCAAGGGCTGTTGAGGTCTCTATGACATTAAGTTCTGCCTCTAAGTGCCTTGAATATGAGTTGGGCGGCATTATCGGGGGCGACGGATGTGCCAAGACGACGGGAGACTTCCTCATAGCCACGGAGCATGACGTCGCGGGCGGGAGAGCCAGGGAGAATGGCATCAAGTTCGCGACGAATGTTATCCACCGTAAAGGTGTCGGCAACAAGTTCGCGCACCACCTCGGCATCGGCAATGAGATTGACAAGGGAGATATACTTCACCTTGAGCAACAGGCGACGAAGAAGAGCCACAAGTTGGGGGAATGGCATGCGATAGCACACTACCTGGGGCACTCCGAAGAGGGCTGTCTCGAGAGTGGCTGTGCCGCTTGTCACCAATGCAGCCACGGCATGAGAGAGCAATGGATAGGTCTTGCCATATACTATGCGCACACCGGTGCCATGAAGGAAACGGTCGTAATAGTCGGGGGCAACGCCCGGAGCTCCCGCAAGCACCATCTGATAGCGGTCGGACAGATGGCGAGTGGCCTCTATCATCGACGGAAGATTGTCTTTTATCTCCTGCAAGCGACTGCCTGCAAGGAGGGCTATCACGGGCAGCCCGTTGTCATTTGGGATATCCAGAGTGCCGTCGTAGGAAGCGCGAAACTGGCGCACCTCGTCGGCAGTGGGATTGCCCACATAATGAATGGGATAGTTGTGCTTCTGCTCGTAGAATGGCACCTCGAAGGGAAGGATGGAATACATCTCTGAGATGTCGCGCTTGATGGCCTTGATACGATGTTCCTTCCATGCCCATATCTTGGGGGATATATAATAGAAAAGGGGTATGGAGGTGTGCTCGTTGATATACTTTGCCACCTTGAGATTGAATCCGGGATAATCCACAAGTATCACCACATCGGGATTCCATGCCACGATGTCCTCTCGACAACGCTTCATGTTCTTGAGAATGGTGTTGAGATGTAGCAACACGGGGATGAAACCCATATAGGCGAGTTCGCGATAGTGCTTGAGTCGCACTCCGCGATTGCCTGCCGCCTCGCTCATCATGTCGCCACCGAAGAAGCGAAACTGCGCCTCGGGGTCGCGAGTGATGATAGACGACATGAGATGAGAGGCGTGCAGATCGCCACTTGCCTCCCCTACGATGAGATAGTATTTCATTCGGTGAGGTATCCTAATTTTTCAAACACTTCGTATGCTGTCACATCCATCCTCGTGGGAGTGATGGAGGCATAGCCATGGGTGAGAGCCCAGTTGTCGGTGTCCTCGGCATCGGGCTCCTGGTTGACATATTCGCCCACCATCCAATAGTAGTCATAGTCATGTGGATGACGGCATTTCACCACCTCGTTCTCCCAATCGCCAATGGCCATGCGGCATAGCTTGACACCCTTCACTCCATCGGGCACTACGGGGAAATTGACATTGAGACATACATATCGCGGAAGTCCATGCTCAAGCACCTTGCGTGTAATGTCTTTTACAAGTTGGGTCATTGGGGTGAAGTCGGCATCGTCGCGATGGTCGCAGAGCGAGAAGGCAACGGAGGGGATGAACTTCATACAGCCTTCCATAGTCACTCCCATAGTGCCGGAGTAATGGGTATTGACCGATGCGTTGTCGCCATGGTTGATGCCTCCGATGACCATGTCGGGGGTACGCCCGCCACAGAGTTGGCTAAGGGCAATCTTCACACAGTCAACAGGAGTGCCACTGCACGACCACATCTCGTAGCCCTCGCCCTTGCGACGGAGCTTGAGACGAAGTGGCGATGCTGCCGAGAAGGCACATGAATATCCGCTACGGGCTGACTCGGGGGCACATATAAGCAGATATGCCATGCCCGAAAGCATTTCGATGAGGCTTCGCAATCCCTTGGAATGATAGCCGTCATCATTCGAAATTAGTATTAAAGGTTTCTTATTTTCCATAAAAAGTATTTTTTCGGGTGCAAAATTACGAAAAAACCTTCAATTCTCGCCGTTTTTTCATATAAATTATGTACCTTTGCACCATATTTTAATAACTTTGGAACAAAAATGGGAAAAATAATCGCTTTAGCAAACCAAAAAGGTGGCGTGGGCAAGACTACTACGACCATCAATTTGGCAGCATCACTCGCCACATTGGAGAAATCGGTGCTGGTAGTGGATGCCGACCCGCAGGCCAACGCGTCGAGCGGACTGGGAGTCGATATCAAGGAGGTGGATTGCTCGCTGTATGAGTGCATCATCGACCATGCCGACGTGCGGGACGCTATCTACACCACCGACATCGACGGCCTTGACATCATCCCCAGCCACATCGACCTCGTAGGTGCCGAGATTGAGATGCTCAACATCAACAACCGCGAAAAGGTAATAAAGACCCTGCTCGACCCGCTCAAAAATGAATATGACTATATTCTCATCGACTGCAGTCCGTCGCTCGGCCTCATCACGGTGAACTCGCTCACCGCAGCCGACTCGGTGATCATCCCAGTGCAGTGCGAGTATTTCGCGCTTGAGGGTATCAGCAAACTGCTTAATACAATCAAGATTATCAAGAGCAAGCTCAATCCGAAGTTGGAGATTGAGGGATTCCTGCTCACCATGTACGACTCGCGCCTCCGACTGGCCAACCAGATATACGACGAGGTGAAGAGGCACTTCCAGGAATTGGTGTTCAAGACGGTTATTCAGCGCAACGTGAAGCTGAGCGAGAGCCCGAGCCACGGTCTGCCAGTTATCCTCTACGATGCCGACTCCACCGGAAGCAAGAACCACTTGGCATTGGCGAAGGAAATCATTAATAAGAATTAGGGATTAGGAATTAGGGATTAGGAATTAGGAATTATTTATGGCAGTACATAAGAAATACGACCGCAGTGTCCTCGGAAGAGGACTTGACGACATTGGCAACGGACGAGGACTCGACGCCTTGATTGACACCGGCGAGGTGAGAACTCAGGGATCGTCGAATCTCAACGAGATTGCTATAGACCAGATTACGCCCAACCCCAACCAGCCGCGAAGGGAATTCGACGAGCAGGCATTGGAGGAACTGGCGAGCAGCATACGGGAGATTGGTATCATACAGCCAGTGACCCTCCGACAGATGGAGGATGGCAAATACCAGATTATTGCCGGTGAGCGCAGATGGAGGGCTTCGCAGATAGCTGGTCTGCAGAGCATTCCGGCGTATATTCGCACCGTGAAGGACGAGACCGTCATGGAGATGGCTCTCGTGGAGAATATCCAGCGTGAGGACCTCAACGCCATCGAGATTGCATTGGCTTACGAGCACTTGGCTGAGACCACTGGTATGACCCAGGAAAAGATATCGGAGCGCGTGGGCAAGAGCCGCACCGCCGTGACCAACTATCTGCGACTGCTGAAACTACCGGCACAGGTGCAGATGGCTCTTAAGAACAAGGAGATTGACATGGGACATGCGCGTGCCCTTCTGGCAATAGACAGTCCGAGCGTACAGATAAAACTGTTCAAGGAGATTCAGAAGAACGGCTATTCGGTGCGCAAGGTGGAGGAAATGGTGCACTTGCTCAAAAACGGCAATGACGTGCTCACCGCGAAAAAGAAAATACAATCGGGCAACCAACTGCCTGAAGAATTTAATATACTTAAGGACCGACTCGCTTCCTTCTTCCAGGCTAAAGTGCAGATGACTTGCTCGCCTAAGGGCAAGGGCAAGATTAGCATCTCATTTGCCAATGAGGAAGAACTGGAGCGCATCATGAGCGCATTGGACAAGCTTTCTTGAGGAGTTAAGGAGTTAAGGAGTTAAGGAGTTAAGACAAATGTTCTTTAGATTGATATTCACTTGCGTCATGTTGCTGATGGGATTTACCACTACAGCGGCTCAGATAGACGGTGCCAAGGCATCTGTCACCAAAGACAGTGTGATGACATCTGTCCAGAAAGATAGTGCTAAGTCAACACTGCCCGACAGTGTGGCATCGGTGCTGCCGAAGGCCGACGCCGTAGCTGCGGCTGACGCAAGGAAGATGGAAAAGCGCGACTGGGCCACATGGACTCCCGACCCCAAACGGGCTCTGTGGCTTGCACTAGTGATACCTGGAGGCGGACAGATTTACAACCGTAAATACTGGAAACTGCCTATCTTCTACGGTGGAATGATGGGATGTATATATGCCCTCACATGGAACAACATGATGTATCGAGACTACTCGCAGGCTTATCTCGACATCATGGACACCGACCCCGCAACACAGAGCTACAACAAATTTCTGCACTTGGGGGCACAGATCACCAGCGCCAACGAGGAGAGATACAAAAAACTGTTTAAGAGCCGCAAGGACAAGTATCGCCGATGGCGCGACATGAGCATGTTCTGCCTCATCGGTGTATATGCACTGTCGGTGATCGACGCATACGTGGATGCCGAACTCTCGGAGTTTGACATCTCCAAAGACCTTAGTCTAAAGGTGGCGCCTACCGTCATCCCAGGTGGAAACACATTCAGCAGCGGCTCGCTTGACAACTCGGCAGTGGGTGTGAACTTGGGACTGAGGTTCTGATGTCCAGCGCGCTGGACATCAGAAATTAAAGAAACGAAGTTCGACGAAGTCAATTAAAAAATTAAAATATTGAAATATTAAAGTATTAAGAAAGGATATTGCTTAGAGAGATGAAGAAAATATTAATATCAGCAGCCATGTTATTGGCAAGCAATGTTGCCATACAGGCACAAATAGAAGAAGACTACGAAGGCGACGAGGACGAAATCACCGTCACCGACGACAATGGTAAGGAAGAAATAATCGAATTTCCCGAGGCTATGACCTTCGAACTCGACAGTCTGCTCAACCTCTACATGTCGAAGAACTATCTCGGCGAGGACAACGACTGCCGAATGAAGGACATCAACCCCGTATTCGAGAAGGAAGTGTATATCGACAGGCTCAAGCGCATACCGAGCATCATCGAAATGCCATACAATGAGGTGGTACAGAAATTCATCGACCGCTATAGCGGACGTCTGCGCCACTCCGTTAGTTATATGCTTGGAGCGTCGAACTTCTACATGCCGATATTCGAGGAGGCTCTCGAAACATACGGATTGCCTCTCGAACTGAAATACCTGCCCGTGATTGAGTCGGCCCTCAACCCCACGGCGGTGTCGAGAGTAGGAGCAACGGGATTGTGGCAGTTTATGCTCGCCACAGGCAAGCGCTACGGACTGGAGGTGAACACCCTCGTGGATGAGCGACGCGACCCCATCAAGGCTTCGTATGCCGCAGCCAATTATCTGAGCGACCTGTATAAGGTGTTCGGCGACTGGAATCTGGTGATTGCAGCCTACAACTGCGGTCCCGACCAAATCAACAAGGCCATCCACCGCTCGAAGGGCAGCAAGGACTATTGGCAGATATACCCCTATTTGCCCAAGGAGACACGCGGATATGTGCCGGCATTCATCGCCGCCAACTATATCATGACATATTACTGCGAGCACAACATCTGTCCGATGACCACTCGACTGCCGGCAAAGACCGACACGGTGATGGTGAGCCGCAACGTACATCTCGAACAGATAGCCGCCGTATGTAATATCGACATCGAGCAGTTGCGCACGCTCAATCCAGCATATCGTCGCGACATAGTGCCTGGAGCCACAAAGATGTCGGCAGTGCGTCTGCCTCACACCGAAGTGGGTAAGTTCATCGACCTCGAGGACTCCATCTATGCCTACAATGCCGAGGTGTTGTTCTCGAAGCGAGCTACCGTGGAGGTGAACGACGATGTGCCTACATATACCCGCAAAAGCAGCACTAAGCGCAGTCGTAAGAAAGCAAGCAGAAGCAGAGGCAGAAGCGTGACCGTGAAGAGCGGACAGACTCTATCCGAGATTGCCAAGCGCAACGGCACTACCGTGGCCAAGCTCAGGAGGCTGAACGGTATCAAGGGATCGAACATCAGAGCTGGAAAGAAACTGAGAGTGAGGTGAGGGCTTAATTAGGAATTAGGGATTAGGAATTAGGGATTAGGAATTGCTGCGCAAACCGAATGCAGAGCCGAGCTCGCTCGAGCTATGCTGAGGTGAAGCCAGCAATCGACGAAGTCAATTAGGGATTAGGAATTATGGACGAGAAGCAGAAAAAACTTGAAGAGCAGGACGAGCTGATGATAAATGATGCATATCAGCACCTGTTGGACACATACAGCAAGTCGAGACATCGCCAAAAGGTGGATCTCATCACCAAGGCGTTCAACTTTGCCAAGCAGGCGCACAAGGGTGTAAGGCGTCTGTCGGGCGAACCGTATATAATGCACCCCATCGCCGTGGCGCAGATAGCTTGCGAGGAGGTGGGACTCGGTTCGACGAGTATATGTGCGGCATTGCTGCACGACGTGGTGGAAGACACTGACTATACCGTGGAGGACATAGAGAACATCTTCGGTGCCAAGGTGGCGCAGATAGTGGATGGACTCACAAAAATAAGCGGAGGAATATTTGGTGAACAGGCGTCGGCACAGGCGGAAAACTTCAAGAAACTGCTGCTCACCATGAGTGACGACATACGCGTAATCCTTATTAAGATATGCGACCGCCTGCATAACATGCGCACATTGGCAAGCCAACCCGCCAACAAGAAATACAAGATTGCAGGCGAGACACTATATATCTATGCCCCGCTTGCCAACCGACTTGGACTCAACAAGATAAAGACCGAGCTCGAGGATCTCAGCTTCAAATATGAGCATCCCGACGAATATGCATCTATCGAAAACAAACTAAAATCCACACAGGATTCGCGCCACGAACTCTTCGACCAGTTTACACAACCCATAGAGGCGGCTCTCACCAAGATGGGTATCAAATACACCATCAAGGAGAGAATAAAGAGCCCCTACTCCATCTGGAACAAGATGCAGAACAAGCATGTCTCGTTTGAGGAGATATACGACATCCTCGCCGTGAGAATCATCTTCACACCCAAACAGCGCGAGGACGAAATCAACGAGTGCTTCAATATATACGTGGCAATAAGTCAGATATACAAGTCACACCCCGACCGACTGCGCGACTGGCTCAACCATCCCAAGGCCAACGGCTATCAGGCTCTGCACGTCACACTCATGTCGAAGCAGGGACGATGGATAGAGGTGCAGATACGCTCCGACCGTATGGACGAGATTGCCGAACAGGGATTTGCCGCTCACTGGAAATACAAGGAGGGTGGAGACATCGAGTTTACGGAGGACGAGGGCGAACTCAACGAGTGGCTACACACTATCAAGGAAATACTCGACGACCCGCAACCCGACGCAATGGACTTCCTCGACGCCATCAAGCTCAACCTCTTCGCATCGGAGATATTCGTCTTCACACCGAAGGGCGAGATTAAGACCATGCCCGCCGGTTGTACGGCTCTCGACTTTGCCTTCTCCATCCACACCTTCCTCGGAAGCCACTGTATCGGAGCAAAGGTGAACCACAAATTGGTGCCGCTGAGCCACAAACTGCAGAGTGGCGACCAGGTGGAGATACTCACATCCAAGTCGCAACATGTGCAGGCATCATGGATAAACTTTGTCAGCACTGCCAAGGCAAAGGCCAAGATTCAGGCCATACTGAGACGCAACGGCAGAGACAAGCAACGCGACGGCGAGGAGGCATTCAAGTCATTCCTCAAGGCTCATGGCATTGACTACACTGTAGAGATAGCCGACCAGGTTGCCTCGTTCCACGACAAGCACAAGCGTGAGGATTTCTTCCAGGCGGTGGGCGACAAGTCGATATTGCTATCCGAAAAGGACATCGACGAGATACATGGAGGCAATAAGAAGGAAACAGCCGCTAAGGGATGGAGAAAGTATGTGCCTTTCCTCGGCAACAAGAAAAAGAATATCGCCGCTGAGGCAGAGGCTGCACAGAAAGAGCTGTTCACTGTGCCCGACAAGTTCAACCGCAAGAAACCAATCTACATAACCGACGACAACATCAACCAGTATAAGTTTATGGATTGTTGTCACCCTATCCCCGGCGACGACATCTTGGGATACATCGACAGCAAGAAGCAGATCGAGATACACAAGCGCAACTGTCCGGTGGCAGCCAAGCTGAAGACCAGTTTCGGCAACCGCATCCTCGACGCCAAGTGGTCAATGGGGCGCACTCTCTTCTTCGACGCCACTATTGAGATGACTGGTATCGACCGCATCGGTCTGCTCAACGAGGTGACTCAGGTTATTTCGCGCGAGATGAACGTGAATATCCATCGCGTATTTATCAACTGCGACGAAGATATATTCAGCGGAAAGTTTGAACTACGTGTACACGACCGCGAGGATATCGGAAAGATTGTCAACAACCTGAAGAAAATAGAGGGACTGCAGGAGGTTAATCAGGTGATATGAAAATTGAAATATTGAAATATTGAAGACATGAGAAACAAACTACTTATTATGGCGGCAATGATAGCCGCAAGTGTGTCGGCTGCCAACAAATACGACAATCCCGACACTTTGTTCGTGGCTCGCGACGGTACGGCGGAATTCCGAAATATCGACGATGCCATTGAGGTGTGCCGTGCCTTTATGGACTACCACAAGGTAATATATATTAAAAAAGGTATATATAAGGAGAAACTGATTATTCCGTCGTGGCTCACCAACATCGAACTGTGTGGGGAGGATGCCGAGAACACCATCATCACCTACGACGACCATGCCAATATCCGCACGACGGAAAGACCTAAGGGTATGGGCACATTCCGCACATACACTCTGAAGATTGAAGGCTCGGACATCACTCTTAAGAACATCACAATTGAAAATAACTCTGCACGATTAGGACAAGCGGTGGCACTGCACACCGAAGGCGACCGACTGACATTCATAGGATGTCGATTCCTCGGTCATCAGGACACTGTATATACCGGTGTGGGAGGTACGCGACAACTGTTCCGCAACTGCTATATTGAAGGTACTACCGACTTTATCTTCGGTCCGGGAACAGCATGGTTTGAGGAGTGCGAGATTCATAGCAAGGTCAACTCATATATCACAGCAGCCTCTACACCCAAGGACCAGGCTTACGGATATGTCTTCAATCGCTGCCGACTGACCGCTGACCCTGGTATCGACAAGGTGTATCTCGGTCGTCCATGGCGCGACTATGGTTATACGCTATTTATGAACTGCGAGTTTGGCGCGCACATCCGTCCCGAGGGATGGCACCATTGGCAGAAGGAACGCGAACAAACAGCTCGCTATCTGGAGTACAACAATAGCGGGACTGGTGCCGACACCAAGGCAAGAGTGCCTTGGTCAAAACAACTGACCAATAAGGAGGCGCAGAAAATCACGATAGAGAGTGTCTTGGGGGATTTTTAGTAACAAACTACAAAAAAATATGAACAATACTATTAACCTATTATTTGCGGCTGCACTCACATGTTCGCCGCTTGTGTCATTGGCTCAACAGTCTGCGACATGGAATCCTAACCTCCCCGGAGGAAAGTATCGTAATCCGGTAATCAATGCCGACTATTCCGACCCTGACGTGTGTCGTGTGGGCAATGATTACTATATGACATCGTCGAGCTTCGCCTGCTTCCCAGGATTGCAGATTCTGCATAGCACCGACCTCGTCAACTGGAAATTCATTGGTGCTGCACTCCAAGACGACTATCCCGTATTACCGGAATTCCGAGGCACCAATCTCGACTGGCGCAAGCGTATTCAGCATGGCAACTACGTATGGGCTCCGGCTATACGCCATCACGACGGATGGTTCTATATCTATTGGGGCGATCCCGACCAGGGCTTGTTTATGACCAAGACACAGGATCCCGCAGGCACATGGACTACACCTGTATGCGTGAAACCGGGAAAGGGAATGATAGACTGCTGCCCTCTATGGGACGAGGACGGCAAGGCTTATCTCTCGCATGGATGTGCGGGTTCAAGAGCTGGAGTGAAGTCGGTGCTCTTTGTAGCTCCAATGTCTGCCGACGGAACGACTGTCACTGGTCCCTCGCGCATTGTTTATGACGGTCATGAGGACCAACCCACTATCGAAGGAACAAAGTTCTACAAGCGCAACGGCTACTATTATATCATGTCGCCAGCTGGCGGTGTGAAATACGGTTGGCAGGTGATTCTGCGTTCACGCAATCCCTTCGGCCCATACGACGAATATGTGGGATTAGCTCAGGGCAAGTCGAAGGTCAACGGTCCTCATCAGGGGGCGTGGGTTGATACCCCAACAGGCGAAGACTGGTTCCTGCATTTCCAGGACAAGCATGCCTATGGTCGTGTGGTTCATCTGCAACCAGCCCGTTGGGTGAACGACTGGCTCGTGATTGGCGATGACAAGGATGGCGACGGATGTGGCGACGCTGTAGAGCAATGGAAGAAGCCTAACCTGAAGGCATCTGAGAACGTGCAACCGCAAGAGGATGACGATTTCAACGACACTGCCTTGGGATTGCAGTGGCAGTTTGAAGGTCCATTCAGTCACTATTGGTATTTCTGCGACGCAAAGAAATCCAAGCTCCGTCTCTATGGCATTCAGCAGCCAGAGGATTACAACAACCTCGCTGACATGCAGAACACCCTGATGCAGAAGTTCCCCGCCGAGAACTTCACCGTGACATCCAAACTGAAGTTCATACCTAATCCTGGCAACAAAAACAAGGGTGAAGAAGCCGGATTCATCATCAAGGGTCAGGACTATGCCGCCATTAAGTTTGTCACCACAAAGGACGGTTGTTTCCTTCGTTACGTCAACTGCAAGAATGCTATGAAGGGGGGCAAGGAAGATGTGCTTCATGAAATGCCCCTTACTCTCATAGAGATGGAGAAGCCCTATACCCAGAAATATGCCGTGGATGACATTCCCCAGCCTCGCCATTCCACTCAGGACATCTATGTGCGTACCGTAGTGAAGAGTGCAGGCATAGGCAACGGCATCACCTCGTCGGCACAGTTCTACTATAGTTTCGACGGTAAGAAATACGTGAAGCTCGGACAGCCATTTGCTGTTAAGGAAGGCAAATGGATAGGAGCGAAGGTTGGCTATTTCAACTGCCGCTCGTCTGTTAGCAACGATGCAGCCTTCTTGGATGTTGATTGGATTAAGTTTACGAAATAACAATAAGCGGTGAGGATTATTGATTCCTCACCGCTTTTCAATCAAAAACGGAACTCTGAGCCGTCCATGGTAACCTGGTTAATATTTTTAGTTTTATTATGGGCGTAAACATCCTAATGGAATAACCAGGACTCCATCTTCTCTTCTATAGGCAAATTGCCCACCAGTCACCACCATTAAGAAAGATGGAGAGCCTATTCTCGTCGTGTCAACCCTTTCTGCAATTTGTAACAAATGTTTAGCACCATCATCTATTTCTCTACTTCCGAGTTTCACTTCAACAGCCGCCCATTTCCCATCTTGAAGTCTTATAATCAAATCAGCCTCTAATCCTGTCTTGTCATGATAATGAAGAATTTCTCCCCTTATTGGCTGACTATATATACGCAAGTCACGAGTAACAAGTGATTCGAAGAGGAAACCGAATAGCTCGAAATCATTAAGAATTCCATCAGCATCCACATTCATTACTGCTGTCGCAATTGAAGGATCAACAAATTGCCTCTTGTCTGATGTCCTGATTGCTGTTTTAGATCTCAATGACGGTCTCCATGCAGGAGTATCCTCAATAATAAACATACGTCTTAATGCGTTAGCATAAGAATACAATGAACTTTCACCAAAAGTCGTATCATGTGCCCTAATATCATCAAGCACTGTTTGTAAAGATGCAAATGTGGATATATTTCTTGCATAAGAACGCAGGAGAAGCCTAACCCTTAACGGATTTCTGTCTATACTATCGGTACTTTGAATATCATGGTTTATAACAGCATCAACATAATTCATTGACACATTATTACTATTATCTCCTTCAGCTATTGTCTCTGGCCATCCCCCTCTACAAATAGCTCTTGCTATTTGGGGAATATCAAGATTACTGTCAGCAACAATATCTGTATTACCTTTAAACAATTCAGCAAGTGAAACTGTACCATTTGACTCTCCTGATTCAAATAAACTCATTGTGCGCAGTCTCATTCTTGAAATTCTGCCTGTTCCAGTATGACGAGGTCCATCAACACCAAAATCACTGGGTGTAGCAGAACCCGTTAGAATATATTGTCCACGTAACCCTTCCTTATCTATGGAATATCTTACAGCATCCCAAATAGACGGAGCATCCTGCCATTCATCTATCAAAAGTGGCTTGTTTCCTTTTAACAGATGAGATGGCATTACCTCTGCCATTTTTCTGTACCCTGCACCTTTGTCTGGATCTTGCAAGTCAATTTCTGACTTTGCCGAATGCCGTCCAAGCCATGTTTTTCCACACCACTTTGGACCTTCGATTAATACCGCACCAGACGATGATAACAAATTCTGCAATACATCATCCTGTATTCTGTTTATGTATTTTTTCATATAGCTAAAAATTTGCTGCAAAGATACTGTTTTACAATAACATACACAAGAGTTTTACAATATTTAACCATCAAACAAACGAACTTGGCTTATTTTTACCAACGAACTTGGTAAGCTTTTACTAACGAATCTGGCAAGTTTTTACTAACGAATCTGGCATGATAAGAGGTAATAACGTAAGCAACGACGCAGCCTTCTTGGACGTTGATTGGATAAAATTTACGAAATAAAAAGATGATGCGGCACCCTTACGGATGCCGCATCATAATTTATAATCTTCTTACGCAGACATTTCAAATATAAAAGAGTTATTACTTAATGTACTTCTTTCCCTTCTGGATGAGCAGACCGCTCTTAGCTGCGCGACCACCGATGTTGTAGGTAGGAGCGTCAACAGACTCTACAGCCTGAACACCATCACCTAAACTGAATGATTCACCATTAACGATTACATTGTTGTAACCTAGGTATGCGCAACTGACAACCTTGTAGCTGTCATCGTAAGCAGCCTTAACGGTAACACTCTCAGAACTGCCGAATAAATTTAAGTTTTTTTCTATTTATGCTTATGATATATAATATCCAATGTATCAATATGTTTAATTTGTATATCCTATATGTCTGTATAAAAGAGCATTATCTCATTGAAAGCAACTCTCTAATAAGATAAAAACCTTACATTATTACTATGTCTTTTATTTTTACATATTTTATAGTGGAATAGCAATTGGATAATTGATATATTGTCAATGAATAGTTGAATTATTCAGCTTTGCTCAGATTATTTATATATAAAATTTATGTATCTATATATAATATAATAAGGTGTAATCTTATTCTAATATATATATGCTTGAGATAAATAATCATCCGTGTAATATACACAGCAAGGTATGTAATATATAAATTTTGTTAATTATATGCATTTTTTTGAGGGATTATAATGGATTCCCATTTATTTTATATAAATTTGCACCCAAATTATACAAAACAGAATCAAAAAAATAATATACACTAACTAAAAGAAAGCAAATTATGAAGCAGCAAATGAAAAGAGCCTCAATGGCTTTGCTTATGTCGCTTGTTTGTTTCTTTGCCTTTGCTCAGAAGACCATTCACATTAATGTGAAGGATTCCAATGGTGAGCCTGTCATAGGCGCATCCATTTTGGAAAAAGGTACGCGTAATGGCGGAGTAACAGACTTCGACGGTAATTCAACCATTAAGGTTTCGGGCAAGAACCCGATCGTAGTGTCTTACATCGGTATGAAGACACAAACCATTGCAGTGGGAAACAAAACAAAGCTTGACATCACGCTTGAGGACGAGGCGACAAGCCTCAACGACCTCGTGGTGATTGGTTATGGTACTGTCAAGAAGAAAGACCTCACAGGAGCGGTATCTACCGTCAAGGGAGGCGACCTTAACAAAGTGCCTACGTCAAGTGTGGCTGAAGCCCTTACGGGAAAGCTGTCAGGTGTGAATGTAATGACAACTGACGGTTCGCCTGATGCCGAGGTGCTCATCCGCGTCCATGGTGGAGGTTCCATCACCGGCGACAACTCGCCTCTTTATGTCATCGACGGTTTCCCCGCTGACAACATGAACGATGTTTCCGCCAACGACATCGAGGACATCACAGTATTGAAAGACGCTTCCTCAACAGCCATCTACGGTTCACGCGGTGCAAACGGCGTTGTTCTCATCACGACCAAGAGCGCCAAGGCAGGCAAGACCCGAATCAACTACAATGGTTTCCTGCAGACCAAGAGCATTGCCAAGCGTATGGAGGTGATGGACACCTACGAGTACGTGATGAGCAACTACGAGTATGCTGCCCTGCGCGGTTCTGCCAACATCGCATCGTTCGAGAAATACTTCGGTGTGTATGACGACCTTGAATTATATAAAGAGGTGAAAGGCATCGACTGGCAGGATGACATGTTCGGCGCAAGCGTGCTCACACAGCAGCACAACGTCAGCCTCAACGGCGGTACCGAGAAGACCAACTTCTCACTCAGCGGCACCTACGACTACAATGGTGGTCTTATGCCAAACAACGACTACGGGCGCTTCTCCGTTCAGTTTAAGCTGAACCACGAAATCAACAAGAAACTGAAGTTTGGCATGAACGTCCGCGTCAGCGACCAGACCACTAACGGTCAGGGAACGCAAGGTGGAACCTATAAGATTCGTACCACACAGGCAGTGACCTCGCAGGCCACCAAGGGTCTTTCCGAATTCGTCACTCCCGACTTCAGCTCTATGACCGACGAGGAATATCAGGAATACCTCAACGCCAACATGACACTTGCCGAGCAGGCAGAACGTTATTGGAAGAAGAAGCAGAACCGCCGTTTCCAGTTCAACGCAAGCCTCGAATACAAGATGACCAAGGAACTCAGCGCACGTCTCGAAGCCGGCTACGGCTACGGTTTCAACGAGACAAAGCAGTGGTGGGGCTCAACCACTACCAACGCTTCATACGTTGGAGGCCAGCCACTTGCCGACTGGACAAAGCAAAACACCCGCAGTATGCGTGAGGCGTTCACCATCAACTACAACAAGAAGTTCGGCAACCATAATCTCAGTGTAATGGTAGGTCAAGAAGTAACCACCGACAAGTCAAACAACACCTATATGTATGGCACCAAGTACCCGATGCTTTGGACAGCCGACCAGGTGTTTGCTAACTTCGGACAAGGCAGCGGTGTTACCGACATGAAGTCAACCATCGATGCCGACGTTAACCTTGCCTCTTTCTTCGGACGTCTCAACTATAATTACAAGGAGCGTTACCTGCTCACGTTCACCGCCCGTGAAGACGGTTCTTCAAAGTTTGCAATGGGCAACAAGTGGGGCTTCTTCCCGGCAGCGTCTGCCGCATGGCGCATCATCGAGGAGCCATTCATGGCAGGCACGAAGAAAGTACTCTCAAACCTTAAGCTACGTCTCTCCTATGGTGAAGCCGGTAACAACCGCATCAGCAATAGCCAGTACCTTATGATTTACAGTGCCAACAGCGGTTCAAAGCGTTACGGTGTGGGCGAATCAGCCAACAATCACCTCTCTACCACCAGCGTGCTTGCCAACCCAAACCTTACTTGGGAGACCACCATCACCCGCAACGTCGGCGTTGACTTCGGTTTCCTCGACGAGCGCATCACCGGTAGCGTTGAACTTTACTGGAACACAGCCAAGGACCTTCTCATCGAACACAGCATCACGGCTCCGGGTTACACCACCATGTATGAAAACTCTGCCGAAACCGAGAATAAAGGTATCGACGTCAGCCTCAACTTCAATCTTGTGAACAAGCGCGACTTCTCGCTCTCAGCCTACGCCAACATCAACTTCAACAAGTCGAAGGTTAAGAGCCTCAGCGGCGGACTGGAGTCAATGCCATTCCAGTCAGGATGGGCAGGCACCGACAACAAGAACACCGACGACTACATCGTGCGTGTCGGCGACCCTATCGGTCTTGTTTACGGATGGGAAGTTGACTATTCAAACGGTCATCCATATTACACCACCAACGACTTTGAGTCATACGACCCTGCAAGTAAGACCTACAAGTTGAAAGACGGTGTTGCAACGACCTCGCTCCTCGGCGGTGCCATAGGCGTACGTCCTGGTACACTGAAACTCAAGGACCTTAACAATGACGGTGTTGTTGACCTCGACGACCGCACTGTCATCGGCGACACCAACCCGACCTGCACCGGTGGTTTCGGTTTCAATGCGACCTATAAGGACTTCGACTTCACAGCCAACTTCACCTATTCCGTAGGCAACGACATTTACAATGCCAACAAGATTGCCACCACTCAGCAGTATCGTAGCGGTACATATCCTAACATGCTGAAGATCATGTCTCAGAGCAACAGCTACTCTTACCTCAACCAAGAGACAGGCCTTCTCTTGACTTCACTTGAAGAACTGGCAGCCGCCAACGAGGGAGCTAACGCCAAGGAATACTGGTCGCCTTACTCATTGGGCAACGCTACAATCATTCCTACCGACTGGGCTCTTGAGGACGCATCCTACCTTCGTCTGCAGAGCGTCACCCTCGGCTACACACTTCCTATAAAGCTCACCAAGCAGGTAGGCATCCAGCGTTGCCGCTTCTACGTGACCGCTTCCAACCTGTTCTGCATCACAGGCTATTCCGGCTACGACCCTGAGGTAAGCTCTTATTCGCGCAACAGCTCTTATTCAGGTCTTACTCCTGGCATCGACTACTCTTCTTACCCCAAGAGCCGTGCCTTCACTTTCGGTCTCAACGTGACATTGTAACATAACGACATTAACAAGCAAAGAATATGAAATCAATAAACAAATACATTTCAATAGCAGCAATGGGAATGCTGGGACTTACTTCCTGCAACGACTTCCTTGAGACGACCTCTCCGTCGCAGCAGGACCCAACGTTCGTCTATAGCAATACCGATGATGCCTCCAATGCACTGAACGGTGTCTATGTGCTCTTCTGTGAAGACCCGTTCACCAGCCGCATGTCTTGCGTATGGATGCAGAACACCGATGTTGAACAGTACAACCCCAACGCAGGACGTCCTAACGGTGCCCACCGCTCCGACATCTGGGGCTTGCAGGCAGCTGCCGACGAAGGCTTCGCAGACATCTACAAAGCTTACAACAACTGTATGCAGGCCGTTGACCGTGCCAACCAAGTCATTGAAGGAGTAAGCGAAAGCTCCATCAGCGACGACTCTGAGATGAAGCAGATCAAGGGTGAGGCTGTGTGCCTTAAGGCTACCCGGTATCTGATGTTGTGTAATTACTGGGGGGACGTGCCTTACTTTGCCGAGGCAGCAAAGGCAGGCATGGAGCTCGACCGTCCTCGCGAGGACAAGTTCCGCATCTACAGTCAGATTCTTCAGGAACTCGTTGACGTGGAAGGAGACATGAAGTTCTCTGACGTCAACACCGGCGGCATCGAGCGCATGAACCGCGACTATGCCCTCGGACTCATCGCCAAGGTAGCCCTCTTCCGTGCCGGCTACGGCAAGACGGTTGACAACCAGATGAAGCGTGCCGACGACTATCTCGACGTGACCGGCGACGAGACCCTTGCCGTGACCTATAAAGACCTTAACGGCAATGAAGTTACAGCTCGCACATATACCGACTACTATCAGTTGGCAAAGAACTACTGCCAGAAGCTCATCTCACTGAAGCCCCGTGCCCTTCGTGCCGACTTCGGCCAGATATTCCTCGACGAGAACCAATATCTTGTGAAGAACAACGACGAGGTGCTTTACGAGGTCGCATTCACCGAGTCATTCGGTGGCGACGTGGGCTGGTGTATCGGTGTCACCAATACCAACAGCAAGAAGACCAACGGTAACACGACCAACCAAGTAGGTTTAACCCCGACCTACTACCAGTCGTTCAACGTCAACGACTCACGCCGCGACGTGACTTGCGCATGGTGGTTCCACGACAACGACACCATCGGCTTCGCCAAGACATCCCTTGCCCTCACTGTAGGCAAATGGGACCGTTGCCTCGCCACAAAGGAACTGGGTGCCGCTTCCTCTAAGGGTACGGGCATCAACTGGCCACTCATGCGCTACTCCGACGTGCTACTTATGCTTGCCGAAGCAGAAAACGAGCTTAACGGTCCTACTGCACTTGCCAAGGCCCAGCTGACAGAAGTGCGCGCCCGTGCCTTCGCCAAGAGTCCCGACTATGCTCACGACGTGACAGCCTACGTTGACAGTGTCGCCGGCAGCAAGGACAAGTTCTTCAACGCCATCGTTGACGAGCGTGCTTGGGAGTTCGGCGGCGAATGCCTTCGCAAGTTCGACCTCATCCGCTGGAACATTTATGGCGAGAAGCTCAACTCCACACTAAAGGCTTTGCGTGCCTGGGGCATCTCCACCGACGAAGAACTCATGAGCGACCCCGCCATCCTCGCAAAATACCCCGAGGCTCTCGACTATACCGGTTGGGCTGACGTGGTCTATTACGATATTAACAACGCCGGTTCTACCAACTCCAAGGATGACATCACAGTCCATAATCCGAAATATCGCGTCAGTGTCGATGAAGCTGACGAGAACGGATGGAAGGCCTATGCAAGTTGGGGTAAAGCACTGTTGAAAACCATCACCACATATAAATATAATGGTATCAGCTACACATCATGCGTAAAGACCACCAACAAGACAGAAGGCACCTCAACCTACGCGCTTACCGGTGGCGACGCCGAGCCAAAGGAATACACCTTCACCGTAAATGAAGGTGACGAGAGTGGCATTACCCGCGTACGCCAGTATCAGGAGGCTGACGCCGTGCAACGCATGTATCGTGGTTACACCGGTGCCACTGGCTACGGCAACGGCCCAGTGCCCTACCTGCTCCCCATTGGTGCCACTACACTCTCTTCAAGCGAAGTGTTGAACAACGACGGCTACGGATTCGCCGAGACCTACGTTGGCGACGACGTTCCTGTCGTATATACAACAATCGAGAAAGCATACAAATAACATAATGACAAGAACATCATCACGAATATGAAAAAGAAATCAATATATCTGTTGTCTGCCATAGCAGCACTCGGACTGACATTCGCAAGCTGCAGCGACGACGATGGGTCAACGATGTCAAGGCTCTTCCGCCCCATCTTCAGCGACATCATCTCAGGACTTGACGACGACAACGTGCCATATCTCACCATGAAGTGGGACAACTACACCAATGCCAACCAGTACGTGGTTAAGGTCGTAAACACCAACGGCACCGACTCTACCACCGTAGAGACCGACACCACCTTCGTCACCATCAACAATCTTGCCTACGACCAGGACTACAACGTCCACATCACGGCAAAGAACACTGTAACGGGCGCAGAATCAAAGGTTTACACCGAAGTGGCAACGACCCTCGACTATCCTACCCAGTTGAAGACCGTGGCAGCCACCAACGTCATCGACACCCAAGTCCGCATAGTTTGGAACACTACCAGCGGAGAGGACGCGGTGAAATATGACAAGCTCGTCGTTAAACTGGCTGACACCGAGGAAATCGTGTCGGAATACGAACCGACAGAAGAAGATCTTGCTGCCGGCGAGCACATCTTCAAGAATCTTGAGCCAACGACGGAATACCGCGTAGAAGCATACCTCGGCGGACAGTACAAAGGCAAGCGACTATTCAAAACCGCGGCTCCAGAAAGCTATACCGGCAACGTCGTTGACCTCAGAGGCATGGATGACGACACAGCCTACAAGTTCCTCTCAACCGAGTCGGTCGATTCTATCATAGCCCTATATCCTGACCAGAACATAACAATCGTGTTTGAGGGCGGTCAGACCTATCGTCTGCCTACCGTGGCACTTCCTTCCACCACGGGCAAGCTCCTCTTCACCACGGGTCTCACCCTTGCCGGCAACACCAAGTTTGCTGTCACCGGTAACTTCGATGTTGCAGCCGGAGCTTCTGTCGGAGGTATTGAACTTCAGAAGATTGAGTTCACCGACGACCCGTCGAAACTAAAGACCAGCTCTAACTTTGGCGGAACCTACCTGTTCAACCTCGGAGGCAAGAACTCCTATCTTGGAGAGGTCAACATCCACGACTGCTCAATAAAGTACAAGCGCGGATTATGCCGTGTGAAGGAAGCCGCCGTCATCGAGAACTTCATCATCGACAACTGCATCCTCGACTCCATCGGCGGCTATGGTCTGACCAATGCAGATAACGCAGCGGCAGAGATTCGCAACGTCAAGATTACCAACTCCACACTGTCAAACCTTGCGGTTGGATTGGCTGCCACAAAGGGTCCTGACCCCGTTTCGGTGACCATCGAGAACTGTACATTTGCTTACTGCATTCAGAAGGGCAAGTACTTCATCGACTTTAACAAAAAAGCCGCCAAGACAATAAAGATAAGCAACTGCCTCTTTGGCGTCTCTGGTGCCACAACCAAGGCATTAGCACCACTGATGGCATGGCGCGGCAACACTGCCCCACAAGTCATCGACCTGTTCTTTACCAAGGACTTCGAGTGGGCGGCTAACGAAGACGGGTCCCCAGTGTCGATGTTCGACGGCACTACCATCTCTACCGACATGGCAGGCACGTTCAAGAGTCCTCTGACGAGCGACTTCACCATCGTCAACACTGTTGACTTCAAGATTTCCAAGCCAGGCGATCAGCGTTGGTATTAATCCGGCTACAGTCATCGTTGTGGGTTAACTTCCTCATAGGGGTTAACCCACATTGTTTTTATACTAAAATACAAGAAACAACCAGTAATTATTATGACTACATTAAAACAAATCAGGACAATGCTTGCTGCCATACTACTATGCCTCGCAAGCATCACAGCCGCACAGGACAGAACTCCTGCCTTCCCTGGTGCCGAAGGCTTTGGACGATATGTGACAGGAGGGCGAGGTGGTAACGTATATCACGTGACATCTCTCGCTGATGATGGCTCAGAGGGCACACTCAGATGGGCGCTTGGAAAAGCTGGAGCAAAGACAATCGTATTCGATGTGTCGGGTACAATACACCTACAGTCTGCACTAAACATCTCTATCGGAAATGTCACTATTGCCGGACAGACTGCACCTGGCGACGGTATATGCGTGGCAGACTATCCTGTGGCTATAAAGGCCAACAATGTGATTGTTAGATACATGAGATTCCGACTCGGAAACAATAACGTCTTGATTAATGGAGCTGACGGATGGGATGCCTTCGGAGGATTCGACCAACAGGACTGGATGATTGACCATTGTTCTGTGAGTTGGTCTATTGACGAATGTCTATCTGTTCTCGGAAATAAGAACACCACAGTACAATGGTGCCTTGTGGCACAAAGCCTAGTAAATTCGGGACATTCCAAAGGTGCTCATGGATATGGCGGCAACTGGGGCGGTAGCGGTGCTTCGTTCCATCACAACCTGATTGCTCATCACGGCAGCCGCACTCCACGTCTTGGTCCACGTCCAACTACTCAACTCGACGAACGTATGGACATGCGCAATAATGTCATCTATAACTTCGGAGGCAATGGATGTTATGGTGGCGAGGGCATGAACGTAAATATCGTCAACAACTACTACAAACCAGGACCAGGAACTCCTACCGACAAGAAGGGGTATCGTATTGCCAGTATCGGTATTCGCACAAACTCTTACGTAGAGACATATCCTGATTATGCTCCTGCCCTACATCTATGGGGCAAATACTATGTAGCTGGTAATTATAATTCCAAATATTCAGATGTTAATAACGACAACTGGACTTATGGAATTATTAATCAAGTGGATGCCAATTCTTGCGACGGCACTTTTACTGCCGAGACCAAGGACAGTATAAAACTGACAGAACCGATAGGTTTCCTGCTCACAACAACCCACTCTGCAGAAGATGCTTACGAGAGGGTGCTCGACTTTGCAGGCGCATGTCTCAACAGGGATAGTTTTGACGCCCTAATGGTAAGTGATACAAGAAACGGCACCGCTACATATACAGGCGAAGGATTGAGCAAGGGATTTGTCAACTCCCAGGATGACAACAAACCAGCTGATGCTGATGACTCATGGAGTGCATGGCCTACCCTCAACTCAAAAGACGCACCTAAGGACACCGACGGTGACGGTATGCCTGATGAATGGGAACTGGCAAATGCTCTCGACGCAACAGACCCTAACGACGGCAAGACCATCGGTGCTGACGGATATTCAAATCTCGAGAACTATCTCAACTCGCTCGTAGCTG
This sequence comes from uncultured Prevotella sp., assembly GCA_945869265.1. GTDB lineage: Bacteria > Bacteroidota > Bacteroidia > Bacteroidales > Bacteroidaceae > Prevotella. The sequence goes on along the minus strand of CAMBOI010000003.1, from coordinate 91,514 downwards.
ACATCACAGAAGCGCAGAATACTGGCGGCACTCCTCTGGAGAATGCAATCAACGAGAGTGAGAAAACTGCTATAACATCATTGGAAATTGTTCCAGAAACGGCAAATGGCGACTGGACATTCAGCAATGGTTGCAGTATGACGATGTCAACGGCAAAGGATTATGCTACTAGTAGCAGTTGTGGAATCAAAAGTATCAAGTACTCCAACAACGTCACTTACACAATCCATCTGCCCGAGGGTATCAGCATCAGCAGCATCGACTTCCAAGGCTTTGCCAATGATGATAATGCAGACGGTTATCTGGCTGAACTGAATGGAAAGACATTCGGTGCAACTGACTATGTATTTCCATCAAGGATAGGTGGAAAGGCTGTTTCGTATAACATAGAATTTGAAAATTCAGTATCGGGCAGCATTAGTATGAAATTTGTCAAGCAGGTTGGCATGAGAATTACTCTCAATGTCGCTGCCCCAACAGGTATCGTTCCTATATCCATCGACATAGACCAGAATGCCAAATCATTCAATCTCAGAGGTCAGCTTGTAGGAAAGAACAACAAGGGCGTCATAATCAGAAAGGGCAAAAAGGTTATATAATAACTCCCAAACGTAGGTATCTGCAATGGTCATCGCAGATACCTGAAAATGCAAATGAAGATACCTGCGATGGGCATCGCAGGTATCTTCTTTTTTTGTGCTATATAATAAGCGGTATTGCCGATATTACAGCTTTGCTATGATAGCATCAACAGCGGCACTGAGTCCGTCGGGGTTCTTACCGCCGGCTGTAGCAAAGTGGGGCTGACCGCCACCGCCTCCCTGTATCAGTTTGGCTGCCTCGCGTACAAGCTGACCGGCATTAAGATTATGGTCTTTCACCACATCCTCACTCATCATCACTGTAAGCATCGGTTTGCCCTGATCGACACTACCAATGACACAGAGGAGATTCTCGCCGATAGCTTCGCGCACCTTGAAGGCAAGATCCTTGGCCGATTGGGCAGACATAGGAAGAACGGCAGAAGCTACTGTTACGCCGTTCACCAGGCGTGCCTTCTCTACCAATGCGTCCTTGGCACGCTCCACAGCCTGTGCCTGGAATGACTCGATGCTCTTCTTCATAGAGTCGTGTTCCTCGATATACTTCTCAATAACACCACGCAAATCCTTGGCATTGTTGAAGAGAGAGCGGATTGCCTTTATACTGTCTTCAAGAGCATACATCATCTCCTCACACTCGATACCTGTCTTTGCCTCGATACGGCGAATACCGGCAGCTACACTGCTCTCGGAGATAATCTTGAACATACCGATACGACCTGTTGAGGCTGCATGAATACCACCACAGAACTCACATGAAGGACCGAAGCGCACTACGCGCACCTTGTCGCCATACTTCTCACCAAAGAGGGCGATGGCTCCAAGTTTCTTGGCTTCCTCTATCGGGGTGTCGCGATGCTCGTCGAGAGGCAAGTCCTCACGTATCATCGAGTTGACCATACGCTCCACCTGACGCAGTTCCTCGTCGGTCACCTTCTGGAAATGCGAGAAGTCGAAGCGCAGAGTGTCGGGACTTACATACGAACCCTTCTGCTCTACATGGTCGCCAAGCACCTGCTTGAGGGCATAGTCGAGCAAGTGAGTGGCTGTATGGTTGGCGGCACAGGCATTGCGCTTGTCAACATCGACACATGCCATAAAGTCGGCTGTCGGGTCTTTTGGCAACTGCTTAACGATATGTATGCTCTGGTTGTTCTCGCGCTTGGTGTCGATAATCTCGACAGTCTCGTTCTCGCTTACAAGGACACCGCAGTCTCCCACCTGTCCTCCCATCTCACCGTAGAATGGTGTATTGTCGAGTACAAGTTCATAGAAGCTCTGCTTTTTCTGTGTCACCTTTCTATATCTAAGGATATGACACTCATATTCAGTATAGTCATATCCCTGGAATTGCTGTTCGCCTTCTCTCAACACCTCCCAGTCACCGTTCTCAACGGCAGCTGCATTGCGGGCGCGAGCCTTCTGCTTCTCCATCTCTACATTAAATCCGTCCTCGTCAACGGTATATCCATTCTCACGGCAGATAAGTTCGGTGAGGTCGAGAGGGAATCCATAAGTATCGAACATACGGAAAGCTTGTGCTCCGTCGAGCACGGTCTGTCCATGTGCTTTCAGTTCGTCCATAGCTCCATTGAGCAGGTTGATACCCTTGTCGAGGGTGCGGAGGAATGAGTCTTCCTCTTCCTTCATCACCCTACCGATGAGTTCTCTCTGAGCCACGAGTTCGGGATAGGCACCGCCCATCTCTCCGATGAATACAGGCAGGAGCTTATACATGAATGCCTCTTTCTGATTGAGGAATGTATATGCATAGCGCACGGCACGACGAAGGATTCGGCGGATGACATATCCTGCCTTGGCATTGCTTGGCAACTGTCCGTCGGCAATTGAGAACGATACGGCACGCAGGTGGTCGGCGATAACGCGCATAGCTACATCCACCTCCTCGGTCTTGCCGTATTCCTTACCCGACAGGCGTGATATCTCCTTGATGATTGGCTGGAAGATATCAGTGTCATAGTTGGAATGTTTGCCCTGCAAAGCACGAACAAGACGCTCAAATCCCATACCGGTATCGATAACGTTCATCGACAGAGGTTCGAGCGAACCATCAGCCTTGCGGTTGAACTGCATGAACACGATATTCCATATCTCTATCACCTGGGGGTCGTCCTTGTTGACGAGCTCGCGTCCAGGCACCTTGGCCTTCTCTTCTGGAGTGCGGGAGTCGAGGTGAATCTCGGAGCACGGACCGCAAGGACCTGTGTCGCCCATCTCCCAGAAATTGTCGTGCTTGTTGCCGTTGATGATATGGTCGGCAGGCACATGCTTTGCCCAATAGCCTGCTGCCTCATCATCGCGCACGAGGTTTTCTTCCTCCGAACCCTCGAACACTGTAACATAGAGGTCTTTGGGGTCGAGCTTCAACACATCCACAAGATATTCCCATGCCATGTCGATGGCTCCTTCCTTGAAGTAGTCACCAAAGCTCCAGTTGCCGAGCATCTCGAACATTGTGTGATGGTATGTGTCATGCCCTACCTCTTCGAGGTCGTTGTGCTTGCCGCTAACGCGTAGGCACTTCTGAGAGTCGGCACGGCGGCGGGGTTCCGGATCGCGTGTACCGAGGATAATGTCTTTCCACTGGTTCATACCAGCATTAGTGAACATCAACGTAGGGTCGTCCTTGATTACCATAGGAGCCGACGGTACGATTGCATGTCCTTTCGATTCGAAATAATTCTTGAACGAATCGCGGATTTCATTAGCTGTCATCATGTTTTTTTATGTTTTATTTCTACTTTTCTTCGAAAATTGTTGCAAAGATAGTTTATTTTGTGTATATTTGCAAATGTTTTTGGAAATGATTGAAAAAAAAAGTGAAATATGGCATTAAAAACAGACAAAAACCTCAAGTTATACTACTCTATAACTGAAGTTGCCGAAAAATTTGGCGTTAATGAGAGTACATTGAGATATTGGGAACAGGAGTTTCCACATCTCAAACCGAAGACCCGCGGAACGGGTAACATCAGGCAATATACCGACAAGGATATTGAGCAGGTGCAACTGATATACAACCTTGTCAAGGTGCGTGGTTTCAAGATTGCTGCCGCAAGAAAAATACTGCACAGCAATCGCACCGGAGCAGACAAGACTGCCGAGGTGCTAAGCAAGCTTATAGAAATACGCGACGAGTTGCAACTAATGAAGAAGCAACTCGACGCGGTATATTAGTCTTCCTCTATCACCAAGACCCTACTTGCCCATGCCGTCTTCTTATGATGATCGACATTATGGGTGTAAGGTATCTCCAAGCCATTTGCCATCAGATAGGCACCACTGAATGTCTTGCCCTCGAAGGCAAGCGGCTTATTGTCGATGCGGTTGAGCTCATGTATGCGGTAGGTCTTGTTGGCATCCAGGCCTGCCATCTTCACTCGCGGCAGGTGCTGGTTGACGAATGTCTCGGTCTTCCACCAATAGAACACTGCCTTCTGCTTGGCATCGTCAACATACATCAGCGATGCCACTCCCTGCTTGTCGTAGGGTGACACGAGACGATAGATATTGCCCATCTGCACTATCGGGCGTATCGTCTTGTATTCGGCTATGGCATTCTTGCACAATGCCTTCTCCTCGTCGGTCATGTTCTTGGGCTGTATCTCCATACCGAGGCGACCGCTCATTGCCACGTCGATGCGATATTTCAAAGGTATCACTCTCTGTGTCTGATGATTAGGTGCGGCACTGATATGTGATGCCATCACCTGGGCGGGGAAGAAATAGCTGGTGCCCCACTGCATATACACTCTCTGCAGCGCATCGGTGTTGTCGCTCACCCAGAATTCATCAAAGTATGGCATATAGCCCCAGTTGGCCCTACCGCCACCCGAAGCACAATCCTGGATTACGAGGTCGGGATATTTCTCGCGGATACGCTTGCATACTTTCTCAAAGCCTCTATGATACTCTATCAGCAAGTGGCTCTGCTTGTCCATTGTCAAGTATTGCGAACCATGATTACTTATGTTCATATTGGCATCCCACTTGATATAATAAAGGTCGGGATTTTCCTTCATGAGATTATCAACCACCGACACCACGAAGTCCTGCACCTTGGGATTGCCCATATCGAGCACCAACTGCGTGCCGCCACGTCCCATCTGCAGGTCGCGTCCAGGGGCTTTCACAACCCAGTCGGGGTGCTTCTCGTATAGTTCACTCACGCTGTTGGTCATCTCGGGCTCTATCCATATACCGAATTTCACTCCGTGCTTCTTGGCATTTGCCACAAGTCCTGGCACACCATTGGGTAATTTGTTCTTATCCACAACCCAGTCGCCGAGCGACGAGTTGTCGGTCTTGCGCGGATACTTGTCGCCAAACCATCCGTCGTCCATCACAAATAGTTCGCCGCCCATGGATGATATGTCGGACATCATCTGATCCATGCCTTCTTCGTTTATGTCGAAATAAACACCTTCCCAGCTATTCAGAAGGATGTCTCTAACCTTGTCACCATGTGCAAGCATATACTTGCGCCCCCACTTATGGAAATTGCGCGATGCACCACTCAGTCCCTCACGGCTGAAGGTAAGGGCAAGCACTGGAGTTGTGAACGTTTCGCCCTTGGCAAGCTGGTATTCCGATGCTTCCTCGTTGATACCTGCGAAGAGCTGATGGAACTCGTCGTCATGGGTATTGAGGCGCAACTTATAGTTTCCAGTATAGCAGATGGCTGCACCTATCACGTCACCGCTATTCTCGCGTGGCTTTCCGTCGAGAGAAATCATTATCTCTCCATGGGATGTATGCGAGTTGCGCACACCGTCTTTATTCTCTATCACCAACATTCCGGCATTGAGCGGCTCCTCGCACAACATTCCCTCATTAGCCCATGAGCCATAGAGATGTGACACCCATACGTTGCCACGGCGTATCAACAGACAGCCTGAGTCAAAGCGTGTCAGTCTGACTGCCTTCTTCTCCTGATTGGTTATCTCAGTCCATGTCTCGATAATCTCTGATGCGGGACGCACGCGATAGAATACGTTGACATACAGCGGCTGCACCTTGTCCTTCATCTTGAACACGGTTGTTCCGTCGGCACGTGTCTCGCTCGACTCTAATTGTAATTGCAGGGCCATGTCGCCATTGGCATGCACCACCGACAGGGCATACTCCTTGTCGCAGTTGAATCCGTATGTCGGATAAGCAGCGAAGTTGGTATATCCACCTCCGTTGATGTCAAACTCGCCCATCGTCTTCAAGTCGGCTGCAGTGAGCTTTGCTCCGTAATACACGAATTTCAGTTCCTTTCCCTTTGTTGCATCCACAACGAGTGACGATGTCGATGTCGAGATGCACACGTTCTCTGCCATAGCTCCTATAGCCATGAGGCAAGAACTAATGAATAGCGTAATCTTTCTTTTCATTTCATATTTTTGATTTAGGTTTAAATTTTCGGTGGCAAAGGTACGAAAAATCCGCGAAAGTCAGTGATACTATCTTAGCTAATATCACTGCTTTCACGGATTTCTTTATTTTTGTAGGTTTTCTTTACGCTACAACCGGCTTATACTTCGGTACAAGTGCCTTCATAATCACCCATCCTACGAGGTATGCCACAGCACAGATACAGAAGATAATCATATATCCAGCTTCCTTTCCATCAAAACCGAGGAACGAGAAAGCTGCACCCTGAGCCTCACTGTAGGTGAAGAGCGCACCGGCTCCCTTGTTGATGAGGAACGAACCGATACCGCCTGCCATACCGCCAATACCGGTGATGGTAGCGATGGTTGACTTGGGGAACATGTCGCCAATGGTTGAGAACAGGTTGGCAGACCATGCCTGGTGTCCTGCTCCTGCCAAACCGATGATGATGGCGGGCCACCATGCCGAGTAGGCTCCCAATGGCTGCGCAAAGAGGGCAAGCAGCGGGAAGAATGCGAAGATGAGCATCGACAACATTCGACCGTTATATGGATTCATTCCCTTCTTCTCGACAAAGAGCTTGGGCAGATAACCGCCATATATTGAGAGCACGGTGACGATGGCATACAATGTGAAGATAAGCATAATAGCCTCTGACGAACTTGACTTATAGCCATACTGGTCGGAGAAATATGCTGGTGCCCAGAACAGATAGAACCACCATACACCATCGGTGAAGAACTTACCTGTGATAAACGACCATGTCTGACGGAAGGTGAAGCAACGCAGGAAGGAAATCTGCGGTTCCTTCTCCTCGTTCTTGGTCTCTACCGCTGGCGATTCGTCGTCCTGATGTATATATACCAACTCTGCTCCATTCACATACTTCGACTTCTCGGGCTTCTCATAGAGGAACACCCAAAATCCCATCCAGATGAATCCAAGTCCACCAATGATTACAAAAGCCATCTCCCAACCACCGCCGATACCAAGATCCTTAAAGTACTGGGCAAGCAATGGAATAGTTGCAGGGGCGGCAAGAGCACCTACCGATGCTCCGGCATTGAAGATAGATGTGGCGAAGGCACGGTCTTTCTTGGGGAAATACTCGGCGGTCACCTTGATGGCTGCGGGGAAGTTACCTGCCTCACCAAGGGCAAGCACACAACGCGCTGCCACGAAAAGCCATACACTCGTGGTGGCTATCAGAAGAGCTGCGGCACTTCCTGTCTGCACTGCTGCCATATCAGCTGCCGAGGCATAACCCTCAAGCTGCACTGTCAACCATCCGCAAAGGGCATGGGCTACTGCACCTGCCGACCATACGCCGATGGCCCACAGATAACCTTTCTTGGTGCCCATGAAATCCACAAACTTTCCTGCAAAAAGCATACAGGCGGCATAGACGATTGAGAACACGGCGGTGATGGTACCATAGTTGTCGTCGGTCCAATGAAACTCGGGAGCGATAAAGTCCTTCCATGTCAATGAAAGCACCTGACGGTCCAAATAATTGACTGTTGTTGCCACGAACAACAGCGCACACATGACCCATCTGAAGTTGGTCATTGTCTTTGTTTTAATAGCGTTCATTTTTAATATAATAGGTTGTTTTAATATTACTTATTTACAAATTCGTTGCAAAGATAATGCTTTTTTTTGAATTTACGGCAACTTTCCTAAGAAAATTGCCGTAAACGTTTGTTTTTTATTCTTTTAATTGTTATTTTATCATAACTTAGTCTTGATAATACACCTTCTTAACCCTGTTGCTCACTCCAGTGAGTACTTCGTAGGGGATGGTGTCGAGAATATCCGAGAGCACTGTCACTGGAAGGTGTTCACCGAAAATTTCCACTGTATCTCCCTCTTTACAAGGGATGTCGGTGACGTCTATCAATGCCACGTCCATACAGATATTGCCCACGTACGGGGCTTTCTGACCGTTGACCAGGCAATAGCCCTTACCTCTACCAAGATGGCGGTTGAGCCCGTCGGCATAACCTATCGGTATGGCGGCTATCACACTGTCTCTTGTCAGCACACCCTTACGGCTGTAGCCCACTGTTTCCTCTTTCGGCACATGGCGCAATTGCAGGATTGTGGTCTTCAGTGTGCTCACGGTGTTGATGATATGGTTGTCACGACTATCCACTCCGTATAGACCAAGTCCGAGACGGCATGCGTCGAGTTGCCTTTCGGGGAAGTGCTCTATACCTGCCGAGTTATCGATATGGCGCAATATCTTATGGTCGAATGACGACTGCAGTTTCTTGCTTGCCACATCAAATAGCTCAAACTGATGTGCGGAGAATGTATCGAAGTCATCACTGTCGCTGCCCACGAAATGCGAGAACACCGAGCGCGGAATGATGGCGTTCTGGTGCTTTAGTCGCATGATTAGCTCGTCGATGTCTTTCACTGGGTCGAATCCCAGGCGGTGCATACCGGTGTCAAGCTTTATGTGTACGGGATAATTGGTTATTCCCTCCTTCTCGGCTGCCTTGATGAGTGCATCCATAAGTCGGAAACTATATACCTCTGGTTCGAGGTCATAATCGAACATCGTCTTGAATGCCGTCATTTCGGGATTCATTATCATGATGTTGCTCGTGATACCGTTCTTGCGCAGTGTCACTCCCTCGTCAGCCACCGCCACGGCAAGATAATCCACACGATGGTCCTGTAGTGTCTTCGACACCTCGATGGCACCGGCTCCGTAGGCATCTGCCTTCACCATACATATCATCTTGGTTTCGGGTTTCATATACGAGCGGAAATGATTGAGATTCTCAACGACGGCATTCAGGTTAACCTCCAAGATCGTCTCGTGCACCTTCTGCTCAAGCATCTCGCTGATATGGTCGAAACCGAAATCCCTTGCTCCCTTTATCAGAACAACCTCATTCTTCAGTCCCCTATAAACCTCCGACCTCAGAAACTCCTCCACATCCTCAAACAGAAAAGCCCTCATCCCGTCATTACCAGCCACCGTTCCAGGCAGTTTCGCTGCCTGGCCTCCATCTGCCTGGCCTCCATCAGCCAGCCCTCCAGCCTCGAGTGTCCTCTTTATCTCCTTTCCAATACCGATAAACTTATCCACCCCACGTTTCACAGCCAGTTCCATCACCCTATGATATAGCTCCTGCGGCATCATTCCGCTCTGGTATATATCACTGAGTATCAGCGTGCGGCTCTTTCCTTGCTGCTCTGGTCGTCGGCTCATGAAGTCGAGAGCAATGTCGAGCGAGTTGATATCCGAGTTATATGAGTCGTTGATAATCGTACATCCATGCTGTCCTTCCTTCACCTCCAATCTCATCGCCACTGGCTCCAACTGCGACATCCTCACGTCCAGTTCCTCGGGTGTCACTCCTAAGTATAGTGCCACCACTGCCGCGGCTATTGAGCACTCCACCGAGGCATCGTCGATAAAGGGCAGATGATATGTGCCCTCCTTGCCTTTATATATATAATATAAGGTGGAAATACTTTCGCGCCTCTCTATCTTCTTGATGAACATGGCGGCCTGCGGGTCTTCCTTGCTCCATGACAGTTTCTCACCACGGTAGCCCGACTTGCGCATGCAGCGGCTCACCACGTTGTCGTCGGAGTTATATGCCACCACCTTGGCATCATGGAAAAGCGACAGTTTCTCCTGGCATTTCTCGTCCATCGAGCGGAAGTTTTCCTGATGTGCCCCACCAAGTGATGTCAGCACGCCTATCGTTGGTTGGATGATGTCTCTCAGTGCCTGCATCTCTCCAGGCTGACTAATTCCAGCCTCAAAGAGCCCCACCTCGGTCTGTTCACCAAGCAACCATACCGACAGCGGCACGCCTATCTGCGAGTTATAGCTTTTTGGGGAGCGTGTCACCACCTTCTGCGGCGACAGCAACTGATAGAGCCATTCCTTCACCATCGTCTTACCGTTACTTCCGGTAATACCCACGATAGGCACATCGAATTCATCCCTATGTCTCTCCGCCAATCTCTGTAGTGCTTCCAAAGGGCTCACCACCTCAAGGAAATTAGCCCTTTCGAATTGAGTGTCAGCCGCAAGTCTAAACCGTCCTCTCTCCACTACGAAGTTTCTCACTCCGCGTCGATAGAGTTCTGGTATATAGTTATGTCCATCATTACGCCCTGAGCGCAATGCAAAAAACAAGGTTTCCTCTGGAAAGCATAGTGACCTGCTATCCGTCAGCAGCCAGCTAACATTAGCCTCTGCCTCACCAATCCTTCGCGCCCCAATGAGCGTAGTTATCTTCTCAATAGAATATCTCATTCCTAATCCCTAATCCCTAATTCCTAATTCCTCATTCCTCATTTATCATTTATCATAAGCATGCACAGGATAATCAATAGTATAATGCAGTCCTCTACACTCTTTTCTCTCGATAGCCCAACGAGTAATCAGATAACCCACGTTTATCATGTTTCTGAGCTCGCAGATATCCCTGCTTGCCTTCACTCTCTTAAACAGGTTTTCAGTCTCCTCATACAGCATATCGAGTCGGTCCCAGGCGCGCTTCAGTCTCAGGTCGCTACGCACTATTCCCACGTAGTTCGACATTATCTCACCCACCTCCTTCACACTCTGTGTGATGAGCACTTTCTCCTCGTTGGTCATTGTACCCTCGTCGTTCCACTCGGGCACCTTCTCGTTGAAGTCATACAAATCCACATGATCCAATGAGTGCTTGGCTGCCGCGTCGGCATATACCACTGCCTCGATGAGCGAGTTGCTTGCCAATCGGTTGCCGCCATGCAAACCCGTGCACGAACATTCTCCCAAGGCATAGAGCCTGTCTATGCTCGACAATCCATTGAGATCCACCTTTATTCCGCCACACATATAGTGGGCTGCTGGCTTTACGGGGATATAATCGGTAGTGATGTCTATACCCATCGACTTGCATTTCTGGTATATGTTGGGGAAGTGCTTGCGAGTCTCCTCGGGGTCTTTATGAGTGACATCGAGGCACACGTGGTCGAGTCCGTGTATCTTCATCTCCTTGTCGATTGCCCTTGCCACAATGTCGCGGGGTGCAAGCGACAGGCGCTCGTCGTATTTCTCCATAAAGGTCTCGCCGTTGGGCAGTTTCAATATACCGCCATATCCACGCATGGCCTCGGTGATGAGAAAGGCGGGATGTGTCTCGCCTGGGTGATACAATGCAGTGGGATGGAACTGCACAAACTCCATGTCTGCCACTGTTCCCTTTGCCCTATACACCATTGCCTCACCGTCACCTGTGGCTATCACGGGGTTGGTGGTTGTCTGATATACTGCACCGCAACCGCCTGTACACATCACCGTCACCTTACTCAGATAGGTATCCACCTTCTCTGTCTCAGGATTCAGCACGTATGCTCCATAGCAGTTGATGTAGGGAGTGCGGCGTGTCACCCTCGCTCCCAAATGGTGCTGGGTGATAATCTCCACGGCGAAATGGTTCTCCTTGATGGTGATGTCGGGACAGTTGCGCACTGCCTCCATCAATCCGCGTTGTATCTCGGCTCCTGTATCATCCTTGTGATGCAGGATACGAAACTCCGAGTGACCGCCTTCGCGATGGAGGTCGAACTCACCGTTCTCCTTCCTGTCGAAGTTCACACCCCACTCCACCAGTTCACGTATTTGCCTTGGCGCATTCTTCACCACCAACTCCACTGCTTTGGGGTCGCTGATATAGTCGCCGGCTATCATCGTGTCCTCGATGTGCTTGTCGAAATTGTCGAGCTCCAGGTTTGTCACCGAAGCCACTCCACCTTGTGCGAATGACGTGTTGGCTTCGTCGAGGGAAGTCTTGCATATCATGCACACCTTACCTTTGTGCGCTCTTGCTACCTTAAGGGCGTAACTCATACCGGCGACTCCTGCGCCGATAATCAGAAAGTCATACTTATAAACCATGTGTTCTTTCTTTATTTCGCTGCAAATTTAAGTATTTTTATTGATATAAAGGAAAAGAGTTGCGTAATTTTTTGTATTTTCCTCGATTTTTGAGTAATTTTGCACCCGATGAAGACAATTATCACTATTTTTCTGGCATTTATTGCCAATTTTACTCTGCAAGCGCAGTCGCTCGACGATGGTATGGATGCCACCGTCCAGGCTGATTCCGTATCCCAAGCCACCGTCCAGGCTGATTTTGTCAGCCTGCCCTCTGATTCCCTCCCCTGGCCCTACAATGTGAAGGCAAGACTCGAGAATATCATCTTCTCCTCTCCCCTCCTCTCCACATCAAATATCGGTGTGATGGTATATGACCTCACTGCCGACAGCACCATCTTCCGCTATAACGAGCGCAAGACACTCCGTCCTGCCTCCACCATGAAGCTCATCACTGCCATCACTGCCATCGACCGCCTCGGCGGCTCCTATCAATTCCGCACTTCCCTGCGCTATACAGGCAGCATCACCGACAATGTGCTCACTGGCGATGTCTATTGCGTGGGGGGCTTCGACCCGCGCTTCAATTCCGATGACTTGAAAGCCTTTGTCGAAGGTATTCGCTCACTCGGTGTTGACACTATAAGGGGTTGCCTTGTTGCCGACAAGATGATGAAGAATAACGACCGACTGGGATGGGGATGGTGTTGGGATGACGACAATCCTGTGCTCTCTCCTCTGCTTATCTCGCGCAATGACAATTTTATGGAAAGATTTATCAGCGAACTGGTTGACGCCGGAATAGTCATCCAGGGTAATGTCATTGAGGGGGACACTCCCTCGGATGCCTACGAACTCATTGACCGCACTCATTCCATCGACCAGATTCTCATGCGAATGATGAAGGACAGCGACAATCTATATGCCGAGTCGCTTTTCTATCAGCTTGCGGCTTCCTCGGGCAATCGACCTTGCACTGCCCAGAATGCACGCAACCTCATCAAGCGCCTTGTGCGCAAACTTGGTCTTAACCCATCAGACTATGTCTTTGCCGACGGCAGTGGACTATCATTATATAATTATGCAACTGCCGAATTAGAGGTGGAAATGCTCAAGTATGCCTATCGCAACAGCAATGTATATCTGCATCTCTATCCCTCACTGCCCATCGCCGGTTCCGACGGCACTCTCAAGCGCAGAATGCGCAATGCCTTCACTGCCGACAACGTGAGGGCAAAGACCGGCACCCTATCAGGTGTTCAATCTCTTGCCGGCTACTGTTCCACTCCCAACAACCATACCCTCTGCTTTGCCATCATCAACAATGGCTCTCTAAAAGATAGTCCCGCCCGCGCCCTACAAGATCAAATCTGCAAAGAGCTCTGTCGTCCCTAAACCTACATCCCCCTACAACACCTACCCCCCCCTAAATCCCCTACACCCCCTACACCCCCTACATCAACCCCAATAACCCCAATAACCCAAAATATTAAATCACCTAAATCATGACAACAAAAAAGAGAAAACTCCTAACATCCCTCGTGCTTGCAACATCTATTGCAAGCCCAGTATCAACTGCTCATGCCCAGCTCATCATCAACGAGCTTATGCAATCAAACATCGACTGCATCATGGATGACATCAATGAATTCCCCGACTCATGGGTAGAGCTCTACAACAGCGGTGCAACAGCCGTAAATCTCAATGCCTATTCCATCTCCGACGAGGATGACCCGAAAAAAGCCTGGGCACTGCCCGACAAAACCATCCAACCGGGTTCCTACGTCATTGTCTATTGCGACAAGGAGGAGACAGGCCTTCACACACCCTTCCGACTGGAATCGGGCAAGGGCTGCGCTGTATATCTCTACAACAACGGCACACTTATCGACAAGGTGGAAGGACTGAAGAAACAACCCGCTCCGAATATTGCTTACGGACGCACCAACGACGGCAGCGACTCTTGGGGATATATGTCAGAGGCCACTCCTGCTGCAGCCAACTGCGGTAAGACCTGCAAGGATATCCTCGGTTCTCCCGTGTTCTGCGTAAAGGGTAAGGTTATGAAAGACGGACAACCATTTACCCTCGAACTATCACTACCCGAGGGCTCAGAAGGAGCTGAGATAAGATACACCACCGACGGGTCGGAACCCACACGCACCAGCTATCTCTACAATAGCCCCATCTCAATATCCAAAACCACTATCGTCAAGGCAAAACTCTTCCTCGACGGTATGCTTTCGCCACGAGCCACTGCTCAGTCTTACATCTTCTTCCCCCGTGACATCACCCTACCCGTCATCTCCATTTCCACAGACAAGAATTATCTCTACGACTCTAAAATCGGTATTTATGTGGATGGCAACTACCAATCGGGCAAGAAAAACTATGAGTTTGACTGGCGTCGCCCCATGAACATAGAGTTTTTCTTCGAACCAGAAAAGGAGAGTCAGATAAACCAACTGTGCGAAGCACGTATCATGGGTGGAGCCACACGCAGTTCGGCACGCAAATCACTTGCCGTATATGCCAACAAGCGATTTGGCGAGAAACGTCTCAACTATGAATTCTTCCCAGAAGACCGTCCCGGCATAACCGATTTCAAGTCGTTGGCACTCCGCAATGCCGGCAATGACTTCGACTATCTTTTTATGCGAGATGCTGTCATCCAACTCAATACCGCACGCCATTGCGACATCGACTATCAGGCTTACCGCCCCGCCATCGTATATTTCAACGGCGAATACATGGGCATGCTGAATATCCGTGAGCGCAGCAATGAGGATAATATATATACCAATTACGACGGTCTGGAGGACATCGACATGTTTGAAAACTGGTGGGAACTGAAGGAAGGTACATGGGATAACTATAATGCCTTTAAGGACTTCTATGCAGAGCATGGACATACTCTCGCCGAATATGAGAAATGGATGGACACCATGGAATTTCTTAATATCATGCTTGTCAACCTCTTCTACAACAACCGCGACTTCCCCGGAAACAATATCGTGATGTGGCGTCCTATCGCTGAGGGAGGACGCTGGCGCTGGATTATGAAGGACACCGACTTTGGATTGGGACTTTATGATGTAAACGCAAACTATAATACCATCAAGTGGATATACGACCCCAACTATGATCCAGGAACCAATTGGGGCAACCAATACGAGCACACTCGTCTTTTCCGACGATTGATGGAAGATGCCGACTTCCAGCGCGAGTTTATCGACCGTGCAGCAGTGTATATGGGCGACTGGCTCAATGAGCGCGGCACCCGTGCTATCCTCGACCCTATCTACGATGCTATAAAGTATGAATATCCCCATCATCGCAAGCTAATCAACGAATGGTGGCCCAAATATGATGAAGAACTTCGTAAAGCCCGCAATTGGATTGCTATCCGTGCCGGATATTTCTATAAATACTTGGCTGAATATTATAAATTGGGCACTCCGATACCACTCAGCGTCAACAAGGCTGCCACAGAGACAGAACGCAGCGAGATGGAGATAGACATCAATGGAATAACGTTGAGCGAGGCACTCTTTGACGGCAAATTCTTCAAGGATCGCCGCATCACTATCTCTGGCAAATCGCTGCGTGAGGGATATATCGTCAAGGGATGGAAGGTTACCACCACAGACAATAATTCGAAGGAATCTACCGAGACTGTCGAAGATTCCTCCTACTCATTCCTTATGCCCTCATGCAAGAGCCTTGCCATTGAGGCTATTGTGGATACAGACACTGGTATCAATCAGGTTCTCTCAGATGATACGCCAGCCGATTATTACAATCTCAAGGGTGTTCGCATTAATACGTCACAACACCCTGAGGTAATTATCTCACGCCAAGGGAAGTCGTCACGAAAGATTCTCAGTCGTTAAGACATAATAAAGGCTATCTTCGTTCAATGAAGATAGCCTTTATCGTTATTTCACTACAATCTTCTTTTTATTCCAGATATATACACCAGGACGAAGACCAGCAGTTGATGTAGCATTCTTGCGAACGGTAGTTCCACTTAATGTAGTTATGTTGGAAGCAACATTTCCGTCGATAGTCACGCCGTTAATGCCAGCGGCATATTCCTCGGCAGTGATGAGGGGCAGTTCATCAGGAGTGTCAGATGGCACTTTAAGATAAGCAGTATTTGCCGGTATAGCACCCTCTGCCATAAAGGTCCAAAAATCATCAGGCACTTTAAAGTCACTTGCAGCCTTCTTAATAAAACCGGGTCTTCCATCACTGCAGACACCAAGAACGCGCATTGTTGCAGGGTCGTATGCCACATAGTCCCTATGAAAACTCTGTCCATTGTCAATGCAGAAATACACACCACTAAGATTGTTGGCACTTGGCAATGTTGCGCTATTAATAGCTATGTCAAGCTTATTATCTGCAGCAGTAGCTCCTGCACACTCAAAGATTACTGGAGTTGCAGCAGGAACAGCACCTGATATCTGTCGGATAACAGCATAACCATTCTCCACCTTCTCCACATAATATGCCTTGGTAGAAGCAGATACAGGAGTGAATCCCCAGTGTGCATACATTGTCGCATAATATTTACCGTCAGCAGTAACTGTAGGTTTAACTCCGAAGTAGTTGCTACCTGATGAACTTACAGGAAGGATATTCCAATCCCATGTACTACTGTTATTAATATTAAGTTTGTTTACTACTGCACTACTTGATTCTGTCAATTCCGTCAGATATTGTGTTCCGTTATAAACAACATAACATCTGTACTTACCACCAATATCCATTATCTTTATATCGTAGTTGATAATTGAATAAGTGTTAGTACCCTGTCCGTGGAGATTGCAATTATAATAAGTTTTACCGTTTGTTGTTCCTGAACTCTTCTTTTCGATAAAAATAATCGTAGCCGGATCTGACTCCACCCAATCCCAATTCTTGTATGCACGCAAGGCATTCAAGTCAGCTTGGGTTGTTACCACCTCGGTCTCACTTCTATCATGTATGATACCAACGTATCTACTTGTAGCATTATTCTGCACACGATAATAGCCATTTTCACCCAACTGGGCAAAAGCAGCTGTTGACATGAGAAGCGAGGCAGCACTTGCTAATAGATATTTCTTCATGGTTCTAATAATGTTACAAAGAAAAAGTCGGTCTCAACCTAAGTAATATTACAAAGGAAGAAGACCGACTTATTATGATTTAAAATATTGCTTCGTGATTAGATTAATCCTCTGCGATACAGATAGTAACGCGGTTCATGTCGTTGTCGTTGAACGGCTGTACGCGTGAACCCTTAGAAGACTTCACGATGCGGTCGCGAGCGATACCACGTTTAACGAGCTCTGTCTCAACAACGTCAGCACGACGAGCGGCGATACGGTCGTTGAACTTAGCAGAACCTGTACCACGGTCAGCATAACCTGTTACAGTAACTGTTGCCTCAGGATACTTCTTCATGAAGTCAACAACTTCCTGAATCTTGTTGAAGCCATCCTGGCTGATCTTGTTCTTACCGATGGTGAAGAATACCTCGCGACGGAGCTTACCACCCTTAACGCGCTCTTCAGTCTTAGCGGGAACCTCAACAATCTTCTCTACGATGCGCTCTACGATCTTCTCCACTGGAGCGGGAGGAGTGATAGTGCGTGTAGAGTAGGTCTTGCCGATGTTATAGCGTACACCAACGAGAGCGTTGAAGTACCAGTCACCGTTGCCAGCTTTCTTTGAGTTGTAGTTATCGCTAAGTACGTTGGCATTAGCCTCAATACCGATTGACCAAGCATCGTCAATGCGGAAGTCAACGTTAGCACCTACGCGGCCTACGAAGCGGACCTTAGTTCCGTCCCAAGCGTATTTAAGGTTCTCAGAACCATGATTGTGTTTATCTGCAGTTGCTGCGAGAGCAACAGCATCGTCGTTGCTGAAACCTACGTTCAGACCGATACCAGCTAAGAGACCAACACTTACGGTACGAGTAGGATTATAACCACAGAGAGCGTTAGAGAGGTTAAGAGTTCCGTCAACCATAGGAGCGATATACTTCCAGTTGTACTTCTCTTTACCTACCTTTGCACCATCAGCCCAACTGTACTCGTTGATACCACCCTTACTCTGCCAAGAATTAACAGAGAAGCGGGCACCCCAAATCGGAGAGAACTGACGACCAACACCGAGCTGGATGTTCGGAGAAATAAGATCTCCAAACTTCACCTCACCCAAGGTGTACTGGGCACCAATCTGACCCTGTACGTACCAATGAGGATTGAATACGTATTCGGTCTTAGGTGCGTCCTGTGCATTGGCAACGAGACAACCCATTGCCATTACACCTGACAGAAGAATATTCTTAATTTTCATAATATGTATTCAGTATTAAAAATTCTTTTTATGTGTCAATTATCGTACTTCAACGTAGTACTTCTTAGTAACTACATTTCCGTAGAAGTCCATTGTAGAGTACTCGATAGTGTTCTTACCAGCCTTGAGAGTAGCAACTACAGTCTTGGTAGCACCGTCAAGAGTTGCATTGTTGAGCTCTGTACCATTAACCTTGATGCTCTTCTTATAAGCAGGAGCGAGGAGCTCGAGTGTGTAAGAAGTAGGAGCAAGGACAATTGCATTTTCACCGTTAGCCTTAACTACTGTAGGAGCAGCTTCTACCTCGCTCAGACGGAATGCGTCACCATCAGCGACACCGAGCATTATAGGCTGGAGGAGCTGGTTAGCATTGTCGAGGACGTAGTTAACCTTAGAGATAACCTTGTTCAGCTTAGGAGCAACCTTGTTGTAGTACTTGCCAGCCTTGTCAAGAGCACCCTTAACGCTGTTGAGGGTTGTGTTAACATTAGATTCAACCTTTGAAAGCTGACTGTTGATGTCGCGGATAACATCATCTACATCACCTTCCATTGTATAGAGGTAAGTATCTGTAGTAGTAGTATTATCACGCTTTGAATATTCAAAAGTCAATATTTCACCATCTACATAGACATATAATTTCTTAGCTGTGTTATCATCATAAATACCATTAGAAGTAGGCATAACACCTGCATACATATTAGCACTAGGAACTTTTGCAGCAAACTGCATACCTGTAATCTTATTTACTTTGATGTCATCGAACTCAATGTTCTTAATCTCAATACCGAGCAGATCCTCGAAAGCTGGGATAGAAGGAATGTTAACCTTCTCACCAACTACACCAATGTTAGTTGTATAAGCGAGAGGCTTAACAGTTACAGCAGCGATGTCGTAGTCAGAAACATAAGTCTTAGTCTTGGTTTCACCATTAGACTTATCATCCTTAACCTGGCACTTGATTGCATAGTACTGCGGAATGATATTGTTAAACTGGTTGTAGATAGTGTAAACAGCGTTGGTGATATCAAGAGCCTCTTGACCACGAAGCTTGCCAAGAACGTTCTTAGCAACATCCTTCAGGCCTTCCTTGTCAATGACAACCTTAGCAGCGGCAGCATCATCCAACTTTGCAGCAGCAACATAGCCACCGAGACCGTTAGAAGCACGAGTGCTAATAGTTGTAACAGGAGTATTGTCAGCTACGAGTACGAGGTTACCGAAACCAGGAGCGGGCTTGCCATCACGACCAACGAGATCCAAGCTCCATCCCTCAGCGTCAACCTCAGCAGGGTTAACTGTAAGATAAACATTTCCAGCATCAAGAGAAGCAGCGAGACCGCCAACCTTTACACCGTTGAAATCAGCTTTCTCAATCTGACCACCTACGAAACCAGTGAGAACATAGCTCTTAATACCGAACGGAGTGTTGAATGTTCCATAGATAGGATTAGAAACCATATCCACGTTAACGCTTGTTACGAGCTTGTCAATTCTTGCATTGAGAAGCTTGTCCTGGCCCTCGAGCTCAGCGAGCTTCTGTTTTGCAGTCTGAACAAATGTAGGAATCTGGTTAACGAGGTTCATGAAGTCCTCGATAGACTGAAGACCCTCGAGCTTGCAGTACTCAGCAATCTTCTTGTTGATGCAATCCTCGATAGCGTCAACGAACTCCTCGGTGTCAGCAGAGCAATACTGTGCAAGATACTGCTTTGTTACGAGATCCTCATAGTCAGGACATACAGACTTCAGACCATAGAGATAGTCGAGGAGCTGATCATCCTTCTGAGCGAGTGCCCAAGCCCTAAGTTCAGACTCATAGTCAACAATCCAAATGATTGAATTGAGCTTGTCCTCAGCGGTAGCAACACGGCTAAGGAGATCGTCAATCTTCTCACCCTGGCCATCTACCTTAGTCTTAAGGGCGTTAAGTTCCTGTATCTTCTCTTGAAGCAGTGCGTCGAGACCTGCTAACTTGGCGTTGTTCTCAGCTACTGAGTCGCCATCGAAGTCCTTACAAGAAACGAATGTGCTTGCGCCACCCACGAGAAGGGCAGACATAAGCAAAATACTAGTTAATTTTCTTTTCATCTCTTTTAAAAATTAAAATTAGACTTATTAATATTAAATTGTTTACTTTATGTTCTCAATTGTTATTTTTTTCGTATATACTATCTATCATTAATGAAATTCGGGGCAAAGGTAATAATAATTTTTGAAACAAACTAATTTTTTTCCAACTTTTTTCAAAAAATTATTCATTTTGTTCAATTTATCACCTATAGTGCCCTATTTTCTCATTATTTCTATACCTTATTATATATATTAGAAATTTACACCAATGTTCATATAGAAACAGGAGTTGTGGGTTTTCTCGAAAGCATCACGGCCGATGTTGGCAAGACCAAGCTCGTAGGAAAGGTCGGCATAGAGCATCTGGTATTCAATGCCACAACCGAAGCGAAGACCGCCATCAAAACGCTTGAAGAGGTCGCGAGAGAATGCCGACTCGATGGTGCGGTCGGTGTGACGCTTGATCTTTCCTCCCACTCCATAAGCGAGATAACCGCCGACGAAGGGCTGGAGGGAGAACTCGCCATCAAGGTCAACACAATACTTCACAAGGATGGGCAGTTCGAGATAGTTGAGATTGAAGTCGATATCCTGCTTCTTATTGTTGCGTCCGCCCTTCTCTGTATAGAACAATCCCGACTCAAGATATACAGGAGCCGAGGGAGAGAGCTGGAAACCGGCAACGGCACCAATGTTTAAGCCAGTGCGACTGCTGGGACCGTCATACTTGTCAAGCTCGGAGTTATTCACCGTGGCGAATCCAAGTCCGAGACGCAGACCGTAGTATATCTCATTGCCATCGAGAGTATGGTTGTTATAACCTCCATTATATGAAGGCCTTTCGGGGCGTCCGTTATGATAATTCTGCGCCATCACAGGCATAGCCATGGTTAAGGCGATTATTGAAATCAACCAAGTTAATAATCCTTTTTTCTTCATTTTAAAATCTTGTCTTGAATTAATCACGTGCAAATATAGTATAAATAATCTAAATAACAATGCTTTTAGGATTATTTAACACCGATAATCACTGATTTATTGACTTGAGGTGAGGGTATTTATCCGAAAGACGCTGTTTTTGCTCTATTGTTCGGGCAAGAAAGGAGCGGTAGGCATCGGAGTCGGGATTGAACGGCCGATGGGCAAGTGCTTCCTTTATTGGCTTCCACTCGCGAAGATATTCACGTGTGGAATCACTAAAGACAATGGCAACAAACCTCTCCCATATATAATCCACCGCCTGCTGGGAGGGATGGAGCATGTCGGGAGCATAAAAGCGATAGTCGCGCAGTTCGTCGTTTATGATCTCGTAGGCAGGAAAATAATACACTCCCCCAGCCTTGCCGAGGTCGCTATCCCTCAAGAGACTATCCACGGCAAGAAGCAATGTCGCCTTGGAGAGTTGACTGGCATGATAGCCATACTTGGCATAGCGTATGGGAGACACGGTAAGGATTATCTTGGTGAGGGGATTGCTACTGCGCAAGACATCTATAGCCTTGAGCAAACTGTCGCGACACTGACCGATAGTCAGTTGCTCCTCCTGAAAAAGAGTCTGCGGGCGCTTTTGGCAGTTATCCACAATCTCACCCGTGGCTTTCTCGCGATAGACATGATTGGTGCCAAGCGTGATGATAGCCACATCCACCGCCTCGCCGTATCTCTCCACGGTATGTAATATGCTCACAGGATTGTACATCACACCGTAAGGGTTGACATCGACAACGAAAGCCTCGTCGCGAAACTTGCGTCCGAGATGGTCGGCAAAGCACGAGCCAACGGTGAGTATCCTGTGCTCCGGCTCAATACAGAAGTCGGGAGCGGCAATATCTACAACGGTTCTGAATTCCATCTTAGCTTCTTGATATTTGAAATCTTAGCTTCTTGATATTTGAAGTCCCTTGCGACTGAGTGTCATCTCTACAAAGCGCGCATTGGGAGTAGTGATATTGGCAGAGAGAATTTGCTTGATACGCACAGCCGCCTCGGGGTCTTTAGCCACCATATATAGATAGCCGCCACCGCCAGCACCGGGAAGCTTATAGCCAAGACAGAGGTCGTCCACCATATCAGTGATACTGCGTACGCCATCGGGATTGGTGCCGCTGTCGAGCAGCTGGTTCTGTTGCCATGTGGTGCGAACGAGCTGTCCCATTCGACAGAAGTCCTGTCGCTGAATGGCATCATACATATCGAGGGTATGCGCCTTCATCTCGCGCAGCAGACGGAGTTGTCCGTTGCTGTTGAGGAACATACGCCGGACAATCTCTGAAAGGATAGTCTTGGCAGTGCGCGTGATACCTGTATAGTAGAGCAGATGACAAGAGGCATATTCGGGTTGTGTGAACACGTCGTCAGGCATCCACCTGACAAGCGGTTGCTGATTGAATCCCTTCTGCGTCTGTAGCAGTTTGACACCGCCAAGCACACCACCAAACTGGTCTTGCCAACCGCCACCGGTGGTGAGCATCTGTTCGAGGACGAGCGTGCGCTTGCCTATCTCGCTCTTGTCCCATGCCAATGAGCAGAAATCACTAACGGCACCGAGTACAGTAGCGGCAAGAATACTGCTCGTACCCAATCCACTGCCTGCGGGAATAGCAGAGAGCAGGGTGAGTTCAATACCACAACCGAAGGCTTCGAGTTGGGCACGCAGCGTAGGATAAGCGTCGGCAGAGAAGCCCGGGAGGAATCCTGCGAGAGCAAGAGCCGCCTTGGGAATAGAGAACGGACTGCCCACCTTATTATAATCAGCAAGTTGTTCAAAGGTATCCACCACCTCGACGGCACCAAGGTCGATACTGCGAAGCACAATATGCGGTTCGCTGCACGGACGAACGTAGGTCTGCAGGGGCGGCTGCCCGTTGAGTTCGATGGCGAGATTGATGACATTGCCGCCTTCCATAAGGCAGAACGGCGGGGTGTCAGTCCATCCGCCGGCAATGTCAATGCGCACCGGACTGCGCGCCCATACTATCTGGTCTGTAGATACCGACATGCGTGGCATCTGCTTCTCGGCGAGGACAGTCTCCGTTAGCCCATGTTGCAAGAGGGAGAATGCCGCCTCGCTATTGCCACGGAACATGGCATCCTGGATGCGCGTGAGCAGGGGGGCATCGTCGGGTAATGGTGCAGGCATGGGGATATCCATCTCGCTGAAATGGCGGGCAGCATCCTCGAGGTCGAGCTGATAGAAGACGCTATGTCGCCAGTTGGCGGCAAGGGCGCGCCAGTTGGCGCGCTGGAAGGAGCGGCGCTGTGCAAAGAGGCGCACGAGGTTGGCTTCGGTGGAGAGGGCCTCGGCGGAGAGGAAGCGGGGCCCCGCAGCAAAACTGCGGGGAACGGTGGCCGGAGCCGGGGGAGATGGGGGAGCCGGGGTAGATGGGAAATCCGGATATACGGGGAATATGGGCGCCTGCTGTGCAGGACCCGCGAAGCGATCGTCGATATTATAGCGGCGGATAGCATATTCGCTATCGCCTATGGGGACAACATCTATACATTCGCCAGGAGCGAGGGTGATATCCCAATCATTCTGGGGCACACCGGTGATGATATTATCATGAGACAGATGCCAACGAGGGCCGATGTATGAGTTCTCTATCCATATATTGCGGTTGTCGGCAGTGACTGGTATCTTCATCACGGCATTCTGCACGAAGATGGAAGGCTGGGGTTTGCGCCCGTTGTGCATTATCTCCCTTTGGTCGTTGACAATGTTCTGTATGGCAACAGTGGATGAAATCATCTCCCTGCTTGTACCGTAATGATAGAACTCACCTCCTGGCAATGGCAAAATAGCCACAGACAGAGAGCGCAGTTCGTTGTCGTCAATGATGGGGTCGGTACCAAGAGCGCAACCGAATTCCGAATAGAGGTCATACTCGATAATCTCGCCATCCTTCTTGGAATGTTTCATAAGAGCCTTAACAGCCCTGTCGGAAAGTAACCATACACCGATGTCAGTGAGATAGAAATGCGAGCCAAGCAATTCTTGCAGTTTCTCGACAGATGGCTTTTGCAGCATCTGTTTGAGAACAGAGGGAGTGCGACGGTCGGAGACGAATACCCCGTGGTCCTTGGCTATCGAGGAGTCGAGCCACAAGCCATAGCACACCACGTCGGCATCTGGCACAGGCGGCAACTGTTCGGCGGCGCGGATATACACATCGCCGCTCACAATCATCGTGTGGATATTATCAGGGGCGAGAGACATCAGTCGCTCGTATAGCGGCAACTGCAGGGAGAGCAACGACTGTGAGAGACGCTGTCCCCTCTCCCATCGGAACACGGGGATGGGAGTGAGTATCTTGCCCGAGGGGGCATAGGAGGGAAGGCGGCGGCTCTGACCTCCGGCGTGGAGGAGGAGGCGCTTCTCCGAGGCGAGCCAGGAGGAGAAGGAGGGGGTGGAGGGGATGGAGCCCTGCAGCGAAACTGCAGGGAACGGTGGCTCTGTTTCTGATTTATAGCATTGCTCGAGGAGATAGGTGGTGCCTCCACCGCTGCCGAGCTTATGTCCAACGGGGTCGTTGGTACAGAAATACTCACTGCGGTCGAGACCTGTTATCTGGTGAAATGAGCCCACGAGATTAGGGGGCAAAGACAGTAGTTTCTTCATTGTTTTGTTCTTATAAGCAACTTTTTTCGGCAAAGTTATTGAATTATTTTAAAAAACTTGCACTTTTTCCGAAAAAAGTTGTACTTTTGTGCCCGAATGAAACAAAAAAGCCTAAAGACATGGAAAAAACAGATGGAGTATTGACCAAAAACGGGGTAAGTTTCCTTATACCCTTTGTGATGATAACGGCATGCTTTGCCCTATGGGGATTTGCCAATGATGTGACAAGTCCGATGGTGAAGGCCTTCTCTAAGATTTTCAGAATGAGTGTCACCGAGGGAGCCTTTGTCCAGGTGGCCTTTTATCTCGGATATTTCGTGATGGCATTCCCTGCCGCCATCTTCATACAGAAATATTCGTTCAAGGCCGGCGTATTGATTGGTCTCGGTCTTTATGCTATAGGTGCGTTACTGTTTTTCCCTGCCAAGATGACAGGAATGTATTTTCCCTTCCTTCTTGCCTACTTCATTATGACATGTGGTCTGTCGTTCCTTGAGACGAGTTGCAATCCTTATATATATTGTATGGGAAGTGAGGATACTGCCACGCGCCGTCTGAACCTTGCCCAGGCATTCAACCCCATAGGAGCATTGACAGGAATGTATGTTGCTATGGAATACGTCCAGGCAAGGATGAGTCCTATGGATTCCGCCTCACGAATGAATCTCTCTGACACACAATTTAATATATTGCGTGACCACGACCTCGACGTCCTCATCCAACCCTATATTTTCATCGGTGCAGCCATAGTGTTGCTTCTCGTACTGATAAGAGTGACTACCATGCCTAAGCATGGCGACACCCACTCGGTGAAGAAGCTATCGACATCAATACGCGAGTTATATGGTATTTCCAACTATCGCGAGGGCGTGATAGCACAGTTCTTTTATATAGGTGCCCAGGTGATGTGCTGGACTTTCATCATCCAATATGGCACACACATCTTCATGAATGAGGGAATGGAAGAGAAGGCAGCCGAGATATTGTCGCAGAAATACAATATCCTTGCCCTTGCATTCTTCACCGTGAGCCGATTTATCTGCACATGGATCCTTAAATACATACAACCCGGCCGACTTCTAATGATACTTGCCGTGATAGCGGCTTGCGCTACTGCAGGCGTGATACTATTCACCGACCGCAACGGTCTCTACTGCCTTGTGGCAATCAGTGCCGCCATGTCGCTCATGTTCCCCACGATATACGGTATTGCACTTCGTGGCGTGGGTGAGAACGTGAAGGTGGGCGGTGCCGGTCTGATTATGGCAATCCTTGGCGGTTCGGTATTCCCACCGCTTCAGGCTGCCATCATCGACATGAAGATCTCATATCTTGGTCTTCCTCCCACCAACGTGTCGTTCGTTTTTACCTTCGTATGCTTCATCGTCATAGCCGCCTATGGACATAGGTCTTACATACGGCACAATATTACGCACAACTATAACGATTGAAGATTGAAAATTGAAGATTGAAGATTGAAGATTGAAAATTGAAAATTGAAGAATGAGGAATTAGGGGAACCTAATTCCTCATTCTTTTAAATGCAAGTAGGGCGGTGACGATAAGGAGCAAGGCATAAGCGATATATGCAATTATTTCTGTTGTCTTCACCGTTTGAGGGTCGAAGTTGAGTACAACCTTGTGGTTGCCTGGCTTCACCTTGATGGCTCGCAACACATAGTTGACACGTCCCACCTCTACCGGTTCGCCGTCAACAGTGGCAGTCCATCCGGGATAATATATCTCGGAGAACACCACTACTCCACCCTTTGACGAGCGTACATCGTATTCGGCATGATTGGGACCATATACCTTAAGCGTGACCACACTCTCGCCCTCTTGCTTAACACTGCCGCCAAGCACATCACTGAACTTCTTGTCAGCCACTGCCTCATGGCGCAACTGCATACTCGACAAGCCATCCAGTTCCTTGTTGGCATTATCCACATACGTCACCTTATCTACAAGCCACGCACTGCCATAGACGTAGGGATTGGTAATGGGCACAGTCTGTCCGCCTTCGAGCGGAAGAATGAAATACTTGGCATTGAGCATATTGAGCACGGGGAATATACTGTCGCCATTCACCTTGGTCATATCTCCCTGAGCCTTACTTACAGAAGAGAACACCCCGTTCATCTCCTTATGTATATATGCATCCACCAATTCCTGATAGCGACGCAGTTTGGCGGCATGGTATCCACCAATGCTGTTGACATAGTAAGATGTCTCATTCTCATTGAATGTGCTCTTTGACAGATTAAGAACACGATAGCCCAATGACTTGTCGTTGAGGATGAAGTTGATACTGCCATCCTTACCTACAGGTTGATCCTTGACACTCGCCTCGACAAACATCTCATCGTTGAGATAGCGCTTGTTGACAATCCACAGGTCGAATAGACAGAGCACAAGCACAAGCCCCACGAAATATCTTGCCTGCAGTTTGCCGCGCAGGAAAAGGAACATCAACACACATCCTGCACAGATGACAAACATCGAGCGTCGGCAGTCGGCAGTGAACACAGCCTCGCGCATCTCGGTGAGATTAGCAAAGAGCGGAGCCAACTGGTCGGCACTTGCCCCAGCGAAAGCCTGACGCTCCTGGGCAGAAATATAATCGAACATACCCGGGAAGACGTCAAACAAGAGGCACACACCGGCAGTAAGAGCGAAACAGATAAACAGATATTTCTTATTGCTCTTGATATATTCGGGATCGTCGATAATCTTCTTCAATGCCAACATTGCGAGCAGAGGGATTGTGAATTCGGCAATGACGAGGATGGAAGCCACAGTGCGGAACTTGGCATACATCGGCACATAGTCGAGGAAGAAGTCGGTGAACGGCATGAAGTTGCGTCCCCAGGACAGCAGCACCGACAATATGGTGGCAGCAAGAAGAGCCCACTTCATAGGTCCCTTGACTATAAAGAGTCCGAGGAGGAAGAGGAACAATACGAATGCACCCACATACACCGGTCCGCTTGTCATCGGCTGGTCGCCCCAATACTGCCCAAGCTGCTGATATATATACACATAGTTGTTGTCGGCTTTCTCCATAGCCACCTCACTGCGCGATAGTGGCACCGAGGCTCCACCCTTGGCATTAGGGATGAGGAGGGTGAGCGTTTCGTCGATGCCATAGCTCCACTGAGTGATATAGTCGCGGTCGAGCCCACTGCTTGTCTGATTGGCGGCATTAGCCTTTACCAATTCGCTCTTGCCACGCATCGACTCCTTACTGTATTCCCATGTATGGTAGAGATTGGATATGTTTATCATCACACCAATCAATGCTCCAGCAGCACACACTCCTGCCGCCTTGAGGAAATGGGGCATTTGATGTTTGCGTATGGAATCAACAAGAAATGCTATCACCATGGCAATGATGATAAAGAGATAGTAATAAGTCATCTGCACATGATTTGCCTGCACCTCGAGGGCAGTGAAGATGGCAGTCATAGCCAGTCCCCACAGGTATTTTCCCCTGTATGCAAGAATTATACCTGCAATCATCGGCGGCAGATAAGCCAATGCCATCACCTTCCAATAATGACCTGCAGCAATGATAATGAGGAAATACGTGCTGAATGCCCAAATAACCGAGCCCAACGCCGCCAATGACTGTCGGAAGTCGAAAGCCCTAAGCAGAATATAGAATCCGAGCATATAAGCGAAGAGGTACCACACATAGTCGGGCAGCCACAGATGATATGCATCCGCCACTGCGTGCAATGTGTTCATACTCTTATACGACGGTGCGCTCTGATAGGTAGGCATACCGCAGAATGCGGAGTTAGTCCATCGGCATATCTCCCCGGTCTGCTTATTGTATTCGGCTGCATCCCTTCCGAATCCCACTCCTGCCGCCGAGTCGTGGCGATAGAGTATTCGGCCCTCGGTGTCGGCTGGGAAGAAATAAGCAAACGACAATACTACGAACAACATCACTGCCAACAAATCAGGCAAGCATTTCTTGAATGTACTCATTTTCTTTTTTATGTTTTTTATTTTCGGGCACAAAGTTACAAAAAAAATGCGAATAAGTGGTGACAAATAAGGATTTTTTAGTACCTTTGCACAAAAATAAAACAAAAGACGCATGAAGATTGGTATAATAATCGCGATGGACAAGGAATTCCGTCGCATAAGTGAGTTGCTTGACGGTTTGAAGACCGAAGAGGACGGAGGCAGGACTTTCGTAATGGGAAGTCTTGGCAACAACGAGTTGGTGTTGCATCAATGCGGCATCGGCAAGGTGAATGCCGCAGTAGGTGTGAGCGAGTTGATACGCCGCTATAATCCCGACCTCGTGGTATCAACGGGTTGTGCCGGAGGCGGTTGCACAGATATTGAGGTAATGGATGTGGTGGTGAGCACCGAATTGGCATATCACGACGTATATTGCGGCGAAGCCATCGGCAAGACAGTATATGGCCAGGTGCAAGGCATGCCGGCACGCTATAAGTCGCCATCCGACATTGTAGAAATAGCCAAGTCGGTATCCCCGAGAGTGCATGCCGGACTGATAGTCACCGGCGACTGGTTTGTTGATTCCCGCGAAAAGATGCGCGAGATAGTAGGTCATTTCCCCGAAGCGGCAGCCGTAGATATGGAGTCTGCGGCAATAGCCCAGACCTGCCATATCTACGGCATTCCGTTTATCTCGTTCCGTGTCATCAGCGACATTCCCCTCAAGGACACCAATGCCGCCATGTATCACGACTTTTGGAATACCGTGGGAGAAACGTCGTTTCAAACAACGAGGGATTTCCTTTTAAGAATTTAATAATCACTTGCTCGCTTTCTTGCGCTCGTTGTGATCAAGGATAGTCTTGCGCATGCGCATACTCTTTGGAGTGACCTCCACGAGTTCGTCCTCCTTGATATATTCAAGAGCCTCTTCGAGCGAGAGCACAGTGCGCGGCACGATGCGAGCCTTGTCGTCTGAACCACTGGCACGGGTGTTAGTCAACTGCTTCGCCTTTGCCACGTTCACCACAAGGTCGTTGTCGTGAACATGCTCACCTACCACCTCGCCTGCATACACCTCGTCGCCCGGATCGATGAAGAACTTGCCTCGGTCCTGCAGTTTGTCGATTGAGTAAGCATAAGCCGTACCGTTCTCAAGGGCAATCATCGAACCGGCTACACGTCTTGCGATGTCACCCTTGTAAGGTTGATATTCCTTGAATCTGTGCGCCATGATAGCCTCTCCCTGAGATGCTGTGAGCACGTTGGTGCGCAATCCGATGATACCACGCGAGGGGATGTCGAACTCGATATTCACACGGTCGCCCTGCGACTCCATCGATGTCATCTCGCCCTTGCGGCGTGTCACCATGTCGATCATCTTAGATGCAAACTCCTCGGGCACGTTGATAGTCATCTCCTCGATAGGTTCACACTTCACCCCGTTTATCTCCTTGTATATCACCTGCGGCTGTCCCACCTGCAGTTCGTAGCCCTCGCGACGCATTGTCTCGATGAGCACAGAGAGATGGAGCACACCACGTCCGCTGACCACCCACTTGTCGGTGGAGTCCTCATACTGGCTCACCCTCAAGGCGAGGTTTTTCTCCAGTTCCTTCTGCAGTCGGTCGTTTATGTGTCGAGATGTGACAAACTTACCCTCCTTGCCAAAGAAGGGCGAGTCGTTGATAGTGAAGAGCATCGACATTGTAGGTTCGTCGATAGCGATAGGAGGCAGTGGTTCGGGGTTCTCGAAGTCGCAGATAGTGTCTCCAATCTCAAACCTCTCCAATCCGATGATGGCACACACGTCGCCACACTGCACCTCTTGCACCTTCTTGCGTCCCATACCATCAAACACATGCAGTTCCTTTATCTTGGTCTTTTCGATTTTTCCGTCGCGATGAGAGATAGAAATATTCTGTCCCTCCTTGAGAGTACCGCGGTGTACACGTCCCACAGCGATACGTCCAGTGTAGCTCGAATAGTCGAGCGACGTGATGAGCATCTGTGGTGTACCCTCAATCACCTTGGGCGCAGGTATCACCTCAACAATCTTGTCGAGCAGATAAGTGATGTTGTCTGTAGGCTGTTTCCAGTCCTCGCTCATCCATCCGTTCTTGGCGGAGCCATACACAACAGGGAAGTCTAGTTGGTCCTCAGTGGCATTGAGTGAGAACATAAGGTCGAACACCATCTCATACACTTCCTCGGGTCGGCAGTTGGGCTTATCAACCTTGTTCACCACCACGATGGGCTTGAGTCCTATCTGCAATGCCTTCTGCAGCACGAATCGTGTCTGCGGCATTGGACCCTCGAAGGCATCCACAAGCAGCAGGCATCCGTCAGCCATATTGAGCACACGCTCCACCTCACCGCCGAAGTCGGAGTGTCCCGGAGTGTCGATGATATTGATTTTTGTTCCTTTCCAGTTGATTGACACGTTTTTCGAGAGAATCGTGATACCTCTCTCACGTTCCAAGTCGTTGCTATCCAAAACTTGTCCGCTGAGGTCCTGTCCGTCACGGAATAGGTTGCCCGCGAGCATCATCTTATCTACCAAAGTCGTCTTACCATGATCGACGTGAGCAATAATTGCTATGTTCCTAATATCTTGCATCTTTTTTACCTTTAAAAATAATCCCGCAAGCCGAATGGTCTGCGGGATTGATGTTTTTCTGCTTCCTACTTACGAAGTCCGAGAGCCTTGATAATCGCACGATAGCGATTGATGTCACGGTCGTAGAGGTAGTCGAGCAATGCACGACGCTTACCTACGAGCTGGGTCAAGGATCTTGCAGTAGTATAATCTTTACGGTTCTTCTTCAGATGTTCCGTCAAGTGGGAAATACGGTATGAGAACAATGCTATCTGGCTCTCAGCAGAACCAGTATCAGTGTTAGACTTTCCGTACTGTCCAAAGATCTCTTGTTTTTTTGCCTGATCTAAATACATAGATTTAATTAATTAATAATGTTATAAATACGTTGTTTTGCAAAATGCGGGTGCAAAGGTACGAAAAAAGAATGAGAAATGAGAAATGAGAAATGAGTTTTTTGCGCAGAGCTCCAATATTTAACCTTATTTAACCGATTTGCAATATTTCTTTGAGTGGAATCATCACGAAGTCGCGCTCTTTCATGAGAGGATGTGGAAGAGTGAGTTGGGGAGTGGTGATGTGAAGGTCATCGTATATGAGGATGTCAATGTCGATGATGCGGTCGTGGTATTGTCCATCCACTGATTTGAGGGTGCGCCCCATGGCTCGCTCAATGTTCTGCGTGATATTGAGTATCTCAAATGGAGAAAGAGACGTGGTGCAACGTATGGCTGCATTGACAAATGTATTATCCGACTCGAAGCCCCATGGCTCAGTAGCGAGGAGAGTTGACTGGCGATCCACCTCGCCAATCAACTCCCCTATTCTGCTGATAGCCTCGCGTATGTTTCCCTCCTTGTCGCCAAGGTTGGAACCGAGACTGAAATATACTTTGTGATTCATTCTTCACTCTTCATTCTTCACTCTTCATTTTCAATCATCAAGTATCAGCAATGCATCTCCATAGCAACCGAATCTGTAGCCGTTCTTAAGTGCCTTCTTGTATGCCTCCATCACGAGGTCATAGCCACCGAAGGCGGCTGTTGCCATCAACATTATCGACTCGGGATGATAGAAATTGGCAATCATCGAGTTGGCAAGTCCGTAGTCATACGGCGGGAAAATAAACCTGTTGGTCCATCCGTCAAACTCCTTCAGTCTGCCGTCGGTGCCCACTGCTGTTTCGGTGGCGCGAGCCGTACTTACTCCCACCACACAGACGCGGTGTTCGTTGTCCTTTGTCTTGTTGACCAGGTCGCATGCCGCCTTGCTCACTTTCATCTGCTCTGAGTTCATCTTGTGCTTCGACAGGTCTTCCACCTCTATAGGGTCGAAACAACCGAGTCCGCAATGCAGTGTGACGTATGCAAAGTTGATACCCCTTATCTCCATCATCTTGAGCATCTCGCGACTGAAGTGGAGACCAGTGGCAGGAGCAGTTACTGCACCCTCATTCTTGGCATATATGGTTTGGAAGTTATTCATGTCGTCGGGAGTGGCTGGACGGCGGTCAACGATATATCGTGGCAGTGGAGCCTCGCCCAGTCCGAAGAGCTCTCTCTTAAACTGCTCATGAGGGCAGTCGTAGAGGAATCTCAGTGTTCGTCCGCGGCTTGTGGTGTTGTCAATCACCTCAGCCACCATTGGTCCGTCGCCATCGAAGAACAGTTTGTTGCCTATACGAATCTTGCGTGCCGGTTCCACCAATACATCCCACAGACGGAATTCCGCATTCAGTTCCCTCAACAAGAACACCTCAATCTTTGCGTCAGTTTTCTCCTTTGTACCATAAAGGCGTGCAGGAAATACCGCAGTGTCGTTGAAGACGAATGTGTCGCCCTCATCGAAGTATTTGATGGCGTCACGGAATGTCATGTACACTCCATTACCATCAGGTCCTTTGATTTCCTTGCCGTCGTCGTCAGTCTTAAACATCTCAATCTTCTGACTCTTACGGTGGAGCACCATGAGTCGGCACTCATCACGGCGGTAAACCTTGTCCACCGACCCGTCATCATTTGTAAATGCCTTGTAAGGCGGCTCAAGGGCCACCTGATCTTCAGGCAAATTAAATCCAAATTCTGATAACTTCATTATATCTAAATGATTCTTTAATATTTCAATCTTTCAATTCTTCAATCTTCAATTTTCAACCTTCAACCTTCAACCTTCAATCTGCTCAAGCCACTCCGGCACATCGTCGAGCTTCACGCAGTCCTCGATTCTTACGTCCCCAAGTCGGGTGCGGCAGAGCGCCGTGAGATAGGCACCACTACCGAGAGCCTCGCCAATGTCGCGGGCCAAGGCACGTATATATGTGCCCTTGCCGCACACCACCCTGATGCTTGCCTGCATCGTCTCGGGATTAAAGTCGGTGAGCTCTATCTCGTCGATATGCAGCGTCTTGGGCTTCAGTTCCACGTCCTTGCCCTTGCGCATCAGTTTGTATGCCCTGTCGCCTCCAATCTTGCATGCCGAATAAGCCGGCGGCACCTGTTGGATGTCGCCAATGAAGAGTTTGAGTTTCTCCTCAATCAGCTCCTGTGTGATATGCTCTGTGGGATAAGTGGCATCCACCTCGTGCTCCATGTCATAGCTTGGCGTGGTGGCACCGAGTTGCAGTGTGGCGGTGTATTCCTTGGTATGGTATTGCAGTCGCTCAATCTCCTTGGTTTTCTTTCCGGTGCAGAGTATGAGCACACCGGTGGCAAGGGGGTCGAGCGTTCCGGCATGCCCCGTCTTCACCCTCTTCACTCCTTCCTTCTGCGAGATGAGGTAGCGCACACGCGCCAATGCCCCGAAACTCGACATACGATAAGGCTTGTTGAGATATATGTATTCTCCTTCTATGAAATTCATCCGTTATACCATTTCAAGTGAGTTACCCATAAGAAGCCATATCAGGATAAGTCCTCCTACTATTATACGATACCAGCCGAATGCCTTGAATCCATACTTTGTAACGTATGCTATGAAGAACTTTATGGCAAGCATAGCCACTATGAAAGCAACCACATTTCCCACTATAAGTGTAGTCATATTGTCAGTGATCATCTCGATGCCGCCGTCCTTAAGAAGCTTATACATCTTATATAACGTGGCGGCAAACATAGTGGGAACAGCGAGGAAGAATGAGAACTCGGCAGCTGCCTTACGGGTAAGGCGCTGCGACATACCGCCCACGATTGTTGCCATAGAGCGCGACACACCAGGAATCATCGAGATACACTGGTATAATCCCACCATAAAGGCGCGGCGTTCGGTAAGTTTGGTATTCTCACTGCCCTTGTTGAACAGTTTGTCGCAATAAAGCATAAATACACCACCAATGACCAATGTCACTGCCACTACCTCTACCCTCTCGAGCATGGCGTCGATGGCATCACTAAAAAGCAATCCCAACACTGCTGCCGGAATAAAGGCAACCAACAGTTTCCAATAGAAATCATAAACATGCAAGAATTTCTTCAATGCATTGGAGCCTTCGGGAATGGGAGTTTTGTTAAGCTTGAAAAAGCGCTTCCAATACAAAACGACTACCGAAAGGATAGCACCAAACTGGATGATGAAGGTAAAAGCCTTGACAAACTCAGTGCTCTCCACACCCAGGATGTTCTGTGCGATAATCATGTGACCTGTAGAAGAAACTGGAAGAAATTCCGTAAGTCCCTCTACAATTGCAATTACTATTGTTGATATTAAATCCATTATCTATTAATTACAAATTATATTAGATATTAGTTCTTCGGTTTTCTGATGACTGCGTATATCATCGATACAAAACCGAGGAGGCATACCACTGGAGCCACCTTTATACGACGCACACTGAATATGTCGGGGTTATAGGCCGTTTCATCGGAACTGCCGCCGCTCATCAATATAAATCCCAATACAACCACCGCCATACCCACGGCAAGCAGTATGTAGTTAACTTTGTCAAATGCCAAATTCTTCTTATCCATATATGTAAATTCCTAATTCCTAATCCCTAATTCCTAATTCCTAATTCCTAATTAAATCTTATAGATCTCCCCAGCCGTCATTTTCAGGAATCTGTTGACAGAGAAATACGAGCACAATGCCGTTATCACTATACCGAAGATGAATACGGCAGCTCCAGTGATGGCGAGTTCCTTCCATGTGAGGATTGCCACAATTCCCGGTTCGAATGTATATAATCCGTAGGCACATCCCGCCAAGGCACCACATGCCAACACTGCGGCAATAAGTCCCACGACGATGGTCTGCCTCATAAACGGCCATCGGATGAATCCCCACGACGCTCCCACGAGCTTCATGGTGTGTATGATGAACCGGCGCGAATAGACGCTCAGTCTCACCGTATTGTTAATCAGCGAGAACGACACGCATGTCAATAGCACCGCCAATGCCAAGAGTATGAGGTTCACCTTTCTGAGGTTGTCATTCACCTTGTCCATCAGGTCTTCCTGATAAGCCACGTCAATCACCTTGGGATTAGACCGTAGTTCCTTGGCAATCCATTTCATCGAGTCGCGACTGACATAATCAGACTTCAACTGTATCTCCAATGTGGCTACAAAGGGGTTGAATCCCAAGAACTCCGAGGGATCGCTGCCCATGGCCTCGCACTGCTCCTTCTGCGCCTGCTCCTTGCTGATATAGTCGATGTTGCGCGAGTAAGGCCTGTGGTAGAGGTCACGACATAACAAATGTGCCTGATTGACAGTTGTATTGTCACCAAGCATCACAGTCACGGTCAGATTCTCCTTGACGTAGGCCGACAGGTTGCGTGCCGTCAAAACGGAGAAAACCACCATCCCCAAAAGAACCAGCACCAACATGGTGCTTATACATAGAGTTATCACTTGCAGCCCATGTCTGCCTCGTGAGTTATTTCTTTTTCTACTCATTTAATAAAAGTACATAGTACACCTAATTTCGGCGCAAAGGTACAAAAATAATTAGGAATTAGGAATTAGGAATTAGGAATTTTTCTAAAAAACAACGGGAATTTAGCTTTTTTAACTACTATGGGTCATATAATTCCTAATTCCTAATTCCTAATTCCTAATTTCTCATTACCTTTGCACTCAAAAAAAAGAGAATAAGATATGAGTACAGTGATTTATCCCTCGCCCATCTTCGGGCCTATCCATAGTCGCCGCCTTGGCGTGTCGCTCGGCATCAACCTGCTGCCGCCCGACGGAAAGGTGTGCACCTTTGATTGTATCTATTGTGAATGTGGATTTAATGCCGACCATCGGCCTAAGTCCAAGCTCCCCACTCATGCCGAGGTTATTGCGGCTCTTGAGAAACGTCTGCAGGATATGAAGGCAAACGGACCATCGCCTGACGTACTCACCTTTGCGGGTAATGGCGAACCTACCTCCCACCCCGAGTTTGCCGCCATCATGCGTGATGTCATCCGTCTGCGCAACGAGTATTTCCCCGAAGCGAAGGTGTCGGTGCTGAGCAATTCCACATTCATCCATCGTCCCGAAGTGCGCGACGCCCTCATGAGTGTTGACAACAACATCCTCAAACTCGACACCATCGACCCTATATATATAAATAAGGTGGACAGGCCCAATGCCCACTACGACGTTCGTCGCATCATCGAGGATATGAAATCATTTAATGGTCATCTCATCATCCAGACAATGTTTATGAAGGGCACATACAACGGCGAGAGTGTTGACAACACCACCGAGGAATATGTTCTTCCGTGGCTAGAGGCAGTCAGGGAGATAGCTCCGAAGGAGGTGATGGTATATACAATTGACCGCGAGACTCCTGCCCACGGACTTGAAAAAGCCACTCACGAGGAGCTCGACTCCATCCGCGACCGCGTCATCTCCATTGGCATTCCCTGCCAGGCATCGTATTAAAAAATAAGGAAATTCTGACAATATTGACAGAATTTCCTTATTTTTTTATGTTTTTCCGAATTTGGCAATCGATTTTCCTTAGTTGTCACTGCACTTAATGTGGAAATATGTAATTTTGCAACGTCAAAATTAGAAACAACCATCTACGTATAGACCACACAATTCAATTCATATATATCACACATTAACAAGCGCAGCGGCTACAAGGAACCATCCAATTCAGACTCAGTCTGAAGGTTCCTGTATTCCGTTGGCGACATTCCCACTTCATCATGAAAACGACGATAGAATGTGCGGCTACTCGAGAATCCGCACAACTCGGCTATGGCATCCACCGTCTCGTCGGTATCGGCAAGCAATGTCATGGCACGGCGCAGGCGATAGTGAGTGATAAACTCGTTTGTCGTCTTGCCGTCGGCAAAGTGGGAAATAATCCTGTCGATATATTTTCCGTTGGTGGCACATAGTTTTGCCAATGTCTCACGGTTGCAAGCCTGGTCGGTGTAAGGTTTTTGCTCTCCCTCCATTATGTCGAGCAGTTTCGAATACAACAGTTGGTCAAGGTCCAGCCGTTCGCGAGGCATCTGTCTCAGTGCCTGCGCGCTGAGTTTTTTTGCCTGTTCCGTCTCCTTCGCCTGGCGTATAATGGCAATGTTCTTGCGGTTGAGCTTAGTCAGGAAAACGAAATATACGAGAATTGACACCAAGACAATTACGATCAAGGCAATGATGTATTTAGTCTGCAACCTACGTATCTCCATCTCATGTTCTCTGATGGAGATTGTCGGCGAATCGGTATTGACTGTTTCTGCGAGGTTAGTATTCAAAATATTTGTGTGTTGTATATCATCATGACGCCTGTCATCACCCTTGCAACAGGCAATAACAAGCGTCACAGACAATAATATTATGTATGGTATGAATTTCTTCATAAGTTAAGTCTATTTGAAGACAATTCTACGTCGTCATAGTGATGATACCAAGTTGCGTACCCTCAAGGAACTTGACAATGGAGCGGATTTCCTTACTGTCGGGCACCTGTTCCTTTATCTGTCGAATGGCATCATGCGTACTGGTCTTGCCATGGAACACCAATCTATAGGCATTTGCGATATGGGTGATGACATTCTCAGCCGTTCCCGACGACTCAAGCAACTTGACGTTCAGTCCGCCGTAAGCCACCGGGTTGTGTGTGGCTACGATAAACGGCGGCACGTCCTTGGAGATACGCACACCCGAGGTGATGAGCGAACCGCCGCCGATGCGCACTCCCGGATTGATGATTACCGACGAGGAGAACATGATACCACTGGATATCACGCAGTCGCCAGCCACCTTTGTACCATAACCAAATGTGCAATAGTCACCTATCTTGGTGTCGTGCGAAACATGCACGCCTTCCATAAAGAAGTTACGGTTACCGATACGTGTCTGTCCGTCCTTGAAAGTGGCACGGTTGATAACCACATTCTCGCGGAAGATATTCTCATCGCCAATGACCAACTCTGTAGCGTCGCCACGATAATTAAAATCCTGCGGCTCGGCAGCCAAGACGGTATTCTGATATACCTTGTTGGCACGTCCCATCCTCACGCCATTCATGATAGAGGCATAGGGATAGATGACGCAGTCGTCACCTATGACGACATCGCCCTCGATATAGGCAAAGGGATAGATGGTAACGTTATTACCAATCTTCGCCTTCGGGTCGATATATGCTTTGTCACTAATCATAATTCTTTCTCTTAATTATTAATTCTTAACTCTTAATTACTCCCTTCCTCCGCCAAGTGCAGAATACAGAGAAACCACTGCCTGCATCTTGTTGAAGTCGTCGGTCACTTGTGATATCTGGGCATTGAGCAAGTTGCTCTGTGCAGAGATTACCTCGAGATAGGTAGCTGAGCTCGACTTGAAGAGTTCGCGGGTCATATCAACATTCTTGGTGAGAACATCCACACGCTTGGCATCGAGTTTCGACATCTCATCCGAGGAGTTATACTGCACCAAGGCATTGCTCACCTCTGCTCCTGCCTGGAGAACGGCCTGCTGCCATGTGTTGAATGCCTGCTCCTGCTTATACTTGGCAACCTTCAAACCAGCTACGATTCGTCCGTTCTGGAAGATAGGCTGCACCAGACTTCCCACTGCCGACAAGAGCCACTTGCCTGGATTGACAATGCCGCCACCACTATTGTTGGTGAATGCTCCCGTACCACTGATTGTCAACTGTGGATAGAAGTTGGAGCGTGCCTGCTGAGTGTCATAGAAACATGAGGCAAGAGCCATCTCGGCATAGTGAACATCAGGACGGTTGGCGAGCAACTGTATTCCCACGCCTGTAGAGAACTCTGTAGGCAGCGACTGGTCGGCAAGTTTTCCACGTGCTATGGTCTGTGCAGGTTGTCCGAGGACAAGTGAGAGAGAGTTCTCAACCTCACGAATCTGACGCTTCATGTCGGCAATATTGGTGAGCACACCATAATGACTTGCCTCAGCACTCTGAACGCTGGTTTCATTGGCACGTCCCAGTTCCTTCTGCAACTTCATGATGCGCCATGTGTCCTGGGTAAGCTCCGACATAGAGTTGAGAATCTCAAGCTGACGGTCGAGCATCAATAAGGTATAGTACATATTGGCCACATTGGTGATGAGCTTGGTCTTCACCACGAGCTGATAGTCCTTCATACCGAGAAGCTGCATCTGTGTGCTGCGCTTTACATTGAGGATATTACCAAAGAGATCGACTGTCCACGATGCAGACACCGGCAGAGAGTAAATCTTGGATGCCTTGTTGCCATCCCACTGCGAAATGGTTCCCTGCGGTGTGAATGCCACCGAAGGCAGGAAGGCCAACTTAGCCATTGTGAGCTGCGCCTCAACCATCTTGACGTTGAGGGCACAGTTCAAGTAGTCGGTATTGTGTGCGAGTGAAGTCTCGATGAGAGACTGCAACTGCGGGTCGGTAAATACCTGACGCCACGGCAGATTGCCGAACGAGGTAGTATCCGCCACTGCGAGCGTGTCAGTGTCCGACTGCACGTCGCGTATGAGTCCTTGGGCGTTTACCTCAGGACGCTCGTATTTGTTGTATATCCCGCAGCTCGCAAGCAACAATGCTGAGGCTGCAAAGGGAAAAATATTTTTTATTTTCATAATTAATCAATAATCATTAATCAATAATCAGTCATCAATCACGCTTCTCCCTTGTCCTTCTTCTCTATCATCTTCTGGAGTTCGGCAGCAGCAAAGGGATTGGCAAACTGCTTGATTTCGGAATCCACATGAGCCTCATCATCGGCAAACTTCATCGGTGAGAGACGCTCCTGCAACCACTGGAATACGGCGAAGAGAGCGGGCACGATGAACACCTGAAGCAATGTACCGAGAAGCATACCTCCCACGGCTGCGGCACCAAGAGTCTGGTTACCGTTCTTACCTACTCCCGATGCGAACATCAGAGGCAACAGACCAATGATCATCGCCAATGATGTCATAAGGATAGGACGCAGACGGGCTGCGGCTCCGAGGATGGCAGAATACTTGATTGCCATACCCATTCTACGACGCTCAAGGGCAAACTGCACGATAAGGATGGCATTCTTTGCCAAAAGTCCGATAAGCATGATGAGCGCAATCTGCATGTAGATGTCGTTGGAGTGACCGAAGAGCTGTGTGAAGATGAATGCTCCGGCAAGACCAAATGGTATGGAGAGGATAACAGCCAAAGGCAGGATGTAACTCTCATACTGAGCCGACAGGATAAGATATACGAACACGATACACATCACGAAGATGATGGCAGTGGAGTCGCTCGACTCACGCTCCGAACGCGTCAAACCAGAGTAGTCGATACCATAACCCTGGGGCAATACCTGCTCGGCAACCTCCTCGATGGCACGGATGGCGTCACCCGAAGAATAACCGGTGGCTGCCGACGCATTGACGTTGATGGCAGTGAAGAGGTTGAATCGGTTGACGTTGGACGGACCATATACTCTATGGAGATTACAGAACTCCTTGACAGGAGACATACCACCCGGAGTGCGAACATATATACTGTTGAGACCATCAGGACTCATACGACTTGCCACATCTCCCTTGATCATTACTCGATAGAGCTTACCATAGGCATTCATGTTTGAGGCATAAAGACCGCCATAGTAACCCTGCAATGTGGTGAGCACAGTGCTTGGCGAAATACCGGCCTGCTTACACTTGGCAACATCCACATCCACCATATACTGGGGATAGTTGGGGTTATAAGATGTCATGGCCTGTGCAATCTCCGGACGCTTGTTGAGCTCTGCAAGATAGTTCTTGGTAATCTCGAAGAACTTGTTGAGGTCGCCACCAGTCTTGTCCTGCATGGTGAAGGTTACACCGTTGGTCATACCGAAACCATTGATCATAGGCGGAGCGAAGGCAAGGATCTGAGCGTCCTTTATCTCGGCAGTCTGCTTGTAAATCATTCCGAGCACTGCTGTATTTGACATCGGGTTGAGGAAGAAACGCTTGATACCGTCGCCTTGCCACAATCCAGAGAGATTGTAGAAGAATCCGGCAGGACGCTCCTCAAATGGCTTCAACTTGATGATGAAGGTGGCCTGGTCGGAACCCTGACCTGCGATGAAGTTATATCCGAGGAGTCGCTCGCGGGTCTTGATGGCAGGGTTGGCAGCAAGCAGTTTGTCGATTTGCTCAACACACTCGCGAGTGCGTGCCTCACCGGTACCAGGAGCCATAGACACTGTACAGAAGAGCACACCATTGTCCTCGTCGGGCACAAGACCGGTCTTGGTAGTTGCCATAGTGATTACGAGTATCACAATACCGAGAGCCACGGTGACACCGGCGGCAATGCGGTGCTTGATAACATTCTCTACACCTTTCTTATATTTAGCCTGAATCTTCTCATACTGATAGTTGAACGCTTCGTGGAAACGGTCAACAACCGATTTCTTGCCATGCTCGCCGTCACTTGTGTGAGGCTTCAACAGGATGGCACAAAGGGCTGGCGACAATGTCAACGCGTTGAGCGCGGAGATAAGAATAGACACCGCCATGGTGATACCGAACACACGATAGAACGTACCGCTTGTACCGCCCATGAATGACACTGGCACGAACACAGCTGCCATCACAAGAGTAATTGAGATAATAGCTCCGGTGATCTCGTTCATCGCGTCGATAGATGCATTCAACGCACTCTTATATCCCTGGTCGAGCTTGGCATGTACAGCCTCCACCACCACGATGGCGTCATCCACCACAATGGCGATGGCAAGAAGCAATGCCGAAAGCACAAGCAAGTTGATGGTAAATCCGAATATCCACAGGAAGAGGAACGTACCGATAAGGGCCACCGGCACGGCAATCATAGGAATAAGTGTTGAACGGAAGTCCTGGAGGAACACATACACCACAAGGAACACCAGCAAGAGGGTGAGCACGAGGGTGAACACAACCTCCTCGATAGCAGCGAAGAGGAACTCCGTCACGTCCATGTTGATCTTATACTCCATACCCGGAGGGAACGACTTTGCCTGCTTCTCAAGCTCTGCCTTCACGTCGGCTGTAATCTGTGTGGCGTTGGAGCCTGCAATCTGTTGCACCATACCCATCACAGAGGGGTTGCCGTTGTTCTTCATCGACACACTGTAGTCGAGACCACCAAGTTCTATCTTTGCCACATCCTTCAGACGAAGAGTCTGACCATTGGCATCCGAACGGATGATAATGTCACCATACTCCTCAGGAGTCTTCAGACGTCCCTTGTAGCGCATCACATACTGGAACGACACCTCCGACTGCTCACCGAATTTACCAGGGGCAGCCTCGATGTTCTGCTCGGCAAGGGCTGCCGAAACGTCGGATGGCATCATGTTATACTGCTTCATCTTGTCGGGCTGAAGCCATATACGCATTGAATAGGTCTTCATACCAGGCGACATCACTCCACCCACACCGTTGATACGCTTGATGGCAGGAATGACGTTGATGTCGTTGTAGTTGGTGAGGAACTCGTCGTCATATCGTCCATCCTCAGAGGTGAGGGTGAACATGATAACGTTTGATGTCTGCTGCTTTGTGACAGTCACACCCACACGCGTTACCTCGGCAGGCAGAAGAGCCTGTGCCTGCGACACACGGTTCTGCACGTTCACGGCAGCCATGTCGGCATCGGCACCTTGCTTAAAATACACAGTGATAGAGGCCGAACCGTCGTTGGTGGCCTGTGAGGTCATGTATGTCATGTTCTCCACACCGTTGATACTCTCCTCAAGTGGAGTGATCACGGAGTTGAGCACTGTCTGTGCATCAGCTCCCGTATAGGTGGTGCGCACCGAGATGGTAGGCGGAGCCACGTCGGGGAACTGCTCGATAGGCAGTGAAATGAGTCCGATAATTCCGAGG
Source organism: uncultured Prevotella sp. (assembly GCA_945869265.1). Lineage (GTDB taxonomy): Bacteria > Bacteroidota > Bacteroidia > Bacteroidales > Bacteroidaceae > Prevotella. The sequence goes on along the minus strand of CAMBOI010000003.1, from coordinate 47,707 downwards.
ATAACGAAGAATATCGATATCACGGTCGAGAGCACCGGACGCTTAATGAAATTTGTAAATGTCATAACTACTTTAAATAATTAGGAATTAGGAATTAGGAATTGTTGCCTATGCGTAGCCATTCTTCATTCTTCATTCTTCATTTAAAAAATTACTTCTTACTGCTAAGAGCGTCAATAACTGCAGATGCTGAATTCTGTCCCTCACCGAGCTTGGCGGCATCGTCAATCTTCTTCTGATACTGGGCCTCGGTGATAGGCTTAATCTCCATACCGTCATGGAGTGAGGTGATACCCTTGGATACATAGCGGTCGCCAGGCTTCAATCCATCGGTGACGATATAGTTGATACCGTCATCTACCGGAGCAACCTTGATTTCGCTGTATTTCACCTTGTTATCCTTGCCTACGAGATAAACGAACTTCTTGTTCTGCACCTCGGAAGTGGCAACTTGCGGGATGATGATGGCATTGCTGTTGACATTGGGGATGACAATCTGACCGGCACCACCCGAACGCAACTCATGACGCGGGTTGGGGAAACGGGCAATGAGAGACACCGAACCGGTATTAGCGTCAATCACACCACTGGCCTTAACCACCTTACCCGGCTCGCCGTAAATACTGCCATCGGCAAGTTGGAGCTTAACAGCGGGGAAAGCAGCAAGAGCACCGCTTACGCCACCGGCATTCTTTGTCATATTGAGCATGTCCTTCTCAGTTACCGAGAAATACACTTCCATGGTATTAATGTCAGAAACTGTTGTAAGGGGTTCTGCACTTGAAGCACTTACGAGGGCACCCACCTTGAATGGCAGTGAACCGACAACACCAGAGGCAGGACTCTTTACATAGCAATAGCTGAGCATCTCCTCAGCAGAGGCAAGTCCGGCCTTAGCCTGAGCCACCTGAGCCTGCGCCGTGTTGAATGTGTTCTCGGCAGTCTGCAGTTCATATTGTCCGATCACGTTAGCCTCGAATAGCTTCTTGGCGTTCTCGTATGTAAGTTTGGCGGTAGCGAGCTGAGCCTGTGCAGTGTTCACCGCAGCCTTGGCAGAGCGCATCTGCGCCTGGTAAGTTTCGTTGTCAATCACAAAGAGGAGCTGACCGGCAGAAACCGTCTGTCCTTCCTGAACACAAACCTTAGTAATGAATCCCGATACCTTCGGACGTATCTGCACGTCCTGGATACCTTTAATTGTTGCAGGATAAGTTGTTTGCAACTCTGTTCCCTCTGTAGCGACTGTGCGCACAGCATACTCATTGTCGGCGAAATTGGGCTTACCGCCCGACTTGCCTCCACAAGATGCGAGCAATGCTCCGAAAGCCGCCATCAAAAAAATCTTTCCTTTTTTCATACCTATTAAAAATATAACTATTTAATTCTACTTGTCTATTTTTCCAATAATCTAATGAAATCTGTTTTTCAGGGTGCAAAGATACACATTATTAAATAATATTGTGTGATATTTATTGTTTATTTAACACTTCTTATTCCTATTTTTCATTAAGTCACACCAATTTCTGACAATTTATCCAATATTCCGTCCCATTTTTCCTTTTTCCTAATTTCTAATTCCTAATTGACTTCGTCGAACTTCGGGTCATAGGGACAAGTACCTTGATTCACTCTTTCGGGTCGATGAACCTGTCCCTCGTGATTATAGACCACAGATGGTTTTTATAGACCACAGATTAACACAGATTGACACAGATTAAGAGCCAAAGGCTCTGATTGGGTTGATTATTGATTATTTTAGGCACGGATGAACACGGCTTTTAAAAAAAGACACGGCTGGCTGCACGATGGGAATGGCTTCATTAGTTTAAAGGCTATACTAAAGATAGACACTGCTCGTTACCGCAGAGCAAACTAAGCCGTGAACTTGCGCCAGCAAGCCGTAATCACGAAGTGCCGTGGATAATATCAATGCGGAGCCAAGCCGTGTCTTTGAAAGCCGCGGATTTCCGTGCCCAAAAAATAATCTGTGGAAATCTGTGCTAATCTGTGGTCAACCCAAGCCATGCGGATGCCTCAGGCTGCGCATTTACTGCCTTCTTGGTGGGCTGAGCAATGAAAATGAGGTTAGATTTATGCAAAATAATGTGAAGAAAGCGGGATTTTTGCGTTAAAAAACCTTTCTATTGCCACTTCTGCCACCCCTTCTGCCACCCTTCTGCCACCCCATAAACAACAGAAAATAAACATATTAACTATATTGGTGGCAGAGGTGGCAGAAGAAAATGAAAAACACTGATGCGCGCACGCGCGCGAGAAAGAGCTATCTATACCTATTAATAAAGAGCATTGTAATATTACCACTCAAAGTATTGTGTTGATTTCACGACAGGCATTGAGATTATTTCACAATAGGCATTGAGATTATATGACGATAGGCATCATAATTATATCACTAAGGCTAATATAATTATATAACGATACTGCCTTTAATCTATATTCCGCAGTGGGGAACGTACGTTCCGCAGTGGGGAATATACATACCGCAGTGCGGAATGTACATACCGCACTGCGGAACATAACTCAAAAGCGTGTTATGATAACATTAAACCAACAATTATCACAACATCAAAACAGGTATAGTGAATAAATCAAAACACACTGTTTTGATGTCGTGTGATTACTCTAAAGAATAAGGAGAACAAACACTATGCCAGTCCCATCGACTTGGCCTTGTCCATGAGCAATGCCATGAGGGGCTCGCGCTCGTTGGGCACAAGGTTGTCGAGAACGGCGTCCTTCATAACCTTCTTCAGTTCGCCAACCTCGCGCGAGGGTTTGAGATGAAACATCTGCATTATCTCGTTGCCATCAATCACTGGCTGCAACAGGCGCTTGTAGTCCTTCTCCTTGAGGTCGGCTATCTTCTCGCGCACCATACGGAAATTCTCAAGGAAGAGCTTCTTCCTAACCTCGTTCTTCGACGTGATGTCGGCCTCACAGAGCAGCATGAGGTCGTCGATGTCGTCGCCGGCATCGTTGATTAGACGGCGCACAGCACTGTCGGTCACTTCCTCGTCGGCGATGGAGATGGGACGCATGTGGAGCTCCACCATCTTCTGCACATACTTCATCTTGGCGTCGAGAGGCAATGACAGGCGACGGAACATCGCAGGCACCATCTTGGCTCCCACATAGTTGTGGTTGTAGAAGGTCCATGCCGTGCCCTCGAAACGGCGGCACTTCGCCTTGCCGATGTCGTGGAGCAGGGCTCCCCAGCGCAGCCACAGGTTGTCGGTGGTGCGGCATACATTGTCGAGCACCTCGAGAGTGTGGTAGAAATTGTTCTTGTGGGATATGCCGTTCTTCGTCTCCACAATGTCGAGGGCTGTGAGCTCGGGCATGATGAGCTGAAGGAGTCCGCAACGATGCAGATCCACAAAACCGCGACTCGGCGTGGGCGAAAGGAGTATCTTGTTGAGTTCGTCCTTGATGCGCTCACCGCTTATTATCTTGATGCGCTCGGCATTGCGCGAGAGGGCATCGAAGGTCTCGTCCTCAATCATAAACTTGAGTTGGGTGGCAAAGCGCACGCAGCGCAACATGCGCAGGGGGTCGTCGGAGAAGGTGATGTCGGGATCGAGGGGAGTGGCGATGATACCGTCCTCGAGATCGTAGATGCCGTCGAAGGGATCGACGAGTTCGCCGAAGCGAGCCTTGTTCAGACAGATGGCCATGGCATTGATGGTGAAGTCGCGGCGGTTTTGGTCATCCTCCAATGTGCCGTCCTCCACAACTGGTTTGCGCGAGTCGTGGCTATAGCTCTCCTTGCGGGCACCGACAAACTCTACCTCGGTGTCGTGGAATTTCACCTGTGCCGTGCCGAAGTTGCGGAACACGGAGAGATGGGCTTGTCTGCCCAACATATCCTTGAGACGCTGTGCCACCTGGATGCCGCTGCCCACCACCACTACGTCGATGTCGTTGGAGGGTCGTTCAAGAAATATGTCGCGCACATAACCGCCCACGACATAGCACTCAAGACCGAGGGCATCGGCTGCCTCGGATATCATGTGAAAGATTTTTTTGTCAAGAATTTGTGCTAACTCACTATCTGTATATAACTTCATCTTATAGGTCTATTTCTTATAAAAACGGATGCAAAGGTAAAGAGAAATTAGGAATTAGGAATGAGGAATTAGGAATTTATTCGTTAAAAAAGACTAAAAGACGTGGTTGTTTTTCTTTTTTTATTTATAAAAGATGTAAATTTGCATTTTGAAAGGAGGCAAGGAGTTAATGGAGTTAATGGAGTTATAGGAGTAAAAGGAGTTAAAGACATATGAAGAATAGTTTGATTATGACCATCTGCATAGCCGCGGCCCTGACCATGACGGCTTGCAGCAGCAACGACGCGCAGAAAGCCGCCGAGGACATGCTCGTGAAGGCAGAGAAGTATTTCAACGAGGGCAGCTATGACCGCGCCAAGATTGCCATCGACTCGCTGCGTAAGGTGTATCCCGGAGCGGTGGAGACGAGGAAGAAGGCTCTGAGACTCTTTCAGAATATATCACTGAAAGAGGCTCAGGAAGATCTTGCCCTCACCGACAGCATTCTGCAGCGGGTGACCCTCGACTACAAGTATATCAAGGACAAGGTGGAGAAGGACAAGGCCGCACTAAGGGCTACGCCCGACGAGCTCGAACTGCTCACCCGAACGAAGATGAAACTCGACTCGCTGAAGGTGAGATTCGACATGCAATGTGCGAAAATCAAATATATTCATAAAAAACAAAAAGAATAGCCCTCTATCCTTGGTCGTTTAAAGAAAATTATGTAACTTTGCACCCGAATATGGATACTAACAAGGAATTTGAAGCCATCATGGCTGAATGTCGCGACTTGTTTGCGAAGAAGCTGCACGACTACGGTGCGTCGTGGCGAATACTCAGGCCATCGTCGCTCACCGACCAACTATTCATCAAGGCCAAGAGAATAAGAAGCCTTGAGATAAAGAAGGAGTCGAAGGTGGGCGAAGGAATAAGACCGGAGTTTATAGCGCTCATCAACTACGGCATCGTGGGACTGATACAGACTGAGAAGGGATTTGCCGACACAGTGGACATCACCGTTGAGGAAGCCCTAAGCCTATATGACAGATATGCCAACGAGGCTCTCGAACTGATGAAGCGCAAGAACCACGACTACGACGAGGCGTGGAGGGCAATGAGGGTGAGCAGCTATACGGACTTCATCCTCACCAAACTGCAGCGCATCAAGGAGATTGAGGACCTGGGAGGCGCCACCCTCGTGAGCGAGGGCGTGGATGGCAACTATATGGACATCATCAACTATGCGGTATTCGGTGCTATCAAACTTGGGTATTAACCTATGCCGACTGGTGGTGTCCCTGACATTCATCTTCTCGGGATTTGTCAAGGCGGTTGACCCCATAGGCACGCAGATAAAGATAGAGGACTATTTTGCAGCATGGCACTTGGGCGAATACATGCCCGAAATGCTCGCCTTGTTGGCTTCGGTGCTGCTGTCGGCCACTGAGTTCACCTTGGGCATGCTGCTCTTGTTTGCCATCAGGCGACGATTGGTGACAAGGCTGATAATGACATTCATGGCGGTGATGACGCCGCTCACCCTGTGGCTCGCCATCAGCAATCCAGTGAGCGACTGCGGATGCTTTGGCGATGCCATCGTGCTTAGCAACTGGCAGACGTTCTTCAAGAACGTGGTCATAACGGCTGCCACGGCGGTGCTGCTGCCAAATGCGCTTAGGATGCCGCGGTTGGTGAGCCGAAGCACACAATGGTTGGTGATCAACTACACCATACTCTTTGTGCTCGCATTGTCGGGATACAGTCTATACATGCTACCGCCGTTTGACTTCCGACCCTACTACGTGGGGGCTGACATACGCAAGGGCATGGATATACCCGAGGGGGCTGAGCAACCGAAATTCGAGACCACCTTCATACTGGAGAAGGACGGACAAAGACGAGAGTTTGAACTCGACAACTACCCCGACTCGACATGGACATTCATCGACAGCCGTACGGTGGAGATCTCAAAGGGATATGTGCCGCCAATACACGACTTCTCTATAACAAGATGTGACAACGGCGACGACATCACCGACGAGGTGGTAGACAGCAAGGGATACACCATGCTGCTCATCGCCCCATATCTCGAAAAGTCGGACAACATGCAGTTTAACGACATCAACCGCATCTACGACTATGCACGCGAGAACAAGGTGCCCTTCTACTGTCTCACGGCGAGCAGCGACAAGGAGATAGAGCGATGGAAGGACATGACCGGAGCGGAATATCCATTCTGCCTCACCGACGCCACCACGCTGCGCACGGTGATAAGAAGCAGCCCCGGCCTGGTGGTGATACACAACGGGCACATCATCGGCAAGTGGAGCCACAACGCACTGCCCGACGAGAGCATGACCAAGGTGGACATGCAACACTCGGCGATAGGCATAATGCCCCAAAACCAGGTGTCGGGCAACATTGCGTGGATATTGTCGTGGTTTGTCATCCCGCTATTCCTGCTCACACTTGCTGACAGGCTATGGGCATGGACATCGTGGGTGAGACACAAGGAAGAATCAAGTATTATATACAAACTTTTAAAAAAGAAAAGAAAAATGAGAAAGAAAATTGTAGCAGGTAACTGGAAGATGAACATGAACCTGCAGGACGGTATCGCTCTTGCCAAGGAGCTCAACGAGACATTGTCGGCTGAAAAGCCCAACTGTGGTGTAGTAATCTGCACTCCGTTTATTCACTTGGCAAGCATTGCCCAGTTCCTCAACCAGGACATCATCGGTCTTGGCGCCGAGAACTGCGCCGACAAGGAGAAGGGCGCCTTCACTGGCGAGGTGTCTGCCGAAATGGTGAAGAGCACTGGTGCACAGTATGTAATCCTCGGCCACTCTGAGCGCCGTGAGTATTACAACGAGACTCCCGAGATTCTAAAGGAGAAGGTGCTGCTGGCTCTGAAGAACGGTCTGAAGGTTATCTTCTGTATCGGTGAGAGCTTGGCTGAGCGCGAGGCCAACAAGCAGAACGAGGTGTGCAAGGCAGAACTCGAGGGCAGTGTATTCAATCTCACAGCCGAGGAGTTTAAGAACATCGTTATCGCCTACGAGCCAATCTGGGCCATCGGTACTGGCAAGACTGCCACTGCTGAACAGGCTGAGGAGATACACGCCTTCATCCGCAGCTGCGTAGCCGAGAAGTATGGCGAGGCTGTTGCCGAAGACACTTCCATCCTCTATGGTGGTAGCTGCAAGGCAAGCAACGCTCCCGAACTGTTTGCAAAGCCCGACATCGACGGTGGACTCATTGGAGGTGCCTCTCTCAAGGCTGCCGACTTCAAGGGTATCATCGACGCTTGGAAGAAGTAACTAAATTATTAAAAACACAGAGTCACAGAGACACAGAGTTGATCTTGAATCTCTAAAAAATGTACTCCGTGACTCCGTGTCTCTGTGTTTCAAACAAAAAAAATAGATGAAAAGAATTGCCGTTATTGCCATATTGACAACCGGATGCCTCGGCGGAGTCCAGGCACAGACATTCCTCGACAGGCTCAAGAAGCCCGCCAAGGACAAGGCTGTCGTGACCGTGACCCAGGATGCGGCAATCGACAAACTCGTCAATGGCGACATAACAGCCAAAACCACTGTCGTAAATAAGAAAGAGCATGCCGCCTCAACAAAGAAGGAATCGGCACATTCCGCCTCAACAACGACTACACCACATGCTTCCTCTTCGACAATCGAAGAACCGGACATGAGCAATAAGGTGATGAAGAACAGCTACAAGGTGACGGGATACAGGGTGCAGGCCTTCGCCGGAGGCAACAAACGCAACGACCGCCAGGCGGCGGAGAACGTGGGAAACGCCATCAAGCGCCGATTTCCCGAGCAACCTATCTACGTGCATTTCTACTCACCAAGATGGATATGTCGTGTAGGCAACTTCCGCACATACGAGGAGGCTCATGCCATGCTGGTGGAAATCAGGGAGATGGGATATAAGCAGGCTTCGATAGTGAAAGGCAAAATCAGTGTACAATACTAATAATGAATCCAGAAACCGAATATCGTGACGGACTTGAGCAGTTGGCGTCACGCTACAAGGATATACTCCAACTGCTCGGCGAAGACCCTCAGCGCGAGGGACTTGAAAAGACTCCAATGCGCGTGGCAAAGGCCATGCAAGTGCTCACTCGTGGATACAGGATGGATGCGCACAAGGTGCTCACCGACGCCCTGTTCAAGGAAGACTACAGTCAGATGGTCATAGTGAAGGACATCGACTTCTTCTCGCTGTGCGAGCATCACATGCTGCCATTCTACGGTAAGGTGCATGTGGCATATATCCCCAACGGATATATCACGGGGCTGAGCAAGATTGCCAGGGTGGTGGACATCTTCTCGCATCGACTGCAGGTGCAGGAGAGAATGACACTACAGATAAAGCAATGCATAGAGGAGACACTACACCCCTTGGGAGTTATGGTAGTGGTGGAGGCAAAGCACATGTGCATGCAGATGAGGGGAGTGGAGAAGCAGAACTCCATTACCACCACGAGTGACTTCAGCGGTGCGTTCAACCAAGCCAAGACTCGACAGGAATTCATGAACCTAATACACAATCACGATTAAAAACTGACTGAAATAACAAAAACCAAAGTATATGAACAACGGAATACAAACCAACAAGAGCGAGTATCACAAGGAGACACTCGCTGCAGAGATCAAGAAAAGTTGCCTCGCAAAGGTAATCATGCTTGTGGCAGTGATGCTGCTTTTAATGCTGTCTGCCAAACTGACAATCCCATCTGACGAACAGATGATGTATGGCACGCTCGACGGTGTGTGTCAGTGCATCCAGGACAGCCACGGAGTGCCTGGCGACAAGTCGGACGACATCGTGCGCAACGGTATCGCCACGGTGAGCCATGAAACCGACTCGGCGAAGAAGGACACCATACTGGCTGACTTCAAGAAGTTCAACCGTGTGGAAATATATCATCACACGTTCTTCTCGACAGCATATATCATCAGCAACTTCAACTCGCGTGGCGCACGTGCCGCCGTCGGTATCTTCGGATTGGTGATTCCTACGGTCAACTTCAACGACTTCGTGCTCCGCAATGGTCCTATTCGCAAGGAATACAACCAGCGAATCATCAAGCAGACCATCACATCGGACACCTATATGGGCGACAATCCTGACTTAGGAAACACTTACAACACATTTGAGGGAGGCGGCAGCAGAGACTAACGCCTGCTGCGGAAAAAATCCTTCATAAGCTCGGAGCATTCGGCTTCGAGCACACCTCCTACGACCTCTGCCTTGGGATGAAGGGCTTGGGGAGCATAACGGCGAAAACCACGCTTGTCGTCTGCCGCACCATATACAATGCGTGGTATCTGCGCCCACCCTATTGCTCCTGCACACATCACGCATGGCTCTACAGTGACGTAGAGCGTACATTCGGTGAGATACTTGCCGCCAAGGGTATTGGCGGCGGAGGTTATGGCTTGCATCTCGGCATGGGCGGTGACATCACAGAGTGTCTCGGTGAGATTGTGTGCGCGGGAGATTACCCTGTCGCGACACACCACAACAGCTCCAACGGGTATCTCGCCTGCCTTGTATGCCTCATGCGCCTCTGCCAATGCCTTGCGCATGAAGTTTTCGTCTTTTCTTGTCTGGTCATTCTGTTCCATGGCGGCAAAGGTAACACTTTTTGTTTAATTATCCAAAGAAATAAATGAAAATAAGTCAAACTGTATTCAAATATTACGTGCAAAAGCTCGATGTGACCGACTCCACGAACAACTGGCTACGCAACACGCCTGTGATGCCGGATGTAGATTTCCTCTTTGTGGCTACGGATTATCAGACCGCAGGCAAGGGGCAGGGAGTAAATCATTGGGAGAGCGAGAGGGGGAAAAACCTATTGTTCAGTGTGAAGTGCATGCCATGGAGGGTGAAAGCCTCAGAGCAGTTTTTGTTGCTTCAGACGGTGTCGGTGGCTGTGTGCAGAGTGCTCAGGCAAATGCTTGGCGACAGTGACAAATGCTTGATAAAATGGCCTAATGACATATACTATGGTGACAGGAAGATGAGTGGCACCCTGTCGGAATGTACTATCAAAGGGGGGATGGTGAATGAGTTTATTGGAGGCGTGGGTATTAATGTCAACCAGATGACGTTCATCAGCGACGCGCCGAATCCTGTGTCGATGGCTCAGATAAACGGGCGTGAATCTGACCGCGACGCCCTGCTCGACGACATAGCCGAGGAGATTGCACACTGGGTTGGATATATCACGAATGAGGATTATGCCCCTATACTGAGGGAATACGAGCGACTGTTGTATCGACGCACCGGAGAACATAAATACCGCGACAAGGATGGAGACTTTGAGGCCGAATACGACTCTATCCTACCCAATGGTCACCTCCTCCTGCGCCGCACCGACGGCACTCTATCGGAATATGAATTCAAGGAAGTGAAATTCGTAATCCCAAATTTATAACTTTATTTCTCCTCAACAAAGTCAACGTATTCGCCTTCGTCGTCGGAGATAATCTGACGATTGGCAACCTGGGCATCGCGCATGTCAACAATAATCTCCTGTTCAAAAGAATTACTGTTGGAGGATGACTGACGAGCTTCTTCACGTTGGGCACCGCGAGCAGTGTTGCTATAAGACGTTTCAGTGCCACGGAAATGATACTGGCTGGAATGGCGACGTACGTTATCGTTGGTATCAAAGTCATCATCGTCGTATCCACCACGACGCAGGCGCCTGATGATAGACAATACGAAATTCACCATTATCAGCAGTATGATGCCACCGATAATAATCACCAACAAGATGATAAACAACAGTCCCTTAAGCATTTTTCTTTGAGGTAATAACAGATAGGCAAATATACCACGCAATAATCACCGAAATACCCGTAATGCCAAATATCAGCAACAATGGCAGACAAGAAACAAGGAACACGTATTTGATCTTGTTCTCTCGCCATCCCCAATGCTTGAACTTGAGTGCGAACATAGGTATTTCAGCCACGAGAAGCCAACTGCTGACAAACACCATGATCAGCAGTATGTAGATTGATCCGGATGATAAAGCCAAGTATTCCTCACTACCCACTATGAGCGCACCCCAAAAGAGGGCATTGGCAGGTGTGGGTAAACCGATGAAGGACGTTGTCTGACGCTCGTCGAGATTGAACTTGGCAAGACGGATGGCTGAGAAAGCTGCCATCACGAATGCAACGTAGGGCGCTGCCGCTGCCAAGATGTCATTATATCCTGTCTTGTCGATTGTGAGCAAGATAGTGTAAATCATCATCGAGGGTGCCACTCCGAAGGTAACCACGTCGGCAAGCGAGTCAAGCTCCTTGCCTATGGGCGAAGATACACCAAGAAGACGAGCACTCATACCGTCGAAGAAGTCGAACACGGCTCCCACAACGATAAATGTCAGTGCCATACTATAGTTGGCACTTAGAGCGAAGACAATAGCCACACATCCCGACATGAGATTGCATGACGTCAACGCATTAGGTATATGTTTTGTTAAACAGTTAGCCATTACACCTTATTATATACATAGGGAGTACCCCCATTAATTCACTTCATTCTTCATTTATAAAGCCGGCAGTTTTGCAAGGACAGTGAGGTCGCCAGTTGTTGACTGCCCCATCTTCACGCATACCTCGCTGCCCAACGGCAGGAACACATCCACGCGCGAGCCTAACTTGATAAATCCCAAGTGCTCGTCGATGTAACATTCCTCACCCTCCTTGGCATAGGTGACTATGCGGCGAGCCATAGCTCCGGCTATCTGGCGGCAGAGGATGTCCTCGCCCTCGGGCGTAGTGATGAGCACGTCGGCATGCTCGTTCTCCTCGCTTGCCTTGGGCAACCATGCCTTGTGGTAGTTGCCATCCTTGTGCACCACCTTCTTCACCTTGCCATCAACGGGGAACCAGTTGGCATGCACATTGAACAGACTCATGAAGATGGAGATCATGAGGCGCTTCTCATGGAAATACTCGTTCTCCATGACTTCCTCTATAACCACTATCTTACCGTCGGCAGGAGCAACGACAAGACGCTCCGTGTCGTCCTCAAAAAAACGTATCGGACAACGGTAAAAATTCAACACAACAAGCCATGCTGCACCGAAGATTACGGCAAACGACCAGAACGGGATCTTGTTATCCACGAAATGGTATAGCAGATAAGCCACTAAGCCTATTGCCAAAACGCTGTAAATCAGTGTATCGGTGCCCTCGCGATGAATGCGGATTTTCTTGAGTTTCTTAATTCTTCTTCCCATGGGTATCTATAAGGATTGATTTAAATCTCTGCAAAGGTAGTGTTTTTTTTGCGAATAAACAAACTTTTTGCCGATTTCTTTTGGTTATCTCATAAAAAAGGCGTAACTTTACACTCGATTTCGAATAAAACGATAAAAAATATGCAAGATTTCGTACATCTACATGTACATACATACTACTCGATACTCGACGGACAATCGAGTATTTCGCGACTCGTTGACAAGGCTATTGGCAACGGAATGAAGGGTATGGCCATAACCGACCATGGAGACATGTTCGGCATAAAGGAATTCTTCGACTACTGCAACGGGGTAAATGGCAAAAGGACGAAGGAAGGACTCGAACCCTTTAAGCCTATCTTCGGGTGCGAGATGTATGTGGCCCGACACCGCAAGGAGGACAAGGTGAAGGAAAACGGCGACCGAAGCGGCTATCACCTCATTGTGTTGGCAAAGAACTACAAGGGCTACAAGAATCTCATCAAATTAGTGTCAAATTCATGGATTGACGGATTCTACGGTAGGCCTCGTACCGACCGTGCCGACCTTGAGCGATATCACGAGGGACTCATTGTATGCTCGGCATGCATCGGAGGCGAGGTGCCCAAGAAGATTATCAACGACGACATCGAGGGGGCACGCGAGGCTGCGCAATGGTATCACAACCTCTTTGGCGACGACTACTATCTCGAACTGCAGCGCCACGAGGTGAAGGACCCCTCACAACGTGCCAACCGAGAGACATTCCCCTTACAGCAGAAGGCCAACAAGGTGCTGCTCGAACTGGCAAAGGAATATGGCATCAAGGTGATTTGCTCAAACGACGCACACTTTGTTGACCAGGAGAACGCCGAGGCTCACGACCACCTACTCTGTCTATCAACGGGCAAAGACCTCGACGACCCCACACGTATGCTATATACAAAGCAGGAGTGGTTTAAGACACGAGAGGAGATGAATGATGTCTTCCAAGACATACCCGAGGCTCTTTCGAACACTCTTGAGATACTCGACAAGGTGGAGACATACGACATTGAGCATGCCCCCATCATGCCCTTCTTCCCCATACCCGAGGATTTCGGAACCGAGGAGCAATGGAGGGAGAAATTCACTCCCGAACAACTCTTCGACGAGTTTACGAGCGACGAAAACGGCGAAAACCAACTGCCACGCGAGGAGGGAGAGAAGAAGATCAAGAAATTGGGCGGCATCGACAAGCTATATCGCATAAAGTTTGAGGCTGACTATCTTGCCAAATTAGCATACGAAGGAGCAGAACGCCTCTACCCCACTCCCCTCACCGACGAGGTGAGCGAGAGAATAAAGTTTGAGTTGCACATCATGAAGACCATGGGATTCCCCGGATACTTCCTCATCGTGCAGGACTTCATCAACTCTGCCCAACAGGAATTGGGAGTGATGGTGGGACCGGGACGTGGTTCGGCAGCCGGTTCGGTGGTAGCATACTGTCTTGGCATCACAAAGATCGACCCCATCAAATACGACCTGCTGTTTGAGCGTTTCCTCAACCCCGACCGTATCTCACTGCCCGATATCGATACCGACTTCGACGACGACGGACGAGGAAGGGTGCTCGAATGGGTGGAGGAGAAATACGGGCATGAAAACTGTGCACACATTATTACATACGGTACGATGGCGACCAAAAACTCCATCAAGGACGTGGCACGAGTGGAGAAACTGCCGTTGGACAAGGCAAACTATCTGTGTAAGCTCATTCCCGATAAATTGCCCGACGGCTTGAAGATGAACATCGGCAATGCCATCAAGTGCATACCCGAACTGCGCGAAGCCGAGGCAAGCGCCGACCCCAAGTTGCGCAACACTATGGAATACGCCAAGATGCTTGAGGGCACCGTCAGGGGAACTGGTATCCATGCGTGCGGATTTATCATCTGCCGCGACCCAATCAGCGACTGGGTGCCAGTGTCGGTGGCAGAAGACAAGAACGACCCCGGACACAAGTTGCACTGTACGCAATATGACGGACACGTGATTGAATCCACTGGACTCATCAAGATGGACTTCCTCGGGCTCAAGACCCTATCCATCCTAAAGGAGGCAGTGGAGAACATACGCATAACAACAGGCAAGGTGATTGACCTCGACAATATCCCCATCGACGATGCCGACACCTACCGACTGTATGCCGAAGGACGCACCATAGGCACATTCCAGTTTGAGTCGCCAGGTATGCAGAAATACTTGCGCGAACTGCAACCAACCGTCTTCGAGGACATCATCGCCATGAATGCCCTCTACCGACCGGGACCTATGGACTATATCCCCTCGTTCATCGCACGCAAAAACGGGCGCGAGGAGATAAAGTACGACATCCCCTGCATGGAGAAATATCTGAAGGACACATACGGAATCACGGTATATCAGGAGCAGGTGATGCTTCTGTCGCGCCAGCTTGCCGACTTCACACGTGGAGAGAGCGACGCTCTGCGAAAGGCAATGGGAAAGAAGAAGAAGGCCATCGTAGATGCCATGAAACCAAAGTTTATCGAGGGTGGAAAGAAAAACGGACATGATCCTGCTGTGCTCGAAAAGATATGGGGCGACTGGGAGAAGTTCGCCTCCTATGCCTTCAACAAGAGTCATGCCACATGCTATTCGTGGGTGGCTTATCAGACGGCATACCTCAAGGCTCACTACCCTGCCGAATATATGGCTGCCGTGATGAGCCGCAACCTTGACAACATCACCGAAATAACCAAATTGATGGATGAATGTCGTGCCATGAGCATACCCACCCTCGGACCTGATGTCAACGAGAGTTGGCAGAAATTCTCGGCCAACCACCACGGCGAGATACGCTTTGGAATATCAGCCATCAAGGGTGTTGGCGGTGCCGCCGCCGACATGATCATAGCCGAAAGAGAGAAAAACGGAACATACAAGAACGTCTTCGACTTCATACAGCGTGTCAACCTCTCGGCGTGCAACCGCAAGTGCGTTGAGTCGCTCGTGCTCAGCGGAGCATTCGACGGTTTCGGCAGTATGAAGCGCGAGGATTTCTTTGCCAAAAACACCAAGGGCGAGACATTCATTGACACCCTCGTGCGCTACGGACAGCTCTACCAGAACGAGATAGCGCAGGCACGCAACTCACTCTTCGGAGGCGATAATGCCGTAGAGATAGCCACACCGCCCATTATCAAGGGCGAACAATGGAGCGACATCGAGCGACTCAACCGCGAGCGCGATCTCGTGGGTATATATCTCTCAGCCCATCCGCTTGACGAATACAGAATCGTGCTCGACAACCTGTGCAACACCAAATGTGCTGAACTCAACGACGTTGCCTCGCTCAACGACCGCGAGGATATCATCATCGGCGGAATAGTGACAGGAACACAGTCGAAATACACAAAAAGCGGAAAGCCATGCGGATTTGTCACTATCGAGGATTATGAGGGGTCGGGACAACTGGCATTCTTCGGCGAAGATTGGGGAAAATGGAACGGTATGCTCATCGAGGGTTCGTCGGTGTATATCACTGCCAAGTGTGTACCAAGGTATCGAGACAGCAACCTGTTCGACCTCAAGGTGCAGAACATTGAATATCTGCAAACCGTCAAGGAGAGGGCTATCGACCGCTTCACCATCAACATCACTACTGATGATCTCGACTCAAGGGTGGTGGAAGAGCTCAACCAACTCATCTGTCTGCATCCTGGTAGAACAAAACTGTTCTTCCAGTTGCACGACCGAAAGGGAGGCAACCATGTGCTGCTGCGTAGCCGGACGCACGAGATTGACGTAAGACAGGATCTCATCAACTTTATAGAGAATTATGATTTCTTAGATTATAACATAAATTAATATTAATAACAAAAAAGATTTAACATTATGGAAGTAAAAATCACAAACGAAAATTACGAGAGCTACAAGAATGGCAGTCTGCCATTGGTTATTGACTTTTGGGCAACATGGTGCGGTCCTTGCCGTATGGTTGCTCCTATCATCGAGGAACTTGCCAATGAATATGACGGTAAGGTGACTGTTGGAAAATGCGACGTTGAGGAGGCAGACGATATCGCTGCTGAATTCGGTATTCGCAACATCCCCACCATCGTGTTCATGAAGGATGGCAAGATTCTCGACAAGATTGTCGGTGCTGCCTCAAAGAGCAAGATCGAAGAGAAGATTAAGGCGCTGATTTAATTTTAGGGAGTTAAGGAGTTAAGGGAATTAACTCCTTAACTACAAAAATCATTTAGTTTTGAGATGATGTAATCCACCTCTTCATCAGTAAGTGCAGGATTGCACGGCAGACTCAATACCTCGCGATGTATGCGCTCGGTAATGGGAAGACCGGAAGGAGGAATGACAAGAGCATCCGACGAGGCATAGCATCTTTGCCTATGAGGCGGTATCGGATAATGTATCACTGTCTGTATGCCATTGTCAGTAAGATAACTCTGCAATCTGTCGCGCTGCTGGCACAACACCGGGAAAATATGGAATACATTATCTTGCCAATAATCCTCTGAGGGCATCTTCAGCAAGGGGTTCTTCACCTCTTTTATATATCTCATGGCAATCTCACGACGACGATTATTGTCTCTGTCGAGGTATTGCAGTTTTACAGACAATACCGCGGCTTGAATCTCATCAAGGCGACTGTTGCGTCCGCAATAGTCGAATACATACTTGCGCGATGACCCATAATTGGCTATCGCACGGAAAGTATCGGCTAATTGCTTATCGTCGGTGGTTATAGCTCCTCCGTCACCCAGTGCTCCAAGATTCTTACCGGGATAAAAGCTATGACAAGTAATTGATGATGATTGATTATTGATTGCTGATGATTGATTATTGATTAGTCCGTGGCCTTGGGCGTTGTCAATTAATAATCTAAGGTGATATTTTTGGCATAGATCCCCGATTAAGGGAGTATAGGCATTCTTGCCATATAGATTGACGAGCATAATGGCTTTTGTGCGCGGTGTGATTGCCTCCTCTATGAGTTGAACGTCAATTTGGAAAGTGTCGATACGAGGCTCCACAAGCACAGCCTTCAGATGGTTTTCGGTGATGGCGAGTATCGTTGCGATATATGTGTTGGCAGGCACAATCACCTCGTCGCCCTCACTCATCTCGCCCATCTCCATCAGTGAGCGCAGAGACAGTGTGAGAGCATCCAATCCGTTGGCGCATCCCACGCAATAGTTAGCATGGCAAAAATCGGCATACTGTTCCTCAAACTTCCGGTTTGATGCTCCCTGCAGATACCATCCGCCATCCACCACCTCACGCACAGCCTCCTGTATCTCCTCGCCATGCATTGCGGTAATCTTTTTGAGTTCAAGATATTTTATTTCCATCATCACATAAATCCCATTCAAACATCACAATTCCCATTCGTAAGTGTCATAACAAACGCCACGTCCTCCAAATCCCTCCTTCTGGAAGATAAGTCCTTCGTTGAGATAGCGACCCATATCCTCAGTGGATTTTCCAAAGTCGAAAAATGACTTTTTGTCGGAATAATAGGATATGAGAAAAGAGAAAATGGCATCCACCGCACCTATTCTCTTGCCCTCGGGCGAGGCTGATATATACTGCACATGCACTGTTTTCCCACAAATAAACAACACTACTCCTGCAATGGTGGAGCTATTCAATGTGGCATGACATAGAACGATATTCTCAGGAAAAAGCCCTGACAACAATTTGATTTCTTCAACACTGTGCACCGGGTGTGCTCCATATCTTTGCATAAGATTGTCGTCGAGAACTGTCCAGAAATCATCGAAATCCTCCGACCACTCTACAACAACCCCTTCTCTCAATGCCTTGGCGGCATGTCGTCGCCTCAACTCCATAAACGGTAATGGGCATGACAAATCCACAATAATGGATATATCCCTACCGATGATATTGAATTTCCCTTGTCTGAAGATGGCATAGAGATCCTCCTCGGATGGTTGACGATGATATATCCACGGAGTAGGTTTATACACAATCCGGCGGAAACCCTCGCGGCGCAAAAAGGCATTCATTGCCTCCATTGTCTCCAATGCCGTCACAGTTCTGAAGGCATCACCTACAACAAGTCCTCCGTAGGTAAGACCATGATGCGACTGCAACACGTCTCCCTCGGCATTTGCGGGAAGTACTGCCACAAGTCGATGTTTCTCATCATAAAACATCAGTGAATAATCGGAAAATCTGTCGCTATGATAATCCATATAGCGGCGGTCGAAAAGGAATGTTCCATTTTTCGACGCCGCTACAAAGCTGTTCCATTCGTCAAAGTGTTCTGCTGAATATCTTTGGATGATTATCATTTCACGTATTCCAGGAATTCATCGTATTCATATAAGTAGTCATCCTCATCGAACAACTCAGAGGCGAGCACCAAGCAAACAGCGCCAGAGGAGAAATCTTCCAACGTGCGCCATATACCAGTTGGCACAAACAATCCTTCCCAGGGATGATTCAGAAGAAAGTCCTTGCGGTTGCCCTTGCCGTCATCGAGTGTCACCGTGAATGAACCGCTCACTGCAATGATAAACTCCACGCACTCCTTGTGAGCATGTCCGCCGCGTCTTTCTCCAGCCGGCACATCGTAAGTCCAATATACCCGTTTCACCTCGAAAGGCACGTTTTTCATCTGCTCCGCCACGGTCAGGTTGCCCCTCGTGTCATATATCTTCGGCAGTTCAATTATTTCTCCCAACATAATCAGAATACGGTGTATGGGTCGGTGCCGAGGATGGTCTTGGCGGCAGCCTTGGCTTTTTCGCGGAGGGCGTCGGTACCGTCGGCAACATCGCCATAGCAAAGCACCACTCCCATACGGCGACCCACGTGTGCCTCAGGTTTACCGAAGATGCGGATGCGGGTATGGTCTTGCTTGAGAGCCTCTTCGAGATTATAGTCGAGGGGCTTGTCGCTCTCCACAGGCGAGAGTACTACAGCCGAAGCACCTGCATGCTCGAGGTGAATGCCGGCGATAGGCAATCCCATCACGGCACGGAAATGCAGTTCAAACTCCGAGAGGTTGGTGGTGTGTCCGAGTGTCACCATACCGGTGTCGTGCGGACGCGGCGACAGTTCGCTGAAGATCACCTCACCCTGCTTGGTGAGGAAGAATTCCACGCCCCAGATACCAGCACCGGTGAGAGCCTTTGTCACTGCAGCTGCCATCTCCTGCGCCTTTGCCAATGCCTCGTCGCTTATCTTATACGGTTGCCACGACTCACGATAGTCGCCAGCTTTCTGCACATGTCCGATAGGTGGGCAGAAGAGAGTGTCACCGTTTTTCTGTGTGACAGTGAGAAGAGTGAACTCCGAGTCGAAGTCGATAAACTCCTCGATGATCACCTCCTTAACATCGCCACGACTACCCTCCATCGCATTGCGGAACGCAGCTTCGAGTTCACCGTCATTATGCACATAGCTCTGTCCATGCCCCGACGACGACATGAGAGGTTTTACGACGCACGGAAAACCTATCTCGTCGGCAGCCTTTTTGAATTCATCGTATGTCTTGGCATAGAAATACTTGGCAGTGCGAAGTCCGAGCACTCGCGATGCAAGGTCACGTATAGCGCGTCGGTTCATGGTGAAGTTCACCGCCCTTGCACTTGGCACCACCTGTATGCCCTGATTCTCATATTCGAAGAGTTTCTCCACACGGATAGCCTCAATCTCGGGCACGATGATATCCGGATGATGCTTCTTCACTGCCGCATCCAGGGCATCACCGTCGAGCATTGAGAACACCTCGCGCTCGTCGGCCACCTGCATCGCCGGAGCATTGTCATATCTGTCGCAGGCAATAACATACTGTCCTGCCCTTTTTGCTGCAATCACAAACTCCTTGCCCAGTTCGCCTGAACCTAAAAGCAATATCTTTTTCATCTGCCCTGATACATATTTTCGTAATACTTCTGATAGTCGCCGCTCGTCACGTTGTCGAGCCACTCCTGATTTTCGAGATACCACTTCACGGTCTTCTCGATACCCTCCTCAAACTGCAGACTGGGCTCCCAACCGAGCTCTCTCTGCAACTTTGTTGAGTCGATGGCATAGCGGGCGTCATGTCCAAGTCGGTCGGTGACATAGGTGATGAGATCCATATCCTCGCCTTCCTTTCGTCCGAGCAGACGATCGACGGTATTAATCACCACCTTGATGATGTCGATGTTCTTCCACTCGTTGAATCCTCCGATGTTGTATGTCTCTGCCACCTTGCCCTCATGGAAGATGAGGTCGATGGCTCGGGCGTGATCCACTACATACAACCAGTCGCGCACGTTCTCACCCTTGCCATACACCGGCAGAGGCTTGCGGTTGCGGATATTATTGATGAACAGCGGGATGAGTTTCTCGGGGAACTGATACGGACCGTAGTTGTTCGAGCAGTTGGTTACGATAGTAGGCATTCCGTATGTGTCGTGGAAGGCACGCACGAAGTGGTCGCTGCCCGCCTTGGATGCCGAATATGGAGAATGAGGATTATACTTAGTTGTCTCCAGGAAGAAGTCCTCACCGTAAGCCTCGTGATGCTGTGATGACGACGCCTTGGTAGTGAACGGAGGTTCGATGCCCTCGGGATGAGTCATTGTCAAGGCTCCATACACCTCGTCGGTGGAGATATGATAGAATCGCTTGCCCTCATATTTCTCGGGCAGCGACTCCCAATAGAGCTTTGCAGCCTGCAGCAGTGAAAGTGTTCCCATCACGTTGGTGCGAGCGAAGGTGAAGGGGTCCTTGATAGAGCGGTCCACATGGCTCTCGGCAGCGAGATGTATGATACCGTCGATCTGCTCGTCCTGCATCAGCTTGTAGAAAGCGTCGAAGTCGCAGATGTCCATCTTGACAAACTTGTAGTTGGGTTTGTCCTCGATGTCCTTGAGGTTGGCAAGATTACCTGCATACGTCAACTTGTCGAGGTTGATGATGCGATAGTTGGGATACTTGTTCACGAAGAGGCGAACGACATGCGAGCCAATAAATCCGGCACCGCCAGTGATAACGATATTCTTCATATACGATTGTTTTTATTCAATTTTCCAAATATGTGTGCAAAATTTTGTGCAAAGATACACATTTTTATATAGACTACAAAATAAATACTATGTATTTTACGTTTTTTTATCTACTTTATCTTCCTCCGAGCGTTACGACCTCACAGTCAGTGAATTTGTCGCCATCGATAGTTAGCCTCACGATAGTGCGCTCCTTATGCCATCCCTGTTGTCCTGCCGCCCCCGGGTTGATATGCAGCAATCCCAGTGTCTTGTCGTATTTCACCTTTAGTATATGCGAGTGTCCGGAGATGAAGAGTTTGGGTGGCGACGAATATATGCGTCCCACAATCGAGCGGTCGTAATTGCCGGGATATCCCCCGATATGCTTCATCAGCACATCCACCTCCTCGCATTTGAATCTGAGCACCTCTGGAAACATGCGTCTGAGGTCTCCACCGTCGCAGTTGCCGCACACAGCCCTCAAAGGACGGAAAGCCGCCAGGCGGTCGGCGAGTTCGGTACTGCCGATGTCGCCCGCATGCCATATCTCGTCGCAAGGTTCGAAATACTTCAAGTATTTATCGTCCCAATAGGCGTGGGTATCGCTAATTATTCCTATTTTCTTCATATCTTTCCACAGATTTAAATTTTAGGCACGGAAATCCACGGCTTTTTTAAAGCCGTGTCAATCCGTGCCTAAATATTAACCTTCAACTTTCAACCTTCAACTTTCAACTTAATAAACTCCTCAATAAACTTGGCAGTGCCCTCTATTCCGAGAATCGACGAGTTGACGCACAAGTCATAACTGTCGGAGTGCCCCCACCGCTTCCCGGTGTAATAATTATAGTAAGAGGCTCGGTCGCTCTCACCATTAGCAATCATCTTCGCAGCCTGTTCGCGAGAGCATCCCTTTCGCTCCACCACACGGGCTATGCGGTCGTCAATATCCGCAGTGATGAAGACATCAACCTTACCCGGAATGTCGCGCAACACATAGTCGGCACAACGCCCTACGAATACGCACGACGACTCGGAGGCAGCCCTGACGATGGCATCGCTCTGGAACTTAAACAGGCTCTCTTGCGAGAACTCGTTACGATAGAACGCACCATCAATAAACGAGCCATGCATCTGGAATATCGACTTGAAGAATCCCTTGTGCTCGTCGTTCTGCTCGAAGAAAGTCTCCGAGAATCCGCTTTCCTTTGCCGCGAGGTTGAGCAATTCACGGTCGTAGAAACGGCAACCGAACATTTCTGCCAACATTCTTGCCACGTCATGACCTCCACTGCCTATCTGGCGACCCACGGTTATGATGATTTTCTTATCCATATCATTTGTTGTATTGATTATCATAATTGTTATCATGACTCAGCCATCATCTCGCGATGCTGACGCTTGAACATCCTCATGTATCTCATCATCATCACTAATGCAAAGATGGCAGAGAATGCGTCGGAGATAGGCATTGCTATCCACACGCCTGTGATGTCGAGGAACAGAGGCAACACCCCAAGCAGGGGAACAAGGAAAAGCAGCTGGCGCGAGAGCGAGAGGAAGATGCTTATCTTGGCCTTGCCTATGCTTTGGAAGAAGTTGGTGACCACCATCTGATAGCCGACGATGGGCATGGCTGCCATCATCACGCGGATGCCATGCACTGAGAGACGCGTCAGATCGGCATCACTTGTGAAGAGTCCCACACACAGGTGAGGAATAAATTCAGCCACAAGAAATCCGGTGACAGTGACGCATGTGCCTGCTATCATCGCCAGCATGAGCACTCTCATCAGGCGGTCGTACTTCTGCGCTCCGTAGTTATATCCCGCTATAGGCTGCATACCATGGTTTACTCCCATTGTAATCATGACAAAGATGAACGCCACGCGGTTGGCTATGCCATAGGCACCCACGGCAAGGTCACCGCCATATTCCAGCAAGCGCTGGTTGACAAATATCGCCACAAGGCATGCCGTGGCGTTCATGGCAAATGGCGATATACCTATGCCCAATATGTTCTTGACAATATTATTGTCAAGCCTATATATTCCCCTTCTTAGATGGAGGAGTTCGCTCTTGTCACTGAACAAGCTCGTCTGCCATACCAAAGCCACTGTCTGCGAGAGGATTGTGGCGAAGGCGGCTCCGCGTATTCCCATGTCGAAGGTGTAGATGAACAGAGGGTCGAGCACCGAGTTGAGCACCACGGTGAATATCGTAGTGTACATGGCTTGCCGCGGTTTGCTTGCCGCCCTCAGCACAGAGTTCATACCGAAATACAGGTGGGTGATGATGTTGCCGAGCAGTATTATCACCATATATTCGCGTGCGTAAGGGATGGTCTGCTCGCTCGCCCCGAAGAAATAGAGTATGGGGTCGAGGAATAAGAGTGACACCACCGAGAACACTAATCCGATGATGATGTTAAGCGTGACGTTGTTACCCAAAATACGTTGTGCGGTGGAATAGTCCTTCTGACCAAGTTTTACCGAGAGATAGGACGACGAACCCACACCAACTCCCGCGCCGAATGCCGCCGAGAGATTCATGAATGGGAATGTGACCGCAAGGCCTGAGATTGCCAATGCTCCCACCCCCTGTCCGATGAAGATGCTATCCACCATATTATACAATGACGATGCTGTCATGGCGATGATAGCCGGAAGGGCATATTGAGTCAGCAATCTGCCTACGGGTTTTGTTCCCAATTCGAGTGTTGCCTTATTATTATCCATATTGTTTTATTAAATCAGCGTGCAAAGTTAACAAGTTTTGATGAGAGTAGCAACTTTTCTGCCGAAAAATTTGGTTTTTCCACAAATTTACTGTAAGTTTGCACCCAATTTTCGTAAAGTTACCGAATAAGATGATACACCGAATGACCGTTCTGCTACTGATAGCCTGTATGACAGTGATTGCCCGCCCCTCCACTACAGGCTCGTCGCCGAGAATAAAATTTCCCGGTGAAAAGTGCTATACCTACCGCATCGAACTTCTCGACAAATGC
Source organism: uncultured Prevotella sp. (assembly GCA_945869265.1). GTDB lineage: Bacteria > Bacteroidota > Bacteroidia > Bacteroidales > Bacteroidaceae > Prevotella. Next base: position 23,320 of record CAMBOI010000003.1, on the reverse strand, counting down.
GGTAGTGGATATTCGCTCGACAAACCTAAGCAATTTCTCTCCCCCAAGGCAATAGAGCGCCGACGCCGGTTGGGTCTAAAGGTAGATTCCACCGACCTGCCCGTCAGCTACGTGTATATGAGGCAGATAGCCTCCGACGTTGTACGCATCATCGGCACAAGCAAATGGAACAACACTGTGCTCATCAACTGCACAGACACAACCCCAATGCAGAGAATACGACGGTTGCCGTGCGTGAAAACCGCCACAATGGTGTGGACTTCGCCCGACAGCATAACGGCAAGAGTGAAACGTTCAAGGAAAAACCGCGACGGATTCAACCCATGGGACTCAGTGCATAATGCTGCCTACGGAAAGGCCGAGGCGCAGATTGAGGCATTGGGAGGCATCAGGCTCCACCAACAGGGCTATCGGGGCGAGGGGATGACGATAGCTGTGCTCGACGGCGGATTTGCAGGGGTTGACCGCAAGCAGGTGTTTAAGAATGTGGACATCAAGGGAGTAAAGGACTTTGTTTATCCGGCGTCACCCGTTTTCTACAATGAGACAGACCACGGCACCAAGGTATTGTCGGCGATGGCCATCAATGCCCCTAACGTATATATCGGCACTGCCCCCAAGGCATCCTATTGGCTCTTGCGATGCGAAGACCAACAGTCAGAGCAACCCGTAGAAGAGGATTATTGGGCTATGGCAGCCGAATTTGCCGACTCCGTCGGGGTGGATGTCATCAACAGTTCGTTGGGTTACTACGAATACGACAATCACTACGGCGATCATCCCCTGTGGCATCTTGATGGGCACACGGCACTCATCTCACGCACTGCATCAATGTTGGCGCAAAAAGGTATCATCCTTGTCAACAGTGCCGGCAACAACGGGATGGGACCTTGGAAGAAAATCACCTTCCCCGCCGACGCCCATGACATACTGACCGTGGGGGCAGTGACCGAGGAGAACAAAAACGCACCGTTCAGCGGTGTGGGCAACACAGCCGACGGGCGCATCAAACCCGACGTGGTGGCTCTTGGAAGTCCCACCGTGTTGGTGTCGTCACGCGGCACAGTGATTGAGGACATGGGGACATCCTTCTCCACTCCCCTCGTGTGCGGCCTTGTGGCTTGCCTGTGGCAGGCTCTGCCCTCGCTATCCCCTCAGCAGATAATGGAATTTGTGCGCCAAAGTGGCGACAATCATCTTCATCCCGACAATATCTTCGGTTATGGCATTCCCAACTTCCACCAAGCCTTGACAATGGGCAGGAAGTGTATTCGCTCTACATCAACAGAAGGAGGTGACCGATGAGACACAACGGTTTACACGATACGCCACGCCACTACTCACTGATGGAGCTCAACCGCATGGTGCGCATCACATTAGAGGACAATCTCTGCGACCAATACTGGTTGGAGGCAGAGATAGCGCAGATAGGCGAAAACCGCGGGCACTGCTATCTCGACCTGATTGAGAAGGCTGAAGGCTACAACACCCCTGTGGCAAGGGCTCAAGCAAAATGCTGGCGAAATGTGTGGGGCTCGGTGAAACCATATTTTGAACATACCACTGGTCAGACGCTCAGGGCGGGAATGAAGGTGTTGGTGTTGGTTCATCCCGACTTCCACGAGGCTTATGGTTTTTCGTGGATAATCGACGACATCGACCCTCGCTTCACTCTTGGCGACATGGCTAAGCGGAGGCAGGAGATAATAAGACAACTGAAGGCAGAGGGCGTGTTCGACCTCAACCGCGAACTTCCCCTGCCGCTATTCACCCAGCGCATTGCCGTCATTTCATCACGCACGGCAGCCGGCTATGGTGACTTCTGCCGCCAACTGGAGGAGAACGCCCGTGGATTCCGTTTCTCCACCACTCTCTTCGATGCGCTCATGCAGGGAGAGGGAGTGGAGGTCAGTATCATTGCCGCCCTCGACAGGATAAACGCCAAGATTGAAGAATACGACTGCGTGGTGATAATTAGAGGCGGTGGCGCCACCAGCGACATGGCGGGATTCGACTCTCTGCAGTTGGCTGAAAACGTTGCCAACTTTCCTCTGCCGATAATCACCGGTATCGGTCATGACCGCGACGAATGTATCCTCGACATGGTGTCGCATACAAGGGTGAAGACTCCCACTGCCGCAGCAGCCTTTCTTATTGACAATCTCAACCGAGTGGCTGAACGCATTGACAATGCCGCGGAGAGAGTTATGAAATATGTCCAACATCGCATGGACATTGAAAAAACGCGTCTCAACAGGGTATCCGAGCGCATCCCCATACTCTTCTCACTTGTGAAGAGCAAACAGGAAAACAAGTTAGAGAGGCTCAATCAGGTGATGTTGCACAATGTCAGTCGCCGCCTCGACCGCCACAATGCCGACCTCAAGGCCTTGGAGATTCGCATTGCCCCGGCTCTCGCACGGCTCATCGACCGCCGTCGTCACGCCCTCGACCTACTCGAGCAGCGCTCCAAGGCTCTCGATCCCACCCTACTCTTACAGCGTGGCTACAGCATCACCACGCTCAACGGTCATGCCCTCCGCTCCACCGACGAGATCCATCCTGGCGACATCCTCACCACCCGACTTGCCGAAGGCTCATTGACCTCGGTGGTAAATGAAATCTCAAAGAATAACGACAAACAAAAGTAATAATCATGAAATACGAAGACTCTATCAAGGAACTGGAATCCATCGTCAGACGAATGGAAAACGACGAACTCGACATCGACACTCTTGCCACACAGCTCAAGCGTGCTCAAACGCTCATAAAGTCATGTCGCGACAAACTAACAAAAACCGACGAGGAGATCAAGTCAATCCTCGCCGGTGATTAATGTTTTTCTATCTCATCACTACGCTACTGCGCAGGATACCCCAAGGGCTGTTCCGATTGCGGCTAACACCGCAGAGGCAAGATTCCATAGAAACTTTATAAGCCTCGATTTATTCTCCTGTGTCATAACTTTAATCCTTTAATCTTTTAATTTTTTTAATTTCGATAGCCCCATTAAGGGGCTATCGACCTACTCGTAGTAGTCCTCGCCGCCGCCGCCAGAGCCTGAGCCGCCGCCGGAGCCAGAGCCGCTGCCTGAGTCGTCAGTGCCCGAGCCACCTCCACTTGGAGGAGTAGTCGGCGTTCCGCCAGCCGAAGCAGAGCCATCAGTGGCCTGAGTAGTGGTCGTTCCCGGAGTGAGGAATGCAGAGCTCTCGCCTCCATAGGTCTTCACGCTTCGCTTGTATGCCTCAGCACCACTGTACTCGGCAATCACCTCGGCGTTGTTGTTGATGAGCGACTGCGTGCTCACGAGCGTCTTGGCGCTCGACTTGCGACTGTGAACCCACGCAAACACTCCTGCGCCCTCACCCTCGATGTGTCCGAGGAAGCCATCCACGGTGGCGAAGCCATACTTGCTCACCATGTCCAGGAGCTTCACCTCGCTCGCCTTGTCGAGCACCACGTTGGTGGCCAAGAACTGGCAGTAGGGAATTCCCGTCACTGCGTTCACGCGCTGCAGCACATCAAAGAACGAGATCTGGTCGCCGAAGTCGTAGTCGGCGTTGTTGTTCACCACAGCCTGGGCAAAGTCCTTCACGGTGGTCTCGGCATCGATGGTGAGGTCACCAAGACTGATGTCGGTGCGCACGTTGTCGCCCTCGCCTACGGTCACGATGCTCGGCAGCGTTCCCTGCGTCAACTGATAAGGAGCTGCGATACATCCGCCGCCAGCCACCTCTTCACGGGTGAGATAGATGTCAGAGCCCTTCATGTTCGCCTTCATGAACATGTTGTAGTCGCTGCATCCCGCGGGCTTCGACTCAAACCCGTAGTTGATAAGCGGGCAAATGCCCTTGTACATCTGCACCACGTTGCCCCACTTAGTGCGCTGACGCATCTGCATAGGAGTGTTGCTCTTCTTCACTGCCGTAATCTTCTCAGACACGACCGTCTGTCCATTCACTTGCTTGAAGGTAAGGCTACCAGCCGAACCGTTCAGCTTCTTCAAAATACCATTAAGAATTGCCATAACTTTTACATAAATTTTAATTGTGAATAATATTAACTGTTCTCTCTTGTCGCCTCGCCTCTCAATGCCTTTAGTTTACTGCGCTACATCTTGATTTGATTTGACGATGCAAAGATACAAAATATTTTTCATTCCACCAAATATTTTCTCAACTTTTTTCGCCTATCCCGAAAGATTTAACATTTCGTCCAGTGCCCTTTAACATTTCAATTTTTTAGGCACGGAAATCCGCGGCTTTTTCAAAGACACGGCTTGGCTCCGCATGGATATCCCACGGCACTTCGTGATTACGGCTTGCTGCTCGCAAGTCCACGGCTTAGTTTGCTCTGCGGTAACGAGCCGTGTCTATACTTTGAGTATAGCCCTTAGCAAATATAGCCTTTACCCATCGCGCAGCCCAGCCGTGCCTTTTTTTAAAAGCCGTGTCCATCCGTGCCTAAAATAATCAATTATCATCCTAATCAGAGCCTTTGGCTCTTAATCCGTGCCAATCTGTGTTCCTCCATTATGATCCCACTGTTCCTCCACTGTGACCCCAATACTCCTCCACTAATTCACTGGACTCACACTGGACTCACACTGGAGCAGCACTGGACTCACACTTACCCCACTTTTGCCCTTCGATAACGCCCCAAGCGTTACAGCGTTACAGCGTTACAGTGATTCTCCCATACCTCAAAATACCCATAAAATAGGTTTATTTATATATATTATATATAATATATATAAATAAAAGTTATCTTCCCTAATTTACACCCTCGGGAAAACTACTGTAACGCTGTAACGCTGTAACGCTTCACCCGATTTATGCCCTATTCTACCTGCCCAATGAATTCAGGCTTCTCTCAAAAAAAATCGCCAAAAAATTTGGTCGTTTCAAAAATTGTTAGTACTTTTGCGCTTTATAAAACGTAAATAACAATGATGAATGCCTCGAAGACATATACCAACGACACCTTAGCGACAAGCCGCAAGCCTGCCGCCAAATCGGCATCATCCGTTTTACCCCCCCCCATTTGTAAATACACAAGTATTTTAATTCTCTGTATATCAATACTTTTCGCCCTCTCAAGTTGTGAAAAGCAGGACATCGAGTCCTCATCCCCCTCCGACTTCACTTCATCCACCAAGACAGTCGTCACCCAGGAATCCCTCTTAGGTGATTGGCACATCTTGTCGGCAGTCGTTCCTGTCGGCACATCGCCCCTCACTGCCGATATCGCATGGGAAGGCACGATGATGGAGATCACCGAAGACTCCGTCCGCTTCCACCGTCACGACCTCGTTTATCCCGCCACCTATCCCGGCGAGACCATCGACGTAACTCTCTCTACATATCCCGTCACATACTCTCCCGATGGCCATATCACAATAAATGGCTGTCCCCTCGCCCTCTTCCCCAAAGAAGATGGCACCCTCCTGCTATGTGGCAAAGATATAGAAATTGAAATATTGAAATATTGAAATATTGCGCAGTCCCTACATCAATGTTGATGCCCACTGCAAATAACAATATTCGCTCTTTGAAATACTTACATGCCGAAAAAATGACGAGAAAATCCGCCAAACATTTGGTGGAATCAATTTTTCTTTGTACTTTTGCCCTCAAAAATAAGCAATATGGGTAAACTCGCATTTTTACTTTGTTTCATATTGTCTGTATATCCTGCAGACGTTAACGAAAACAGACGACATATACACGTTGTCAGAAGGGGTAGTAAAAAATCCCATCGTGGAAACACGGTCGCTAAAATATGGATAGAAGAAAATGGCGAGAAAAAAATTGAAGTAGCATGGTCAGAACTATCTGCGGATGAAGAAACAATGATTTTAGACGCAATCGAAAAACATTGGGTACTTCTGAATAAACAGATTGACGATGTTTTTGCTGGAAAAAAGATTAAGATATTAACATTAAAAAAATAGAAAGGATAGTATTATGTGTAAATACAAGGATACTGACTTAGGAATCAAGAAGCTCGACTTCAATGTCAAGCGAGGTGCAATGGCTGTGTTCCTGACGGATGGTCGTGAAGTGATTGTCCCTGTGAGCATGTTCCCCGACATTAAGAAACTGAGTAAGGCTCAACGAGAGGATTACATGATTATGGATGACCAGTATTTCTCTTTTGAATCTCTCAGTCGTATCTATTCTATAAAAGATGTACTTAGATGCTAATAAGTAGATAGATCATTAATTGATATTCTCGTCCCGCAAGGCCGCAAGCCCTGCGGGATTTTTGTTTCCCATCATCTCCCTTTTTCCAAATTTTTTCCCCGTCATTATTTATTTCGGCATAAACCCTCTTGGAATCACAGTGACAGGTTTTGATACCCGCCGCTGTGGAAGCCTATAAAAAAATAATAAAACAAGTAGAAATATTAGAATGTAAAGAAATAATGGATATACCCTATGTCATCGACAACATATCGAAAAGAGTTATAGACGACCTTCAAGGAAAGCCAATATCCGATAGTCGCATATCCATAGCGGCTGCCTCATTCTCTATCTATGCCTTCGAGGCTCTGAAAAAAGAGCTGGAAAGCATAGAAGAGATGAGGTTTATCTTTACATCACCTACATTTATCGCAGAAAAAGTAAAGAAAGAAAAAAGGGAATTCTTTATCCCAAAGCTCAACCGCGAGCGTAATCTGTATGGAACTGACTTCGAGATAAAGCTGAGAAATAAGCTGTCGCAGAAAGCCATCGCAAGGGAATGTGCTGAGTGGATAAGGAAGAAAGTGAAGTTTAAGTCCAATTCATCACAAGAAAAGATGGGTGGATTTATGCACTTGGAAAATGTTGAAGACAGTTGCGTATATCTGCCATTTGAGGAATTTACAACCACACAACTCGGAATCGAGCGAGGCAACAACATATACAACACTGTCAATGTCATGCCGTCGATGATGGCAGAATATTATATAAAGATATTCAACGAGCAATGGGAGAACGACGAGAAATTCAAGGATGTCACTGCCAAGGTGCTTGAATATATCGAGACAGTGTATCAGGAAAACTCGCCAGAATATATCTATTTCATCGCCTTATACAATATCTTCCATGAGTTCTTGGAGGATATTAATGAAGACGTATTGCCAAATGAGCGAACTGGATTCAAGGACAGTGTGATATGGCATAAGCTATACAACTTCCAACGTGATGCAGCCCTCGCCATCATCAACAAGTTGGAGAAATACAACGGTTGCATACTTGCCGACTCCGTTGGTCTCGGAAAGACATTCACTGCCTTGGCTGTGATAAAATACTACGAGACTCGCAATAAGTCAGTGCTTGTGCTCTGCCCTAAGAAGCTCAACGAGAACTGGCAGACATTCCGCAACAACTACGACACCAATCCAGTGGCAGCCGACCGACTGAGATATGACGTACTCTTCCACACCGACCTCACTCGCGACCGTGGCGAAAGCAACGGCATCAACCTCGAAAGACTCAATTGGGGCAACTACGACCTTATCGTCATCGACGAGAGCCATAACTTCAGAAATGGGGGAAACGTGGATGAGAATGAGGACGAGTTGTTGAGCGTAAGCGAAAAATTAGGAATTAGGGATGAAAAATTAGGAATTAGGGAGAATAGGTATCAGAGGCTGATGAGAAGGGTGATAAGGCAGGGAGTGAAGACCAAGGTGCTGATGCTGTCGGCAACGCCTGTCAACAACAGGTTTAATGACCTGAAGAACCAACTACAATTGGCCTACGAGGGATATGCTGACAATATCAATGCAGAACTTGCCCTTGACAAGGACATCGACGAGATATTCCGCAATGCGCAGAGAGTGTATAACAAATGGGCAAAGCTCGATGCCTCGGAGCGCACCACCGACCGACTGCTTGCTGACCTTGACTTCGAGTTTTTCCAAATGCTCGACGCAGTGACCATCGCACGCAGTCGCAGTCATATCATGAAGTACTACGACATGAAGGACATCGGCAAGTTCCCACGCCGACTTGCGCCTATATCCAAGCGTCCGAAGCTCACAGAACTATCGTCGGCAATCAACTTCACCGACATTGCCACACAGTTGGACGAACTCAACCTTGCCATCTATACGCCGTCACTGTATATCTATGACAGCCGCAAGGATGACTATGCCATCGACTATGAGGGCAGCGGTATCTCAATAGACGGACGCGAGAAGGGACTTCGCAAACTGATGGCAACCAACCTGCTAAAGCGATTGGAGAGTTCGGTAAATTCCTTCCGACTGACCCTTGAGCGCATTTGCGAATATATAAAAGAGACCATCGCCAAGATTGACGAATACGACAAGACCCGACAGGAGAAGTCAGTGGATGTGGAGCTGTTTGACGATGACTTCGACTCCCAGGACAGCGAGACAGAGCCATTCTCAACCAAGAAGGCTAAGATACGACTGAGGGATATGGACTATATGAGTTGGCAAAGGGACATTAAAGCCGACTTGGAGAAATTCCGCTTGCTCTTGCTGATGCTGGAGGACATCACTCCCGAGCATGACTCCAAGTTGCAGATGCTCATTGCCGACCTAAAACACAAGTTCGACAATCCCATCAACCCTGGCAACAAGAAGGTGATTATCTTCACCGCCTTTGCCGACACCGCCAACTATCTGTATGAAAACCTTGCAGACAGGATAAAGAAGGATTGCGGCTTGAACACTGCCCTCATCACAGGCTCAACCGACGGCCGCTGCACCATAGAGAAGTTCCCGATGAGCTTCAACAATGTGCTTTCGGCTTTCTCGCCTCGTTCAAAAGAGGCAAAGGTGAAAGAAGAGATTGATGTGCTCATAGCCACCGATTGTATCTCAGAAGGTCAAAATCTTCAGGACTGCGATTTCCTTATTTGCTATGACATACATTGGAATCCTGTGCGCATAATCCAGCGATTCGGAAGAATTGACCGAATCGGTTCGAAAAACGAGGTGATACAGCTGATGAACTATTGGCCTGACATAGAGCTTGACGACTATATACAACTGAAAGGCAGGGTGGAGAGCCGAATGAAAGCCACTGTGCTCACCTCGACAGGCGATGACAACCTATTGTCAGCCAACGAGAAGGGCGACCTTGAATACCGCCGCAACCAACTGCGCCGACTGCAAAACGAGGTGGTGGATATGGAGGACATGGATACAGGCATCAACATCATGGACCTCGGACTCAACGTATTCAGACTTGACCTGCTGACATACATAAAACAACATCCCGACATCGAGCATGCACCATTCGGGATGAGTGCTGTGGTTGGAGAAAACGCGATGGCAAAGTCTGGAGTCATATACATTCTGAAGAACAGAAACAATGCGGTGAATATCGACCGCAAGAACCTGCTGCATCCATTCTATATGGTGTATATTGCCGACGATGGCGAGGTGGTGTGCGACCATCTTCACCCCAAGCATCTGTTGGACATCATGCGCCTGTTGTGCAAGGGCAAGGGCGACTACGACCGCCAGCTTTGCAAATCCTTTAACAAGGAGACAAAGGACGGACGCAAGATGGAGAAATACAGTGCTCTGCTGCAACAAGCCATCGACAGCATTGTGCAGATAAAGGAGGAGTCGGACATCGACAGCCTCTTCTCGCTTGGCGAAACCACAGCGTTGAGGGGAGAGATAAAGGGTCTTGACGACTTCGAGTTGATAACCTTCCTAATCATACGTGAGCCATGATAACCTATCCTGTATCCACGATAGTTGGCAAGCCAGTGCCGAAGAATGCCTTCTACAAGCACTTGGAGCTTAACACAAGGCTGCGGACACGCTTCGTGGAGGACGTGGAGAGGATTGTGTGGAGGGCGAAATACACTCCTTCGTCATTGAATGTAGAGGATGGAACAACGGTGCATGAGATTGTGTTCTTTGAGGTGGAAGTGAAGGCTGAGGACATCGCCGACGAGATATTCCTCACCATCGACAAGATGATGCCTCGTCATGTAGTGTTTGTGCTTCGCCATGGCGACCGCTGCCGCCTTCTGCTCAATTACAAGGAATGGGCAGACAAGGAGAAGGGAACATTCAACATCGTGAAGACCTTCCGCACCTCATGGCAACCTGACGAGTGCATCAACCTCATCATCGAGGGAGGCTCGATGGACAGGATATATGAGTCGTTTGCCGGACAGATCTCCGGCTTTGGCACAAAGTCAGCCGCCGACACTCGACGCATCATCGCCATCCAGAACGAGATAGAAATAAAACAGAGGCTTGCGGAAGCCCTGCAAAAGAAAATCCGCAAAGAAAAACAGTTTGCCCGACAAGTGGAGATGAACTCCGAGGCAAGGGCACTGAAACGGGAGATAACAAGATTGAAGGAAGAACTGAATAAAATACGAAATGGATAAAATTATAAAAAATAAAGTTGAGAAATATTTGATTGAAAATGAGGGTGGTTTTTCATTCTCATGGGGTGAAGACAGTGTCACTTCATTTGATTCAAATGGCAATCCAATTGAAGATTATATGATTGACATTGATGATAATGGTGATATATTCTATACTTCAGTTTCAATGCCAAATGTGACATTAAAAATATAAAAGATATGAATGATATTAAAAGACTTGATTTGAATACTCCTGATGGGGCGCAGCTGGATATGGATGCACTCTATCAGATAGCTCCGTCGGCGTTCACGGAAAGCCGTGACGAGAAGACTGGAGAGTTGAAGCGTGTGGTGAACTTCGACGCCTTGCGACAACTTCTTGGCGACAATGCCGTGGATGATAGCCGCGAGACGTATGAATTCCGTTGGGTGGGCAAGGATGCAGCCAAGGCTGAGGCAGCACGACCTACCGACAAGACCCTTCGACCTGTAGTTGAGGATTCTGTGGATTGGGACACTACCAAGAACCTGTATATCGAGGGTGACAACCTCGAAGTGTTGAAACTGCTTCAACGCTCGTATATGGGCAAGGTAAAGATGATATATATCGACCCACCATATAACACTGGTAATGACTTTGTATATCATGATGACTTTGCTATGTCTTCAGATGAGTATGAAGAGGCAAGCGGAGCTGTTGATGAACTTGGAAATCGTTATACTATGAACTATGAGACGAATGGACGTTTCCATTCGGATTGGTGCAATATGATTTATCCGAGGCTTATGGTGGCTCGTTCTCTGTTGGCAGAGGATGGGGTGATTTTTATATCGATTGATGATAATGAGGTAGAGAATCTTAGGAAGATTTGTGATGAGGTTTTTGGAGAGAACAATATAATTGCTCAAATAGCTTGGAGAAGAACTGATAATCAACCTAATATTGGGTATTTTGCAAGAGTAAAAGAGCATATTTTATTATATGCTAAATCAAATAGTTTCGTATTAGGAAGACTTCCGTTAAGTGATAAAGCAAAAGCAGAATATAGATATTCTGATGCAAAAGGATTGTTTAGGAGATCAATCCTTTTGCATAAAACTCGCGGTCGCAGATTTTATCCAAAGAAAACAAAATTAGGAAATATACTCAACGGTCCTTGGATGGTTTCTGAATCAGAGTTTGACAGAATGGACAAAGCAGGTGAAATATATTGGACAGAAAATGGTGATGGACAACCATATGGTAAAATTTATTTATCTGAATCAAAGGGACAAATACCTAATGATTTTTGGGGAATAGAATTCGGTACGAATCAAAGAGGTAGCTTAGAGGTAGAAAAACTGTTTGATAAAAGATATTTTGACTTCCCGAAGCCCGTATCTCTTCTATCAAATATTGTAATGTTGGGTTCTAATAAAGATTCAATAGTTGTCGACTTTTTTTCAGGTTCAGCGACAACCGCCCATGCCGTTATGCAACTAAATGCAGAAGATGGGGGAAATCGTCAATTCATTATGGTTCAACTTCAAGAAGAAACTCCAGCGGACAGCGAAGCGAATAAAGCTGGCTACAAAAACATCTGTGAAATCGGCAAAGAGCGCATCCGCCGTGCCGCAACAAAGATTAAGGAAGAGTCCCCTCTTACCACCCATGACCTCGACACTGGTTTCCGTGTCCTCCGCCTTGACGACAGCAACTTCAACCCAGGCGTAAAAGCCTCGCCAAGCGAATACAATCAGCAGCAACTCGACCTCTTTGCCGACAACATCAAATCCGACCGCAATGACCTTGACTTGCTTTTCGGCTCTATCCTCGCATGGGGATTGCAGCTCGACCTACCGATGGAGACAGAAGAGGTGGATGGTTGCAAGATATATACAGTGAACGAGGGCGACCTCGTGGCTTGCTTTGCCGAAAATGTGACAGACAAGGTGATTGAAGCAATGGCGGAGAAAGACCCGCTGAGAGTGCTGTTCAGAGACGCTTGCTTCGACTCCGACGACAAGAAGATAAACCTCTTCGAGACTTTCAAGCAGAAGCTCGACTGGACGGAAGATGAGGCTTATAACAATATAAGGGTGATATAAAGAATGAAAATAAAATATAAACATCAACGGTTTCAGACGGAGGCGGCTCGATGCGTGACTGACGCATTCAAAGGGCAACCGAAGCAAGAGCCGGGGAGCAACTACCTCATAGACCAAGGAACAAACCAAGGTCTGTTTAACACTGAGGGATATGCAAACCTGCCTCTGCAAATAAGCGACATGGACATCTGCGACAACATCCGCAAGACGCAGATGGAGCAAGGCATAAAGCCTATTGAAGCTCTTGAAGGAGACAGAAGGACACTGACTGTGGAGATGGAAACAGGTACGGGAAAAACCTATACCTATATCAAGACAATGTTTGAACTCAACAAACTATATGGTTGGTTGAAGTTTATTGTCGTGGTGCCAAGCATCGCCATCAGGGAAGGTGTGCTGAAAAGCTTCAAGAGTATGAGCGACCACTTTGCCGAGCAATACGGCAAGAGAATGGAATACTTTGTGTATAACTCGAAGAAACTCGAGATGATTGACCACTTTGCACAAAGCAGCAATATCCACGTGATGATCATCAACACGCAAGCCTTCAATGCCTCGATGAACGAGGACAAGAATCAGGAAGGACGTGGTGGTGACGCCGCTGCAAGAATCATCTTCACCAAACAGGAGAAATTCGGATGGAGAAAGCCTATCGACGTGATATCCAAGAACCGCCCAATAATGATAATCGACGAACCTCAGAGTGTGCTTGGAGCCGACAAGGGAAACGCCACAAGAAAGGGTATCGCGAAGTTTGAGCCTCTGTTCAAGGTGCTTTATAGCGCGACGCACAGAAAGAACGACATACAGAACATGGTGTTCAGACTGGATGCCATCGACGCATACAACCGACAATTGGTGAAGAAAATTGAGGTAAGAGGTATCAGACAGATTGGTACAACTGCCACAAATGGCTTTGTGTATCTCGACAGTATAGTGCTGAGCAAGGGCAATCCCCAGGCAAGGATAAGCTATGACATGAAGACTGCCACAGGCACAAGACAGAGCATGAAACTGATGCGCGACGGCGACGACCTCTTCGACGAGAGCAAGGGCTTGGCTGAATATCAAGACAGATATAAGATAGAGCGTATCGACGGATTGGCAGGAACGGTGAGATTTCTCAACGGATTGGTGCTGCATGAGGGCGATGCCACAGGAGCGGTGAACGAAGACTTGATAAGGCGCATACAGATAAGGGAGACTATCAAGGCACACCTCGAAAGGGAGCGAATGTTGTTCCCACAGAAGATAAAGGTGCTCAGTTTGTTCTTTATCGACCATGTGGATAGCTACAGAATATATGGCGATGGCGGTGCGACACAGAACGGCAAGTATGCCGATATGTTTGAAGAGGAATACCGACGCTGTCTTCAGGAACTGATGCCTGAGCTGACCGAAGGCGAATATATGCGCTATCTGCAAGACCCAAGGAACGCTGCTGAAAGGATTCACGACGGATATTTCTCGAAGGACAAGAAGGGAAACGTGGTGGATTCGAAGAACAAGGAGGGAGAGAACGAGGAACGTGGATTCAATCTCATCATGAAGGAGAAGGAAAAACTGCTCGACATGAATACGCCTGTGAGGTTTATTTTCTCACACTCTGCCTTGAAGGAAGGTTGGGACAATCCCAACGTATTCCAGATATGCACGCTGAAGGACACCTCCAACGAGATAAAGAAGCGCCAGGAGGTGGGGCGTGGTATGCGCCTATGCGTCAACGCCAAGGGCGAGCGACAGGACAGCGATGTGCTTGGACAGGAACATGTGTTCGACACCAACGTGCTGACGGTGATAGCGAGCGAGAGCTATGAGGACTTTGCCGACAAACTGCAGAAGGAGATTGCCGAGGCTTGTCAGAACAGGCCTACGGTGGTGACTGCCACACTATTCGCCGAGATGGAGGCTACAGGCGAGAGCGGAAATGCTGTTTATATAACTACCCAAAAGGCGAGGGCAATACATGAGCAACTCATAAAGCACGACTATATAGAGAACGGACAACTGACAAGGAAATTCTTCGATGAAAAGCGTGAAGGTAAACTTGACTTCGGTTCAGTTAATGATGTAAAGACATTTATTGCAAAGAGACTTGAACTCGTATTTGACCCCGAAAAGCAAAAACCGGAGAATAGCCGAAACAAAAAAGTGGCAAAGCTCAATACCAAGAACTTTGCAAAGCATGAATGGATAGAACTGTGGCAGAGGATTAACAAGAGAACCTACTATAACGTGAATTTTGAATCTGCCGACTTGGTGAAAAAGGCGGTGGATGAGATTGACAACCGGCTGTTCGTGACAGAAGTGGTGATAAAGGTGGAAAGCGGAAAAATGGAAAAAATAGCTGACCGCGAACAACTTGAAACTGCCACTGCCATGGAACAGGGAAAGACAAAGACGATTTTCCTGAAGGAGGCTGTAGGTGGTAACGTGAAGTATGACCTTGTGGGCGAACTTGTTCAAAGAACAGGGTTGACACGCAGAACAATTGTTAACATACTGAAAAGTATCAGGGAAGACAAGTTCATGCAGTTTCAGTTGAATCCTGAGGATTTCATCATCAAGGTGAGCAGGATAATAAACGACTGCAAGGCAATGAGCGTTATTGAGCATATCAAATACGAAAAGATGAACAAAACATTCAGTACGGACATCTTTGCTGCATCAGAACTACGTGGAGTGCTCGGAAAGAATGCCATAGAGAGCAAGCGGTCGCTGTATGACCTCGTGGTGGTTGACAGTGAGGGCGTAGAGATGGAATTTGCCAAATCGCTCGAAAACGACACGTCGATAGTGGTTTATACTAAACTGCCAAGGGAGTTTTATATAAGCACGCCCATGGGAAAGTATAATCCCGACTGGGCAATCGCCTTCAAGGAAGGTACAGTGAAGCACATATACTTTGTGGTTGAGACAAAGGGCAACGACCTCGACCCATCTCAAATACGTGGTGCAGAAGACGCCAAGATAAAATGCGCCAGAAAGCACTTTGAATCCATCTCGACAAATGATGTAATATATACTTGTGTGAAAACTTATCAAAACTTAGAATATGTCATCAACAAATGAATTAATGCGTAGAAACAAGAGCTTGACTGAAATAAACGAAAAGCTGTCTGCCAAAGTTGTGTCTATCGAGGCTGAACTTAAGCATATGAGGCGAAAGGTTGCGCTCGACGAGGATTTTGCCTCCTACATTAATAGCAGGGATGAGTCCTCCAGAAAAAAAGATGAATACATAAAAAAACTGGAAGCTGAAAATGAAAAGCTCCAGGAAATGAAAACTGAATTGGAAAAAGAAGCAAGAACATGGCGCTCACAAGCGGAAAAGACTGCAAGGGAGTATAGGCTGTTAGATAAAGAAAAGAATGCCCTGCAAGAACAATTTGACAATTGGAGAAATGAACATGAGAACTATCCTTTTGCCTATGTCACGGAACCTATAGACGAATATAAAACAAAATATGAGTCTTTATTAAAAAGACAAAAGAGAGAGGATGTCGATAATGTAGAGACAAAATGGATAATTAATTACGCTAAGAATAAACCAAAGACAAGGGCCGGAGCAACTAATATTAAAGATATGTTGACCAAATACTATCTTGAAAATGAAAAATTGCCGCAAGCTGATGTTCTTAGCAAACTTCGGGAAATCAATAAGATTACCGAAGAATATGATGAAAACCATCCGCAGCAACCATTAATAGGCTCGGCGGATCAAGTTGTAGTGAATAATCACGGAACAGTTAATCATAATAATGATAGTGACAATGGACAAAAATGAATTTAAATCAATGTTTGGAGGCCTGTTTCAAGGTGCAGACCTTTCGGGGGCGCAGATAATCTTAAATAACGAAAGTGGAGGAACTGTGATCAATCACAACCACACTTGTTCTTCTAATGAGTATCCTCATTTCCCTCTTGATGGCAATATAGCCGATGGCAGGACTGTATTCCAGCAATTAATAGATAATGGCTTCATTGCGCCTGACACTGACGAAGTGTCATTCCTCTATGTAATGGGATATTCATCGGAAACGAATGGCAATATAAGAAAAATAGAATGGCTCAAGACAAAACAGTTGGCACGTGAGTGTTTAAAATTGAGAAACGAGAAGGCTATTGACTCAAGGCAACTCAAAATTTCAACAATGGAAAAATTGACCTCACAATTGTTTTTATATAAAGGAAAGCCATTGGAGTTGTCGAAGAACAGGATGGATTATTCAAGTGACAGCGATATCCTCAAAAATATTTTCCGACCAAATCCGACCTTATAATAATAAGTTGATAATTAACAACTTATAATTGTTTCAGTATATTTTAAGCGACCTTTTTTGGTCGCTTTTTTATTGCTCTTTTGTAATAATCACCTTAAAAAATATTCTTATCTTTGCAACGTCTTAAGAGAAAGACAGGCTCTCCCGTCGTGAGGCGCATGGGAGGTCATCTTTTAAAAAAATGAAATGAATAAGCGCTTATAAATAATAAATGGTATATGGCAGCAGTGCCATGTGGTGCTTTATTCCGATAAGGAATCTATCATGTGCTGGAAACAGCAATTTTAATTATTGATAATTTATTTAAAACAGTATATTTATGGATATTAAGATTTTTGGAAATCCAACTTTTGGCGATATAAGAATCGCTGTTAACGAGAAGGGAGAACCGCTGTTCTGTTTGTTGGACGTGTGCAAGGCACTCGAATTGGCAAATCCGTCGCAGGTGAAAACGAGACTCGATTCTAGTAACCTCATTTCAGTGGAGGTTACTACAAAATCAGCTAACCGTCATGGTGAATTCACTCGCACTACATCGATGACATATATCGGCGAGGCAAACCTCTATCGCTGTATTTTTCAAAGCAAGAAAGAGGAGGCCAAGACCTTTCAGGACTGGGTTTTCGGCGAGGTGCTGCCGCAGATCAGAAAGACTGGGGGCTATATTCCGGTGAGTGCTGATGACGACGAAAAGACGGTGCTGGCGAAGGCATTGGGCATCATGAAGCGCACTCTCGAAGAAAAGGAACGCCTGATTGAGGAGCAGCGACCAATGGCGGAGCTTGGCAAACAGGTGAGCGGTTCGGATGAGAACATCATGGTGGGAGAGATGGCGAAGATACTCTATGAGAACGGAATAGAAATCGGACGCAGGAGACTGTTTAAGTGGCTAAGAGAAAACGGATATATCTTCAAGCAGTCACGCGAGCCTATGCAGAAGTGGATTGAGAGGGGAATCATGGCTGTGAAAGAGTGCTGGATCTCAACCGACCACGGTATGGAGTTGGCTGTGACACCCATGATAACAGGAAAGGGACAACAACACTTCCTACAGATTTTCTTGCATGAGAAATAAGATTAATAATATAGAAACTTTAGAACATAATGTTAAGTAAAAATTTTGCATTAGAAGAGTTCATCCGCTCAAGAACGGCGGATAGAATGGGGATTGACAATGTTCCCAAGGACGAGAAGGTAATTAAGAATTTGAGAAATCTTTGTTTAGAGGTCTTACAGCCTCTTCGGGATTATGTTGGTGCTCCTGTTCATATTAATTCGGGATATCGTTGTCCGGAATTAAACGTGGCGGTTGGCGGAGTGAAGAATAGCCAACACTGCAGGGGCGAGGCAGCGGATATACGGATAGCATCGCCGAAGCAGGGCAGAGCATGGGCGGCTTGGATCGAGGACAACTGCCGATTCGACCAGATGCTGCTGGAGCGGAACAAGAACGGCGCGGTGTGGCTGCATGTGTCGTGCAAGAGGGATACGGAGGCTAATCGGCAAGTGTTTAAGAAATTAGAAATTAGGAATTAGGAATTAGGAATTTAAAAAAAATAAAAAAATTATGAATTACAAGGTAAACAAAATCATGCCTGTGGAGTCGGGCGTATCGCAGACAACGGGCAACAATTGGGTGTCGCAAACTATCGTAGTGGAGGAAAATACTCCCAACGTGCAGTATCCTAACAAGTATGTGCTGCAGCTGATGAACGACAAGGTGAACATGGCGCAGACACTGCGTGAGGGCGACATGGTGGAAGTGGGATTCTATTCCACAGTGAGAGAGTTTCAGACGAAAGCCGGCAAGCAGATGTTCGCTCAGGAGAACCGCTGCTGGAAAATTTTGAAAGTTGAAAGTTGAAAATTGAAAATTGAAAGTTGAAAATTTAATATTAAAAGATTATGAGAAATGTGTTTATTCAGACAACGAAGATGGACAGTCAGACGGTCTATCACGAGAATGGCGGAGTGACAATTACTCCTGCAGTGTATGAATTAGGCAAGCATCAGATTGTGGCTGGCGGCAAGATGTCGGTGGTGCAGAAGGGCAAGATGATCAGCAATGATGACGGCAGCAGCAAGTTTTTGCCTTATGTCGGCGGTGGCGGAAGCCGATATTCAAGGATCTTCAAGACAAGACATGGAACTGTGAAGCAGTCGAAGGCTAACATCATCTTCTCTATCAATATGCCTAAGCGATATGGCAAGAAGCTGATAAATAGCATATTGCATGAGGAGCTAAGGCAGATTGAGGCCTATGCCAAGAGCCAGAGAAGCGTGGGTAAGGACGAGGAATGGGAGGCGTGCCTATGAGTTGTTTTTATATACAGTATGTACAGGGACAGAAGATTCTGCGCCCTGTACGCTCAAAGGAAGAATACCTGAAGCTGAGGGATTCCGACAGACAGAAGTGGCTTGTGAGCGAGATTAGGCGCGGACTCAAGGACGGAAGCATGAGTAAGGAGGAGATTGCCAAGTTGAAAAGGCAACTGCTGCAGTTTAATTACTCGTGCATTCCGGGTGAGGACGGC
This sequence comes from uncultured Prevotella sp., assembly GCA_945869265.1. GTDB lineage: Bacteria > Bacteroidota > Bacteroidia > Bacteroidales > Bacteroidaceae > Prevotella. The sequence continues at coordinate 4,059 of CAMBOI010000003.1, read as the reverse complement.
CATCTCAAAGGGGTTAAGACTCCGTCGATGACATTCGGCATGGATATTGACTTCGACCCTGAAGACCCTGACTACGAGAAGAAAATGGCAGAGGTGCCTCAAAGGGTGATGGAGAAGAAGGACGAGATTAAGCCCAAGATGCTTGAGCGCAGTCCTGGTAAGGGATATCACCTCGTGTGCATGCGAACTATTCTCGATGGCATCGCTGAGGGGAGGATTCTCGAAAATCAGGAGATGAACCTCAAGAGGGTGAGCGAGATATTACAAATACCTTTCGACCAGAATGCACGCGATTGTACACGCATTTTTTACGCCACAACGGCAAGCGAGGAGGATTTGATATTCCTTGACGAGGGGCTGTTTGAGGCGGAGAAGGCGGAATGCATATCAGTGGCTAAACATCCGGAAACGGGGATAACAAATAAGCCAGAACCGGCGGCATCTGATTTATCTTATCAGGGCATCGCATACTCTGCCATAATCAAGAAATACTGGGATATGTTCTACGACGGCAAGGAGCCTTGCATGGGCGACAGGAACGTGAGGACATTCGAAATCTGCATGCTTCTGAGGTCGATATGCGATTACTCGCAGGAAATACTTGAGGCTGTGATTCCACGGTATGACGGTTTTCCCGTTGATGAATGGCGTAGGACTATTGAGAGTGCACTCAAGGAACCAAGGAAAGGAATGCCTTATAAGCTGAAGCAGGTGCTCGACGCTCTGAGACAGGAGAAGAAACTGCAATTGATGGCTAACGGCAAGACAACAGGCGGCACTGTAACAAATATCAACGGACAGTTGAGTGTGATGCCCGAGCGACCGAAGCGTATGCCAAAATTCCTCAATCTCGTGTCGTCGAAGGTAGATCCATATTATAAGGCGATGGTTGAAGAGTCGATATGGCCTGGGGTATGCGCCCATCTGCATGGAGTTAAGTTCTGGTATATTGATGGGGTGGATTGCGAAGCCAATATCTCGTCGCCTCTGATAGGAAAGCAGAGCTCGGGTAAGGGATTGGTGAATAAACCAATAGAATACGTGCTTGCCGACATAACCGAACGTGACAAGGAGAACGTGCAGAGGGAAGAGCAATGGCGAGAGCGCAACAAGGGGAAGGGAGCGTCGAAGGACCGTCAGAACCGCCCTAAGGACATCGTCATACAGAGACTCGACCAAGACCTGACGCCGGCAGCACTGGCACAATCGCTGATCGACGGGGAAAGAAACGGCAAAAAGCGTATAATAACCAAGGTGGATGAGATTGAATTCCTGTCAGACATAGGTGATGGCGACAAGAGAAAGGTGAGCCTCCTCGTGCGCTATGCATTCGACTCCGGCAGTTGGGGGCAAAGGAGAGTGGGACTGGATTCGGTGAACGGCTCATATACCGTGCGCTGGGTTTGGAATGCCTCAAGTACCTCATCGCGAGCCAAGGCATTCATCAACCGCGACTGGGTGGCTAATGGTTCGTTGAGCCGATTGAACGTCAACACGATCATCAAGCCCGAGGGCAACCAAAACATAAAGAAGGTGGAAGCGTATGACGACAAGTATGCCGAAGAGCTGAAGGTGTATATCGACCGCCTGAATGCCGCCTCGGGTGACATCAGATGCAAGCAAGCAGATGCCTTGGCATACAAGTTGCTGGAGGAGCACAACGAGATCGCCGACCTCTGCGAGAGCGAGGGATACAGGGTGTTCTCTTACCGAGCGGTGAAGATAGGATGGCTGAAAGCATGTCTCCTCTATATCATGAATGATTATAAGTGGGACAAGTCGATTGCCGAATACGTGGCATACTCGGTGAGGCGCGACCTTTGGGCGAAGTTCCTGTATTTCGGCGACGAGATTGAGGCTGAATTTGCCGAGGAGAAGAATGTATCCAGAAGCACCCCGAAGAACATGCTGACGATGCTGCCCGACGAGTTTACCTTTGAGGACTATCTGAACGTGAGACAGTCTTTGGGAAAACAGGGTGACGGCAGAGGAACAATACGAATATGGGTGCACAGGGGGTATATAGTGCTCGACGATACCACCAAGCGATATGTAAAAAAGAAGTGACGAGCGTTACAGCGTTACAGCGTTACAGTTGTTTCCCCGCTATATGATACATAAAAAAAGTGCCACGGATAATTCATGTCCGCGGCACTTTTTATTATGATATTAAGAATCACAATCCACGAAGAAAGTCGTCGAGTTGCTCCTCTGAGACATCGCCCATGGCAAACTCCTTCTCGGCATCCTTGCGTATGCGGGAGAGCCACTGACTACGAGCCTCATCGCCCTTGCGGATAATCATCTCGATGTCATCGGAGGTGATGGTGTCGAGGGAATAATAGTTGAGGGCGAGACGATAGGCATAGTTCCACTTGTATTCGGAATAGTGATTGTGGATGTCGAGCAGACGGTCATCTACTTGCATAATCTCATCGAGAGAGGAGAAGCGGATATCGTCGGCAAGTTGGTCGATCTCGCTTTTCGGGGCATACATACCGCTGAGGTCGAGCCATTCGCCAGTGCCAGTGGATGACGAGGGCAGAGCCTCGCCTTCCTTTCTGACTGCATCGGCAAGGAACATGCGTATTGCCATATCATAATAGCCAATGCCACGAAGGGCGGAGGAGCAACGCATAGTGAAGCCCTCGCCTGAGACGTGGGCATTTGCCTCATCATTGAGTTCGTCGTTTGCCTCCAATTGGCGCAGATAGTTGCGACCTTCTGTCACCTGCTGCACGACGAAGGGACTGAGCCACTCGGTGTTGACAATACTGCGACGGCCGTTGAGCGGACGCTTGTCGCGCTTGGGCCATTTCATGATGTCGCGATAGGTGCCCACGGTGGCAAAGTTGCATCCGGGCACAAGCCATGTGGTCATACCATCGGCAATGACATAGGAGAAGGGCAGATGACGGGTGTCGGGGTGTGTCTGTATCTTACCCATGCACATCGAGAACGTGGCGACGTTGGCCGGCATGAGGATATGCGCGCCACTGGCGGTCTTGGAGCCACGCTGGAGGGTGCCGTAGTGAATGGGACCCATCTTGTAGGCGTGATTACTGTAGTTGGTGGCTGAACCGGCATTATAGAACGATGTCTCGACACCGATGAGCAGCGAGGCCTTGTGATGGCTGACGGAGAAGGGACCGCAGAAGGCGGCACACGACTCGCCGTTGTCCATATATGAGTTGGCAAAGAACACACTGCTCTCGGCAGAGAAACCGCGACCGATATGACAGGCCTCGCCCACGAAGCAATTGTCAAGCTTTGCACCGTCGAGGATTGACGAACCTGACTGAACGATGGAGTTTTCGCAGATAACATCATGACCAATGTATATGCTGGCATCCGACGAGCCTTTGAGCGTAACCTCTGAGAGACACGAGGCACCATTAATCTCGCAGTCGTCGCCGATGAGCACATTTACTATTTCGCGGGTGTTGGTGATTTTGACTCTATAGCCAATCACTCCACGCTCGGGGCGGCAACTCTCAACATAATGAGCCACCATGCGCCGGAGGCCTTCCCACACGTCTTTATCCCCCACGGAGCGCATCATGAAGGCTACCATCTGCGAGGTGAGGGCATCGTAGAGGATAACGTTAGGATCGCCAGCCTCGTTGAGCAATGCCACCTGATTGTTTTGTCCATAGGTGGCACTGTCGGTGGTGGCAATCATGCCTACATTGGATATGACACACTCCTCGCCAATATCGTAGCGAGAGATATAATTGCCTACATTTTCGATGAGGCAGTTGTCGCCTACGGTGACGTCGCGCAGCACGGCACGACGAATACCTGAGTGGCGAGAGAAGCCCTCGTCGATTTGGATAGTCTTGTCAAATACTCCGAGCGTGACTTCTCCATAGAAATCCACGTCGCTGATATACTCAGGCGAAAAATCTTCCGCCACGGTTAAGCATGCCCAGTCATCGGCATGGCATCTGTTTTGTTCGAGTACAGAAATCTCGTCTATTGTAAGGCTTCTCATTCTTCACTCTTCATTTATATCATAAAGGAAATCGTTGTAAGGATACTTCTGCACGTGAAGCTCGC
>CAMBOI010000002.1 GCA_945869265.1 uncultured Prevotella sp. | reverse complement strand
AGACGAACTTCTCCCACTTTTAATGAACGGTCAAGTGTCGATAAATTCTGATTTATCGCACGGTTGAGGGCTATCTTATGGTCTATATTCAGAATTACTCTTGCAATATTATCTTGAATTTTCTTTGGAGGCATTAAAATCTCTATTTCTGATAGGTTTTTAACGGACAAACCAGGTTGAGCAGATTGACCTTGAAACTGTGCTAGGTTCATCAAGGATAATTTGCACGCTAAATATATTGCATTATGTTCAGCTGAAGTCTGCCCAACGATTGCATGTTCCGTAAGAAAGGCTTTTCCTACATTATATCTTACATTACCACAATATGCGCCTTGACGTCCAATAATTAAATATTGTCCGTCTTGATTAAATGTATCTGTGTATCCACGCAGACCGTTTCCTCCAAAAACGGGATACAGTCCACTTCCTTTTATTTGAGATGATTGAATGCCATTGCCGGCATGAAATTCTGGGCAAATTTCCCCTAACTTATACCTCTTCAATTCCATAACCTTTACTTTTTATCCCCCAACATCCCTCTGATTTGCTTATCGAAGTCAGAATCGATGTGTTGGGTCTTGTTAAAAATATCGTATTCACTTTCAGCCTTTTCCTTGGCTTGTGCAGCAGAAATACGTCCTTTGCCGGGAAGAATCTTATAGTCATTGAACGTAAGGAACTTATCGACACTTGCAGCAAATTGCTCCATATTGAAGGCATTTTGCCGCTCAATCTGGTTTTCAATGTAATCAAAATAGGATGATACGGCACGCTCCAACTGCCGGATTTCCTTTTCCTGAAGGTAGTTCTTGGCGACTGTCACATCCGACTTCAAGACACGTCCGTCGGGGGCATTCTTCCATGTGGTCAACCCCATGTGGTCCTTGCTATGGTCGGCTTTTGTGTAGATAATCTCCGCAGCTGTCTGACCAGTAATGGCATAGTGGAATCGGTTCTGTATCATGGCATAGAATTCGCGTGTGGTGGGAGCGTTCTTGTCGTAGTCGATGCTGCACTCTGCATAGATGTCGGTAATCTGCTGCCAGATGCGACGTTCGCTGGTACGGATAGAGCGAACCCTTTCCAACAACTCCCGGAAATAGTCCTTGCCGAAAATTGCCTTGCCCTGCTTCAGCCGCTCGTCATCCATCACGAAACCTTTCTTGATGTATTCGTTCAGAATCTTTGTTGACCATTGACGGAAACGAGTTGCCTTGAGGGATGACACCCGATAGCCTACAGCTATGATGGCATCAAGGTTGTAGAACTTGGTCGGAGAGGTCTGTGTCTTGCCTTCAATAGCACCGTGTTCAGTGGTTAGTTCCAAAATGGAACATACCACTTTCTCATCCAACTCACCGTCCTTGAAGATATTCCCCAAGTGCTTGGTAATGGCTGGACGCTGCACCCCGAAGAGCTGTGCCATCGCCTTCTGCGTACACCAGATAGTCTCGTCCTTGATGACCACCTGCACCTTGCCCTCCTCATTGGGTAGGCTATATAACAGGAATTGTATTTCGTTACTCATTGTTCCCTGCATTTGCATTAAACCTCAATCCGTCCAACTGACGCATAATATCTTCCTCTAATCGGTGGCTCTCGGCAAACTGTTCGGCAAGTGTCTGCTTGTACGCTGCCATGCGCCTATTGAACTCCTCTTCGGTAATATCCACATAGTCAATCTTGATGTCGAAGTATTGTCCAGCAGAGAGAGAATATCCCTTCTCCTTAATCTCGTCGTAGGTGACAGCCACGGAGAAGTCATCCACAGCATCCTTTCGTTGGAAAGTGCCTACAATCTTCTCTATCTCCCCATCGTTGAGGCGTACCTTCTTCAATCCGTTGGCATCCTTGTATTCCTCACCCAGCTTGCTGGCATCGATGAGTATCACCTTGTCTGCAGAAGCCGACTTGTCGAAGAACAACACACTCACATTCGTACCCGTGTTGGCAAATACATTACTTGGCATAGAAACACAGCCATACACAATCTTGTCATCCACTATCCTGTGAAGTATCTTGTTTTCAATACCACTTTTAGCAGTGATAAATCCTGTCGGAATAACAATTGCCCCCTTTCCATTCGTTTTCAATGAGTTGATGACATGCTGGATGAAGCAGGTATAGATAGCCATCGACTCTTTCTTCTTTGCCGGCACTTTGGGGACTCCTGCCCAAAAGCGTGCAGGCATGGCGGCAATCTTTTCTCTCGTATCGGAAAAGTCCATCTTGAATGGAGGATTGCTCACTACGAAATCAAACTGGCGCAACTGCTGACCGTCATCGCTCTTGTGATAAGGACTCACAAGCGTATCGCCTTGTATGGCATTGTCTAGGGATGAGACAAGACCGTTGAGCAGGAGGTTCAACTTAAGCATCTTGTTGCTTCGCTGCGATATGTCCTGCGAGAAGATGGTGCAACGGTCTTCACCTATCTGATGGCTCAATGCCATCAGCAACGTGCCAGTGCCCGCCGACGGGTCATAGCACTCCATGCTGTGCAAGTCGGCATTGTCGCCCACGAGCAGTCGGGCCATGATGGTGGCAATGGCATGAGGAGTATAGTATTCCGCATACTTTCCGCCTCCTGCGGTATTGTAGTCCTTGATGAGATACTCGAATATGCTGGAGAAGAAATCGTAGTTTTGTGCAAATGCCTCTTCAAACGAGAAATTCACGAGCTTATCCACCAAAGCGCGGGCAAATGGCGCACGTTGCGCCGTGTCGGTGACAAATTGAGTGAGCGGTTCAAAAAGAGGTATCTTTGTATTTGCCGTGGTTTGTGTAGAGAATATGTCGGCATTCTTCTCTGCTATATCCGTCATAGTGGCATCGAAAATAGTGTCGAAGTCGCCCTTGCCCTGCTGATTCCACAAGTAGGCAACCAGGTGATAAGGCTCAAGCATAGGCACATCGGGAGAAATGGCAGCAAGCAGAAGCATTCTCTCGTCCTCGGAGAGTTGCCCGTATGCCGTTTCCCATTTATCTTCGCCATTCAGTTTCTTTGCTATGTCGCTTTTGGCGTTTTTCACTTCATAGCCAAACTTGTCGTTCAGAAACTTATACAGGAATACCTGAGTGATAATCTTATATTCATTACCATCGTTACCCATGCCGTATGTTTGGCAAGTAGCTTTCAGCCCATCTATGAGCCTTAATGTTTTCTCTTTTATATCTGACATAATTATTAATTTGCACCTATTAAACCGTATGTGGCATTATATTGATTTATATATTGTTGTGATATACGCTGTTGTATGAACTTATAGTCATCCATTTCAGGCTTTATTTGAGGAAAGTGATACAGACAACCATTAATGAGAGCCAATACTGTCCGACTGAAATAGGCATCCTTTTTAAGAATGTCGTTTCGGTCATACACCTTAGAGTCAACATCGTCTTTTATAATGTTGAGTATTGCAACCAGCTCGTCATCGAGGAAAGAAAACATCGGTTTTTCTCCTTTTGACTCCCTCTGCTTGTTCACCTCACGTATGCGCTTATGGACACGTGCGAACTTTTCATCGCCTTTGTATCTCTTCAAAAGTACGTTGTTGCGCTTCTGCATGTCTTGCAACCGCTTGATAATGTCGTCAAGAGCCGAAGACTCTTCATTGAATTTGGCTATAGAATCAATCACAAATCCATGTTCCTTAAACCGCTGCATAAAGGCATCACGCAATGTAATGTATTCTGGGTCTTCCTGGTCAAAATTTTGGGTAAAAGCCGTAATGGTGCGTTCCCATTTCTCCTTCAGTTCCACGCCGCCAGAAATGATTTTCATTTCTTCCTGCCCTATTTTGGAAAAAGTGAACTCGATATCCATCATTGCCTCATTAATGAGCACTTTTGTCTCATCACTTACGCTGAATGCCTCTTTCTGGTTGATGACACTAATACGACGTTGCACTTCAGAGATTAGCTCAGGCAGTTTGGTGATTTCCAGTTTCGAGAATTGCGTTTTCATGTCACCATCGCCAAATGTGCGGACAATGTTTGCCATGTTTTTTGCAGATTCCAAAGCATGTTTCAGTTCAAGAAGAATACATTTATCTTCCTCTGTTGAAATCTCAGAAGAAAATTCCTCAGCATTGTCATACGAATAATTGAAGAGAACCTGACGCACTTGTTTCATTTGGTTAATAATCTCTTCTTTATCCTCAATGACTTGTGTGAAGGTGTCTGTATTGTTGCCCTCTCCTGTCTCTTCTACATCATTGAATCTGTTGAGTTCTTGCAGATAAGCTTCGTTAGTTTCGTCAAAGTTACGCTTGATGTCAGCGAAGTCAATAACAAACCCATAGCGCATTTCCTTATAAGGGCGATTGACGCGAGTGATTGCCTGCAATAAGTTATGATCTTTCAACTTACGTCCGAAATACAATCGTTTCAGGCGTGGTGCATCAAAACCCGTCAAAAGCATGTTGAACACAATGAGCAGGTCGATACTCATGTTTTTCTTGAAATCCTTTACTATCTGTTTACGGGTTTCCTTATCATCGCTATCGTGGAGTATCAACCCCACACGAAGAGGCTTTTTTGCAGTTACATACACAGGGAGAGCTTCTGCCACCATCCATTCCTGCTCATCCATATGCAGTTGAATTGGCATGCTATTACCACCTGTAGGTTTCGTTGTGAATGCTTCGTAGAGCCTTCTTGCCTGTTCGCTTGTCTCACAGATGACCATTCCTCCAAGTGTGTCGTCACCTTGGATTTTCCTGAACCGGCGAAGATCATCTGAGATATATCGGGCCAACTCCTCCACGTAGCTGGGGTGCTCGATGATTTGCGAACGCTTGATGTCTTTCTTCTGCACAAGCGTATCCAGTCTGTCATATACGTCCGACAACCGTTCCTTGTAGGATGTCTCTATATCCTCACGGATAATCTTCAGAGTATAACCATCTGCTATTGACTTGTCATAATAGTAGGTGTGCAAATAGCTGCCAAAGACCTTACAGGAAGCTCTCTCATCCTTCAACAAAGGCGTACCAGTAAGGGCAATCTTGATGGATTCCTTGTCGGCTTCAAACAAGTTGGCAAGGAAACATCCACCGGGTTTATATCCTCTGTGCGCCTCATCAAGAATGAAGATGCGCTGCAGGTTTGTTGCATAGTCGGTGATGTTAACCTTTTCCTTGTCCTCGGCAAAACGCTGAATATTAACAACGGTAATCTCTGCTTGTCCGCTTGCCCCCTGTTGTGCCTGATTCTGTCGGAATTGTTCCATCAACTCCGTCCTTGTGTTGGCAGTAGCAACCAAAAGGCCTCTGGCTTCAAACTCCTGTTTGGCCTGTTCAAGTAGGTCAAGACGGTCAACGATAAAATAGAACTTGGCAACCTTGTTTTGCCTTGCATAAAAGTCGTTCAAGATATATGTCAGATAATATGACAGAGCCGTCTTTCCGCTTCCTTGTGTGTGCCATACGACACCAGACTTTACACCTTCTGAAAGCCTTTGCCTGATAGCCATTGCAGCGAACATCTGCTGGTAGCGCATTATGTGCTTTTGGTCTGTTGATTCTATCTTTCCATCCACTTCACGCTCCATACGCACGTATGCAATGCCGTATTGAAGAATAAAGAGCAGTCTTTCAGGGCTGCACATTGATGTGAGTATCCTGTTTGTAGGTGTATTCACTCCAAGGTTTGTCTGATACTCAGGGCTGGTGTGAATGACTTGGCAGTTATAGTCGCTCAGTATTTTCTTTTCCGTTTCCTTGTCGATAGCAAGATATGGATAATCCCTATTATAGGGAGCTATCTTCATGCTGCCAGGATTCTCTTCTCTAAAGCAGTTAAATGGGGAGGAATTTCTTGCCCCTGTACAATAAAATGCGCCTTGTATTGGGACAATACCACCCAAGGTGTCATATTCCATGTTGTTGGAGAATATCATCAGTTGGGTAATATTGATGAAACGACGGAACTTTTTATTGGGGAAACGTTCCTTGTTCATACGGATGCTTTCTGCCACCATCCCCCCATGATTGTTGGGCTTTTTCACTTCGACAAAACAAAGCGGCAAGCCGTTTACAAACAGGGTAATATCCGGGCGAAACTCATCCTGCCCATTCTTACAAGTGAACTCAGCTGTAAAATGGAAATCGTTATTCTTAGGATTTTCAAAGTCAACCAATCGGACAGGAGACACCGATCTCAGGCGTTGATAGAATCCTCTGCCGAGGTCATCATCATTCAATTCCTTACGGATGTCACGCAACACTTGAAGATACTCTCCATCGTGACCTGGATTCAATTCTCCAAACTTCTTCTTAAACACTTCCAACAAGATATTGGTATCGTCGTCATAGACAGTACCCTTGGTGGCTTCGTGAATCTTCCCGAAGTATTTATATCCCAGGCGAGTCAAATGCACCATTGCTGGCATCTGTACCCTTGTCGCTTCATTGAATTTCGACATATATGTTTCTTTCTTTTGTCATTCTCAGATTGTATGGGCGCAAAGTTACTAAAAATAATCCAAATAGAAAGTTTTTCTGTATTAAAAAAGGTAAAGGAGGCACATTTTGTTTCATTATATCATCACAACATCACCATAGATTTCCTCCAACTCACGTATGTGGCATCTTCCTCCGCACCAAACTCGGTCGTCCTCCGCAGTTTCTCTAATAAAATAGCGGACCTGCACCGACTTTGGTGCGGAGGTTCACCGACTTTGGTATAGAGGTACATTGGAGGTTCACCGACTTTGGTGCTGACCTGCACTTGACACACAAACAAGTTTCTGCGTTGATACCATCTGCTTGCCTCTTGACTGGCGGATATGAATCCAGCAGTACTCACCAGCAGACAACGGCTCGCTCATCACTATGCGTGACGAGGTGTCGGTAATTGGGGTATCTGAGTATCGTGCCACAGTTTCGCCCACACTGATGAATCTGAGAATGTCACCCTTCTTCCATTCTTCTTCATTAAGGTGGAAACACAGACAACCATCCTCGACATAGCTGTCGAGTTGGGGCAGCGAACCGTGGGACAACATGCCAAAGTCTTTAATATTGAGGGACATAAATGCATCACAATCGCGCTGGTTAGGGCGTTTGTCCTCAAAACAATCTTTCACGGCTTGCTTCACTTTCCTGTACAATTGCTGCACATCCTTAAACTTATGCCGCAGTTCGATTTGTTCCTCCGTCCTCCTGTCGTTGTAGTGGCTCGGCCTTTGCCTGACAGTCTGAACTCCTTTCTGAAACTGGAATACATAGTCGCCTATTCTTCCAGATAAATGGCCGTCTTTCTTTAAAATTGCCATACTTTTACAAATTTGCCTACAAAGTTACAAATTTCTTTCAATATAATAGTATTTTTTCTCAAAAAAGAAACAAAAAAAGATAGCATTTCAATAATTATTTGATGTTTTATGAGGTTTTTAACATTTTGCCCATTAAAAAACAACCCCGCAGATTAAAGTTATAAGTGCATATTTTCTAAATATTTTTGTAAAAGCACCATTAAGATTTGTAATTGAAACACAAAATATCAGTAAACATAAAAAAAAACAAGAAATTTGTCGTTTATTTAAATAATAATATGTATCTTTGCACCGAATTGATGTGTCAACATTACAACTTGATAATTATAACTAAAATAATAACATATTAGAGCAACATGGAAAAAAGACTTCTTCTCGGCGATGAAGCTATCGCATTGGGAGCCATACATGCCGGACTGAGCGGTGTGTATGCCTACCCCGGAACTCCTTCTACCGAGATTACGGAATTTATTCAGAACGACGCACTTGCCAAGGAGCGCGGAGTTCATTCACGATGGTGTACCAACGAAAAGACTGCCATGGAGGCGGCTCTCGGCATGTCGTATGCCGGCAAGCGTGCCTTGGTGTGCATGAAGCATGTGGGCATGAACGTATGTGCCGACGCATTTATCAACAGTGCCATAACGGGTGTGCAGGGCGGACTCGTTGTACTGGCTGCCGACGACCCGTCGATGCACTCCAGTCAGAACGAGCAGGACTCGCGCTTCTACGGCAAATTTGCACTGCTGCCAATCTTTGAACCATCCAACCAGCAGGAGGCCTACGACATGATGGCGGCAGCATTCGACTACTCGGAGAGAATAAAGGAACCGGTGCTGCTGCGCGTGGTGACACGTCTCGCCCACTCGCGAGCCGGCGTTGTGGTGAGAGAACCACGCGAGGAAAACGACATCAACATATCCACTGACGCATGGGTGCTGCTGCCTGGTATTGCACGCAAGAAATACGACGCACTCATCGACAAGCAAGAGGAGATGGTGATGGCAAGTAATATGTCGTTGTTCAACCGCAGTGAGTACTCCGAGGAGGGCAAGAAAGAAGAGAAGACTGGCATCGTGGCTTGCGGTATTGGATATAACTATGTGAAGGAAGCGCTCGGGCAGTTGCCCGAGGATAAGCGCACCTTATATAATATAGAAAAGGTGTCGCAATATCCCCTTCCCCAACAGCGCATAGAGATGCTCGCACAGGAGAGCGGAAGACTGCTGATAGTGGAGGATGGTCAACCGGTGGTGGAAGAAAGCGTGAAGGCTATGCTCGGCACTGGTTATAACGTATGCGGCCGACTTACCGGAGCTCTGCCACGCACGGGCGAACTGACTCCCGACTCGGTGGCTGCAGCTCTCGGTGTGGAGGCACCTGAGATTCTGCCTAAGGCAAAGAATCTCGCCGCACGCCCCCCACAGCTCTGCCAGGGATGCGGACACCGCGATGTGTATGCAGCCCTCAACAAGGTGGCTGAGGAATATCCCGACCACCGCATCTTCGGCGACATCGGTTGCTATACCCTCGGTGCACTGCCTCCATTCAAAGCACTGTCGAGTTGTGTAGATATGGGTGCATCCATCACAATGGCCAAGGGTGCCGCCGACGCCGGATTGTTCCCCTCAATAGCCGTCATCGGCGACTCTACATTCACACACTCGGGAATGACAGGACTACTGGATGCCGTCAACGACAAGTCGAATATCACGGTGATTATCTCCGACAACCTCACCACTGGTATGACAGGCGGACAGGACTCTGCAGGCACCAACAAGTTTGAGGCTATCTGCATCGGTCTTGGCGTTGAACCGGAACATGTGCGCGTGGTGGTACCTCTGCCAAAGAATATGGAGGAGATAACACGCACCATTCGCGAAGAGATTGAATACAACGGAGTATCGGTAATCATACCAAGAAGGGAGTGCATACAGACAGCTGCACGACATGCAAGGGAGAGGAAGGCTAAAGGATAATTTTTGAGGAGTTAAGGAGTTAAGGAGTTAAGCCAAATGTTATTGCGCTTATATCCAATGCTCCAAAATTACACTTAAAACAATATGAAGAAAGACATTATACTTTGCGGTGTGGGAGGACAAGGAATCCTCTCCATCGCTACAATCATAGGCGAGGCCGCCACTAAGGCCAACATCAACCTTAAACAGGCAGAGGTGCACGGAATGAGCCAAAGAGGCGGTGACGTGCAGTCAAACCTTCGCCTTTCACACGATGAAATCTACAGCGACCTCATACCACTGGGCGGTGCCGACGTCATCATATCAATGGAACCAATGGAAGCCCTGCGCTATCTGCCCTACCTGGCCAAGGACGGAGTGATAGTGACAAGCAACAAGCCATTTGTGAATATTCCCAACTACCCCGAGGAGCAGGCACTCTTCGACGAACTCAATGCCTTGCCAAACAAGGTGGTGATGCTCGACATCGAGGCTGTGGCAAAGGATGCAGGATCTGCTCGCTCGGCCAACGTAGTGCTGTTGGGTATGGCAGCGAAATACATTGAGATTTTGTCATCTGAGGCTCTTCGTGAAGCTGTTGCCACTATCTTCGCCCGCAAAGGAGAGGCTGTGGTGGAGGCCAACCTCAAGGCATTTGATATGGGAGCACAGTGATATATAATAAAACACAGAGACACAAAGAAAATGTACAGAAAAGAATTACCCGACTGGAAATCAGAATACCTCGACCCTCAATTAGAGACGATGTCGAGGGAGGAAATAGAGAAACTGCAGGTGGAACGATTGAGAGACATCGTGAAGCGCTGCATGAACAATCCCGTATATCGCGAGCGACTGGAAAAGGCTGGAGTTACTCCCGAGAGTATCACGTCGGTGGCAGACATACGACGCATCCCGTTTACAACAAAACAGGACTTGCGCGACAACTATCCCTTCGGCCTGGCATCGGTGCCATTGACGGAGTGCGTGCGCCTACATTCGTCATCAGGTACCACCGGCAATCCAACAGTAATCCTCCACACCCAAAAGGATCTTGACGAATGGGCAAACCAGGTGGGACGTAACCTCTGGATGGTGGGCCTGCGTCCTGATGACGTATTCCAGAACTCATCGGGCTATGGCATGTTCACCGGCGGATTGGGATTCCAATATGGAGCAGAGCGCATCGGAATGCTCACTATTCCCGCTGCTGCAGGCAACTCGCTGCGACAGATTAAGTTTATGACCGACTTCGGCACTACAGCCGTGCATGCCGTTCCGTCATACGTCACACGTCTGCACGAGGTGATGGTGGAACAGGGCATCGACCCTCGCAAGGACACAAAGCTCAGGGTGCTCGCCATTGGAGCCGAACCACATTCAGAGGAGCAACGCAAGCGCATCGAGGATATGATGGGAGTGAAGGCATACAACTCCTTCGGTATGTCGGAGATGTGCGGTCCTGGTGTGGGATTTGAGTGCAAGGAGCAGAACGGGCTCCATTTCTGGGAGGACTATTATATCGTGGAGATTGTAGATCCCGAGACGTTGGAGCCAGTGCCCGACGGTGAGATAGGTGAATTGGTGCTCACCACACTATGCCGCGAGGCAATGCCGCTACTGAGATACCGCACCCGCGACCTCACAAGGGTGTTGGGACGCTCATGTCCATGCGGACGCAACCATGTGCGCCTCGACCGTATGCGCGGACGTTCCGATGACATGATGGTTCTGCGCGGAGTGAACATCTTCCCGATACAGATTGAGAAGATACTGATGCAGTTCAAAGAACTCGCAAATAACTATCTCATAACTCTCACCACCGACGAGAACAACGACAATATGACGGTCGAAGTAGAACTCGAACAGCTCTTCACTGACGATTACCAGCGCTTGACGGCCCTGCAGAAGTCTATCACCAGGGCACTGAAGGACGAGATACTACTTACTCCAATTGTCAAGCTCGTGCCCAAGGGCACACTGCCCGTGAGCGAGGGCAAGGCTGTGAGAGTCGTAGATAAACGAACCGTTTACAAGTGATATTAAAACACAGAGACACGGAGACACAGAGTCTTATCTCTGTTTCTTCTTAAAACTGATAATCATATCACCTCTGTATCTCTGTACCTCTGTGTTCAAAAATAAAAAGAATTATGACTATAAAACAATTATCAATTTTTGTCGAGAACAGGAGTGGAGCACTGCTCAGTATTCTCGAGATGCTGCGAGACAACGGCATCAACATCGTGGTAAGCACATTGGGCGACACCGACGGATTCGGTATCTATCGCCTGATATGCGACGACACCGAAAAGGCATTCAAGATGCTGCGCGACAAGAACATATCCGC
The DNA here is from genome assembly GCA_945869265.1 of uncultured Prevotella sp. Taxonomy (GTDB): domain Bacteria; phylum Bacteroidota; class Bacteroidia; order Bacteroidales; family Bacteroidaceae; genus Prevotella. The sequence continues at coordinate 119,495 of CAMBOI010000002.1, read as the reverse complement.
CACAATATCCAACGTGTATGCCATCCGACTGTCAGACAACAAACCGGGTGCTGCCGCAGACGTAGTGGCAAAGATTACCAAGTCGGGCGTAGGCATCAAGTATATGTACTCGTTTATGTTCGGCGGGCATGGTATCGTAGTGTTCCGTGCCGACAACAACGACAAGGCCGAGGAGGTGATTATGCTCGAAAAAATGGATTATATCATCGAGAAAGAACTTCAGGACGTGTAAAAACGCGTCCTGAAGCAATTATTTGCTTTACCAAATATTTCATATTTAATGAAAAAACTATTTACAACCATTGCCGCCCTACTGATAGCTTCTATTGGAGTGGCAGAAACAACAGAGACACAAAATGTCAATGAAGGAAAAGACCTTAACTACTGGGCAAAGGAACTGGCTTCGAGAGTGAAGGTGAGAGGTTATGCACAGGCCGGATATACCGCCACTTTGCCCGAGGAGGGCGAGAAGAAGAACACGTTTGACATGAAACGTGTGGTATTGATGGTGGGAGCGGAAATTACGCCCGAGTTCTATGCTTTCTTTATGCACGAGTTCAAACTGAAGGACATGCAGGAGTATTATCTTGAATACCGTCCGTCGAAAGCATTTAATCTGAGATTTGGACAGTCGAAGATTGAATATACGATGGAGAACCCGATGTCACCATGCGTTCTCGAGAGTATCGGTCCAATGGCCCAGGGAGTATTCTGGCTTTGCGGATACGACCCGCTCATCGGAAATCCAGCCGGACGCGACATGGGTCTCATGATGTATGGCGACCTCTTCAACAACAAGTTAGGATATGTGCTTGAGGTGGTGAACGGAGGACAGACTAATGCCTCCGACCGTGACAACCGCAAAAACGTTATCGGCAAACTGGAATTCAAACCAATGCCCAACTTCCGACTGTCGGTGTCGGGACAAATAGGATATGGCACTGCAGTGGCTGACTCCAAATATAATCTGACAGTTAGGGAGGGCGAGATATACCGCCAAAACCGCTATGCTGCAGGTGCAGAATGGAAATCAAAGGCTACAGGTAATGACTTCCACAAAAACCGTTGCGCAATGGTGCGCACCGAGGTGCTCGGTGGCAAGGACGGCGGATGCAAGAGCTTTGGAGCTTACGTGTCATCCTCTATCCCACTCTACAAGGGGCTCGACCTGGTGTGGATGGCTGATTATATGAACTATAACACCGACATGGGATTAAAGAAGACTAATCTCATGGCTGGTTTGCAATATTGGATATTCAAAAAATGCCGCCTGCAGGCACAATATACCTACAGTGCACGAAGCACCGCGATGAAAGCACTTGAGGGGGCTAATCAAAGTCTTATCCAAACACAGATACAGGTGGCGTTTTAATAATTAATTAGGAATTAGGGATTAGGAATTAGGAATTAGGGATTAGGAATTAGGGATTAGGAATTATGTTTATAAAGATATTATTGACAATAATATTCCTCTGCATCACAGTGGCAGTGGGAATATATTCAAGAAAACAGGCAAAGTCGGTTGACGGCTTTGTTCTCGGTGGTCGTTCGGTAGGTCCGTGGCTTACAGCTTTTGCCTATGGCACATCCTATTTCTCGGCAGTGGTATTTGTTGGCTATGCCGGACAGTTTGGATGGAAATACGGCTTGTCGGCATCATGGATAGGTGTGGGCAATGCCATCATCGGTTCTTTGTTGGCATGGATAGTGCTTGGAAGACGCACAAAACTGATGACACAGCACATACAGAGCCGCACCATGCCCGACTTCTTCGGTACGCGATACTCCGACGAGTGGCTTCGCGTGGTGGCATCCATCATCGCCTTTGTTTTTCTTATTCCATATACCGCAGGAGTGTACATGGGAATATCCAAACTCTTTGAGATGGGATTCGGCATACCCTACGAGTATTGCGCCATCATCATGGCATTGCTCACTGCCGTATATGTCATCCTCGGTGGATATAAGGCCACTGCCATCAACGACTTCATTCAGGGCATCATCATGCTCTTCGGTATCACTACCGTAATCGCTGTTGTGCTCAATAGTCAGGGCGGACTCGTAGAGGCAGTGAACAAGATGGGTGAGGCATTACCGACGGCACACGACCTGGAAGACAAGTCGGGACTCTTCGCCAATTTCCAGGCTGGCGACTTCGCCTCTTGGTTTGGTCCGGCACCACTTAGTTTGCTTGGTGTGGTAGTCTTGACATCTCTCGGCACATGGGGACTGCCCCAGATGGTGGGTAAGTTCTACTCCATCACCGACGAGTCGGCCATCCGCCGCGGCACCATCATCTCCACCATCTTCGCCCTCGTGGTGTCGGGTGGATGTTATTTCCTTGGCAGTTTCGGTCGCCTGTTCCCCGAACCGGCATTTAGCATCGCCAAGCATAAGTATGCCTACGACAGTATTGTGCCATCTATGCTCGAAACCCTGCCCGACGTACTCATCGCCCTTGTTGTGCTACTTGTTCTCTCGGCTTCTATGTCAACATTGGCATCACTCGTTCTCACTTCATCATCCACAATGACCCTCGACCTTATCTATCGCGACAAGAAATCAGCCGACGGCGAGGTGGAGGGCGGTGAGATTGACGATGTCGTTGCCGAAAAGATTGAGCGACGCAAGGTTGTCGTGATGCGAGTACTCATAGTGTTCTTCATCGTGCTCTCACTGATGATTGCCCTCAATCCCCCACAGTTTATTGCCCAGTTGATGGGTATCTCATGGGGAGCCCTCGCCGGTGCCTTCCTCGCCCCGTTTATGTTGGGTCTTTATTGGAAAGGAGTCACCCGTATTGCCGTGTGGGCATGCTTCGTATGGGGAGTGGGATTGACGGTCGTTAACATGATGCTCGGCAATGCACTGATGAACCCCATCGACTGCGGTGCAGTGGCTATGGTGGGAGGTTTCATCGTAGTATTCGTCGTAAGTCTTGTCACTCCGAAGATGAACAAGGACTATGTGGCACGCATCTTTAATTGTTATAAATGATTGTCTTATCATGATAATTGTATATTACAAAGGAATATAAAAATGAATGACCTAATAGATTTTTTGAACAAAGGCGACCGCTTTGCGGCTACCAACGGTATGCAACTCACTGAGGTGCGCGAGGGTTATGCCAGAGCTGAGATGAAGGTGGAAGCCCGACATCTCAATGCAGCGGGAGTATGTCAGGGAGGAGCGTATTTCACCCTTGCCGACCTTGCCTTTGCTGCCGTAACCAATTCGCACGGCAATATCACGCTCGGCATACAGAACTCCATCACCTTCCTGCAATCAGCCCATGAGGGTGACACTCTCATTGCCGAGGCTGAGGAGACATTCAATCATCATCGCCTGCCTTTCTGCGAGATACGTGTGAGCAACCAGCGTGGCGAACTCGTATGCATAGTCACAGGGTCGGCATACAGAACCAATAAAGAATTTAAAGATATACAACTATGATTTTAAACAGAGCTATGGAATGTATGGACCGCGAGTCCATGACAAAGCTTCAGACCGAACGTCTGATTGCTACAGTGAAGAGATGTTATGAGAAGGTGCCCTTCTATCGTCGCAAGATGGACAAGATGGGCATCAAACCCGAAGACATCAAGTCGATCGACGATATTCATCGTCTGCCCTTCACCACTAAGCACGACCTAAGAGACGAATATCCCTTCGGTCTGCAGGCTGTACCTCAGAGCGAGGTGGTGCGCATCCACGCATCATCAGGAACCACAGGTAAGCCTGTCGTTGGCACTTACACCAAGAACGACATTGCCATGTGGGCTGAGGGTGCCGCACGTGTTATGGCTGCCAATGGAGTGAGCAAAGGCGACATCGTGCAGGTGAGCTATGGCTACGGACTGTTCACTGGCGGACTCGGTGCTCACGATGCAGCTGGCCTCCTCGGTGCAGTGCAGTTGCCTACTTCTGCCGGCAACTCCGAAAAGCAGATTATGCTTATGAAGGACTTCGGTTCTACGGTGCTCTGCTGTACTCCTTCTTACGCTCTCCACCTTGCTGAGGTAATTGAGAAGAGTGAGACGGTAAATAAGGAAGACCTCAAACTAAAGGTGGGATTCTTCGGTGCAGAACCATGGACAGAGGGTATGCGCAAGGAACTGGAAGAGCGTCTTGGCATCAAAGCTATCGACATCTATGGACTCACCGAGATGTGCGGACCTGGTGTAGGCGGCGAGTGTGAATTCCAGAACGGCACTCATATTTGGGAGGATATGTTCTATCCCGAAATCATCAATCCCGACACACTTGAGCCAGTGGCACCAGGAGAATTCGGCGAACTCGTCTTCACATCGCTTTGCAAGGAGGCTATGCCTATCCTCCGCTATCGCACACGCGACCTCACACGTCTCATCTACAACAAATGTGAGTGTGGACGCACGACTGTGCGTATGGATCGTATCTTAGGTCGCTCCGACGATATGATGATTATCCGTGGCGTTAACGTGTTCCCAAGTCAGATAGAGACCTGCCTCACTGAGTTCCCGGCATTCACACCGCAGTATTTCATCACTGTGGATAGAAAGAACAACGAGGATACATTCGACCTCGATGTCGAACTGCGCAGCGAGTACTTCTCGCCCAACCCATCGAAGCAGATGCCATATATCAAACCGCTCTACGACCGTATTGTGTCGATGGTTGGCATCAAGCCGAACATCCACATCAAGGAACCCGGACAGATCCAGCGCTCAATCGGTAAGGCAAAGCACGTAAATGACAAGAGGCAGTTTAAATAAAGAGTGAGGAATGAAAACACCTTTAGATTATAATATAGTAACTGAGGCTATCGAACAGATGGGCCTCGGCGACTTCTCTGAAGCTACAATACGCGACATTCAGAGTCTGTCGAGAATATTGGAAGAGAAGACCGGCGAAACGGTGATACACCTCGAAATGGGAGTTCCTGGTCTCAAACCATCTGACATTGCATTGAAGGCAGAACAGGAGGCTCTCGCCAACGGTTGCGCCACCATCTATCCTCCTAATGGTGGTATTCCGCGCATCAAAAAGGCTGCATCAGAATTCGTGAAGGCTTTCATCGGAGTGGATATCAACCCTCTGTGCTGCATTCCTACCACAGGATCGATGCAAGGCACATTTGCCGCATTCACCATCTGGCATCATGCCTTCACTGCCAACGAGAAGGGCGAACCTACTGTGCTCTTCATCAATCCCGGATTCCCCGTGCAGACCACCCAGTGTGAGGTGATTGGCATTAGGCATATCGGACTTGATGTACACAGTTATCGTGGTGACGCCCTCATCGACAAGATTGAGGAGATAGTGAAGCAGGAGAACATCTGCGGTATTGTGTATAGCAACCCCAACAACCCGTCGTGGGTATGCTTCAACGAGCACGAACTGGAAGGTATCGGCCGACTCGCCACTGAATATGACTTCATCGTATTGGAAGACCTTGCCTACTTTGCCATGGACTTCCGTCGTGACCTCTCCCATCCCTACCAAGCTCCCTATCAAGCCACGGTGGCACGCTATACCGACAACTACATGCTGTCGGTATCGGGTTCCAAGGCATTCTCGTATGCAGGTCAGCGCATCGGAGTGAGTTGCATAAGCAACAAACTCTATCATCGTGTCTTTGCCCCATTGCAGGAGAACTTCGGAGTAGGAGAGTTTGGAAACTTCTTTGCCAACCGACTGATGTACACCTTCTCAAGCGGTACTACGCACAGTGTGCAGCATGCCATGGCGGCACTCATGGAGGCGGCATGTAGCGGAGCATACAACTTCCTTGACGACGTAAGAGAATACGGACGAAGGGCTAAGTATATGAAGGACGTATTGCTCGCCAACGGGTTCTATCTCGTTTATGACAACGACATGGGTGCTCCCCTCGCCGACGGTTTCTACTTCACCGTGCAATATCCCGGCATGAACGACCTCGAGCTCACCCGTGCCCTGATGTACTACGGCATTGCGGTCTATCCCCTCGACACGATGGGAAGCACCCAACAGGGAGTGCGCATCTGCACCTCCTTCTTCTCTGACAATCTCCGCGCCATCTTCCGCGAGCGCATAGAGATATTCCATCGCAACGAGAGCCAGGAGCCGAAGAATTGAGCCGTAAACCCTTCACCCTTCACAAATCGCTCATAACAATATGAATATCAATATATTCGTGTAATGAGGGGTGAAGGGTTATCGACCAAATTCGTGCGGACTGAAGGAATCGGCATTATAACAAGGATGTCATTAGTCAGCAAAATCAGCATCCTTATGAACATTTAAAATTGCAAAAAGCCATTTTTACTTATTATTTTGCAATTTTTCGTCCATTTATACAAAAGTCTGCAATTTATTTTGTACTTTTGCAGTCTTAAACAGATAATTCTTTAGAAGAAAAGTCGCTATAAATGATAGAATGAATATGACTACAAGCTATATCAAAGACCTGATGCTCTATGGCGAGCGCATCAACATAGAATACAAGGAAGCCGCAGGCGATTTGCCCAAATCGCTGTGGGAGACCTATTCAGCTTTCGCCAACACCATTGGCGGAGTCATCGTCTTAGGCATTAAGGAACATCGTAACAGATACGAAGAAGACAGGTTTGAGATAAAAGGCGTGGCTGATGCCGACAAGATGCTCAAATCGTTTTGGGACACTATCAACAGCGACAAGGTGAGCCGTAACATTCTGTTTGATGATGATGTAGAATGTATCGACTATGAAGGCAAGACGCTCATCGCAATACATGTGCCAATGGCGAATTACACCATGCGTCCTGTCTATATCAACAAGAACCTGTTGAGCGGCAGCTTCAAACGAAACTATGAGGGCGACTATCATTGTACAGACGAGGAAGTGAAATCAATGTTGCGTGATGCTAATGAAAACGGGAACGATGGTCTCATGTTGGAAAACTACGATATGAACGACATCGACCTGCCCACCCTTCATGCCTATCGCAACCATTTTAAGATAAGCAACTTGGACCATGTCTTCAATCATCTTGACGACAAGGAATTTCTACGCAACATGGGTGGAATGACTACCGACAGAATCACACGACGAGAAGGCCTCACGATGGCAGGACTGATGATGTTCGGCAAGGGACTTCCCGTGCGCGACCGCTTCGACAACATACGCATGGACTATATCGACAAGACCAACCTAATAGGCGACAGCCGTTGGAGCGACCGCCTCACCTACGACGGAACATGGGAGAACAATCTCTTCAACTTCTTCACCCGCGTCATGCCGAAACTCACGGCAGACCTGAAACGTCCCTTCAAACTCGAAGGAATGGAACGCATAGACGACACCCCTGTCCATAAAGCCGTGAGAGAAGCCATGACGAACATGATAATCCATGCCGATCTTTTTATCACCGGTGTGCTGAAAGTTGAGAAATACGACAACGAGTTTCTCTTCTCCAACCCCGGTTCTCTGAAACTCCCCATCGAAGACATCATGAATGGCGGAAACTCCAAAGCCCGCAATCCACGCATCCAGAACATGCTGCGCATGATTGGCTTTGGCGACAACATAGGCAGCGGCTATCCCACCATTCTGAGAGCATGGAAAGATGAGCATTGGCGCAAGCCCACCTTGCTCGACCGCACCGAGTTGAGACAAGTGGATCTTACAATGCCCATGATTAGCCTGTTGCCCGAAAGCGTATTGAACGCGATGAAGGCTTACTATGGCGAAGAAACATATCATGCAATGACCTCAGAAGAGCAGATGATATTGGCATACGTATGGAATGGCGACAGCATCAGCAACACCGAGCTGCAGCAACTGTTAGGCCTCAACTCCATAGAAGTAGGCAAAATCCTTCATCAGATGGTGGCCAAGCAACTGCTAAACAAGGAAAACAAGAATCGCTGGACAACCTATACTTTGCTTAAAGATGGCAATGCTGATTCCACAAGTGAGGAAAAGACGGATGTCACCGATAATGTCACCGATAATGTCACCGATAATGTCACCGATAATATGTTTTTGAAATTAACAGAAAGGCAAAAAAAGATTTGTATTCTTTTAGCAAAAGATACATCTCTACCTGCTTCTGCGATGTCAGAATTATTGTCAGTATCACTCAGAACAGTGAAACGAGACCTTGCCACTCTACAAGAAAAAGGGATTCTTATTCGTGAAGGTAAGGCTAAGAATGGACGTTGGGTGATTGTGATTCCTAAAAAAGAAAGTAACGAGTAGCTTCTCCAATCTATGTCATACTAACATCAATTACGAATTAGAAAGACGAAGGTGGTCAGAAATGTAATCTAACTACGGAAACTACTACGGAAACTACTACGGAAACTTCGGAGAAAATGTGAAAAGTTCGGAAACAGGTTCGGGAACAACTATGAAAAGTTCGGGAACAGGTTCGGAAACACAAGCAAAAAGTTCGGGAACTAGTTCGGAGAAAACCAAGAAAGTTCGGAAACAGCAGGACTTAGTTCGGAGAAAACCATATAAAGTTCGGAGAAAAGTTAGCAATAACCCAAAAAACATGTTAGTTTTTCCTCTATAATTGAACTAAAACACATTTTTTTTCATCATCAAATTGCAGATTTTCGTATATTTATGCGAATGTCTGCAATTATTTACTGAACTTTCGCAAGTGAAAGTTCAGTAAGATCATAAACACATATAGGCGTTATGAGCATCTTTCAGACTATCACGCACCAAAATTCACCTCCAATGCTTCTGAGTTTCACGTGACTCTATGGAACTTAAATTATGACGTAAATGACAATAGTACTACCACGGACAAGACATCTCAAGAATTGGTATTCACAAAAGAACCGGTAGAATTCACAAAAGAGTTCATAAAAGAACCAGTAGAGTTCACAAAAGAGTTCATAAAAGCAAGTCGTCAGATATATAAGTTGATATCTATGAATCCTAAAGTCAGCACTGCTCAAATGGCTGATTCAATGGGATTATCGACACGTCAAGTTCTGAAGTATCTGAAACGTCTTCAAGACTTAGGAAAGATAGCTCGTGTAGGTGGGCGAAAAATGGGAGAATGGAAAATTATCGATGAAGAATACGAGGGATTCTTTGATAGAATATGAAGGAGTACATCCCTGTATGGGCATAAATTTAACTTGCTGGTAACATGCCGGTAACTTGCCAAGCTACATGTATATAACAAATAATGGCAGTCAAAGCTCCTACAGCTTTGACTGCCATTATTTGTTATATGCATACTTATTTCTCTATCCTTATCCTCGCATCCACTGCCACCACATCGTCGCCATCGGCGAGCAGAGGATTGATGTCGAGTTCCTTAATCTCGGTGGCAAATCGCAGAAGGGTAGAGAGGCGGACGATGATCTCGGTGTATTTCTTCTCATTGACGCCCTTTTGTCCTCGCGTACCTTTTATTATCTTATACGCACGTAAGGAATGAATCATCGACGAGGCCTCGGGATATGACAATGGGGCAAGACCGCTCGACACGTCCTTCAACACCTCAACGAAGATGCCTCCCATACCGCAGAGAACAACATGACCGAATTTCTCCTCATATTTTGCTCCGATAAATAGCTCAGTGCCACGCAACATCTTCTGCACCATCACGGCATGGGCTCCCTCAATCTCCATCATGCGCTCAAACTCCAAGGCAAGATGTTTCTCGGTACGGATATTCAACGCCACTCCGCCAACGTCGCTCTTATGAATCGGTCCTACCACCTTCGCCACTACTGGATAACCAATCTTATTGGCAAAGTCGATGAGCTGCTGCTTGTCGTCACTCACCTTCTCGGGCACCATCGGTATGCCGGCACACTCGAAGAGTTGGCGCACCACCTGGGGCTCGACAAATCCATCTTCCTTTATCTCGGATATTATCTGACGAATGCGAGGTACATCCACACCAAAGAGCTCTATCTCGGGGCGAGCGGGATTGGGAGTGGAGATGATACGCGAAAGCGACACGGCAAGCGTCACCTCGTCGCTGAAGTTGACGTGTCCTTTTTTAAGGAACTCTGCCACCTCGGGGCCGGCAGTATGCAATGATGGAAGGATGGGGAATATAGGTTTCTTACATTCCAATATTTTCTTGTGCAGCACGTCGTATGTCTCGAAAAGTTTCACGAGTCCCGGTGTTCCGAAGATTACCATGATGGCATCCACCTCGTCGAATCGGTTATCGCAGTAGTCGATGGCAGTGGCGAGTTGTTCGGGAGTACCCGTTGCGAGGATATCAATCGGGTTGGCAACCGACGCTCCGGGGAAGAGCTTCGACTTAAGCTCTTCGGCAGCCTCACCCGTAAACTGCGGCACTTGCAGTCCGCCTTTCGACAAGGCATCGGTGAGCATGACTCCAGGACCGCCTGCATGGGTGACGATGGCACAAGAGAAAGCACGGCCCCCCTGCCCCCCGGTGGGGGGTATTGCGATGCCGTTGGGTTCATCCCCCACTGGGGGGCAGGGGGGCTCACACATGAATATGCAGCCCACAGTAGTCAGTTCCTCGCGTGAGAAACATCTAACTATTCCAGCCTTGCGGAAGAGAGCCTCAACAGCGGAGTCGCTCGACGCAATGGCTCCGGTATGCGATGATGCAGCCCTACTGCCACTCTCGCTCGAACCGCTCTTAATGGCTGCTATGCGACAACCTTTCCTTATAAGCGAACTGGCATGGAAGAGCAGTTTGTCGGGATTGGAGATATTCTCCACATACAACAATTTTATAGTAGGATCGGTATCTGGATTGAAATTCTCATCCATATACTGCAACACATCCTCAATACCAATCTGCTTGCCATTTCCTATTGACCAAACAGAATTAAACTGCAATCCCTTCATCACTGCCGACTCAAGGATGAACACTGCAGTGGCTCCCGAACCGCTGATAAAATCCACTCCTTTGGGATTAAGATTCGGAATGGGTTTGGTGAAAACACTGTGATGCCAGTTGTTGAGCAGTCCGATGCAATTCGGACCTATCAACGAAGCATTATAATGCCTACATGTCTCGAGGATGTCAGCCTCTAATCGCGCCCCCTCTTCAGTCTCCTCACCAAATCCCGCCGAGATAATGATGAAAGCCTTCACCCCCTTCTCGGCAGCAAGAGTCTTGACAGCATCCGGGCACATCTTTGCCGGTATGACAAGAATGGCAAGTTCCGTAGGCGGCAACTCCTTCACGTCGTGAAACACCTTGATACCCTGCACCTCGTCCTCCTTGGGATTGACGATGCGCAATGTTCCTTCGAAACCACCCTGAATGATGTTCCTTACGATGGCTCCTCCTGGTTTGTGGTAGTTATTCGAACCACCCACAACCACAATTGATTCCGGTTGTATAAGTTCCTTGTTTATCATACTTATGTCATTTTGCCCACAAAGATAATTCTTTTTTCCAAAATAGAGCTATTCACAAACATATTTCTTTTGTTTTTTTAAAAAAAAGAGAGAATTATTTGTGGATTTGGAGATTTTTTCTTATTTTTGCCTGAAAAATATATAACAGTTTATAATAACGAGAAAACCATGTATAGAAAGAAACTATTACTGATGCTTTCTGCACTGATGGTCGGAATCATCGCCATACCAATGCCCAACCACTACTGATGGAAAAAGCCTCGCCACGCAGGGCAGTATGTATATTCAGGAGCTACAAGCGTCCTGACCAAGAAATGACAATTCTGGGGTAAAACCATTTTCCTTTCGTTCAAAGCACTTGAACGAAATATTTAAAGCCTTTGTATCTCCGCCAGAACTTGCGGGCGGAAATACAAAGGCTTTTATATATACTACGATAACTGCTTGTTAATTAATCATGGCAATGTCAACGATTGGCGTTGATAACCTTGCGGACGCCTTTGCCATTCTTCATTATGACAACATTTGAGGAGGAAGAAGAATCGATCTTGCGACCGTCAATCGAATAAATGGTTGTCTGAGCATTTGAGGCAGGAGAATATATAACATCATGTATGCCACTCAGACTGTTCTCATTATCCACCTTTACCGTGCCGTCGGCAGCCACCGAGAAATAACAGTAGTAATCTCCACCAGGCTTTCTCACAAGCTGCCAATTGCTTTCCTCAATGGACTTTGACAAGAAATATGCCCTGTAATTTCCCACTGGGAATTGGAATTGTTTTCCTTCTTCAGAAAATAGTTCGTTGAGGCTCGGTATTTCTGAAAATGTATGTCCATAATTAGAAGTTATATACGCATATTCACCATCTCCAAAGAAATTAAGAACATATTCGTCAGGTTTCTCTTCTTCTGTTTCAATAATCATCTTATATGTACCTTGAAATAGCCTCCATGAATAATTAGCTATCCCAAAGTCATTCAACAGTATCTCATTGTTCTCATTGGTGGACAAAGAGAAAGGCAAGTCATAGAAAAAGCCCATTAGAGACGTGTTTTCAACTCCCTCATCAGGAGTCTTCTGAGGATTCAATCCCAATACCATTTCTTGACCATAGGCAAAATTCAAATTATGCGATTCTATATATAAATTATCTATGGCATACCACCCGTTCGCATATCCACTCCAACCCCAGTTCACATACACCATTCCGTCGGTGTTGAGGCCAGTGAACAAGAATGCATGACCACCTTTATCCTTATCCTGACCAGAATACAGTATTGGGTGTCTGATTTCCAGTTCATTACGAATAAGCGTAAACCAATCCTTATCAGTGTAAAAGTCGCGCATATAATAGTTTACCGACAGTGAGTCGTAACTGAAATTATATGCAAGCGCATGAGGGATATTGGCACACGCTGCTACACTGATATTTGCAGAATAGCCCATGCCTACCGACTTGCCGCAGTCGAACATCAGGGTGGCCAAGTTCTTTGCCAAAGCATTCGACATATATGTGTCTTTCATTTCGTCCCACTTGTATTCGCCCTCGATGGCTACATCCTCATATTTATCTACCACGGGGTCAGCTCCTTCCACATTGGTAGTGACAGAATACCACCCCTTGCCAGTGCCGGCGGCGGGATACTTGAAATAGTGCATACTCATAGCCATAGCTGTAGCCACACATCCAGTGACGCTGCGCTCGCCATTCTTGTCCTCGGGACAATAATGATTATAAGGAGAATGTTGATCCCATTCGGTGGTGACGAAATTGTCAACCGTCTCACCCACTTTCAGAATGTCGGCATCTTCTGACGCCCTGGCTCCCGACCTCAGCGAGGCCTCGGTTGCCTCAAGCCACCACTGCAATCCATCAGGGATGTTGGAGGCATCATACTTTGCGAGCGAGCGTCCCAACACCGGGCGCACATCGTCGCGCTTGCTCACAATGACGAACCCTCCCACCTCGTCACTGTAGATTACATATTGGCCAGTTTCCGACTCAAGTTTTGGCTCAACAATAGAATGTGCCCTTGTCACTTTTCCATCGACACCGTATGTTGCGAGAGCCGAGGCAGCAATATCACGCATCTCTTTCTTGCTTCTGTTGCCAGCTATAATTGATAGCGCAAAAAGCAACAGGATTGACAAAGCAGTAGTTTTCTTCATCATTATATTCTCATTTTTAATTAATTAATAATTTGCCGCAAAGATAATTATTTTCTAAAATATATGCAAGAAATTAACAAAAATTATTCATTAAAACGTATTGAATAAAAGAAAAAGGTGCAGCCTCGGCAATCGGGGCTGCACCTTAATTATATAATAGAATGAGGGAGACAACTTTTATTGAGCCATAACCTTGCGAACATTGTTTCCTTGTTTGAGGATGACAATATTACCTGATGAGGGTGAAGAAAGGCGTTGGCCGGAGAGATTGAAGTATGAAGTAGAAGATTTCAACATATCATCCACAGTCACTTGGGATATACCTGATGTCACAGGCTCCTTCTCAATCGTGGCCTTTCCGTCAGCCACCACCAAGTGTAGATAATTATTCATCTTGCCACCTTCAACCCTTGGCTCTACAAAATCACCATTATATTTAAAAAACATCTTTACGATATATTCACCATCTTGAATATCAGAAGGCAACGAACAAACAAAAGCCAAATTTTGACGATAATAATACGGCTCTAGAGTAATAGAGTAATTACCCTTTTGTATTTTCTGTATAAAGTTGCCATTGTTGTCGTATAATCCAATGCCGTATGACCATTTGGCTGATATGGGATTAAAGTTGAAGATCTTTCCTACACTGATATTAAAACTTTCATATCCAGTGTCGCTACTTGCCAACTCAGTTACATCCGTCTCAATAGGGACTATAGCTGGCAAAGGCAGATAGTCGCCATCAATTCCGTCGGTGTTGGGAACAATACCATAAATAGCTGTCTGGCTATCCGTGAAAGCATAAGCTCCTGGATCAAGGCGGAAGATGTCGTAGTAGCCGTCATCTTTACCTCCCCAACCCCAGTTTACATGCACCAGGTCTTTTTCGTCATATCCTGAAATGACAAATGCATGTCCTGCAGCATCCTGGCCTCCTCCTTTGGGTGAAGATGCACTATAATAAATGGGACGACCATCTACTATCTCCTGCTTCATTTTCTCTATCCATTCCTCCTTAGACGAATAATAATCAGGACTGTCATACACCAAAGTGGTATGCTTATATCCAAAGAAATTGAACAATGCCAAAGGTACATTTTCATCAAATGCGCTACTTCCATTCTTGGAATAATTCATTTTCAAAGCTATTCCACAGTCGAACAGCAACTTTGCCACGGCATCTGCAGCTTCCTCGTCTTCTTTAAGTTCTTTCGTGGTGTTTTTCATCAAGTCCCATCTGTATTCACTCTTTGAGAAATCCACGCTTATGGCTTTACCGTCATAGGTGGTAAATGATGCTCCCGTTCCTACATTAGGCCATTTGTGATAGTTCATGATTTGGCCCAAAGCCACAGCCACACAACCCGCCGGACAATCATCGGGACAATACTTGTTGTAGGGGGCTGGCTGGTTCCATTGTGTCTTCACAATAGGTTCTACTTCGGCAGGAAGATCGCTTGAGCGAGTAGCTGAGTAATCACTTGCCACGGCAATGCCATTTCTGATATCCTCAACATATTGCGAATAAGAATCAAGAAAAAGTTTGAGTGCATCAGGCATTGACTGACTGTCAATGTGCCCTGTGGCTGAATAACCTATTATCTCTGGCAATTCGTCCTCTGCTGCCACTATGGCAAATCCCTTGCCGTCGGTGGAATTGAATATGTAATACCCCGCTTCACTAACTACCGACCTTGTTGATACGTATGGATTGCATATCATCACGTCTGTGTTGATATGTCGTTTACTTGTCAGAAAGTCAATAGCGATTTTCTTTGCCTTCTTTTCATTGATGGTTCTGGCTGAAGCTGCCGAAGCTATCAAGAAGAATGATAACAGTAATAAAATCCCTTTTCTCATAATACAGATGATATTTATGATGGTTATTAGAAACAAACAAGAGGAATGGCAAACAATGCCATCCCTCTTGCCTTAAGATAATATTTTTGGTGGCACTCTAATTGTTATTAGAATCCCAACTCTGAAGCCAAATCATAGCCAGGGAATGCAACATAATGAGGTTTCAATCCCCAACCTCCAACGCCATCCATATACATATATGGCATGAGCTCAAAATATGTGATATTCCCGTTATCGTCGTAGTGTACTACACTTGCAGCATCGTCACCAGCCAAGCTTTCATTAAGTGCCGATGGCAAGTAGGCTTTCACTTCTGCGCCATGTGATGGATGTATAGTGTTAATACTGAACCATCCGTCCCAAGTTACGTTTCCACTGTTTGTGACCATAAATACAAACCATGGCTTATAACCGGCTGGGGCTGCACCAGCTGAAGTTACAAACTCATCGGTATAGATGTTCTGAACACGGAAATACTGAGGTTTGTCATCTCGTTGTTGTATCTCTGCTTCATCCCAAAATCCATACAAGAAACCGTCAATCCACTGACCTTTACCGAGACTGTTCCACTTCACGCGCACAGCCTTGAAAGTAAATGATTTCCTAGTAGAAGACTTATAAGGATTAACCACTTCATCGTCAAGGGCAACCTCGAATGAATAGGTCTTGCCAACCTCTGCATTGTTGAATGTAGCCTTAACAGTAGCCTCCTTGGCACCTGCTGCAAAATCAACAGTTGCGGGCACAACAAACACATCGTCGGTGTTGCTGAGCACTGTCAGGTTGTAGCTGGCAGCTGCATCAGCCTTTTCGCGGGTAACGGTGAATGTTACCTCTGTTGGATCAGCAGGGTCGAGCTCAAGAGACTGTCCCGACTCCTCTGCTACGAATGAAACGGCAGGACAGTCGGCACTAACTGGCTCACCAGGAGTGTAGTCATTGTCATCGTCGCTACATGAACTCATTGCAAAGCCCAGCATTGCGATGCCTGCAAGCATAAATATCTTATTCAGTTTCATATATTTCTTTTATTATATTAATAATGTTATCACTAATTAATCGGTCACACCGTCACGAAGTTCAGGATTCTGACCTGCTACAGGCAGCGAACCTTCAGTGTTGTCCACGATAGCCGAATTGTTGTCTTTCTCCGACTGCGGGAAGCGCATGTTCAACCAACCATCGTCAGCGGCGATATTAAACTGGAATGCATCTGCATAGTTGGTGGTGTTAGGACCATGGAAACGAACGATAGGCTTGTTAAGACGGCGGGCGTCGCTGACAGCGAAACCTTCACCCCAAAGCTCAACACGACGCTGGAACCAAATCTCGTCACGCAGTGTGCGTCCAGAAGGAATAGTGTAGCTGGGGTCACGATATGTCTTCACAAAGTTTGTGAGGATTTCCTTTGCCTTAGCCTCGTTGCCGCTGATGGCATAACCCTCAGCCTGGATAAGAATCATCTCCTCAACACGCATCAAGGGCCAGTCATTGTTATTCAAAGTAGAACCAACGCCCGACTTCATGCCAAACTTGATGTTGGTATATGGAGGAAGTTCAACCTTTGAACCATCGTCCAATACTAGGTTTGCAATCTCGTCGCCTTTGGCAGTACCCCATGTGAGGTCAGCCCAGTTGGGAGAATGGAGGTTCTCGTCAATCCACCATCCCTTGCGCACGTCAGTTGCAGGAATCTTATCCCACAGAAGCTTATTGATCATTGCAGTAGTACCGCAGGCAGCTCCATAGCCATCACCACAGAATGCAGAAAGCCATGAGGGAGCTGTGCCATATTGGAAATAGTTGGCCTGATCATCGGTAATGTCGATAGCCCAAATCCAGTTGTGCTCTTCCATATCACAGAATGTAGGAACGCTAACCTCTGCGATAGATGCAGGCTCATATCCCTGCATAGCCTTCTCGGCATCAGCGGCAGCCTCGGCACCCTTACCCATTGCGAGATAAGCGCGGGCACGCAGACCGTAAGCAACATTGGCATTCACGTATGCCTTGGAAGAACGTGTCTCGTCGAGATGGTCAATAGCCCATGTGAGGTCTTCAACTATTACATTATAAACTTGCTCAACACTGGCGCGCGGGTTGTTTGTCACGTCAACCGTGTCGCTAAGCACAGGCACGCAAGGCTTGTCCTTGCTTGTCTCATAGCTGCCCTGGAAATAAGGAGCCAACGACAGATAGCTGTATGCCCTGAGAGCCTTGGCCTGAGCCTTCATGTTGATGAGGCCTGCATCCTCGGTATCCTCGGGTATAGTGGCAAGAATGTCTTTCACCATACCGATGAGAGTGTAAGGAGTCACATAGCGGATGTAAGGATTGGCGTAGCTGGGAGTACGTGATGAGTATTCACAAGCTGCAGAGAACCAGTTATATCCGTTGTCGGCACCAATCATGTCGGCACCCTCGAAATCCTGTGACAATGCCATCATAATAAAACCGAAATCGTCGGCACGGGCATTTGAGAAACGGGTTCCATAGTTCTGTGCAGGATTACCCATAAAGGTGAACATACCATTGAATGTAGCCTCTACACGGGTAGGAATGGCATTGACGATATCCTGAGACTGTTCCTTACTGAAGGCACCGCCACTATATATCTGTTCGTCGATGTCGGAGCAAGATGCAAGCATCAATCCTCCGAGCACCATTGTTGAAATCTTATATATCTTCATATTCATTTCTGTATTTTTGCGATGTTAACCAATTAGAAATTGAGGCTGATACCAGCAGTGATGGCACGAGTACCACTATAGCTACCAGAAGCCATACCTGAACCAGAAGTCATACCACCGATACCATAGTTGTAACGTGGGTCAAGACCCTTGCGCTTGGTGAGCAGGAAGAGGTTCTCGCCAGATACATATATACGTACGTTGGTAAGCTGCAGAGGAGAGATAATACTCTTGGGCAGTGTGTATCCAAGTGTCAGGTTGTTCAGACACAGATAGTTAGAGCTTGTGAGGAAGCGATCCTGAGGTGACTGTGACTCAACTCCTGGGTCATCAGCAGCAGCAGTGCTCAGACGTGGGATGTCGCTGTTGGGGTTCTCAGGACTCCATGCGTTGAGAAGATCCTTGTGCATGGCATTACCCTGGCTCTGACCATTGTGCATCAACGACTGGTATGTACCGTCGTAGATCTTACCTCCGAGCTGGAATGAGAACTGTGCAGCCAAGTCAAATCCGTAGGCATTGAATGTAGTGCCGAAACCACCGTAGAAATCAGGAAGTGTTGTGCCACAGTCATACTTAGTGGCCTTTGTGATGTCCTTAGTGGTTGTAGTCTCAGTGTGGTCGTAGTTGGCATCCTTGACAGAAGCTACCTCCTTGCCATCCTTGCCGATAAATGTATCCTTGTACCAAGTAGCCTTACCGTCGGTCTTGTCAACACCGGCATACTTATAGAGATATGCCTGATAAACAGTACCGCCCACCTTGATGATACGGGTAGCATACTTCATTCCGTCCTCTGCGATTGAGGGATCGAGCTCTGTAATCTTGTTCTTGTTGTGTGTTACGTTGAAGTTTACGTCCCAGTTGATGTCACGAGTACGGATAATAGTTCCGTTCAATGTCAACTCAATACCCTGGTTGCGCATAGAACCAACGTTCACTGGATAAGAGCTTACTACCGAACCTGATGAAAGAGGAAGGTCCTTGATATAGAGCATGTCAGAAGAGTTGCGGGTATAGTACTCAATAGTACCCGACAAACGGCTCTTGAACAATTCAAAGTCAATACCGAAGTTCCAAGACTTGATCTTCTCCCATGTAAGGTCTGGATTACCCATCTGAACCATAGTCACACCATATGACTTGGTGGCCTCGTTGTACGTAGCTGAATACATGTCAGCATAAGCGTGACGATAGTATGAGATACTTGAAAGGTTGTCATTACCTGTAAGACCGTAGCTCACCTTGAGCTTCAACTGGTCAATCCACTTCACATTCTCAAGGAACTTCTCCTTGTTCATCTGCCAAGCCACACCGAATGAACCGAAGTTACCCCAACGCTTGCCTGGAGCAAACACTGAAGATGCGTCACGACGATAAGATACAGTTGCGAAATACTTGTCATCATAGTCATACTGTACACGACCGAGGAAACCCTCTGTCATATAATCATCAGTATATGAAGACAATGACTTCTGAGAAGTACCGGCTGCATTTGACAACTCACCCACAAACGGGTTGTAGAGGTGGTCGTTGTATCCATAGTGAGACTGCTCCTTGTAGTTATACTGCTCATAACCAGCGAGGATTGCAATGTCATGCTTGCCGAATGCCTTGGCATAGTTGGCAAGATACTGCTGGTTGGTAGTGAAATAGCGGTTGGATGTTATACCCACTGCACCGTCAACGGAAGAACCTCCACCGAATGTGCTCTGAAGGTTACTGCGGCGGTTGGTGATGTTAGAAACACTGAAGTTTGCAGTAAGGTTAAGACCGTCGATGGGAGTCAGAACGGCTGCCCACTGACCAGTGAACACATCCTGGTAGATCTTGTTCTGGTTGTATTCGTTGTCACGGACAGCATTACCCACAACAGAAGGACGCTTCTGGTTGGTCTGGTTGGAGTCATATACAATGCGACCGTTGTCGGTCTTGATTGTTCCGTCGGCATTACGTACATAAAGAGGATAGATAGGAGCCATCATATTACAGATGTAGAACACGTTGCCCGAGCTTCCCCATGTGTCTGAAATAGCGGCCTTCTGGCTGTCGGTGTGAGTGAATCCGAGGTTGGTTGTGAACTTAATCCATGGCTTAGCCTGATACTCCACGTTTGTACGACCTGTATAACGGTTGTAGTCAGAGTTGTTTACGATACCACCATCGTTCAGATAACCAACGCTGGCAAAATAGCGCAGACGGTCGGAACTTCCTGATACAGAGAGGTTATACTCCTGACGGAATGAGTTGTGGAATGTCTCGTCATACCAGTTGTCGGCTGTATAGAAATATTCGCCATCGCTATATCCCATCTTTGCGTTGGGGTTGAGCTTGAAGTTGGTACCGATGAGATTCTCTCCTTCAGGCACAGTATAGATGTTGTAACCAAGACCACCATTAGCTGAATTGAAGAGGTTGGCGTTGGCAAATGCGTATGCCTCCTCCATTGTCGAACCATTGTAGTACTTAGAGTTGAACATCGCACGATATTGTGTCTCGTAGTACTGAGCAGGATCGTCAATCACGTCATACTGAGGAACAAGGCGTGAGTTAGAACCCCATTTAGCATCGAAGGTAATCTGTGCATCCTGTCCAGCCTTTGCCTTCTTGGTTGTGATGATGACAACACCATTGGCACCACGTGCACCGTAGATGGCACTTGCCGAGGCATCCTTCAATACAGAGATTGACTCGATATCCTGAGGGTTGATGTTGGCAATACCAGCCTCATAGGGTGCACCATCTACAATATAAAGAGGTGCAGAGCTTGCGCTCAGCGAACCGATACCACGAATACGGATAGTCGGGGCAGAACCGGGCTCGCCAGAAGATGTTGTTGCCTGAATACCAGCTACTTTACCTACAAGGGCACTTGTACCAGTAGAGCTTACGTGATTTGTGATGTCAGCAGTCTTGATTTCAGCGGCAGAACCGGTGAATGCTGACTTCTTGGCTGTACCATAAGCCACGACGATAATCTCGTCAAGATTCTTAGCATCACTCTTAAGGAGGATACGCATGTTCGCACGTGCACTTACCTCTACAGGTTCCATACCAACGTATGAAATGTTGAGTGTGTTCTTGCCAGCAGGGCAAGTGATAGCAAATTTACCGTTCAAGTCTGTTACGGTACCAATATTGGTACCTACTACCCTAACGGCAGCTCCTACTACTGGTTCATTGTCCTCATACGACAGAACCGTTCCGGAGACTTTCGTTTGTGCCATTGCCATTCCCACAAAGAGGAAAAGGCAGGCAAAAAGCATTTTGATTCTTTTTTCCATAAAATCTCTCTCTTTTTTAAACTAACTTTATAAAAATCGGTGCAAATTTATACTAAATAAATTTAATAGCCAAACAATTTTATAAGAAAATGCAAAAAATAGTGCATTTCTTGTCATATTTCTACTATTTTCCATGAATTTACTCCATTTTTTAACACTTTTCGGGCACAAAGTAACAAATTTCAAATAAATAACACGTATTCTTTTGGGTATTGTAACATGTTTCACGTACACCTTATTATATATATATTGAAACGCCAAATTATATATACCATATTGAAACACCAAAACAACGGTAGTGGGCGCAAAGTAAGTAATTTTACTGTCTTTCAGCAAATAATATTAGCTTGTAATTACCCATCACCTTATGGAATGAGTGGTTTCAGGAGGGAAAATCAGGCTAAAATATGTTAATTTACTATGATATTTGAGCTAAAACACCTTTCTTCTGTCACTTCTGTCACTACTTCTGTCACTACTTAAACATCTGACAATGTGGAGTTTAAGTATATTAGTGATAGAAGTGACAGAAGAAAATGAAAATTTATAGAGCGTGCGCGTGCGCGCGTACGCGCGTGAGAATGGGTATTGTTATGGTATGAGGATAGCAGTAGTGAATGTTTGATAACAGTTGTCATAAAGTAATCACTATAGCCATCATCATTATGTCAGGACAGGCTTCTATTTTATATTCCGCACTGCGGAACGTACATTCACCACTGCGGAACGTACATTCACCACTGCGGAACGTACATACCGCAGTGGGGAACGTAACACAATCAGGGGCTTCACTTTATTTAATAATAGCCTTAGTGATTAATACTGAGTAGCCTTAGTGATTAATACTGAGTAGCCTTAGTGATTAATACTGAGTAGCCTTAGTGAAATAATCAGTTCACTCTGTTCAGTACATGCAATAACAGTCATTCCTTTGTGCCAAGTCGATCTAATATCTGTTTCTGCATTTCCATTATAGCCTTTTGGTTCTTGAGTATCTGCTTTCGTTCGAAATCTTCCAGTTGGCGCTTTTTTCGTCCAAACACCTTGTCAGAAGCCTTCGAGATAGTCTTGTCCGACTCAATCTCGCGTATATAAGTGTCGATATACTCAGAATTGCGCCCCATAAGTGTTGCCAGTTCAGATATATTGGCATTCGGGTCGCGCAGATAAAGAGTGGCAAAGGTGTGACGGCACGAATAATAGCTCGTGTTTTTGATGTCGATGGGATAGCGCTTCAGTTGGGTTTTGTTGAGCTTGCGCCACCATTGCTTGAGTTTGCGGCTTAGATCACAGTTGAGCCTGTTTACCTTATTATATATAAAAAGCTCATCGTCACCGAAAGTGTCCATCAACGGCAATATGTGAGCTTGCCCATTGTTGACAGCAGCCTCATAGACGAGTGTGAAGAGTCGGTAACGATTGGTGTGGCTGTCGGGAATAACAATCTTCACCCCCTTGCCCGTTTTGCGTCGATTGGTCTCTATGACATACATAGTCTCGCCGGATACCTTGCGGGATGTCACCTGTGCCACCTTCAGCGAGAGTACATCCACAAGTGCAAGCCCCTGAAGATAATAACCCAGCATGAAGCACATGCGGAAGAAGGCATCGCTCTTGATGTCGGTGAGCATGGCTCGTTGCCATTCGCCGTTCTTCCCTGAATCAAATGAATGCCAGAAGTCATTTTCACATTCTGACATCTGATAATCCGTAAGAGCCTGATGATGATGATGGCGGTTGAGGCGACATCGAGTATCGACTAAATTGCACGGATTGACATTGATTAAATACTGTTTATCGGCAAAATTGAACAGTGACTTGATTATGCAATACACCACATAACCTGAGTTTCCGGAGTAGTTTTCACCGAGCCATTTAACAAAGTTTAGTAGCATCTTTGCGTCAATTTCATCGATAAACACAGAATCTGTACCGACAAACTCAATAAAAAGTCTAAAAGCATAGTCATATAATTTTGACGTGCTCACTCTTCTCTGACGATATTTCATAAATTCGTCATAAACATAACTGATAGAGAATCTAACACTATCAGTCTTAGCCTGAAATCTACCTTTTTCTTCCATAATTATTAGTATTAGTTGTAAACATATTCAAAGTTGATAATATATGCTATACAAATATACTAATAAGTGACTGATATATTGGATATTGTAATTATATTTATTTAGTATAATTTTGCAGCGATTTTTATAAAGTTAGTTTAAAAAAGAGAGAGATTTTATGGAAAAAAGAATCAAAATGCTTTTTGCCTGCCTTTTTCTCGTAGTAGGAATGGCAATGGCACAAATGAAAGTCTCCGGAACAGTTCTGTCGGAAGAAGATGGACAGCCGGTGATTGGTGCATCTATTAGAGTAACAGGTACTGGTGTTGGTACAGTTACAGATGCAAACGGAAAATTCACAATTACTTGCCCACAGGGTAAGAAAATGTTGACCATTTCGTATGTGGGAATGGAACCAGTAGAGGTTAGCGCACGTGCAAATATGCGTATTTTGCTACGTAATGACCAAAAGAACCTTGACGAAATCGTCGTTGTAGCATACGGTACAACAAAGAAGTCGTCATTTACAGGTTCGGCAACAACAATGAAAGACAAGGATATGTCAGCTCAAAAGACATCACTTGTCAAATCACTTGAAGGCAAGATGGCCGGTGTCAAGATTGGTGCTTCTACCGGTGACCCTGGTTCTGACCAACAGGTACTCATTCGAGGTATTGGCTCTATCAATGGTTCAACACAACCTCTTTATGTCATCGACGGTGTTCCGGTAGTTAATAGCGACGTGTCAGTGTCTTCGCTTCGTTCACAGTCGGTATTAGCAACAATGAACCCGAATGATATTGAAAGCATCACCGTATTGAAGGATGCTGCAGCTTCTTCACTCTATGGTTCGCGTGCCGCTAATGGTGTTATCATAATTACCACAAAGAAGGGTAATGTGGGCAAGACTAACGTGAATTATGAGATGCAGATGGGTTGGAGCGAGATTGCCAAGAAGAGCGCATTTGACATGATGAATTCATCAGAGCTCAAGCAGTATTACAAGGATGCCTTACAGGGATATTTTGAAGTATATGGAGGCTTTTCACCTGAAGCTGCAGCCGAAGCAGCTGCCGACGAAGTGAAGAATGGTGGATGGTTCTATGATTACGACAATGACGCAACAACAGACTGGTATAAAGAAGTTTATCGCAAGGGTTTCACCACCGACCATCAGGTGTCAATCAACGGAGGTAACGAGAAAACCAAGTTCTATGCCAGCTTCGGATATAATAAGGTTAATGGTGTTGTCAAGGGCAGCTCATTTGACCGTTATAGTGGCCGACTGAATATCGACCATAAGGTTAACGACTGGTTTAAGGTGTCGGCAAAGCAAATGTTGTCGTTTACCAACCAGAAGGGTTTCCGCGACCAGAGCAATCAGGAACAGGGATTTGGCACTACTGCCCCTATGTCAATTCTGTTCTCTATGGACCCCACTGCACCTAATAAGCTTGAGGACGGTTCGTACAATCCCAATGCTTCGTTCTCGTCAAATATCTCAAATCCCAATCTTATGCTGGGTCAGGAGACCGGTACTTATGCTGAGACTCTTGATGCAGAAATGATGAGAAGCATGACAAATGTGGAGGGAGAACTGAAACTTCCGTTTGATCTCACTTTGCGTTCAATCTTCGGATTTGACTATATGAGCAACAATACTCGTGAGTTCTGGGCTCCTTTGAGTGTCAATGGTAGTTCGATGAATGGTATGGGACAGCGATGGAATTATACCAATAAGACTATGACTTCATCAACTACTCTTAACTATTCAAAGACATTTGGCGTGCATAATGTATCAGCATTCGTTGGATTTGAAGCCGAAAAGCGTAACATCTTCTTCATGACCGCACAGGCTCAGAATTATGCGACTGACAAGTTGCCTGAATTATCAAACGGACAGTCAGTTGACAGTGGTAGTAGCTCTTCTGATGCCAACATGATGTCATGGTTGGGCAGCGTAAATTACAACTATGCTAACAAGTATTATTTATCAGCAAGTTTCCGCCGCGATGGTTCTTCACGTCTATCTTCAGACAACCGTTGGGCTGATTTCTTCTCTATTTCTGGTGCATGGCGTATTAGCGGAGAGAAGTTCCTCGAGGACAATGATCTCTTCAGCGACTTGAAGCTCCGTGTATCATACGGAACAAATGGAAACCTGCCGACTAGCTATTATGGATATATGGGAACATATTCCACAACAGGCGGTTATGGTGCAGCCCCCGGCATTTATTGGAGCAACATCAGCAATGAGAAACTCGGTTGGGAAAAATCATATAATTTCAATGTCGGACTTGATTGGACATTGTATAACCGCGTTACATTAACTGTTGACTACTATAACAAAGTTACAAAAGACCTGCTCTTCCTTATGCCAGTGTCATACGTAACTGGTTTTAGCAGCTATTGGAACAATATTGGCGAGTTAAAGAATCAGGGACTTGAGTTCTCTGTTAGCTCACGTAATATTGTCACTAAGGATTTCACATGGACAACAGACTTTAATATAACAAAGCAGTCAATAAAGGTTAATAAGTTGCCTAATGGTGATGATGTTCAGTATGGTGATGGAAATATGTACCTTCTTCGCGAGGGCGAATCGATGCATACTTTCTACTTGCCAGAGGCAAAGGGTGTAAATTCTGAAACTGGATTGATGGAATTTTGGATTGACCCGGAAGACCACGAAAAGGGAGTTACTGAATATTATAGCAAGGCTGGCAAGACTATTGTAGGTAAAGGTGTCCCTGATTGGACTGGCGGTATCACCAACTCGTTCAGATACAAGGATTTCGATCTTTCGTTTATGATTTCATACCAGTTTGGCGCTGATCTGTTCGATTATCCAGGTTACTTCCTTAAGTATTGTGACGGTGTGCGTGTTGGCAGCTTTAATGTACAGAAAGCTGTAGCTGGCAACTACTGGCAGAAACCAGGTGATGTATGTGAGTACCCACGTCCAATATATGGTAATCCCTATCGTTCAGACAAGTTCTCCTCACGCGAGATTATTTCAACCGATAATATCCGTGTTCGCGACATAACTATAGGATGGAATATACCTTACTTCAAGAAGTATATAAATAACTTGCGCGTATATTTCCGCGCCACCAACCCATTCCTCATTTATAATGCAGCGGATGATATCGATCCGGATGTTGACATTAATGGATATCGTCAGACCGACACTCCTGTGCTCCGTCAATACACATTCGGGCTTAACTTGACATTCTAATTAAATAAATACGACATAACATGAAAAAAACATATATATCACTTGCTTTTGCGGCAAGCCTCGCTTTAACATCATGTAGCGATTTCCTTGACAAGGAACCATCGACTTCACTTCCCAGCGGCAGTGCAATTACTACCGTTACGGATTTGGAAAATGCGATTAATGGTATATGTTACATTCTTATTGAGAATGGACGTATGGGATATGCTTCGGAATTCGGCCTGTATGGCGACTTGAGATGTAATGATTTCACAATCATCAAAAGCAATGGTCAAACAGAAGCTATCAGTTCTTATGTGAACACAGGAACTGACTATCCTTCTGACAACTCATATAATACATTCTATATGGCTCTTGCTAATGTCAATAATGCACTCGAGAGTATCGAGAAAGGCAATGTTGAAGGCGATGAGACTGAGATAAACAACTACAAAGGACAGTTGCTTGCTTGGCGTGGGCTGATGCACTTTGATCTTGCACGCATCTTCTGTAAGATACCTTCGACTGTAGCTGATCCTTCTAAGGAATTGGGTCTTGTGATTTCAGACAAGGTGTTCCCGATTGACTATAAGGGACTGCGCACCGACCTGAAATCAACATACGATTTTATCATTGCTCAGTTTACAGAAGCCATTCCTCTGATTGACAGCGACAATGGCGTAGGATATATCAATAAGGCAACAGCCCAGGCTTTGCGTGCACGTGCATATCTTTACAATGGAGAATACCAGAAGGCTCTTGCCGATGCCAATGAAGTTATCAACAATAGCGGATTCCGTCTGCTTGGCATTGACAACTACGTGTCATCATGGAGCAAGGAAGGTCAGGACGAAAGTATTTTCGAGTTGACCGTGAGCGACAAGTACAACGCACAGCGCTATGGCCTTGGCTATTATACCGATGCTTCTGGTTATGCAGAATGTGGTTTTAATACCGAGGCATATCTATACAAGTATCTCGCTTCCAATCCCAAAGATGTACGTTCAGGACTTATCAAGGACCAGACAGCCGAGAAGAGTGCAGGATACTATCCAAACAAATATCCTGGACGCGATGGTAACATCTATCTGAACAACCCGAAAATTGTGCGTCTCTCTGAAATGTATCTTATAGCAGCCGAGGCTCAATGGCACCTTGACAATGCAGCAACAACATCAGCTTCTATAGATGTTAAAGCAACAAGCGCAAAAGCTGCTGAATACATAAACGCAATCAATGAGAAGCGAATCGCTGATTATGAGGCATTGAGTGAGGTTTCACTCTCTGATATTCTCCATGCATGGGAGATTGAGATGTTCCTTGAGAATCAGATAACATACGCATACTGGAGAAACAAGCAAAGTGTGACAAGCCGCACTTCACAGGAAATAAAGTATGATGACTATCGCGTACTCCAGCCAATACCACAGGCAGAAATTGACTATAACAAGGATCTCCAGCAGAACGAGGGTTATTAATAATAAATAAATTCTGTGGTTCTTCCTTTTATAGGAGTTCTATATACAAAAGGTGCAGCCCCGATTACCGAGGCTGCACCTT
The DNA here is from genome assembly GCA_945869265.1 of uncultured Prevotella sp. GTDB lineage: Bacteria > Bacteroidota > Bacteroidia > Bacteroidales > Bacteroidaceae > Prevotella. The sequence continues at coordinate 91,316 of CAMBOI010000002.1, read as the reverse complement.
TTGCATATAAACTACAAGTGACTCTAACTAAATACTCGGACGACATTGTTGTGACAATGGGAGAACTTCAATAATCTATCCTAAATAACATTTTTCGATCCATAGCTGGAAGAAAAGGTCATAGACGTAGTATTCATTCTTTTCGTGGGTGACGAAATCCTTTTCAACAAGTCCCTTTATGGCAGATACTACAGAACTGGCAGATGGAAGGTTGTACTTCTTCACAAATGCGGAACTGGAAATGGCTTTTGCCCTACGCTCCGAAGCAATGGCTAAAAATACATTACGTTGCTTCTCAGGCATCTGGCACAATAATGCCTCGTATGTATCGGACGATAGCTGGAGATAATTCTGTATTGCTGACTCAATCATCTCATAATGACATGTAGCTCCAGGTGATGTCTTCATATAAAGAATATTCATAATCTTCTGTAGATAAGAAGTCACACCATTGAATTGATTGTATATAGCCTCAATCACGTCGCGAGATATTTTCCTTTTCCCGTTAATTGCGAACTGCCTTTCTGCAAATTCCGTGTATTTGTCGAGCGGGATGGCATGGAGATTGAATATCGTTGTTGACTGATAGAAAGGGCGGGATGGGGACACAAACATCTCTCCCATCAGATGGCGCTGGGAACCGGAAAATACAAACGTTGCATTGGGACAACGCTGAATATACGTGCGCAACATGGCCTCGATGTTCTTATTGTCCTTATAGCGTGTGATTTGCTGGAACTCGTCAATTGCTACAAAGCAGTGGCGGTCTGCATTGCCAAGATACTCAAATATCTCGTCAAGAGTTACAGATGGTAATTCGGTTGCGCCCACTCCAATACCCCATACGGGATTATTGTTTATGTCGAATGTTATTTCTGACCTGACAGAACGCAATGCGTTTAGAAAGACTTCCCATGCTTTTCTTCCTTTGGGTTTGAGAGAGTCAAGGATGGATTTTCCGAGTACATTAACGAAATCGCTCACGGAGTCAGTGGCATAGATATCAATGATGAATGTATAATAGTCATCAAGCTTTTCCAATTGGTTGAAGCAATGATGTATCAAGTCGGTTTTGCCAAGACGACGAGGTGAAATAAGTGCAACATTGTTGCCATTGGTGAGCAAGTCCACCAATGTTTGCGTTTCTTCCACTCGGTCGCAGAAGTATTCCGGTCCCGCATATCCACTTGTCACAAAAGGGTTATCTGTCATATAATACCTATGTTTTTGGCGCAAAGATACAGCATTTTATCATCATTACCAAAAAATGATAATTAAAAAATGATAATTCACACTACTTTTCTACATATAAAGCCTATTTCAAACAGATAAATGTGCAATAATGAAGAATGGCAAAGACGCATATCAGGAAAACACAATGATTATATAAGCGGAGTCATATAAAGTGGGATGGATCGAACACATATTGCTTATTAGAATAAGCGGTTTTAGTTAAAAATCGCTTATTTCAATAAGCTATTTGGGATTATTTTTGGTTATCTCGGTAAGTTTCTATACTTTTGCAGCCAAAAGAATATATAACATAGGCATATATGGAAACACTGTTCAGAAAGCACCAAATGTTTATTTCCCAAGTGAAGATGGATATCATAAGGGAAATAATAAATGATATAAATTGGGAACGCCAACTCGTAGCCATCAAAGGATCGCGTGGAGTGGGCAAGACAACCCTTATGCGTCAGTATATTCGCAAGACTTATGGCACAACGGCTGGAAAGGCTCTGTATTGCGTTGTTGACAGTATGTATTTCACTACACACACGCTTTTGGAACTTGCAGAGCGATTTGTGTTAATGGGAGGCGAGCATCTTTTTCTGGATGAAGTACATAAATATCCCAAGTGGAGCATTGAGATAAAGGAAATAATAGACCTTTATCCACAATTGAGAATCACTTTCACAGGTTCGTCGCTTATTCAGATACTAAACGCTGATGCCGACCTCTCGCGCAGGGTATTGTCATATACTATGGAGGGGCTGTCTTTCAGGGAATTCCTTCATTTTTACAAAGGGATACAATTACCCAAATATTCACTTGAAGAGATACTCGCCAATGCCGACAATATATGTGCTGAGGTAAATGCAAAATGCCGACCAGTGAAAATGTTCGAAGAATATCTTAGGGTTGGGTATTATCCTTTCTATGATGGTGTGGAAATGGAATATTACAGCAGAATAGAGAATGTGGCTAATTTTATCATCGACCAGGAAATTACCACATTCTGCGGAGTTGACCCTGCATTCACGCGAAAGCTGAAGGCAATGTTGCTTTTTCTGGCTGATAATCTGCCTTATGAGGTGAACATATCAAAACTAGCTTCTTATCTTGAAATAAACAAGAATACGGTAGTGAATTATATGAATGCCATGGAGCGGGCAGAATTGCTGCATCTAGTTTATTGCGACAACAAATCGGTGACAAAGATGCAGAAACCAGACAAGATATTCATACACAACACCAATATGCTTTATGCTTTGTCGAGTCGCCTTGTAACAGGTACGATAAGGGAATGTTTTGTGGTTAACCAACTGAGTGTAAATCACACCGTGGAGTATTCCAAGAATGAGGGTGACTTCAGAATTGACGGGAAAGTGATACTGGAAGTGGGGGGCAACAAGAAATCATTCGATCAAATTGCCGATATTCCCAACTCATATATCCTTGCTGATGATATGGAATATCCCGTAGGCAAGAAACTGCCCTTATGGATTGTGGGGATGAACTACTAAAATTTATAAGGTGCAGCCCCGATTGCCGAGGCTGCACCTTAATTTATATATATAATAATGTTTCTTTTTAGTCAACCAGTATCACGAGATACTTGCTTGTGCTCCAGAAGAGCTGCGGGTCGGTGATGCGAAGTACATATTGCTTGTTGGCATCACGCTGAAGGGTGTAGCTGGATGAAGGATGGGATGTAAGCATCTTGGCTGAGCGCGAATAGAGCTTGATTTCCTTATCAACACGTATATCCACCTTGGTGAAGTATTCCTTGTTGAAATTGCCCTGCAGCACCTTGCCATTCTTTAGGATCTGCTGGTCCTTGAGTTCCTTCTTTGTGCCGAACACAAACCATGCCGTGTGCAACTGCTTGTCCTGGGCACTGATAGTCTCACTCTTCTTGGCACTTTCGCTCGACAGGTTGCTCACGTTGGTGTTGAGATTGGCAATCTTCTCGTCCAGATCCATAATATGGATGTCCTTGGCGTCGAGCTCTGCCCTCAACTGCTGCAACTGCTTGTCCTTTTCCTCGAGTTGCAAGGCCAGGCTCTCGATGGTCTTCTTGAGCTGTTCGCCATTGATACTACTCTCGCGAAGCTGTGTCCTCAGTTTGTCGATGAGTTCACGGTTCTGCTGCATGGTCTGCTGGATAAATTGCATATTCTCGGCAATGCGTTGCGTGCGACTTGCACCCTCGCCGTCACGTGCCACACTGATGCGGCCTTCAGCCTGACCGATTTCACGCAGTCCCTCCTCAATCTGATTGAAGGTTGACATGATGTCATTAATCTCGTTGTCCTTCTGTGCAATCACCTTGTTGAGCGAGTCACGCTCGGCACTGACGGCATTGTCCACTTTTGACTTATTGTCCTGACATCCCACCAAGGCTGCCAGACAAAGAGAAGCAAAAAACAATTTCTTCATATCTTTAATATTTTAATTTTTAAATCTTTTAATATTTTAACTAAAGCCCCCGCTTTAATTGATACTTACTCTTCTTCCGTGGCACCTCCTCCCCCCCCTCCTCAGTCTTCTCAGTTGGAATAGAGTCGGGATCGACACCGCCCACTATGAGCACAATCTCGCCACGTGGCTCCTGTTCGGTGAAATGGAGCGCAAGCGAAGAGAGTGTTCCGCGCTGGCAGTCCTCATGTATCTTGGATATCTCGCGACATACACATGCCGGTCGATCGCCTCCGAATATCTCCGCCATCTGCGTGAGAGTCTTCACCAGTCGGCGGGGCGACTCATAGAATATCATCGTGCGCAACTCATTGCGGAGCAACTCCATCTTGGTCTGCCGCCCTTTCTTTTGCGGAAGAAATCCCTCAAAGGCAAAACGGTCGCAGGGCATACCGCTCGTGACCAATGCCGGCACAAAAGCCGTTGCCCCGGGCAGAGTGTACACCTCAATGCCAGCCTTGGCCGCCTCGCGCACGAGATAGAATCCCGGGTCGCTAATCCCCGGAGTGCCGGCATCGCTTATCAAGGCGATGTTCTGCCCTCCCCTGAGTCGTTCCACTACAGATGCCGATGTCTCATGCTCATTAAACTTGTGATGCGACATCAGGCGGTTCTCAATACCGAAATGCTTCAGCAGAACACCCGACGTGCGCGTGTCCTCAGCCAAGATGATATCCACTTCCTTGAGTATCCTGATGGCCCTGAATGTCATATCCTCCATGTTGCCCACGGGGGTGGGAATGATATACAAAGTGCCCATATTGGCTACAAATGTACACAATTATCGGCATATTATCAAAAAAAACAGCAAAAACTTTGCAAATTTTAATTCCGTTTTGTAATTTTGCACACAAAAGTCAGACAACTTAACATATAAATAAGGAAATATGCTGGAGAAGACCATCACATTCGATCGCTTCGTAAGAGGCATGCTTATCACATTTCTGGTAGGCGCAATACTCTTTGTAACCAACTATCTGAGCAGCGTGTTGCTGCCCTTTTTCATAGCGTGGCTGCTTGCCTATTTGCTCTACCCTATAGTGAAGTTCGTGCAGTGCAGGTTGCACGTCCCGGGGCGCGTTCTCTCTATCATCGTCACCCTGCTGTTTGTCATTGCCGTGATTGGTGGCATATTATATCTCATCATCCCTCCGATGATAGAGCAATTCGAGAAGCTCGGAGAGTTGGTGACGCGTTATCTCCACGAAACCACCCACATCAATAATTTCCCGCTTGCCATACGCCAGTGGATAGACGAGAACGGCAACGAGATACAGAAGTTTTTCAAGAACAAGGAGGTTACCGACGCCATCCGCAAGGCCATGCCGCGATTGTTCGAGGTAATCACCCAGACCGCCACCGTGCTCATCAGTATCATCACGTCGATGGTGACACTCATCTACCTGTTCTTCATCCTTATGGACTACGAGACGCTGTCAGCCGGATTCATCAGGATGTTCCCCAAGAAGAGCCGCCCGTTCTGGCGCTCGCTGATGGACGACGTCGAGACACAACTCGACAGCTACGTGCGCGGTCAGAGCCTTGTGGCACTATGCATCGGCATTCTGTTCTGCATCGGATTCACCATCATCGGCTTCCCCATGGCTATCGGCCTTGGCATCCTCATCGGTCTGCTTAGCCTCGTTCCCTATCTCCATGGCTTCGCCTTCATACCGATGATACTGCTCTCGGCACTTAAGGCAGTGGATACGGGCGAAAACTTCTGGCTAATATTCGGTTCGGCAGTGATTGTGTTCATTGTCGTGCAGGCCATCACCGACATGGTGCTCACCCCGAAGATTATGGGCAAGGCCATGGGTCTCAATCCCGCCATCCTGCTCCTGTCGCTGTCGGTATGGGGAGCCCTGTTAGGTTTCATTGGACTCATCGTGGCCCTTCCGCTCACAACCCTTCTCATCGCCTATTACAAGAGATATGTGGTAAAAGAAGGGGAAGAAAAAGCCGTAGAGACTGAAAATCCGACAAATTCAGCCCAAGAATAGCAAAAAAACGCTAAATTATTTGGTTAATTCAAAAATTGTGCGTACCTTTGCACCGCTTTTTAAGTAAAGCATCCCAAATGGATGACTCGCTAGCTCAGCTGGTAGAGCACAACACTTTTAATGTTGGGGTCATGGGTTCGAGCCCCATGCGAGTCACAAAAAAGGAGTGGTTTCGATGAAACCACTCCTTTTTTCTATCCTCTACCATATATTATATATACTTGGCGATGGTGGCGAGGCACACGTCGGCATTAACCGGCTTGGACAGGAAGTCGTCGCAACCAGCGGCGAGAGCCTGCTCGCGGTCGCTCTCGAAGGCATTTGCCGTGAGGGCGATGATGGGCATGTCGGGCATTTCCTTCTTGATTATCTTGGTTGCCTCAAGACCGTCCATCTCAGGCATTTTGATGTCCATAAGAATGATTTCAAATCCACCATTGGCTGCATAATCCACAGCCTCCTTACCATTCTTCGCCCTGATGATGTTGTAGTGTTTCTTGAGCAGATAGCTCATCAAGATGAAGTTGCTGTCGTTGTCTTCTGCAATCAAAATTGTCTTCATACGCTATAAATATTTATTGATTATTATTTTTTCCATAATTTGGTCATATCCTCGAGGGTCTTGCCCTTGGTCTCGGGAACGAGTCGCCATACGAAGAGGGCAGCAAGGATACAGATTACTCCATAGAGTCCATAAGTGAACCAGAAGCCAAGGCTATTGGACATGGGCACGAACGAGGTGGACACTATCCAGTTGAATATCCACTGGAAGGCGACAGCGATAGCCACTGCCTGACCACGGATGGTGTTGGGGAACACCTCGGCGATGAGCACCCAGCAGATGGGGCCCCATGAGAACATGAACGAGGCTGAATATACCATAATAGATATCATACAGAGCAATTGCACATTGGGATTGCCGAAGGTGCATGCCACTCCGATAGCTCCGATAGCCATACCGAGCGAACCGATGATGAGAAGCGGTTTGCGACCGAGTTTCTCTACTGTGAAGATTGCCACACAGGTGAATCCGAGGTTGACGATACCATTAAAGACGGTGAGCATCATAGGATTGTCGAAGCCCATTGCCTCGTAGATACGCGGAGCATAGTAGAGAACGGCATTGATGCCCACTGCCTGCTGGAACACGGAGAGCATGACACCCACGAAGATACAGAGGAAACCGTAGGTGAGGAGCTTTTCCTTCTTCTCACTGACAGTATTCTTTATCTCGTCGAGAATCTCCCTTGCCTTGGTGGCACCGTTGATGCGGGCAAGCACGCGCTCGGCCTTTTCGTCCTGACCGATGAGGGCGAGATAGCGCGGAGTCTCGGGCACGAAACAGATGAGCAGGGCAAAGAGGCCCGCGGGCACCATCTCGGAGCCGAACATATATCTCCATCCGGTCTCGATGGCCCAGGCTGCCTCGCCGCCATTGAGAATCTCGTTCATTCCATTGCCTATGCTCTGGATGGCAGGGGCGATATGGTCGCCGAGAATGAAGAAGTTGACGAAATATACAACCAACTGACCAAAGATGATGGCAAACTGATTCCACGACACGAGCATACCACGGATGTTGCTGGGGGCAATCTCGCCGATATACATCGGGCATACGGCAGAAGCAAGGCCAACGCCGATACCACCTATCACACGGTAAATATTAAAGACAATGAGCAGGGTGAGGTTGGGCTCGCCCTTAGCCAAAACCATAGTCTCGGGACACATCGAGCCCCACGCCGAGATGAAGAACATCACGCCGGCAAAGATGAGCGAGCGCTTGCGACCCCAATTAGAAGCCAAGAGGCCGGAGATAGCCGAACCGATGATACAGCCTACCAAGGCACTCGAACTGGTGAATCCATGCCAGAAGTCGGTATAGACGAAATCATCGGCACCCATGAAAAATGCCTGCAATCCCTTCTCGGCTCCCGATATCACAGCGGTGTCGTAACCAAACAGAAGACCGCCTAACACGGCGACCATCACAATCGAAATGAGGTAGGCTCTGCTACCCTTGTCTTTTTGTTCCATAATCCTTTTTTAGTAGTAATGTTATTAAATTCGGCACAAAATTACTAAAAATATCTGAAATTACTTGCATAAAAGGAAATATTTAACTAATTTTGTCGCATCATTAGCTAAAACCTACTGTAAATAGAATGAAAAGAAGACTACTAACATGCGCCATCGCAGCGGCTTCGGTGATGGCAGCAGGTGCCCAGACCAACGTCATGGACATCAACACCAAGAAAGCCGGAGCTAAGATTCAGGACACTATGTATGGCCTGTTTTTCGAGGACATTAACTATGCCGCCGACGGAGGTCTGTATGGCGAGCTTGTGAAAAACCGATCTTTCGAGTTCCCGCAAAGCTACATGGGTTGGCAGGTATTCGGCGACGTGAAGCTGAAGGACGACGGTCCGTTTGAGCGTTGCCCGCACTATGTCGTGCTGAGCGCGCCCAATCATGCAGAGCGCCGCACGGGTATCCAGAACGAGGGATACTTCGGCATCGGAGTCGTGAAGGGCGAGGAATACCGCTTCTCGGTATGGGCCAAGGCTCCCAAGGGCAAGGCCACAATACGCGTGCAGCTCATCGACCAATACTCTATGGGCGAGCACCAGGAGTTTGTGGAGCAGGCTCTCGACGTCACTTCTGCCGAATGGAAAAAGTATGAGATCGTGCTAAAGTCGCCCGAGACTCAGAAGAAGGCCAACCTGCGCATCTTCCTCAAGGGTGAGAATCCTGTGTGCCTTGAGCACGTGAGCCTCTTCCCCGTCAACACATTCAAGAACCGCCAGAACGGACTGCGCCGCGATGTGGCACAGGCTCTTGCCGACGTGAAGCCGGGACTGCTGCGTTTCCCCGGTGGATGTATCGTGGAGGGAACCGACCTTGAGACCCGCTACCAGTGGAAGAACACCATTGGTCCGGTGGAGAACCGTCCTCTCAACCAGAACAGATGGGAGCACACATTCGACTATCGCTATTATCCTGACTACTATCAGAGCTACGGATTGGGATTCTTTGAGTTCTTCCAGTTCTCGGAGGACATCGGTGCCGAGCCTCTGCCAGTGCTCAACGTGGGTATGGCATGCCAGTTCCAGAACTGGGACAAGGAGTGCGCTCACGTGCCTATGGACGAGCTTGACCCGTATATCCAGGACTGCCTCGACCTCATCGAGTTTGCCAATGGCGACGTGAACACGACATGGGGAAAGAAGCGTGCAGAGATGGGGCATCCCGAGCCATTCAACATGAAATATATCGGTGTGGGCAACGAGCAGTGGGACACCTTATATTATAAGCGTCTCACTCCGTTCGTAAAGGCCATACGCGCCAAGTATCCCAACATCAAGATTGTGGGCACCAGCGGTCCCGACTCTGAGGGCAAGATGTTTGACCTGGGATGGCAAGACATGAAAAAGCAGAAGGCCGACCTCGTTGACGAGCACTTCTATCGCCCAGAGTCATGGTTCCTCAACAGCGGTCTGCGCTATGAGAAATACGACCGCAAGGGGCCGAAGGTGTTTGCAGGTGAATATGCATGCCACGGCAAGGGCAAGAAGTGGAACCACTATGAGGCTTCAATCCTCGAGGCTGCCTTCATGACCGACATGGAGAGAAATGCCGACGTGGTATATATGACTGCATACGCTCCGCTGTTGGCTCACGTTGACGGATGGCAGTGGCGTCCCGACCTCGTGTGGTTTGACAACACGGAGATGTTTAAGACTTGCTCTTACTATGTTCAGCAGATGTATGCTAAGAACAAGGGTACCAATGTGCTGAGCTTGACGATGAACAAGAAGCCTGTGGCAGGTCAGGAGGGTCAGAACGGATTGTTCGCCAGTGCCGTGCTTGATGCAAATGCCAACACTGTTATCGTGAAGGTGATCAACACTGGCAAGACTGCACAGAACATCAGTCTTAACCTCGTGGGCATCAAGGGCGAGAAGACGGCCAAGACCATCACGCTCAACCACAACGGTATGGACGACGAGAACTCTATCGAGGCTCCCAACAAGATTGCCCCGGTGGAGGGCAGCGTGAAGTGTGAGGCAGGCAGCAAGAACACCGTGCTCAACGATGTCATCCAGCCAATGACATTCAGGCTATATACCATTGAGAAGTAAAGTATCCATTTAATATAAAAAAGGTGTCAAGTGTAATTACTTGACACCTTTTTTTGTAATAATTCATTGCTTTTCCTCACTTTTTTGGGAAAATGTCGGTGGAATTGAGTTTTTTTTTGTAATTTTGTCGCCAAATGTACATTTAGAATTAATATGACCGTAATAGAACTACTCAATAAGAACAAGGACGAAAGACATTTCTCCTTCGAGGTACTGCCCCCACTGAAAGGTACGGGCACCGACAAACTGTTTGCCACAATCGAGAAAATGAAGGAATTCAACCCCTTGTTTATTAACATCACAACACATCACAGCGAGTTTGTGTATAAGCAGCTGGACAACGGACTGCTGCAACGTAACAGGGTGCGCCGACGCCCGGGCACCATAGCCATTGCCGCGGCTATACAAAACAAATTCGGCATACCAGTGCAGCCGCACGTGATATGCAGCGGTGCCACCGTAGAGGCCATAGAATACGAATTGCTCGACCTGCAATTCCTGGGCATCTGCAATCTCTTGTTGCTGCGTGGCGACAAGGCCAAGGAGGACAGCAGGTTTATACCCACCCCTGGAGGACATGAGCACACCACCGACCTCATACGTCAGGTGAACCGATTCAACGAGGGATTCTTTGCCGACGGCACTCCTATAAAGTGTCCGGGAGAGAAATTCGATTTCGGTGTGGCATGTTATCCCGAAAAGCACGACGAGTCGCCCAATCTCCAGATGGACATGCAATATCTCAAAGAGAAGCAGGACTTGGGGGCAGAGTATGCCGTGACGCAGTTGTTCTATGACAACAAGAAATACTTTGAATTTGTGGAGAAAGCACGCTCGATGGGTATCACCATACCTATCATCCCTGGCATAAAGCCATTTGCCAAGTTGAGCCAACTGACGGTCGTTCCCAAGACGTTCCACTGCGACATACCGCAGGAACTGGCTCTCGAAGCTGTGAAATGCAAGACCGACGACGAGGCAAAGCAACTTGGCATTGAATGGGCAACGCAACAGTGCAAGGAACTATATGCCAAGGGTGTGAACAACATTCACTTCTACACCGTGTCGGCTGTGGACGCAGTGGCGGAAGTGGCGAAGAGACTATTATAGAATTAAAATATTAAAGAATTGAAATATTGAAGAGGAACGAGGTTATAGGACAGGATGAGGTGTGGCAGAGATTGATAGAGATGGTCAGGGAAGGCCGTCTGCCACATGCCATAATGCTATGCGGCCCGCAAGGCTGCGGCAAAATGGCTATTGCCCTTGCCTTTGCCTCTTATCTGCTCTGCCAAAACCGCGAGGGGCGCAACGAGGCGTGCGGAGAATGCCCGCAATGCAAGATGACCGAGAATTGGGGACATCCCGACCTCATCTTCTCCTACCCCACCATCAAGACCCCTGCGATGGGCACCGAGCACAAACCCGTGAGCGAGGACTTTGCCAAGGAATGGCGCAACATGATATCACGCTCACCTTATTTCAACATCGAGCAGTGGATGAACGAAATTGGCGCTGAAAACCAACAGGCCATCATCACGGCTGGAGAGAGCGACGAACTCAACCGCAAGCTTAGTCTCAAGTCGAGTCAGGGTGGATACAAGGTATCGATAATCTGGCTGCCTGAGAGGATGAACATCGAGTGCTCAAACAAAATACTCAAACTGATAGAGGAACCGCCCTCGCAAACCATCTTCATCATGGTGAGTGAGGATCCCGATAGGCTCCTTGAGACCATACGAAGCCGTGTGCAGCGAATCGACGTAAAGAAGATAGACGCTGAAAGCATCAGGGACGCTCTCGTAAGCCGATATGGAATAGGAGAGGATTACGCAATGCGACTGGCACGACTTGCCAACGGCGACTGGCTCACAGCTGTAGGCGAACTGTCGGCTGACGGCGAGAACAAGGAATTCCTCGCCGACTTCCAGTCGCTCATGCGCCTTGCATACCAGCGCAACGTGAGGGAGCTGAAGCACTGGAGCGACGACATCAACTCATACGGCAGGGAAAAGCAAAAGAGATTCCTCACTTTCTTCCTGCGACTCACGAGGGAGAGTTTCATGTACAACTTCCAACAACCGGAACTCACGTATATGACTGCCGAGGAGGAAGCATTCACGTCGAAGTTTGCGAGATTCGTCAACGAGAACAACATCCTGCAGATTAACGACCTCGCCAACAAGGCTATGAGGGATATATCGCAGAATGCCAACGGCAAGATAGTGTTCTTCGACATGGCGCTGCAGATGATTGTGCTGCTCATTCAAAAATGAAAATTGTAAATTGATATATATGGACAATAATAACAAGGATTTCACAATATGCTGCTCCACCGACAGGGGACTATGCCATATAGCGGTGGGACGACAGGACAAGCAGCTGAACACCTACGACTGGTTGGCAGACGTGCCAGGAAACGCCGACTCCACCGACCTCGTCGAGGTGCAGTTTAAGCATACCCGCAAGGGATATTATCACAATGTCAACAAGCTCGACCTCAAGAAGGGAGACATTGTAGCAGTGGAGGCTAATCCAGGGCATGACATCGGAGTGGTGACACTCACCGGACGATTAGTGAAGTTACAGATCAAGAAGGCCAACCTCAAGTCGACCGACGACATCCGACGCATCTACCGCATTGCACGTGCCACCGACATGGACAAGTTTCGCGAGGCCAAGAGCAGGGAACACGACACGATGATACAGAGCCGACAGATAGCCAAGGATCTCGGACTGCAGATGAAGATTGGCGACGTGGAATACCAAGGCGACTGCAACAAGGCGATATTCTATTATATCGCCGACGAGCGCGTGGATTTCCGACAGCTCATCAAGGTGCTCGCCGAAACATTCCACGTGAGGATAGAGATGAAGCAGATTGGAGCACGCCAGGAGGCGGGACGAATTGGAGGTACCGGACCTTGCGGGCGAGAGTTGTGTTGTGCCACATGGATGAAGAACTTCGTAAGCGTGAGCACCAATGCCGCCCGATTCCAGGACATCTCGCTCAATCCGCAGAAGTTGGCTGGCATGTGCGCCAAACTGAAATGCTGTCTCAACTACGAGGTGGACGACTATGTGGAGGCAAGCCGGAAGTTGCCGAGCCGCGAGGTAATCCTGCAGACACAGGACGCCGACTTCTATCTCTTCAAATCTGACATTCTTGCAGGACTCGTCACCTACTCCACCGACAAGAATATCGCCGCCAACCTTGTGACCATATCAGCTGAGAGGGCTAAGGACATCATAGAGATGAACCGCCGAGGCGAGAAACCACTGTCGCTGCAGAAGGACGGTGAGGCACACGAGACCAAGAAGCACGTGGATCTGCTTGCAGGTGGCGACATATCACGATTTGACAAAGCAAAGAAGAAGAAAAAGAAGAAGAACAATAACAACGGCAATAAGCCACGACCCGAGGCTGCACAGAGGCCTCAACACCCGAAGAAACCGAGAAGACCACAGCAAAATGCCCCAGAACAGAATTAAATACATATTTAGCCTTATGATTACGGTTGCCACGACCATGGTGTCGTGCAACCGTAATACGGTTTATGACCACTATGAGCATACGCCATTGACAGGATGGGAGAAGAACGACACACTCATCTTCCACATGCCAGCGTTTGCCGAAGGAGGAGAATTTACTGAAGAACTTGGACTGCGCATCTCAGACAATTATCCCTTCACGTCGGTATGCATCATTGTTGACAACACCATCATACCCAAGGACAACGCATTAGGGGCGAAGACTGAGAGCGACACCATAACATGCAGCCTGTTTGATTCTGACGGGAGCATCAAGGGCGATGGGGTCAGTCTGTTTCAATACAACTATAATATCAAGGATATCCCAATAGAGAAAGGCGACTCATTGGAAGTGCGCATCCGGCATAACATGAAGCGCGAAATACTGCATGGAATCGCTGACATTGGGATAAAGATCAATCATTAATCAGCGGCGTGACATTTCCCTGCTGGCATCGATACGCAAGAAGATGAACAACAGGAAGGTGAAGCCCCACAACGACGAACCGCCATAGCTGAAGAAAGGCAGAGGAATGCCTATCACAGGCGTCAATCCAAGCACCATTCCCACATTGATAAACAGGTGGAAGAGGAATATCGACACCACCGAATAGCCATATATGCGGCCAAAGCGCATGGGTTGGCGCTCGGCAAGATGGATGAGACGCAGGATGAGGGAGAGGAACAGCAGCAACACCGCCGACGAACCGAGGAATCCCTCCTCCTCGCCCACGGTACAGAAGATAAAGTCGGTGTCCTGTTCGGGCACAAACTTCAGTTTGGTCTGAGTGCCGTTGAGAAATCCCTTGCCTTCAAGACCGCCCGACCCAATAGCTATCTCACTCTGATGTACATTATATCCCGCACCGGCAAGGTCCTCGTCGAGACCGAGAAGCACATTGATTCTCACCCTCTGGTGCGGCTCCATGACATTGTTGAGCACATAATCTGCCGAATAGAAAAACATCACCGACCCTATGGCAAAGAGCAGGATAAAATAATAGTTTTTAATTCTCGTCCCCAATCCATTCCATAGCAACCATAGGCAAAGGATAATGGTTAAAATTATCTGTACCCAAACGACATCAAACGGTATGACGTACTCAGAGAAAAGCAACGACAGTACGGTTATGCCCAGCGAATACCCCAATATGAGCCATGCCTCGCGGCGTGCCTTGCAATAGATATACACCATTCCGGCAGTGAATATCTGCACTAACAACAAAACGACGAATTTTCCCACCGACGTGGGAGTGTCCATCAAAATCACCTCCTCAAAACGTATGCCGACGACAAAGTATATCACCATAGCGACTCCTGTGAACAATACGCTGCCCGGCATTCCCTCACGATAGAACATCAGGAAAAAGGAGAGATACACGAGAGCCGAACCGGTCTCTTTCTGCAATACTATGAACATCATAGGCACGAACACCACGGCAAGGGCAGTGGCGAAATGCCGCATGTTGTGGACCGTAAATCCATACACACTCATCACCTTGGCAAGCGCAAGAGCAGTGGCAAACTTGGCAAACTCAGCCGGTTGGAGTCGCAACGGACCAAGCACGAGCCACGACCTTGAACCTTTAATCTGATGAGGATTGAATATTGTGACGAAAAGCAACAACAACAGTGCGGCATAGATGATATAGGCAAAGGTGTCGTAGAAACGGGAGTCGAGCATCAGAATCACGAAGCCCAGACACATCGACGTACCTATCCATATTATCTGCATTCCCGAACGTGTGTCGAGACTTAAGATATCGGTGTCGCCATATGAATAGCTGGCACCACAGACACTTATCCATCCGAATGCCAACAATGCCACGTAGATGGCCACTGTCCACCAGTCGATAGAGCGAAGTACGCTCGGCTGCTTATCTGATTGTCGTACCATAAGAGATATGTCTATGTTGGAATTCGTCGGCTTTCTTCTTCGACTCTTCCGACAGT
This sequence comes from uncultured Prevotella sp., assembly GCA_945869265.1. Classification (GTDB taxonomy): domain Bacteria; phylum Bacteroidota; class Bacteroidia; order Bacteroidales; family Bacteroidaceae; genus Prevotella. Next base: position 75,985 of record CAMBOI010000002.1, on the reverse strand, counting down.
TTTCCGTGAATATACTGTTCCATTATCAATCCTCCAAGAGGCACACCGTAGTCGGCTCCCCATCCTCCGTTTTCCACATACACAGCCACGGCAATCTTTGGATTGTCCATCGGGGCAAAGCCCATGAATACGGAGTGGTCGTGACCACGGTTCTGCGCCGTACCGGTCTTACCACATGCCATGAAGTCATAACGTCCCAAAGCACGGCATGTACCACCGAGCACCGAGGCTCTCATTCCCTGCACCACATAGTCATAGGCTTTCTTGGTGGCCTTGGTGTAGTGGCGGCGGGTGTAGGTGGTGTCGAGGGGTTCTCCTTGCACCTTCCTAACCACGTGGGGCACATAGTAATAACCGCGATTGGCAATCGTAGCACCCAAGTTGGCTATCTGCAATGGGGTGGCATTCACCTCGCCCTGACCGATTGATATACTGATGATGGTGAGACCGTTCCACGATCCGCGATAGGCCTTGTCGTAGAACTCGGCATTGGGGATGAGTCCGCGCTTCTCTCCCGGGAGGTCGATACCCAACTTATATCCGAATCCCATGCTCACCATATAGTCGCGCCAGGTATTCATGGCATTCTGCACACTGCCATACTTCGAGCGGTTGCCTATCATATAATAGAGTCCCCAACAGAAGAAGGCGTTGCACGAGGTGCTAAGTGCCGGTACTATCGACAAGGGGGAGGCATGGCCGTGACAACCCACATGCAGACCGCGGAAATAGAATCCGTGGGAGCAACCGAAGGGTGTTGACGGTGATATGATATTCTCCGACAGGAAGGTGAGGCCTTGGGTTGTCTTGAATGTCGAACCTGGAGGGTATTGTCCCATGATACTTCGGTTGAGCAGTGGTTTCATGGGGTCGTTACTCAGTCGGCGGTGGTTTTTGCTCCTCGCCCGTCCCACCATTATTCGTGGGTCGTAATTGGGCGACGACACCATGCACAGCACCTCGCCCGTCGAAGGCTCGATGGCAACGATACTGCCTATTTTTCCCTCCATAAGTCTTTCGCCGAGAGCCTGCAGGTCGTAGTCGATGGCGAGGGTGAGGTTTTTTCCTGGCACGGGGCGCTTGTCGAGTGCTCCGTTCTGATAGCTGCCCTGTATTCTTCCGTGGGCGTCGCGCAACAAGATCTGCACACCCTTCTCTCCCCTAAGCTGCTTCTCGTATTTTCGCTCCACACCGAGTTTGCCTATATAGTCACCTGGCTGATAGTATTCATCCTCCTCGATGTCGGCAGGCGACACCTCCGCCACATCACCAAGCACATGTGCCGCCACGGGATATTGGTATTGGCGTATGCTTCGGCGCTGGATATATACTCCGGGGAAGCGGAACATCTTCTCGCGGAATATACTGAAGTCCTTATCGGACAACTGACTCATGAAGAGCTGTTGGGTGAATCGTGAGTATCCGGGATTCTTCGAGCGGTCCTTTATCGTCTCCATCCTCTTGTCGAACTCCTCCTTGGTGATATTAAGGGCATTGCAGAATTCGAGGGTGTCGAGACGGTTCTTGGCCTCGTTGATGACTATCATCACGTCGTAAGACGGTTGGTTGAACACGAGCAACTTTCCGTTGCGGTCGGTGATTACGCCACGCGAAGGATAGTCGATTTTCTTAAGAAAGGCATTAGAGTCGGCATTCTTCTTATAGTCATCACTCATAATCTGAAGCGTGAAAAGCCTCAGAATATATACGACAACGATGAAGATAGCCACACCGCCGATGACGTATTGCCTGTTCTCTAATCCATAGTCCTTCACTTTTTCCTGACGCTTTCTATTGTGAGTATTATCACCAACGAAATCAATGTGCTGCCAATAATCTGGGATATCCACTGAGAAAGATTAAAGAAGTTGAAAGCTTCGAGCGTGAAGAACACCGCGCAGTAGAACAAGGTGAGGGTAGCGGCATAGAAGCAGAACTTACCATAGCCAAGCGACTTAATCGAGGGCGACAGATTGTCGGCAGCGTCGCGCTGCACAAACAGTTCCATGAAATAAGGCTGTATTGCTCCAATAAGCGTGAGCGATGCCGCTGCCATACCTGGGGTATTGGACAAAATATCAACAGTCAATCCTATGGAAAAACTCCATAGCAATGTTCCCCATTTTGGATAATTGCGCTCTTGTTTCAGTATCATATATATATATATAAGAGGTGTGGCGCATCCAAAAAGATGAATGCGGTTGAACACGAGCGCCTGTGCCAGACAGAGCACGGCAAAGATGCCTAATTGCCTTAAAAAGTCTATCGTCATCTCTGTTTTTCTTTTCTTTCTATCATTCCTTGTTGCCCCTTAACATTGAGTCGCGGGCAGCCTCCAAAAGGCGCGTGCGCTCGGCTATGCTCTTATCGCTTATCACAAAGACATCTCGCACATTGCCAAAGTCGGTGGATAGCTGCACCTTTAGTTTATATGACAGTCCGTCGCGCGAGTTATATACCTCGATTATCTTGCCTACAAGCACTCCTGGGGGGTAAATCGTCGAGTAGCCGCTGGTCTCCACCCAGTCGCCACGCTTAAACTTGGCATGCCTTGGCACATCTTCCACATAGGCTATGTTTGCGTCGCCACCCTGCCATTTGAGATAGCCAAAATATCCACGATGGCGTATGGCGCAGCTGATGCGGGAGTGATAGTTGAGCACTGGCATCACAATTGAATAGTGGTCGGATACGAGATACACCACTCCCACCACGCCATTGCCACATGCCACTCCCATGTCTATCTCCACGCCGTCCTTACGTCCGCGGTCGATGGTCATGAGGTTGTCGTTGCGGTCAACAGAGTTGCTTACCACCTTGGCAGGTATCAGCTTGTATCTGCTTAGAAACTCCAATTCATTGCGCTCTAATATTGTCGTGTCTCGGGTCAGGTCAGCATAGAGCCTTGACAACTGGTTGACCTGACGTTCGAGATAGAAATTGCGCAGAGTGAGATTCTTGTTGATCTTGGTGAGCGAGAAGTACGACTCGACATATGCGTCAAGTTCATACAACTTGCCCACTAAGGTATTGGCCGACGAGAACCACACACTGCCCTGATAGCTATTGAATTGGAAAAGCAGCACGAAGCTGAACACCTCGAGCACTGCAAACAGCAGCCAATGATAGCACTTCGATAAGAATTCGAGTAGGTTGCGCATTTTATCTCATCAGGAATGAGAATCTGTCAACGTTCTTCAATGCTATGCCCGCTCCCTTAGCCACACTATGCAATGGATCCTCGGCAATGTGGAAAGGAATATTGATCTTATCCTGCAGACGCTTGTCGAGACCACGAAGCAAAGCACCACCACCGCTGAGGTAGATACCGTTCTTTACGATGTCGGCATACAGTTCGGGTGGGGTGTTCTCAAGTGCTGAGAGCACGGCATTCTCAATCTTTGCCACTGTCTTGTCGAGGCAGTGAGCAATCTCCTGATAGCATACAGGCACCTCCATCGGAAGGGCTGTGATTCGATTAGGACCATGTACGATGTAGTCCTCTGGAGCCTCGTCGCCTAGGTCGGTGAGGGCTGAGCCCACATGTATCTTGATGCGCTCTGCCATACGTTCGCTCACTTTCACATTATGCTGGCGGCTCATATATTCCTGTATGTCGGCGGTGAGATCGTCACCGGCAATGCGAATTGAGTTATTGCTGACGATACCTCCAAGCGAGATAACGGCAATCTCGGTCGATCCACCACCGATGTCAACTATCATATTGCCCTCGGGGGCCTCAACGTCGATACCAATACCGATGGCTGCCGCCATTGGCTCAAAAATCAGATATACGTCACGTCCGTCGGCATGTTCTGCCGAATCGCGCACAGCACGTAGTTCAACCTCGGTAGAGCCAGAGGGCACACCAATCACCATACGCAATGAGGGAGAGAAGAGGCGGCTACCAGTATGCACCATCTTGATGAGTCCACGCATCATCTGCTCGCAGGCAGAGAAGTCGGCTATCACGCCATCGCGCAGAGGGCGTATGGTGCGGATATTTGCATGTTCCTTCTCATACATCATCTTTGCCTTCTCGCCTACGGCAATCATCTTGTCGGTACGGCGGTCGAGGGCAACAACCGATGGCTCGTCAACCACAATCTTGTCATCAGAGATGATGATAGTGTTGGCTGTTCCGAGGTCCATCGCTATTTCTTGAACAAACGAAAAAAATCCCATAAATATAGAACTTTTAATTCTTTATTTTTTTAATTCTTCAAAAACCACTCATGAATAGCCGTGTCGTAGTGGCTGCTCACACCGAAGGCACGCTCGGCAAACATCTTGCGGTCCTCAATGTCGGTAGCGGCACCCTTCTCTTTGAGGATGTCGAGCAACACTACGTACTCAGCCTTGCTGGGCACAATCACCACGTCCTTGAAATTCTTCGCTCCGGCACGTATGAGCGATATGCCGCCGATGTCTATCTTCTCGATGATGTCGGCCTCTGATGCACCACTTGCCACGGTGTCCTCGAATGGATAGAGATCAACGATGACAAGGTCGATCTCGGGTATCTCATACTGCTTCATCTGCTCCTGGTCGCCCTCGTTGTCGCGACGTCCGAGGATACCTCCAAACACCTTCGGATGGAGAGTCTTCACCCTGCCACCGAGGATTGAAGGATAAGTGGTGACATCCTCCACCTTCTGGCACTCATAACCGAGTGACTCGATAAACTTCTGTGTACCACCAGTAGAGAGGAACTTCACTCCCTCTGCATTGAGCTTCTTGAGCAGCTCGTCCAATCCATCCTTGTGGAAAACCGATACCAATGCGGTCTTAATCTGTTTCTTTTCAGCCATAATATAACGTTATATATAGAAATATGTGTAATTTAGGCTGCAAAATTACTAAATTCCCCCGATATAACAAGCAAAAAAGTGTTTTTTTTCCACTTCTTTGTTATTTTTCTTGTCTTTAGTCAGTTTTTGCAATGCGGACACACTCCCTTGATGACATATTCGGCATCTTCCATGTCAAAACCCTCGGGCAACTGAACAAGCGGTATCTGATAGTCTTCGAGGCAATAGGTCTGTCCGCATTTCAGACAGGTGAAATGAATGTGATTGAGGTGCTGACTGTTGGTGCAGCGGCATACGCAATACTTCTGCTGACCGCTGCCGTCGTCGATTTCATGCAGCAGGTGGTGCTCGGCAAAAAGCCTCAGTGCACGGAATATGCTCGACCTGTCCATGTGGGGCATCCATCCCTCCATGTCGCTAAGGGTGAATGTCTCCTGCTGACGCGAAGCCTGTTCCCACACCAGTATTCTCACTGCCGTGGGCTTCACTCCATGTTCTGTCAGATGTTCCTCTATTCTTTCCATTTCTGCCATCATTCTGTTTTTATTTTATATGAGCCACCTTTCCAGGCCCTCATCGCATTGAAAGAGCCACCGTGCCAGGCAGTTTTGCTGCCTGGCACGCCCTCATCGCATTTACCACCGCAATCACCATCACCCCCACATCGGCAAACACGGCGAGCCACATATTGGCAATCCCCACAGCCCCAAGCATCAGGCACACCGCCTTCACTCCGAGAGCCAACACTATGTTCTGCCACACAATCTGCAGCGTGCGTCTCGACACCCTAATCGCCGTCATGATCTTCATCGGGTCGTCGTCCATAAGCACTACGTCGGCGGCCTCGATGGCGGCATCGCATCCCAATGCGCCCATGGCAATGCCCAAGTCGGCGCGTCTCAGCACTGGGGCGTCGTTGATACCGTCGCCCACGAATGCCACCATCTCGCCCCTACCCTTCTCCGCCATCACGCTTTCAAGATGTGCCACCTTGCCTTCAGGCAACAGTTCGCTATATATCCTATTGACACCCACCTCGTTGCCTATCCTTTCAGCCACCTCGCGCCTGTCGCCTGTCATCATCACTATCTCACTTATGCCCTCGCTGCGAAGCGTGTCAACGGCAAGGCGTGAAGTCGATTTCACCCTGTCCTCGCTGTCGATGTTGCCTTCGGTAAGAGTGCCTGTCTTGTCGAACACTATCGTTCTCACCTTCGAGAGCATCTCAAGATAGCGACTGCCCTTGACCAATATTCCAAGTCTGCCTGCCGCCCCTATTCCGGCGAAGAACGACAGCGGGATGCTCACCACCAAGGCACAAGGACAGGAGATGACGAGGAACGTGAGGGCGCGATAGAGCCACGCCTCAAAGGCCGCGCCCAAAGGCTCGCCCATTAACAATGTACACACCATCGTGGGCACTACGGCAAGGGCGAGGGCGGCATAGCATACTATCGGGGTATATACTCTTGCGAATCGGGATATGAAATTCTCCGATCTCGACTTATGGCTGCCGCTTGCCTCCATCAGTTGGAGAATCTTGCTGGCAGTGGATTCGCCAAATGCCTTGGTGGTCTTGATGCGCAGCTTGTCGCCCATATTAATGCAACCGCTCAGAATCTCGTCGCCTACGGATACCCCGCGTGGCACCGACTCGCCCGTCAAGTTGGCGGTGTTGAGCATCGACCTGCCCTCTGTCACCACGCCGTCGATGGGCACCTTCTCGCCTCGTCTCACCACTATCTCCGTACCGATGCTCACCTCATTGGGATGTATCTTTGCCACACTCCCCCCATGCTCCACATTGGCATAGTCGGGGCGTATGTCCATCAGAGCCACAATGTTGCGTCGGCTCTTGCCCACGGCATGACTCTGGAAGAGTTCGCCCACCTGAAACAGCAGCATCACGGCGATGGCCTCGTTGTAGTCGCCCGAACCGCTCATGATTGCCAAGGCAAAGGCACCGATGGTGGCTACTGCCATGAGGGTGTTCTCGTCGAACACCTCACCGTGCAGTATTCCTTCAGCAGCCTCGCGCAGTATGTCATAGCCAATTATCAGATACACTACGAGGAAGGCGGCAAACCGCCACCAACCCTCTATCTCTGTAAAATGCAATGCCACGGTGGCGACAATCGTCACTACTATGCGCACGAGCATCGTCTTGTCCATTGCCCCGTCGGCTATGTGTGCATATCCGCAGCAATGGCCTGTATGTCGGCAGCAGTGCTGCCCTTGATTCTCTGAGTCGTTCATGTCTTTTCCCTTATATTTCGGGTGCAAAGTTAGGGAAAAGTATTTGCAACTCAGTCGCAAAGTGCCTTATTTCTCCGAGAATTTTCCGATGTGCACGTTCTCCCACTTGAGGCTGTCCTCGTTCTGCGGCTTGCGCTCGTCGGCCTTGTGTCCGAAAGCCACCACACAGAGCACACTGTAGTTGGCGGGAATGTCGAGAATGCCACGTATCACCTCGTCGGCTGGAGTGCCGTCGTCAAGTCCGCGACCACGCATCTGCACCCAGCACGAGCCCAATCCGAGTTCCTCAGCCTGATACTGCATAGAGATAGCGGCAATGGAGCCATCCTCCACCCAGCAGTCGTTGCGCATAGGGTCGCCGAGAACGACCACCGCCAACGGTGCGCCCTTCATAAACTGCGAACCGAGGTTCTTGGCATCTGCCAGTTTCTCGATGTCGGTCTTGTCGTCCACCACCACAAACTGCCATGCCCTCTGGCTCTTAGACGTGGGCGACATCAGTGCCGCACGCATTATCAACTGCACGGCCTCCGGACTAAACTCTTCCTCCGTAAACTTTCTATGGCTCCTTCTGAGCTTCACCAAATCCTTGAATTCTGTCATGTCTTTTCTCCTTATATATATAATACATATCTTTTGCGACTGCAAAATTTCCATAGCAAAAGCAATGAAAAAAGGAGTTACGATAATCGTAACTCCCTGTCTTTTCAAGTAGCGGGGGTGGGACCCGAACCCACGACCTCCGGATTATGAATCCGACGCTCTAACCAGCTGAGCTATCCCGCCATTGCTTGTTTGCGGGTGCAAAGGTACTACATTTTTATTAAACTACCAAACTTTTTTGCGAAAAATTTTCGTATTTCGTTTTTTTTTCGTATTTTTGTGCCGTAAAAACGCTAAAAACGATGAGTAAGACCAAAATTTGTATTGATTACCCACTCTCAACCAAGTCACACAGCATCGTGTGGAACTTGATAGGACACGCCCACGGCCTGTCGAAATGGCTGGCCGACTATGTTGAGGAAAAGAATGGAATATTCACATTCAAGTGGGGCGAGACGTGGACACAACAGGACGTGAGAACCTCCGAGGTGATCAGAGCAGAGGAAAACCATTACATCCGTCTGAAATGGGATGTCAACGAGGACGACGAGGACTACTGGGAGATGAGAATAGAGAAAAGCGACTTCACGGGTAAACTCTCTCTTATCATCACCGACCATGTGGATGACGACGATGTTGACTACATGAAAGAGGTGTGGAATGGCAATCTTGAGCGCCTTCACGCAATAAGTGGGCTCTAAATTTCATAAAAAAACAGAAAAAGGCTATGATTTCTGATTTTTTTGTGTAACTTTGCACGCTGATAGAGAAAAGGCGCGCATAGATAAGGTATCGTGCGCCCTATAATATATAGCAGTAAAGAGATGTTTCGTATAAAGAAATTAGACATATTCATAGCCAAGCAGTTTGGACTGCTCTTCATAGGCACCTTCTTCATCTGCCAGTTTGTGCTGATGATGCAATTCCTGTGGCGCTATGTTGACGAACTCATTGGCAAGGGTCTTTCGATGGAGATTCTTGCCCAATTCTTTTGGTACATGGGTCTTATGCTCATGCCCCAGGCCTTTCCGCTTGCCATACTTCTTTCGTCGCTCATCACCTTCGGCAACCTTGGCGAGAGCTCGGAGCTGACTGCCATCAAGGCGGCTGGCATATCACTGATGCAGGCATTCCGCTCGCTGATTGTGATAGTGATTATTATCTCGGGGGTGTCTTATTATTTCCAGGATGTGGTTATGCCTGACGCCAACAAGTCGTTTGGCCAACTGCTGCTCTCGATGAAGCAGAAGAACCCCGAGTTGGAGATACCCGAGGGAATATTCTACGACGGAATCCCCAATTGCAACCTGTATGTGCAGAAGAAGGACATGACAACGGGCAAGCTGTATGGCATCACCATCTACAAGATGACGGGCGGATATGAGGATGCCGCCATCATCCTCGCCGACTCGGGAATGTTGCAATCGACAGCCGAGAAGAAACACCTGCTGCTGACGCTGTACAGCGGAGAGTGGTTTGAGAATATGCGCTCTCAGGACATCGCGGGCAGTGCGAGCATCCCCTACCGCCGCGAGACGTTCTCGACCAAACGCATAGTGCTCGACTTTGACGGAGGATTCAACATGGCCGACGTGACAGGCATATCCGCAAGTGCCAAATCGAAGAGCATGGAGAAAATCATACACGACATCGACTCCATACGCGAGTTTAACGACAGTGTGGCGCACGCATATTACAACGATGGTCAGTACTCGACATTTTACCAACCGAAAATCAGCAAGGACGACTCGCTGAAAGCCGTTAAGAGAGCCATGACGGGTGATGTGAACATCGACACCATCTTCGCCCACCAATCGCTTGAGGCCAAGCAGGACATCGTGAGGGGCGCAATGAGCACACTGAGTTCGCAACTGACGCTGATGAGCATGAAGGGCGACTACTCCTACACACTCAACAGGCAACTGAGAACCCACCAGATAGAAGCCATCGGCAAGATAACACTATCGTTGGCATGTATCATATTCTTCTTCATCGGTGCCCCATTGGGAGCCATCATCCGCAAGGGAGGTTTGGGAGTGCCAGTGATTATCTCGGTGCTCGTGTTCATTGTGTATTACATATTCGAGAACTCGGGAATGAAGATGGCACGCGACGGCAACTGGACAGTGCTGTTCGGCAAACTGATATCCACCGCCGTACTGGCGCCGTTGGCTGTGTTCTTCACATTCAAGGCCAACAGCGATTCCACGGTGTTCAACATTGACATGTACAAGAACGTGCTGTTCAAGATGTTGGGAATACGCACCAAGCGACACGTATATAAGAAAGAGGTTATCATCAACGACCCCGACTATATCAAGGATGCAGAGGAGCTAATGAGACTATGCCGCGACATCAAGGCCTACTCCCACGAGCATAGTCTGCTGAAGGCGCCCAACCCAATAAAGGTGTTCTTCCGACCGGGTGATGACCAGGTGATAGAGGGTATCAACGAGAGGCTTGAGGCAGTGATTGAGGACCTGTCGAACACGAAGGACAAGACCATCCTCAACGAACTGAATGCCCTGCCCATCATTGCCACACATGCCCACACCCGACCATTTGTACGCAAATGGATGAATGTGGTCACTGGTGTGATTCTGCCTCTCGGAGTGTTCTTCTATCTCAGGATGTGGCGATTCCGACTGCGGCTGTTGCGCGACCTTCGCAATATCGTCACAGCAAGCGAAAATATCATTCGCCGAGTGGAAGAGGGAAAGAAGGTGACGATCAGTATTGACTGAGACAATTACACATTATTATATATAATATATAAAAGGATTAAAATATTAAAGAATTAAAGGATTCAAAATAATATGGCAAGATTTGGACTTAGCACCATAGAAGAGGCCCTCGACGACTTCAGGGAGGGCAAATTTGTCATCGTGGTGGATGACGAAGACCGTGAGAATGAAGGCGACCTGATTATCGCCGCAGAGAAGATTACGGCGGAAAAGGTGAATTTCATGCTGAAATACGCCCGAGGCGTACTGTGCGCACCTATCACATTGAGCCGCAGCGAGGAACTCGACCTGCCGCATCAGGTGGCAGACAACACCTCGATGCTCGGAACACCGTTCACAGTGACTATCGACAAACTCGAAGGCTGCACCACGGGAGTGTCGGCTCACGACCGTGCCGCCACCATACGTGCTCTCGCCGACCCGGCATCACGCCCCGAGACATTCGGCCGACCAGGACATATCAATCCCCTGTATGCCCAGGACATGGGAGTGCTGCGCCGCTCGGGACACACCGAGGCAGCCATCGACCTGTGTAAGTTGGCAGGACTCTATCCCGCCGGTGCACTCATGGAAATCATGAATGACGACGGTACGATGGCACGTATGCCCGACCTTATGGAGTTTGCCGAAAAACACGACATGCACATCATTACCATCAAGGACCTCATAGCCTACCGACTGCAGAAAGAATCACTGATAGAGGTTGGCAACGAGGCCGACATGCCTACGAAGTACGGGCATTTCCGCCTGATACCCTTCCGCCAGAGTGCCACGGGACTTGAGCACATGGCTCTCATAAAGGGCGAATGGAAGGAGGACGAACCGATTCTGGTGAGAGTACATTCGTCGTGCGCCACCGGAGACATCCTCGGCAGCAAGCGCTGCGACTGCGGCGAACAGCTACACAAGGCGATGGAGATGATAGAGCGTGAAGGCAAGGGCGTTATCATCTACATGCAACAGGAAGGCCGAGGCATCGGTCTCATGAACAAGATAGCGGCATACAAGTTGCAGGAGGAAGGAATGGACACGGTGGATGCCAACATCCATTTAGGATTCAAACCCGACGAGCGCGACTATGGTTGCGGTGCACAGATGCTTCGTCATCTTGGAGTGCACAAGATGCGCCTCATGACCAACAACCCCACAAAGCGCGTGGGACTGGAAGCATACGGGTTGGAGATAGTGGAAAATGTGCCCATCGAAGTGTCGCCTAATGAGTACGACTACCGCTATCTAAAGACGAAAAAAGAGCGCATGGGGCACGAATTGCACCTTAAATAAATGCAATGTTACACTTTTTTTGTTGAAAAATTAAAAAAAAGCAATAAATCTTCTTGTTTAAAGAATAAAATGATTAATTTTGCAGCTGAATAAATAGCAAACAATAAAATGGCACAACTATCAGATAGATTGCAAAGACTTGCGCCATCGGCCACATTAGCCATGTCGCAGAAGAGTTCGGAGATGAAAGCACAGGGCATCGACGTCATCAACATGAGCGTGGGAGAGCCCGACTTCAACACCCCCGACCACATTAAGGAAGCCGCCAAGAAGGCAGTTGACGACAACTTCTCAAGATACTCACCGGTGCCGGGCTACCCCGACCTGAGGAAAGCTATCGTGGCAAAGCTCAAGAATGAGAACGGTCTTGGCTACACGGTAAACGAGGTGCTCGTTTCGAACGGAGCCAAGCAGAGCGTGTGCAACACGGTGATGGCCCTTGTCAACGACGGCGAGGAAGTTATCATCCCTGCCCCCTATTGGGTGTCATATCCCCAGATGGTGAAGTTGGCAGGCGGAGTGCCCGTGATTGTGGAGGCTGGATTCAGCCAAAACTTCAAGATGACTCCCGAGCAGCTTGAGGCTGCCATCACGCCCAAGACACGCATGATTATCCTTTGCTCACCGAGCAACCCTACGGGAAGCGTATATTCAAAGAGTGAGCTTGAGGCATTGGCAGAGGTTATCAAGAAGCACGACGACCTCTTCGTGCTTGCCGACGAAATCTATGAGCACATCAACTACATCGGTCACCACGAGAGCATAGCCCAGTTCCCCGGAATGAAGGAGCGCTCGATCATCGTGAACGGAGTGTCGAAGGCATACGCCATGACTGGATGGCGCATAGGCTACATTGCCGCCCCCGAGTGGATAGTCAAGGGCTGCAATAAACTGCAGGGACAATACACCAGCGGTCCGTGCTCAGTGAGCCAGAAAGCAGCCGAATTTGCATACACTGCCTCACAGGAGTGCGTAGAAGAGATGCGCAAGGCATTCGAGCGCCGTCGCGACCTCATAGTGAAACTCGCCAAGGACATCCCTGGTTTGGAGGTGAACGTGCCCGAGGGAGCGTTCTACCTGTTCCCGAAGTGCAGCAGTTTCTTCGGCAAGAAATGCGGTGACACTGTCATCAACACATCATCCGACTTCGCCATGTACCTGCTCGAACAGGCACACGTGGCAACCGTGGGAGGAGATGCATTTGGCGACCCCGAATGTTTCCGCATGAGTTATGCCACAAGCGACGAGAATATAGTTGAGGCGATGCGCCGAATTAAGGAAGCATTGTCAAAATTAGCATAAAAAAAGAGGAATAAGTGCCATAATCAATGAAGAAATCAAAAAAATGTAGTTAAAACTTATTAATTCATTGCGATTTTGGCACTTATTTATTATCTTTGTCGCTCGTAAGGAGGCAACTCCGCAAAGACACTTGTTGAACATAAAAAAAACAATCAAGCGAATATCATTTTAATTCATTAAATAACTAAAAAAATTAAAAGTATTATGGCAACAAAAACAAATGCTGCAGCCCCAGCTAAGAAATCATCGGGCTTTAAGGGAGTAAAGAACGCTATCTGGATTCTTGTAATCTGCTGTGTAGCCGCTTACGCATTCTATTTCCAGGTACTCGGTGCACCTGACAACTTCGCAGGTGGCGATCCCACAGGACACCCAGTAAACCTTATGGGTACCGTGTATAAGGGAGGTTTCGTAGTAGGTCTTATCTTGACTCTCCTTCTCTCTGTTATCTGCCTCGGTGTTGAGCGTTTCTTCGCTCTTAGAAGTGCATTCGGTACAATGAGCCTTGGCAAGTTCACAACCCAGGTTAAGGAACTCATCAAGACTGGTAAGTTCGACGAGGCTACAGCTCTTTGCAACAAGATGAAGGGTTCAGTAGCTAACGTGGTTCTCGCTTCAATCAACGCCTACAAGGATGCTGAAGGCAACACCACTCTGAAGAAGGCTCAGAAGATCGCCAAGATCCAGCAGGCTCACGAGGAGGCTACTCAGCTTGAGATGCCTACTCTCCAGATGAACTTGCCTATCGTAGCAACCATCGTTACCCTCGGTACACTTACCGCTCTGTTCGGTACTGTGCTCGGTATGATCCGTTCATTCCAGGCTCTGTCTGCAGGTGGTGGTGCTGATTCTATGGCACTGTCTGCCGGTATTTCTGAGGCCCTTGTGAACACAGCATCAGGTATTTTGACATCTTGGTTCGCAGTAGTTATCTATAACTTCTTCACAAACAAGATCGACAAGTTGACATACGCCCTCGACGAGGTTGGTTACACAATTGCATCTACATACGACGTTAACCACACAGAAGAGGCTTAATTGTTTTACCTTTTAATTAGCGAATAATAATGGGTAAAATAAAGATACAGAAAAAAGACGTCTGGATTGACATGACTCCTATGTCGGACGTGATGACCCTTCTTCTGTGCTTCTTTATGTTGACATCAACATTCTTGCAGCCAGAACCTATTCAGGTTGTTACGCCAAGTTCAGTGTCGGAGGTTAAGGTGCCCGAGAAGAATGTGCTGAACATTCTTGTTGGCTCGGACGGCAAAATCTTCGTCGGAACCGACAATAAGAACGACATGTTGGCCATCATGCAGACTGTCACCGACAAATTCGGCGTAACGCTGAACGGTGCGCAGATCAAGAAGTTCAAGGAAGAGTCGATGATTGGTGTACCCGTCACCAAGCTTCCCGACTACCTCAACCTTGAGCCCGAGAAGATGGCAGAAGTCATCAAGACGCTTGGAGTTCCCACCGATAGTATCGAGGGGGGAATGAGTGAATTTCAAGAGTGGGTAAAGGCAGCTCGCGATGCCAACCCTGACATTCGTATCGCCATCAAGTGCGATAGCAAGACTCCTTACAAAGCAGTCAAGGCACTTATGTCAGAGCTTCAGGACATGGAAGAGAACCGTTACCAACTGATTACAAATCTTAAAACGTCATCGGAGGAATAAACATGGCAAAGAAAAAAGAAAGCAAGCAGAAAAAGATGAACACCCGCGTGGACTTCACGCCGATGGTGGACATGATGATGCTTCTTATCACGTTCTTCATGCTGTGTACCACTCTGAGCAAGCCTCAGGCTATGCAGTTGACGATGCCGAGCAATGACAAGAACGTGCAGGAACAGGACAAGTCAGCAACAAAGGCTTCCCACACCATCACGCTCATTCTTGCAGGCAATGATAAGATTTACCACATCGATGGTTTGCCAAAGTATGACGACCCGACATGCCTAAAGGAAACAACATGGGGCAAGGATGGTATCCGCAAGGTGCTGATAAGCCACATGACCGAGGAAGGCATTGCACCGGTAGCAAAGATCATGCTGGCAAAGCAGAAACTGGATGAGAAGAAGATCAAGTACAATATGCCCGACAGCACTTACCAGAAGGAGCTCGCAGAGATCAAGAACGGTAACCTGGACGGCGAGAAGGTGCCCAAGCTTACAATCATCATCAAGCCTCTTGACACTGCTTCTTATAAGAACATGGTTGACGCTCTCGATGAAATGCAGATCTGCAGTATCGGTACTTACGTGATCGACAAGATCAGTGAAGACGACCAGAAGCTGCTCAATTTGAAGGGTGTAAAGTAACAACAATTAAAACGTAAAGAACAATGTCAAAAGTAGATCTTATAGATAATAATTGGGTCGATCTCGTATTCGAAGGCCGCAACAAGGAATACGGTGCATACGTGCTCCGCAAGGACACTGGCAAGCGTAACGTAAAGTCAATGTTGCTTGTGTTTGCAGTAATCATTGCAATCATGGCAGCAGTGGCAGCCAAGGTAGCCATCGAGAACGCTTTCCCCAAGAAGGTAGCTATGGAAACTGATGTCGAGCTCTCCAAGTTGGCCCAGAAGAAGGAAGCCAAGGTGGAGAAGAAGGCACCCGTTAAGGTTGAAGAGCAGAAAGTGGTTGAGAAGGTTAAGAGCTCAGTGAAGTTCACACCGCCTGTCATCAAGAAGGACTCTGAGGTTAAGCCCGAAGAGGAGCTCAAGAGCCAAGAAGACCTCAACAAGACCAAGACTGCCATCGGTTCGTTCGACGTAAAGGGTAACGACGAGGCTGGCGGCGAGGTGCTCAAGGCCAAGGAAGTTATTGCCCAGCCAGAGCCTCCAAAGGAAGAAGAGACAAAAGTCTTCGACGTGGTAGAGGTGATGCCATCGTTCCCCGGTGGTCAGGCCGCACTCTTCGAGTGGCTTAGCAAGAACATCAAGTATCCTGTTGTAGCTGAGGAGAATGGAGTACAGGGACGTGTTATCGTGACCTTCGTGGTAGAGCGTAACGGTTCTATCACCGACGTACAGGTTGTTAAGTCGGTTGACCCGTCACTCGACAAGGAAGCCGTGCGCGTGGTTAAGGCAATGCCCCACTGGATTCCCGGTAAGCAGAATGGTAGTGCTGTACGTGTGAAGTTCACCGTACCTGTAACATTTAGACTTCAGTAATTTATGACAAAACGCACATTCAACATATTAGTTGGATTAACTCTCATTTTAGGTTTGTTGTGGTCATGCCACAACAAACCTAAAAATGGTAGAACTGATACCTACTCATCGGGCACGATGTCATTTACTTCAGATGAGAGTTTCAGTCCTATTATCGAAGAAATGAGGGAGGTATTTGAACACACCTACCCACAGGCGACTATTAAGCCTATCTACACCAATGAGCTCGACGGTATCAACTCGCTTATGCAGACAAAGGTGTGGCTTACCGTTGCCGCCCGACGACTGAGAGACAGTGAGGTTAAGAACTTCGCCGACCGCAAACTCATCGCCCGCAGTATTCCTATTGCATACGACGGTCTGGCACTCATCGTCAACAATGAAAATCCTGACACCTGTATATCTATAAAGGATATAAAGAGAATATTGGGTGGAGAGGTGACAAAATGGAAAGAGGTTTTCCCGCAGAGCAAACTCGGCACATTTGACGTGGTATTCGACAATGCCAAATCGAGTACAGTCCACTTCTGTGTTGACAGTATCTTGGGCGGCAAACCTATCAATAGCCCCAATATCGAGGCTGTAAAAAAGAGTGAGGAAGTAATCAATTATGTATCGACACACAAGGATGCAATCGGCATAATTGGCAGCAACTGGCTCAACGACGCTCGTGACACTACGAACGTAACATTCAAAAAGAATATACGCGTGGTATCGGTGTCAAGACTGGACGAGGCAACACCTATGAACAGTTGGAAACCCTACCAATATTATATATACAACGGCAACTATCCGCTGGTGCGTACCATCTATGCACTGCTCACCGACCCAAGACAGGGACTCCCATGGGGATTCTCTAATTTCTTGCAGTCGCCTATCGGTCAGAAGATAATATTCAAAGCAGGACTCTTGCCAGCAAGAGGCAATATGGCAGTGAGAGAAGTGGTGGTGAGTAAGAATTAAAATATTAAAGAATTAAAATATTAAATATAGATTATGAAAGCAATTAAATACGTAATGATGGGAGCATTGATGCTAGGCATCGGTACTCCAGCGTTCGCTCAGACGGGCGACCCGAAAGCAGACACTGAGGCTATCACAAAGATGATTAAGAGCAAGGCTGGCGATCTGGCTGAGCAGTCTAAGAAGTATGCAAAGAAGTACAAGAAGAACACAGATGTGCTTCTTGCCATGTCAAAGGCTTATTATGAAGTGAAGGATACTGCCAATGCACGCATTATGGCAGAGAATGCACTCAAGGCCAACAAGAAATGTGCCAAGGCATTCATCATCCTCGGCGACATTCAGGCATTGAGCGACGACGGTGGTGCTGCTGCCCAGCAGTATCAGCAGGCTATATACTTCGACCCGAAGGATCCTGAGGGTTACTACAAGTATGCCAACGTATATAAGAAGGTGAGTCCAACAGAGGCAGTTGCCAAGTTGGAGGAACTCCGTGCACAGCGTCCCGACATTGCTGTTGACGCACTTGCAGGTCGTATCTACTACACCTCAAATAAGTTTGGCAATGCCATTGACAGCTATAGCAAGGCATGGGCTGACAAGGACAAGATGGAAGAGCGCGACATCCGCGATTTCGCCATGGCATACTATCTTAGCGGTAAGGCTGCCAATGCCCTTGAGGTGGCAAAATTCGGATTGACAAAGGCTCCACGCGATGCTGCCTTCAACCGCTTGGCATTCTTCACCTCAACAGACACCAAGCAGTATGAGCAGGCCTTGCAGTATGCTGACGCCCTCTTCAACAAGAGCGACAGTGCCAAGTTCTCATACTTCGACTATACCTATTATGGCAATGCCCTGAAGGGAGAAAAGAAGTATGACGAGGCTATCGAAAGCTATAAGAAGGCCATCGAGCAGGAGTTTGACTCAAAGGACAAGAAGGCTGGTGTGATAAAGACCCTTTCTGACACATATAGTGAGATTGAAGACTACGCATCAGCTATCAAGTACTACGAGCAGTATCTTGCAGAGTATTCTACTCCAACTGCCACCGACCATGCCGGACTTGCACAGCTCTACTACTATCAGGCAAGCAAACTCACTGATGGCGAGATGGTAGCATCGCTGAAGAAGTCAGATGAACTTTACAAGAATCTTGGTGAGAAATATGCAGATGCTATTGAGTATGCCACATTCTGGCGCGCACGCGTTAACAACGCAATGGACGACGACCAGAAGAACGGTTATGCCAAGCCTCACTACGAGAAGCTTATTGAGCTCTACAACACTCGCACAGAGCTTAACAACTCAGACAAGAGCCGTCTGAAGGAGGCTTACCTCTACCTCATCTCTTACGAGGCACGTATTGCTGACAACATGGCAGCAGCCAAGAAACTCTCTGAGAAGCTAATCGTGATTGATCCGGAGAATGCCGTTGCAAAGCAGGTACTTGGTATGTAAATAGAGATTTTTTTCGGGGGATAATCACTATCCCCCGAATGAAGATAAGATTAGACTTATTGGTAATAATAAGGGCTGGCATCAAAAAATGTCAGCCCCTTTTTTTTGTTTAAAGTATCAATTAAGCGGGAAGACTGATTGCCTCAGAAGGACAAACATCTGCGCAAGTACCGCACTCAGTGCAGGTATCAGGATCAATTGAATACTTTTCGCCCTCAGAGATTGCTCCAGAAGGACACTCATCGATACATGTACCGCAAGCGATACAATCGTCACCAATTACGTAAGCCATATTACTTTCTTTTTTAAATTAATAAATGTGTTTACTATGAAATAGTGATGCAAAAGTACAAAAAAGTTTTGAAAAATACCATATTTTAGGTATTCTTTTTGCTTAATTTAATACAATATAGTTGTAAGATGTGCGTTTTATATAATAAAAGCACTAAAAAACAATGAAAAAAGCAATAATAACACTGTTATTGGCAGTAACAACAATAATGGCAACGGCACAGGAACGGCGAGTGGAAAACAAACCGTATATAGACCTGCGACCGATGCATTTTGGTATAGTAATAGGATTCAATACCCAGGACATAGAACTCGAGAACGTCGGTCCGCAGACATACATACGTGAAGACGGCAGCCAGGTGACTCGCTCCATCGTATGCGACGCGAGCAAATGGAATCCCGGCATCTCCGTTGGTGTTCTTGCCGACATGCGCTTGAGTGATTATCTTAATCTGCGCATCACTCCAACCATGCATTTCGGTTCGAAGTATCTCACCTTCCGCGATCTCGACAATCTTGACGAGAGCGGCAAGGCCCGCACTGAGACTCAGGAACTGAAAAACACCTACGTAAGTTTCCCCATCGACTTAAAGTTCAGTAGCAAGCGCCATAACAACTATCGCCCCTACCTCATGGCGGGCATAAACCCCATGTTCAACCTCACATCTAAGGAGCAGGACATCATAAAGTTGAAACGCTTCGACACGATGATTGAGATTGGAGTGGGCTGCGACCTCTATCTGCCCTTCTTCAAACTAATACCAGAGCTGAAGTTCTGCTATAGCTTGTCGAATGCTCTCGACAAAGGTCAGGCCTCACAGCTGAAGGACGACACACTAAAGGAAATGGCCGGCAGTGTGCGTGCCGGCCATTCCAAGATGATTGTCCTATCGTTTTATTTCGAGTAAATCTGTTCGAGGTTCAATGTAAGTTTTCCAACATATACGCCAAGGTTGCCGTTTTGGTCAACGGGCACCTTATTACTATCAATGTCAGTGACATATTCAAGGTGCTCCATGAATGTATGCGAGTGTCCACCGAGGATGAGGTCAACATTTCTTGTGGCGGCAAAGACATGGTTATCGTCGATATACTTAGGCCACAAATCCCATCCCGTGTGCGAGAGGCAGATGATGAGGTCGCATTTCTCCACATTGCGC
The DNA here is from genome assembly GCA_945869265.1 of uncultured Prevotella sp. Lineage (GTDB taxonomy): Bacteria > Bacteroidota > Bacteroidia > Bacteroidales > Bacteroidaceae > Prevotella. The sequence continues at coordinate 55,927 of CAMBOI010000002.1, read as the reverse complement.
AGATAGTCAGCCGTCTGCTGTGTTGCCTTTATCGGGTCGATATAGCGAACACCATTGATGGCGTTTTCCATCACTATACCCTCAAGTTTGGGAGTAAGACCGAACACACCAATTTTCACTCCATTTCTCTCAAGAATAATCCATGGCTTGATAAGACCTTCAAGTACAGAACCCGTGAAATCATAATTGGAGCACACCATCGGGAACTTTGCCATTCGTGCAAGGCGTGCCAAATTATCCAAGCCATTGTCAAACTCATGATTGCCAAGAGTAGTGGCATCATATCCCATGGCATTCATCACTCCTACCTCTACATCACCCTTGAACATAGTGTAGAAAGGCGACCCCTGTGAGAAATCACCACTATCGAACAAGAGCAAGTCGGGAGTCTTGCGCCTTTCCTCATTAATAAGATTGGTACGCCTGACCACTCCTCCCTTACCTGCCATAATAGAGTCCTCAAAGGTACTCTTCAATGGCAGAATCGTGCTGTGAGTGTCATTGGTATGCAATATCACCAATTGCTTTTTCTCCTGTGCATTTCCTGCCAATACTACAAGCAAGAAAGCAAAAATCATCGATAACCTTTTCATTCCTAATTGACTTCGTCGAACTACGTTTCCTAATTCATAATCCCTCATTCCACCACAACTCTACCCTCAACTTGTGGATTCACCTTAAGGCCATGCTCCTTCATATATGAGAAGTATTTCACCATCACCTCACGGGCATTGTAGGCCTTGTCGTCTAAGACGACGAAATCCGTTTTCTTCTTGAAAGCGAGCATCTTGTCATTGCCCTGTGCGAGGAAATCGTTGGTAGCTATGCGATATTTCCTTTCGGGTAGGATATCCTGCCCGTTGAGCTTAGCCGACTTCAGTTTGGCATCCTTTGTGAACACTAAGTTCACCCCTTTGCTCACACATTCGCCACCAGTGAATGCCATCTGTGAAAACAACTCAATTAGAGCATCACCAGTGAGAGAAAGAAAACAAACCTTATTCTCAAAAGGAGCCACTGACAACACATCGCCATAAGTGACGTCGCCAGCAGCCATGGGCGAGCGTATCCCTCCGATGTTATACACGCCCACGTCAATTTTCTCTCCACATAACACCCCCGACCATAGCATAATGTCTGCCATAAGATTGGTCATTCTACTCTCGGGTTTGTCAATCTCGGCAGCACATTCCAACCGGCCAACAACGGGCAACATAATACTGTCGATGATACTTTTATACGGAACGAGAAACACAGCAGTGGCATTATCCTTACAGGCATCGTAAGTGGAATCCACAGTCAGTCTCGTTCTTTCCACCCCCGAAACACGATATTTTTGTGCGGAGGCAGCAGCAGCTATCATACAGATAGTCAACGTGAGAAGCAAATTTTTCCTCATAATAATCAAAATTACTGTGCAAAAGTACAAATTTCCAATGAAAACACAAAAAAAACACGAAGAAAATTGCATAATCCAATAAAAAGTATTACCTTTGCACCCGCTTTTCGGCGTAATCGCTGGCAGGAAGTAACGTGTTGCCTGTTATGTTGCGTTGGAACGATAAACAAATTTAATTTTATACAAGAAAATGGATTTAATTAAAGTTGCTGAAGAAGCATTTGCAACCGGCAAGAAGTTCCCTGAGTTCCGTTCAGGTGACACTATCACTGTCGCTTACAAAATTATCGAGGGTAGCAAGGAGCGTATCCAGCTCTACCGTGGTGTAGTTATCAAGATTTCCGGTCATGGCGACAAGAAGCGCTTCACCGTGCGCAAGATGTCAGGTACCGTAGGTGTTGAGCGTATCTTCCCAATCGAGTCTCCGAACATCGAGAGCATCGAGATCAACAAGCATGGTAAGGTACGTCGCGCTAAGCTTTATTATCTGCGTGCACTCACCGGTAAGAAGGCCCGTATCAAGGAGAGAAGAGTCAACGTTGGCGAGTAAAATCACCACATTCGACTCTACAAGGAATAAAAAAGAGACAAGCCGCATAGGACTATGGGGATTGTCTCTTTTTTGGTTAATTCCTTAACGTCCTTAACTTCTTTAAATTCCTTAACTTCATTAACGTCTAAGAAAATGAAAGAATTAGCATTAAAGTACGGATGTAATCCGAATCAAAAGCCCTCACGCATATATATGGAAGAGGGAGAGTTGCCTATTGAGGTAATCAACGGTCGCCCTGGTTATATCAATTTCCTGGACGCATTCAATTCATGGCAACTTGTCAAGGAGCTGAAGGCAGCCACAGGTATGCCTGCTGCAGCCTCATTCAAGCATGTCTCACCGGCAGGAGCTGCTGTCGGTCTGCCTCTTGATGATACACTCCGCAAAATCTATTTCGTTGACGATCTCAAGGTGGAACTATCACCCATTGCCTGTGCCTACGCCCGTGCCCGCGGTGCCGACCGCATGAGCTCATACGGTGATTTCGTGGCACTTAGCGACACCTGCGACGAGGCCACAGCCCTTCTCATCAAGCGTGAGGTGAGCGACGGTGTCATCGCCCCCGACTATACTCCCGAGGCTATTGAGATTCTCAAAGCCAAGCGCAAGGGAACATATAATGTCATCAAGATTGATCCCAACTACGTGCCTGCACCTATCGAACGTAAACAGGTGTTCGGTATCACATTCGAACAGGGTCGCAACGAAGTGAAGCTCGACGATCCCGCTCTCTTCGAGAACATCCCCACACAGAACAAGACATTCAGCGATGCAGCTAAGCGCGACCTTATCATCGCACTTATCACACTGAAATACACTCAGAGCAACTCAGTATGCTATGTCAAGGACGGACAGGCCATCGGTATTGGAGCCGGTCAGCAGAGCCGCATCCACTGTACACGTCTCGCCGGTAACAAGGCCGACATCTGGTGGCTGCGCCAGCATCCAAAGGTAATGTCGTTGCCGTTTGTTGACAACATCCGCCGCGCCGATCGCGACAACACCATCGACGTGTATATCTCCGACGACCATGATGATGTATTGCGCGAAGGCACATGGCAGCAGTTCTTCAAGGAGAAGCCTGAGGTGCTCACTCGCGAAGAGAAGAAGGAATGGATAGCCAAGAACACGGGTGTTGCCCTTGGCAGCGACGCTTTCTTCCCCTTTGGAGACAATATCGAGCGTGCTCATAAGAGTGGAGTTGAATACATCGCACAAGCCGGAGGCAGCGTGCGCGACGACCATGTTATCGACACCTGCGACAAGTATGGCATTGCCATGGCATTCACTGGCGTAAGACTTTTCCACCATTGATATGGCAGATATTGACGATATTATTGCCGGCGGCGGGATGGTGTTCAAGGGAATGCCAAAGGGCGATCCCAATAAGGACAAGGTGAAGACCAAGGCCAAGAAAAAGAAATACATCACAGGAGCCCACGGCAGCGGTTCAGCCCGACAGAAGGCCAAGTACCGCGAACAAAGGGCCAACCGACATAAATAAAATAAAAAAGGACAACCGCAATGGTTGCCCTTTTTATTTTGTAGTTATTCAATTACTGAGCGAGCTTGCCGTCAGAACCGAGTACGTTCACAATCTTGTGGATGTACATCTTCTTCATGTTCTCACGAGCAGGCTTCAGATACTGACGTGGGTCGAAGTCTCCAGGATGCTCAGCAAGGTGCTGACGAATAGCAGCAGTCATGGCGAGACGAGAGTCAGAGTCGATGTTGATCTTGCAAACAGCGCTCTTTGCTGCCTGACGGAGCTGATCCTCGGGGATACCGATAGCATCGGGCAACTTGCCACCGAACTTGTTGATAGTTGCAACCTCGTCCTGAGGAACTGAAGAAGAACCGTGGAGCACGATAGGGAATCCAGGCAACTTCTGCTCGATCTCGGCGAGGATATCGAATGCCAATGGAGGAGGAACGAGAAGACCAGTCTTCGGATCGCGTGTGCACTGCTCAGGAGTGAACTTGTATGCACCATGAGAAGTACCGATAGAGATAGCGAGTGAATCGCAACCTGTACGAGTAGCGAAGTCGATAACCTCCTCAGGCTTTGTGTAGTGTGACTCAGCAGCCGAAACCTCATCCTCAACACCAGCGAGGACACCGAGCTCAGCCTCAACAGTTACGTCAAACTGATGAGCATAGTCAACAACCTTCTTAGCGAGAGCAACGTTCTCCTCGTAGGGGAGGTGTGAACCGTCGATCATCACTGAAGAGAAGCCCATGTCGATGCAATCCTTGCAAAGCTCGAAGCTATCACCGTGGTCGAGGTGGAGCACGATTTCAGGATGCTCGCAACCGAGCTCCTTAGCATACTCTACTGCACCCTGAGCCATATAGCGGAGGATAGTGGCGTTGGCATAGTTGCGAGCGCCCTTTGATACCTGCATGATGACAGGTGACTTTGTTTCTACTGCAGCCTGCACGATAGCCTGCATCTGCTCCATTGTGTTAAAGTTGAAAGCTGGGATAGCATAGCCACCGGCTACTGCTCTCTTAAACATCTCGCGAGTATTCACGAGACCCAATTCCTTGTAACTAACCATTTTCTTTATGTTTTTTTATGTTACTAAAAATAATCTTTCTGTTATCGACCGCAAAATTACTCATTTTATTTCTCACTTACAAGCATTTTGACGTTTTTTTATGATAAAAGTTGTTATTTTGTTAATTTTGATATGTGGACTTTACAAAAATTATCGGTAATCGAGGTGGAAAAAGTCGGCATAGCCCTTACCTGTGGCATACAATCCGAGAATGGCACCTGTGAATCCGCCCACCACCTCGGTAGAGAGTAGAGGTGAGTCGATAGTGCCGAGAGGCTGCATGTTGTAGAGTGTCTCACCCACAAGGAAAGTGACAATTTCGGGTGTGGTGGTCTGTATTCTCATGAACATCTTGGGATTGTCAACATATCGGCGCGGCTCTTCCTTCACAAGCGACTTGATGGTGTGGCGCAACGTGACATATAGTCGTCCGTCTGTCTCACGGCCTACAACAATGTCACTGTGTCCGTCGTGTATTTGATACAGAGTGAATCCAGCCTCATCACCCGACTGCAATCCCGTGGCATCCATGAATGTTGTGGCAGCCATGTTAGCATTCTGCATTCGTCGGCCTATGAATGTCGGTTGGTTGTTGGCAGTGAGAGATGATGGTGAGCAATGCAGTCGCAAAGCCGTGCCCACATGTTCGTATCTCTCCTCCACTGGTTGCTGGATATGAATAAACTCCGGACCGATATTTTGGAATGTGGTCGAACAACTGTTTGCAATGGCAGTGGATTGACCTGTCACTTCCGCCGGTCTTCCGCCATTAACCACAGGCCAACCGCCTTCAGGCCATTCCACAGGCAACACAAAAGTCTCACGTCCGAGATGATGATAGCTACCACCAATGAAACGGAAGGCAAGGAACGACAACCACCATCTGCCGTCGGCACCCTGCACAAAGTCGCCATGACCGGTGCCCTGTATCTGCGATGTCTGTGCTGCCATACAGCAATGAGTGAAGATAGGATTATCAGGACAGCCCTCATACGGGCCATAGATATTCTTACTGCGGGCAATTGTCAGTTTATGGGCAATCTCAGTGCCTCCTTCGGAAATAAGCAGATAGTAATAGCCATCCTTTTTATATATATGTGATCCTTCGGGATAGCGCCCTCCCGTACCTCTCCATATCGGTTTTGACTCCGTCAGTTGTCCACCCGTGCGAGGGTCAATCTCGCAGAGCATTATCGTGTTGTCGGGATTGCTCACCATATAGCACACGTCGTTCTCGAAATAAAGTGAAGGGTCGATACCTTGCTGTTCGAGCCACATCGGTTCGCTCCATGGACCACGGGGATCTGATGCCGTCACCATAAAGTTGCCGCCATTGCCCACGTTTGTCGTTATCATATAGTAGATACCGTCATTGTACCTAATCGTAGGGGCATATATACCCTGCCACGAGGTTGCCCCCTTGAGCTGCAACTGCGAGGGGCGGTCGAGCACATTACCTATCTGCGTCCAGTGCTGCATGTCGCTGCTCTCGAAGACGGGCACACCAGGGAAATACTGGAACGACGAGTTTACAAGATAAAACTTATCCCCCACCCTGCAAACCGATGGGTCGGGATGAAATCCGGGAATCACCGGATTGATACTCTGTGCCAATGCCATAAGGGCAAACAAAGAGGCAGCGATTGTCATTTTGATTTTTCTCATTTTGGGAATAGTTATTATATTAATATTTATAGACTCAGTTGTTACCTGCAAAAAAGGGCCGCCGCTGCGACCCCAAAACCTTTGTTAACCTTAAATCTAATACTATGAAAAACACGATGCAAAATTAAGCATATTTCTTTCAATCTGCAACTTTTGCATCGTGTTTTTGTATTAAAGTGTAATATTATTGATTTATATCAATACACTACAGCTTCTTCGGAGTATATATGGCATCCCACCATGACGAATCGTCCTTGAGCCACTTCTGAAACCAAGCCATGATTGAGTTAATCCACTTGATGCGTTTTGCGGGATCCATGATACCATGATTTTCACCCTCAACCTCGACAAATGCCGTAGGCACACCTAGCAGACGAAGTGCCGTGTACATCTGAATACTCTCGCCCACAGGCACATTAGTGTCGGCAGTGCCATGAGTGAAGAGGATAGGCTTCTTTATCTTGTCAGCATTATAAAGTGGCGAACGCTCAACAAACAGGTCCTTGCGTGTCCAGGGATAACTGTTGGCAGCCGATGTCTCGCTATATGAATATCCCCAATATCCCTCACCCCAATAGCTGGTGTGACTGGATATACCCGCATGCGACACTCCACAGGCGAAAGGATTGTCCTTGGTCATCATATACTGGGTCATAAATCCGCCATAAGATGCCGATATACAACCGATGTGGTCGGCATCACACTGCGGAACATCCTTGGCAAACTGTCGCGTGGCGTCGATAATGTCCTGTGCCGGGCCTTCGCCCATAGTGTTCACATGGCGTGACGCCCACTCCTGACCATAACCCGACGCTCCCGAGGGGTTAACCGTGAAGACGATATAGCCGAGAGCGTTCCAATAGAATGCCGGATAATGCGAACCATTACCATAGCGGCGCGAAGTAGGCGAACAACCACCATAATAATGCACAATAACGGGATATTTCTTTGACGGGTCGAAATTGACGGGCAGACTATAAAATCCCGTGACACGATAGCCTCGTGGCGACTGGAAGCTCCATGCTTTCACCTCGCTGATGTCGAGAGAAGATTTGACCTCTGCATTGGGGTCAGCCACAAGCACAACCTTGGGTCTGCCTGCAGGAGATGTGATATTATATATCTCATAGGGCACATCCGCCGACGAACCATGCACCATAATATTGCCACCCTTTTCGGCAACACTCATTCCACTTATCACCTCAAGCGGTTGGCGCACCTTAGACGAGCGCAAGGTCTTGGGGTCGAGGCGATACAGACTTACACTGTCCCCGTTCTGCGCGGTATAATACAGACACTTGTCATACAACGAATAAACCACATCCTCGATACTTGTGGCATCGTCAGCAGTGAGAGGAGTGACCTTGCGGGTGGCGGTGTCCATAACATAGAGATGATAGTCATACATGCTCGGTGTTGCGCCCTCGGGCACTCTCTTGCCAATACAGCCGAAAGCCTCAGTGCTTGCCACAAAGAACACCTTGTCGCTATTGCCTCCATAGATGGCATTGCCTATAAATCCGTCCTTCTCTACCAGCATTTTGCTTTGCATGGTCTGCAAGTCGAGATCGTAGAATGTCTGACGTGTTGTAGGTCGCTGCGTGAGCGAGTCGGTGGCTACAGAGAAGAGGATATGTCTGCCATCGGGAGTTATGTCGCTTATCGACACAGGATGGTAAGTATAGGTAAGTGGCTGCACCATTCCCGTTGCAAAGTCAAGACGTGCCAACGAATATCTCGTGCGCCACCCAGGTTGACGGTCGTCGGGATGCACAATCTCAAATACACCGTCTTCCTTCTTAGGTCCATCATGCGACTGCATTATGATGGCGAATGTCTCGGTGGGTGATATTGCATAGTAATAGGTGGGCATGTCGGGAGTGAGCACCGTCTCAACTCCTGTTGCGGGGTCAACAGCCTTCAGGGGCTTCTTGTCTCCCTCCTCTGCCAAATAATAATATCTGTCGGAAGAGGGCATCCACGACAGTCGGTCGCTTACGGAGCGTTTCATTCCTGTCTTTAGGTCAACGAGCAGATTCTGCGAGCGTGTCTTGTTAGTGGCATCAAGCCAACGCCATCCCACAAGAGCCCATCTGCCCGAAGGAGAGAGAGACGCCTTGTTGGTTATGCGCGTTGCCAACACGTCAGCCATCATGAGGGCATGCTTTCCGCCGTCTGCCGATGACAATGATTCCGAGGGCAATGATATAGCCAATCCCGTACTGTCCGCCACAAACTTCAGAGTCAACGAATGATAGCCCGGCTGCAAGGATAAGGCTCCCCCCTGCTCCACTCCGTCGGCATAGAGTTTATATTTCTTTGCTCCCTTGACATTAGCCTTCAGTTCCTTTATATAGTTTGATGCCATAACGTCGAAACGCACCATATTAAGTGTGGCGGAGTCGAGCTTGAGAGAAGACAAATCGACAAGCGGTTTTGCATTAGTCAAATCAAGTGACAATGTTGTAGCCACGGCATTGTCAGCCGAATAACGTGTCTGGTTATTGTCGATACTGTCGAGTACAAGGGGTTGCACGACATTAAACGGTCCTGCATATCGCACCCTCTCCACCTGATAATCGGCGGCACTGATAGTAGTTGCCAATGCCATCGGCATCATGGCAAGCATAAGATTTCGGTATAGTTTCATTGCTATTATTATTTTTTAATGTCCTAACGACTGCAAAGTTACATTATTTTGACCAAGCAGCCAAATCTAATTACACTTTTTAATCCATATATCAGAAAAAACATCAAAAAAACATCAGTTTTGTAGCCATATACGGAAAAGTTTTAGTATTTTTGCACCCGATAAAGACAACTTACTATATGAAAGCCAATAGAATCGTTCCATATATTGCAGTATTGATCACTGCATTAGGCATCTGGAGCTTTTTCCAGTTTGCTTATGAATACTCGTTCTACTACAAGGAGCAGAACCAACTGTTCCTGATGTCTGCCGACTACCTTGCCACCTACTTCGACCGCAAGGCGTGGGCAGCCAATATGGCGGGCGACTTCCTGACGCAAATGTATTACTACACCTATGCGGGGGCAGCAATACTCACCGTCGTCATCACCGTCACCGGACTTATGCTCACATGTCTCCTGCGCAAGATTGGATTAATGCGCCCCTTGGCCTTCGCTGCCGGAATAACAATGATGTTACTTACGGCAGCACTCAACTTTGATGTAGAATACCGTTTGGGACAGCTTTTGTCTATCACGGGTATGCTACTCACAATGATAATCATCGCCACCCCTAAATGGCGATATATTCGATACAGCCAGGGAACTGCCAAGATAGCAGCTCTCTTGTCAATAGCCTTCATGCCCTTATGTGTATGGATGTTCTGGCAACCGAATCTTGGCCGCCTGCAAAAACCCGACATGGATGTCGAGAAGTATCTTGAGATAGAGAGTCTGTATTACTTTGGCAGGCACGACGAGATGTTGGCAAAGGTGAGGGAAATGCCTAATCCCACCAACGAGGCGGCCTTCTATTATTATCTTGTGATGGCCCAACGCCGCCAACTGCCTGAAGTTATTAATAAGGTGAAACCGGTGAATCTCGGTACGCTATACGAGATAGGACCTAAATCCACTCCCGTTGAGATAAAGATGGTAGGCGAACTGTATTATGCCCTCGGCGACATGACACTTGCCGAGCGCGAGGCACTGTTGGCATGCGTGTTCGCACCCGACAACCGCAACGTGAGAATGGTAAAACGACTTGCCGAGGCCAACCTTGTGGCAGGCGACTACCCTGCGGCAATGAAATACCTGCGCATTCTCGACAACACACTTGCCTACAGCAGATGGGCAAAAGCCAACCGCCCCACACGCGATGGCAAACTGCGCTCGATGTCACTGACCTCCAAGCGGGAATATGCCATCAAGAATGACACACTGCGCGCCAACGCCAACTGCCGTGACGTGCTGACAACACTGTTGGCTGCCAATCCTCACAACCGTGTGGCTCTCGACTACTTGCTCTGCACTGATTATATCGTCGGGGCAAGGGATATGTTCATGGAGGATATGAAGAAATACTATATCCCAGTCTATGGACAACCGACAGAGCCGATGTACAGGGAACTGTTTAAAAATTGAAATATTGAAAAATTGAAATATTGAAAAAATAAAGGGCTAATGAAAAGAATAATATATTGGATGATGTTGCTGATTGTGGCAACAGGATGCGACAACAGGATGGAGGTGACAGCCGATATGGATGCACCCATCTATCCCGACTATCGCGACGTGACCATACCCGTGAATATAGCTCCACTTAACTTCCTTGTGCGCGATTCGCTATGCCAGGATGTCAAGGTGAAGGTAAATGGAGAGACGCTATGCAGCGAAAATGGAAATGAGGTGACATTTGACATCGACGACTGGCGCAAGTTGCTTGCCGACAATGTAGGCAAGAAAATCACTGTGAGCGTGAGCGTAGGACAGGAGAACGAGTGGGTGGAATACCGTCCGTTTACATGGACTGTCATGGGTGATAGCATCGACCCCTGGCTCACCTACCGACTGATAGAACCCGACTATGAGGTGTTCAGCCGTCTGCAGTTGCAGGAGCGTTGTCTTGAGGATTTTACCACACGCAACTTCTGCGACTATGAGCGAGTGGGCAACCGCTGCATGAATTGTCACACATATAGCAATCAGTCGCCCGATTTGTCAATGATGTACGTCAGAGGCGAAGGCGGTGGAGCAGTGCTCAACCGCAACGGCAAACTGGAGCTGCTCGACATCAAGGCCGAAGGGATGGTTGGCGGAAGCGTGTATTTCGGTTTTCATCCCGACGGAAGGCATATAGTCTTTTCAGCCAACAAGATTATTCCAGCCTTCCATGCTGCAGGCAGTAAGCGATTAGAAGTATTTGACACTGCGTCGGATGTGTATATTGCCGACCTCGACCAACGTAAGATTATCCGCAGTCCCCTACTTGCCGACAGTCTGTGGCTCGAGACCTTCCCCACATTCTCGCCCGACGGCAAATACATCTACTACTGCACGGCGCGCAACTCGTTGTTACGTCGCGACTCTGCCGACCTCGGGACTGCCGTAAGAGGATTGCAGTATGTGCTCTGCCGCATTCCTTTTGACGCCACCAACGAGACTATCGGCACCAAGGCCGACACTCTCACCGAGGCTTCCACGTCGGTATGCCATCCACGAGTGTCGCCCAATGGCAAACTGCTACTATATACCCAACAGGCGTACGGCACATTCCCAATCTGGCACCGCGAGACTGACCTAAGGATGATTAACTTGGAAACAAGAAAAGTGGATTCCTTGAGTGTCGTAAACAGTAACATGTCCGACACCTATCACTCATGGAGCAGCAACAGCCGATGGTTTGTGTTTGCCAGCAAGCGCGACGACGGGCTCTACGGCAAGCCATATTTCTGCTATGTCGATCGTCAAGGCAAGGCACACAAACCATTCGTGATGCCACAGAAATACCCGTCGTTCTACGACAACTTCCTGAAATCATACAACGCACCCGAATTAGGCCGTGGTCCCCTGCCCTTCAAGGCAGAAGACGTAGGCAGGCTGTTTAGGTCAAAGCCACTGCCGTTTACATTCTAATAAACGGCAACTGGCTTAGAATGTATAATCAATCACACCATCCCAAGTGTCATCTAATATAACCGATATGTCGGTGGGACCCTCTATCACCCCATCAAACACCGGGCTGTCAATCTTTGACACCTTGCGCAGTTCTACAGATATACCTGGGAATTTCTTAGCTCCAACAACATCCTTTGCCTCAGAATACCCCGCCACATCCAAGTCCACCAATTGGTCAGCTCCTGTGACGAAGGTATATAACTCGAAAGTCTTCACTCCTTCCACCTTCTCTATCTCCATATTGCGACGAGTGGAGGAAGCCAGTCCAACCTTTGTGGTTGGATCAAACGACACCGACGCACCCTTATATATGAAATTGAAGAAAGACACATTGGCAGGAATATCATCTTTGATGTTGAGCTGTATCTTAGCCACTGCACGCGCGAGTTGTACGGATATCTTGTTGGCCTCTTTTCCCACTGTTATCTCCCCATAATAGGAAAAGACATCAGTGAGAGGTGCTGAAAAGGAGATCTTGTGGCAATTGGTTGTTGTAGGCGAGCGTGTGCCCGAGTGTGCTAAGACCACGAGCTGATAAGTACCGGGTTCCAAGTCAACCGACATCGTGCCGAAGTCTTTGTCGGTATTCACCTGATTTACATAATCCACTCTCACGTCATTCTGATAAATCACCATGCTCATTCGAGTAAATCTCTCATTGAGCGGTAATGTCGCCGTCTCTTCATCCTCTACACCCGACTTGGTGACTAAGCACTCCGCCGTCACCACCAAGTTGCCGTCAACAACTTTGGATTCCGTCTGAGCCACATCTTCGGCTACATACTTTTCGCATGCCGCAAATAATAAAGCGGCGATAATCAATAATAGTGTCTTAGGTGTCTTCATAATTTATCTTACGTTTGTTTCTATTCTTTTATCCGAACTGATTTGTCTCGCTGCCTCCCTGCTGTCAAGTTCCACTGGACGGGAGGTAAAGTCGGGCGTGTTGAATGAATATATGGATGTAGTGTAATATTCCTTGGGATTCTTTTGTGGAAGAAGGAATGCCTTGGTCGGTTGTCCCTTCTCGTCGATACACGACAAATAGAGGTGGGAATAGAGTCCGTCGATACGTCGCGAGGTGAAGACAAACCAATGCGACCCGATGCTCCAATTGTGGAAACTGTCGGCATCGTCACTGTTAGCAGCCTTCAGAGGTTGGGCTTTCATAGTGCGCAGGTCGAGCAACCATAGGTCGCTCTCCTTATGCCAAATTGAGAAATATCCGTAATCCATCTGCGTAAACATTAGATAACGCCCGTCGTATGAGGGTCGAGGCCATGTTACTGTTTTTCCCATACTTACAGCATTATAAACGGTGTCAACCTTATTGCCGAAAGCACCTTTTTCGGGGTCGAAGGCTATACTGCATAGATTATATTTCTGATCCTTGAATTGCAATGGATATTCCTTTTGTAAGCTGGTGAGATAGTATAAAGTGCGTCCATCGGCTGAAAAGACGGGAGAATTCTCTGAATAGAGCTTTGTCGAGAGAAGAGTGTCGAGTATCAGCTGGTGCTTCTCTATGTCATATACAAAAACATCCGAAGATAGGTCGAACACCTCCACCCTCTCGTCCTTCACTATATGGAATCCCTGTCGAGTCATATTGGTGGAGAAAGCGCAATATTTCCCCGACGGATGCCAATAGGGATAAACCATAGAGCCCTTGATGGAATCGTTCTTTGCCTTGAGTAGTTCACATTTCCCCCCTGACTTCACGAGTGTTGCCCCATGGTCGCCACGGATATGGAAAACGAAGTTGTCGGGATTGGTCTTGCACGACGTATGGCAGTTGACGCACATTCCCGGCACCTGAGTATTCTCAATGATTGCACGCTCATCGAAATTGTCAAGTCGCCGCTCATACAGTCCCATGTGACTATACACCTCATATCCAGGAGCAATGCGTCGATAGGTCAGTCCATAGTCTTTCATATCGTATTTGCTCACATACATCTCAAAGTCGCGATAGCGTGTCCACCTACCATCACTCTTGGCACATACAGTAAAGGTAAGTTTTCCGCCCTTATTGCTTGCCACAAGACTATGCCAGTCGTCAAGGTTGAAGTCGGCATATTCACCCTGCACATGCATTTCGCCCCCTTTACTTCCCTTGACGACAACATCCACCTTATCAACATCGCCCTCAACATTGAAGTTCATCGGAGCAATCGTTGCAGGTATCGTAACTCCCACATAGTCTGGAAATATCGTCGGCATCTTATCAGAAAGCACCGCATTATCCACCGTCTCCGTACAAGATACAAGAAACGAAACAATCAATACCCCAATATATGCGAAACATTTTTCATTAATTAGTTCGCGTAGCCATTGGCTTTCCCTTCGGTCGCTAAACCTTATTTCTTCATTCTTCATTCTTCACTCTTTATTTAAACGATTCCTAATTCCCCAACAAGTACCTCCACGTTGAGCATCCCTGGTATCTCTGAATCTCTGCCTGTGGCAACTTCCGTTGTTGTGCGTATGCTAATGCCATAGCCTCAACAGCTGCACGAGGAGTATAATTCTTCAATGTCTTAATATAAGTAGAATACTCCATAAAGGTAGGGAAGTCGCGGTTGAGCAGCGGATAGACGAGCAGATACTGCATTGCCATCATATTCTCCTTGTTGCGCATGAGCAATTGTCCGCATATCTTATCCACCTCCTTGTCGCTAAAGAGGAAATCATCAGCAAGGCGCACCTTGCGCAGATAACCATACACGTTGTTCTCTTCGATAAGTCTCGGATTGTCTATCATCTCCAAACGTCGCTCTGCCCATAGTCTATAATAGATGGTTTTCTTGAGCATAGCGAGATACTTCCTTGCCACGGCATACTGCCCGTTGATTAGGTTGGTTTCGGCAAGACGCTTTATCGCCCTCGCACTCTTGTTGTAATTCGGAACGGATTCCATCGCCTCAAACGCATAACGTTGTGAAGTATTGACCAGTCCGAGCAGGAAATACACATCGCCAGTAAGCATCGTGGTAGAGAAATTGCGCTCAAACTCCGGCAACAAGCCTTCTGTGCCATGCTGGAAGAAGTCGAAGCAACGGTCGCCCAACTGTCCCGTCATACCGAGTGCAAGGTTGGTGGCACATACACTCATCGGTAGTGAAGGTTGCTTGCGCTCCGACTTGGCGATAACATCATTCCATCTCTGCTGACGCACAAGCCAATCATATTCCACCAAGTCGTATTTCAGATCGTTGTATGCCTTTGGAATCATTATCACAGCCAATCCTGCCACTGCTATACCCGACACGGGAATAAGTATCTTGGTGTTCTTTATCGACAAATGGATAGGGATAATTGCCAACAGCAATGTAATAATAGTTATTATAATTAAGGTATATGGTATAACCTCAATAAAACGATAATAGTATATTCCAACAAATAGTCTGTATAATGGATATGGCACAAACGATGCACTCACCAGTATCCACACCAAAGCATATACTAACGACAAAATGACAATGGCAATTGCCGACAAGCGTGTCTTGAATTGTCCTGCAATCTTTACTCCTGAATATATGGCAAACACAAAGACAACCGGACCTATAAGCCAATATACCACGGGAATTGCCACCAGTGAGCTACAGACACCGGTAATACATCCACGGGGAAGCAACAACATAAACACCAACGCAAAAATCAGCGATACGGAATATGCCAACATCGTACTCTCATCTCCCATCTGATACCATATCATCAGCGACGGAACAAACGATAGTATGTATGCCAACCAGGGGTTGTCATCCTTGCGCATATTATTCTTGGCTATCATCCACACCAACCTTTGCAGCAACACATAAACTGCCGCAATGACTATCGCACCAATAGCTGGACTATTATAAAATTGTGTCAGGAACTCCGCAACGTATGTTCCTAATCCACCGGGAACAGCAATGCGCTCTGCAAAATAAGAAGAATCAAAGAGAAAGAGCTGAAACTGCTCTTGATACCCCATGGCATAGGGATATCCCTTAAACCAAAACAGATAGGCACCCACTCCAAGCACGGCAGTGAGTGCCCATCTGACGACTGCTTCATTATTATTCTTAATTATTGGCATCTTCTTTTTTTACTGCAAATGTAGGCATTATTTTCATTATCACCAAGAAAAGCCTCAGTTTATTAAAAATAATTAACTGTTCAATGACGTTGAAAGATAATTGTAACATATTTGTATTTGATTATTAAACAACTTGCCACATTGTTGAATACTTGTTTCTACATATTAAGAATAAGCCATAAAACGCAATTAGTCTTTCAAACAGCCGATTGGCACTACACTTCGGTCCCTCAATAAGTACTGCTCCCATTGCTTCAAGTTTATCCGCCAAAAGGCGGTCAATAACTCTGTTTTTATACTGCTTCATTTCTTCATTATTCTATTCGGCAGCAAAATTACGAATAATTATTGATATTCAGTACATTAAAAGTTTAAAAAAAGTTATATTATGATATTTGGCCGTTTTTCATTATGGTATTTGGCCGTTTTTCATTATGGTATTTGGCTGTTTTTTACAAGATAAGTTTTGTTTTCTACGTTTAATAATTACTCTCGCGCGCGTGCGCACGCAGGATAAAATGTTGCAATTTATCTGTCAGTGTCATTATTTATATTATATATCTGAAACACAGATGTTTATAAATATTTATATAGTGACAGATAAATCAGAACTGGTGCTATTTCTTTAATAATATGCCATAAAAACGCAATTTTTAGGGTTATTTCAGCAATTATCATCCATATTCTTGTTCATATATAATAGTCAACTTTCAGAGTGAACAATGACAAGAAGAGTCAACGAGAAATACAAATAATAAAAAAACTAGTCAACCTGTTTGATGAACAAGACAGATGCCTGTTGTCACAGTCGTACCACAGTTGTTGTCACAGTCGTACCACTTCGATTGTCACAATCGTACCAGTAGCTATGGTACGATTGTGACAACAGTGATGGAACAGATGTGACAACAGTTATGGAACAACTGTTCCAATCGTTGTTATGAAAAGACAACGACAGGACAACAAGATATACATAACTTAATTGTCATTGAGGATAAAGTATCACTTACGCGCGTACATTAATATAATTATTTATAGAAATACTTGTATTGTACATCTGATAGAAGTAAGTATATATAAATTAACGACCTAATTACAGGTTTTAACTATTTATTAGGAATACCTTTAATTTTAAGTGTATTATTTACACAAATTAAGCAAAAATACCCGTTTTTCTCTCAAATTAATAGAAAAATGGCATAAAAAGACACAATTTTACAAAATAGTATTAATACTTAGCAAAAAAGTATCATTCTATTTCAGAAAAAAGACCTATCTTTGCAACCGAAAAGTGAACAATCAAAAAAGCCCATTTTTATGAGGCCAAAACCGATTCGAAACATAATATTTATCGTAAATAAATTTAAACTAACATGTTAAAAAGAAACAGTACGTAACAAAGAAACCAAAATCATTCCAGGACGTGTCCACCAGGTGGATGTGTCCTCACTAATTTAGTAATTAACAACAATGAGAAATTAAAATCTAAAGAAAAGTACTTAAGTATGGATTTGAAATTCAAAAAATCAGTCATGCTGATGGGCGTTTGCTCGGTGCTCGGCGCAGCCTTGCCATCTGACGCATACGCAGGCGCGAAGGAATCTCCAGTAGCTGCCGTTCAGCAAGCAAAGAAAGTGCAGGGTACCGTTACTGACGACATGGGTCCGGTGATCGGAGCTACCGTGAAAATCAAGGGTACCAACAATGGTGTGATTACCGATTTCGACGGTAAATACGCTATCAACGCAAAACCCGGTGACGTGCTCGTCATCACCTTCGTGGGCGCAAAGCCGCAGGAAGTAAAAGTGGGCAATGCTAATACCTACAACGTTAAGCTCGAAAGCAACAGCCAAGAATTGGAGGAAGTAGTAGTCGTAGGTTATGGTGTTCAGAAGAAGAAGCTCGTCACTGGTGCCACAGTTGAGGTGAAGGGCGAGAACATCGCAAAGCTTAACACTACCCAGGCTCTCGGTGCATTGCAGAGCCAGACTCCTGGTGTAAACATTCAGGCCTCATCTGGTCAGCCAGGTGACGGATTTAAGGTTACCATCCGTGGTGCCGGTACCAACGGCAACACAGCACCTCTTTACGTTATTGACGGTGTATCAGGTGGTGATATCAATAACATCAACCCTGCCGACATCGAGCGTATCGACGTGCTGAAGGATGCCGCCTCTTGTGCCATCTACGGTTCGGCTGCTGCCAACGGTGTTATCCTCGTTACCACAAAGCAGGGTAAGGCTGGTAAGGTACAGGTTTCTTACGACGGTTATATGGGATGGTCAAACATCTATCGCCTGCCGCAGATGCTTACCGCTGGCGAATATATGAAGGTGATGGACCTCGCCAAATACAACTCTGGTGAGACTCCTTATAACTGGGCAGACTTTTTCCAGGGCAACGAGCAGCTCCTCGCCGACTATCAGAGTGGAGCTAACCCCGGAACCAACTGGGTTGAGGCACTGCGCAACAAGAACGCCGTTACTACCAGCCACTCTCTGAACATTACCGGTGGTTCCGACCTCTCGAAGTTCTCAATGGGTCTTGGCTATCAGTATCAGGATGGTGTATTCGGTGGCGACTATGCAAAGTCTGACTTCCGCCGCTTCACACTGCGTCTGAACTCTGAGCACGTTATCCTGCGTAACTCCAAGGGTATGGACGTAATCAAGGTGGGTGAGAACCTCTATTATGGGCACCGCCAGAAGCAGGGTCTCGACGATGGCGGCCAGTATTCCAACCAGCTTTCTACCATGCTCCGTGCCAACCCGCTTATACCTATTTATAATAATGATGGCGAATTCTTCGGTTATGATGACCTGAAGAGCTCAGGTTTCTTCAACTATACATCTTACGCTACCAACCCGCTCGCATCTTTGGTAAAGAATCAGAGTGCAAACAACAAGAGCGTAAATCAAAACCTCGATGTTGTGGGCTATGTTGAAATCCAGCCTATCAAGGGTCTTATCTATCGTGGACAGGTGAGCTACAAGCAGAACACATGGACATGGCGTAACTTCCTCGGTACATATCACCTCAACGACCAGGGTGACCAGCGCACCAACGAGTCTGCCACAAACCAGATTGGTACAGGTTGGAGCTGGGGAACAACAAATACCCTGAACTATAAGTTCGACATTGCCAAGGATAACCACTTCGACGTGCTCGTTGGTACCGAGTATGGCGAGAGCCGTCCTGACTTTGGATTCCAACTCAGCGCAACTGCTACAAGCGCTATCATTTCCGACTTCGACCATGCTTACATGACACTGATGAAGAACAACACATCAGCCACTGTATCTGGTCTGCCAAGCACCGACTCACGCGGTATGTCATACTTCGGACGTCTGAACTATGACTTCGCCGAGAAGTATATGTTCTCTGCTATCATCCGTGCCGACGGTTCTTCAATGTTCGCTCCTGGCAAGCGCTGGGGTTACTTCCCATCATTCTCTGCTGGTTGGGTTATCAGCAACGAGAAATTCATGGAATCTCTTGCCGGAACTCTCGACTTCTTGAAACTGCGCGCCGGTTGGGGTCAGAACGGTAACAAGAATATCTCTGCATTCCAGTATGAGGCTGCTTTCGCTTACGACGCACACAGCAACTACTCATTCGGCAATACCAAGGACACTCCTGTACGTGGTGCTTCTCTCTCACGTCTTGCCAATGCCGACCTTACTTGGGAGACATCAGAGCAGCTGAACATCGGTCTTGACGCCCGTTTCTTCGGTGGCAAGCTGAGCTTAAATGCCGACTGGTATAAGAAGAAGACCAAAGACCTGCTCGTGGCAGTGCCTGTATCACCTACAACAGGTTTCTCTTCTCAGTTGAAGAATGCCGGTACTGTTGAGAACACCGGTGTCGAGGTTGCGCTCAACTGGCAGGACCAGATTGGAAAGGACTTCAAGTACAACATCGGTTATAACATCGCATACAACAAGAACGAGGTTACAGAGGTTAATTCTCCACAGAAATACAACAACGGCGGTAGCGACCTGCTCGCACAGGGCACTGGCTACATGGCACGCTTCGAGGAAGGACACCCAATCGGTTACTTCTGGGGCTACAAGACCGACGGCGTTATCCAGAACGCAGAGGATCTCGCTGCTTACACAGCTACTCTGAAGGACGGCGATCCCGCCAACTCTCACCAGGGTTCAAGCCTTAAGGTGGGCGACCTGAAGTTCGTTGACGTAAATGGTGACGGTATTGTTAACGACGACGACAAGACCGACCTCGGTAATCCTACACCAGACGTGACAATGGGTATCACCCTCGGTGCAAGCTACAAGGGCTTCGACATTAACGTGACTGGTTATGCAGCACTCGGTCAGCAGGTAGCTCGTTCTTATCGTAAGTTCACCGACGGTGAATACGAGAACTTCACATCTGAAGTTTATTCTTACTGGAACGGCGAGGGCACAAGCAACAGATATCCTCAGTTTGCCAAGATGAACTCTGGTGTAAACTGGCAGTCTATCTCTGACATTTATATCGAGAATGCCGACTACTTCCGTCTGCAGAACCTCACCTTGGGCTACGACTTCAAGACCATCTGGAAGAATTGCCCATTCCAGCAGCTTCGTCTCTACGTGGCAGCACAGAACCTCTTCACCATCACAGGCTACAAGGGTATGGATCCTGAAAACGGTAAGTCTATCGCCTCTGAGTCTTGGGTAACCGGCGTTGACGTAGGTAACTATCCACAGCCACGCACATACATGGTAGGTGTAAACGTTAAATTCTAATTATTAAAAATTGAACGTACAATGAAAAAGATATTTTATATAGCAACAGCCCTTTGCACAATGGGACTTGCATCTTGCGACATCGACAATGTGGAGAACATTGGTGAAATGTCATCTAGCCAGTTCCCTAAGACTGATGCCGACGCAGAGGCTGTACTTGCAGGTGTATATCAGAACCTGAACGAAATACATGCCAATCCTCAGATGTCGTTCCTCTACAATGCCTGTCTGGCCTCTGACGACCAGCTCGGCGGTGGCGGTACCAACGACAAGCTGATGCAGGCTGAGGACTTGCTCATGAACTACAACGCCGAC
This sequence comes from uncultured Prevotella sp., assembly GCA_945869265.1. Taxonomy (GTDB): domain Bacteria; phylum Bacteroidota; class Bacteroidia; order Bacteroidales; family Bacteroidaceae; genus Prevotella. The sequence goes on along the minus strand of CAMBOI010000002.1, from coordinate 34,956 downwards.
ATGACCAACCAGTTCTATGCCGACCGTTTCAAGGGTATCTCACGTGCCAACACCCTTCTCGAAGTGCTCGAAGGTTCAGAAAGCATGTCTGAGGACGTTAAGAACCAGGCTATCGGTGAGGCAAAGTTCCTCCGCGCTTTCTACTACTATGAGCTTGCCTCAATGTACGGCAACGTACCTTTGGTAAGAAATGCTGCCGAGGCCGACAACAAGCAGGGCGACGTAAAGGTGCTCTGGGGACAGATTCTCCAGGACCTCCGCGACGCAGCGTCTTCAATGCCTGCTGAGAACAGTCTCAACTCTTCTCGCGTTGGTCATGTTGACAAATACACTGCAGAGGCTATGCTCGGACGTGCATGGTTGTTCTACACTGGTATGTACTGCAATGGTACTACCGTGGCAGACATGGTTAGCACAACCTACAACCCTCTTACATCAGTAGAACTTCCAGACGGAACAACTCTGACAAAGCAGGATGTTATCGGATATATCGACGACTGTGTTAACAATTCCGGTTACTCACTGGTAGATGACTTCCGCAACCTTTGGGCTTATACAAACAAAAAGACCATCAACGACTATCCTTACGCTGCCGGTAAGGGACTTGCTTGGGTGGAAAACGACAATGGCATTAACCCGGAGTCAATGTTCGCCATCAAGTTTAACAAGCAGGCTTCTTGGAGCACCACTATCGGATACTCAAACGGCTATGCCCTTCACTTCGGTGTTCGTGGCGGTCAGGACATAAAAAATACATTCCCGTTCGGTCAGGGATGGGGCGCAGGTCCTGTTGCTCCCAACCTCGTGAAAGACTGGAAGGTTGCCGAGCCTAACGACATTCGTCTGAAGGCTACCATCTGCGACGTTAACGATACTAAGGAAATGCCAAACTACGGACGTGGCGGTTGGGCTGACTTCGTGCAGGAGACCGACTATTATGCAAAGAAGTGGTCGCCTATCGCATGCAAGAACGATGGTACAATCCCTGGTTCTGACGGCAACCCCGCTCCTGAATATGCATTCTGCTTCGAGACATGTATGTATGGTATGACTGGCGGTCAGCAGGGTGGTTATGGTAACAACTTCCAGCTCGACAACATCCACGACCAGGTTCTTATCCGCTTCGCTGACGTACTGCTTATGCAGTCGGAGTTGAAGGAAGACGTGACTGGTATCAACAAGGTGCGTGCCCGTGCTGGACTTGACCCAATTTCAACCTATACACTCAAGGCTCTCCAGGATGAGCGTCGCTGGGAGTTTGCTTGCGAGGGTATCCGTTGGAACGACATCCGCCGTTGGCACATTGCCTCTGTAGCTCTTGACAAACAAGAAGGTCAGGACATCTATTACTGCGGTTCGCCTGCAAAGAACGAGGCTGCCAGCCACAACGGAGGCTACAGCGTACGTTACAACGCAACTGCCGGATTCCAAAAGATGCCTGACACCCAGGTGGCACTCGGTACTGTTGTACAGAACGAGGGTTGGACAGGTGCTGACTCTGAATACGGAGGCTGGTAATAAAAGAGATGTATAATCATTAATCAAATTGAAAAAGCAATGAAAAAATCAATTATATTCATGATGGCTGCCGTGGGCTTGCTAACTGCCTGCGATCCCTCAAAGGACGACATCAGTATGCCAAGCAGCAGCTTGTCTGAGCAGCAGCTTTCTGACGGTTTCTCATTCAAACAGTATGACGAAACCTACACTCAGGAGAAAGAAGATGGTAACTACTTCACCTTCACGACATCTCCGTCACGAGTTGTTCGCATCTATCAGAAGGATGCAGATGGAGTAGAGAATGTTCTCGTTTCTGGTGTTGCCAACGGCAAGTTCAAAATAGTACCGAAGCGTGGCAATCCCAATGAACAGACTTTCTATGTAGAAACAATGAACTTCGACGGTTCAAAGGTTATTGCAGAGAAAACATGTAATGTATTTGTACCATTGGAGTTGACACCCGAAATGCGTGTCCTCGCTTCTGACGCTTACGGATATAAGGTTTGGGAGTGGGATACTGAGTTACGTGCAGATGGTGCTGTATGGGGTAACCTCGGTTATGCTCCTGGCGAAGATTGGACTAGTGGAATCTGGTGGGGTTCTGACCCTGCAGGTCTTCTGACTCAGTTGCAACATTCAGATACTGGTGTTGCTACAGGCGAAGAGGCAGCTGGCGCATATATGGAGTTCTATGATGATGGTAACATAAAGACTTACGACGCTGCTGGCAACCAGATTCGTAGCGGTAAGTACTCTGTAGAGGGTTACACAGGCGAGAAGAATGTTCCTTCAATTGATGGTTCTGTTGCAAACTGGTCTTATGGTACTCTGAAGACTACAGAAGGTGCAATTCTCTTCCCATTCCAGATTAATGGTGGCGGAACCAAGCCTACATCATTCGAAATTGTCAAACTTGATGCAAGCCATCTCCAGCTTATATATGCAGCTCCTGGCACAGCCGGTTGGGGCGAGGCCACATGGTGGGCATTCAAGAGCTCTTCTGACGCAGAGTGTGCTCTCACAGGCTTTGGCACTAAAGCATGGACTTGGGATACTGAGTTACGTGCAGATGGTGCTGTATGGGGTAACCTCGGTTATGCTCCTGGCGAAGATTGGACTAGTGGAATCTGGTGGGGTGCTACTCCTGAGGAACTCACTGGTCAGCTCCAGCACTCTGACACTGGCGTTGCTACAGGCGAGGAAAGCGCAGACGCTTACATGACATTCGACTGGAAGACAAGTGCAGTGAAGTCTTACGATGGTTCCGGCAAGGAAATCCGCAGTGGTAAGTTCGAGATTAAGAACTGGCAGATGGGTAAGCGCACCCAGGCTTCTATCGATGGCTCACTGGCAACATGGGCATACGGAACTCTCGTAACAGACCCAGGTTCTATTCTCTTCCCATTCCAGATTAATGGTGGCGGAACCAAGCCTACAGAATTCGAAATTCTTAAGGCTACCGAAGACCAACTGCAGCTCATCTACGCAGCTCCTGGCACAGCCGGTTGGGGTGAAGCCACTTGGTGGGCATTCAAGAAAAAGTAATTTTGGTTTTAGTAGTTAAATTACTGTTCGTCCCCGCTTGCCTCTCCATGAGGTGGGCGGGGGTTTTCTTTCTGTCTCTTACCAATATTTCTCAAAAACATTTGGCAGTTTGGAAAAGAAATCGTAACTTTGCAGCGTTTTTACTAAAAAGAATAATGATGAAGAAAATATTATTTGTATGTGCCATCACATTGATGGCTTTGACAATGGCAGGATGTAAATCCACCACAAAACCAGTAACCGGCAAGTGCCATATCATGGGAACCATTAACCCTAAGTTCAACGGAAAGAAAATCTTTCTCGTGCCAATGACCCGACCGGCCACTATGGAGACTGTTGACTCTATGGTAGTGGCAGACGGGAAATTTGAATTCACTGCCGATACTTGCGACTTGAGAGTGATACGAGTTGACTATCATTTCCGCACAGGAGTGCAAGACCTGCTCATAGTGACAGAGCCGGGCGATATTCAGGTGTTTATCGACAGTATCAGTTCTTGCAAGGGTACTCCTCAGAACGACTCTCTGCAGGTATGGAAGGAGAGGACAGAGAGATTTAACATGGAATGTCAGCCATTCATGATTGACGGACGCAATGCCGAGAAGAAAGGCGACATTACCACTGCCGAGGCTATGAAAGCCAAACTCGAGAGTATGCGCCGCGACTACCGCAGGGCTTCAAATGCTATGGGCGAAAGCATGAAGGGCACAAGCCTTGGCGACTTCCTGCTCAAGCAGTTCCCAAAGACATATAAGAAGAAAATGCCGGACGGAAGTATTAAGGATGTGGACTTCTTTTAAGAGTGAAGAATGAAGAATAATCTTAGGGCGATAATTACTGCGTTATTCGGTATCGCGGTATTCTTGTTCTGGCTCTTGGGATATCCTGAGGCACTGAACTATCAGGAGCAGAACCAACTGTGGCTGACTACCGGTGATTATTTTTTTCAACGCATGGCAGTGCCAGGAGGAATGGCTGATTATGTCAGTGAGTTCCTGGTGCAGTTCTACTATGTGCCATGGCTCGGGGCATTGCTTATAGGTGTGGTATATGCCGCAATGCAATGGTTGATGTGGATGACAGTGAGGCAATGGGATAAGACTGCATTCCCGATTACATTCTTGCTACCACTGCTGATGTTATGGCATCAGGGCGACATCGACACTCTCATGTCATTGCCCATGGCAATAGTTTTGGCTCTCGGAGCAATAGTTGCCATGAGCAAGTATGGCAGACATGGTTATTTATTCGATATAGTGGCTGTCCCCGTGATTTACTGGGCAGCAGGACCTGCAGCCGTGATATATGTAGCTATCCGAGGATTGCAATATGGATGGAAACTATTCATCGAAGATGTGACCCTATTCGCCATATCAATCATGGCGGCATATTGGGTAGTAGATTATCAATGGCCTCTCAGTATGATGGTGGGAGGCATCAATTACTACCGTATTCCTCTTATGGCTCCCGTCATGCAATATGTGGTGTTGCTATCACCTATAGTTATAGCTTTGGCGGCACGGTTTTACCCGTGGAAAAATGAAGATACCTTCAGTAGGACACGCAGATATCTTCACCTGGCATTAAAGGTATCTACGTTGGCCATCGTAGGTATATTCGCCATAAACAAAGGTTTCGACCCTTTTGTATATGAGATTCTTTGGCAAGACTCAATGGTGAGACAGGAGCGATGGCACGACATCATCAAGAGGGCTGAGAGACATCAAGCAGACATTGCCATGAGCAGCAACTGCGTCAACCTTGCCTTGGGCATGACGGGGCAGTTGGCCGACAGGATGTTCACATTCAAGCAAAGCGGCACCGACGCCCTACTCCTGCAAATGGTACGCGACAATATGTCCGACCTCCCCACGGCAGAGGCATTCTGGCGGTTGGGCATGGTTAACTCCGCCAAGAGATATATGACCGACATCCAACAGTCGATACTCAATGCCCGACAGAGCGGACGATGCACAAAGCGCATTGCCGAATGTTATATCGTCAACGGCGACTACAAGGCAGCTGAAAAGCGTCTGAACATTCTCAAGAACACCATTTTCTACAAGTCGTGGGCAGAGGATGCCGAGACTTATCTATACAACGACGCCAAGGTGAACAGTCATGAGACTTGGGGTAAATTGCGACGCTATCGCTATAAGGACAGTTTTCTTTATAGTTATCCCGAGAAGCACAAAATGTTAGGACTGCTTTTCCAACAGAACACCGACAACCGCCTCGCCCTAAGCTACTTTATGGGACAGTTGCTGCTCGACGGCGATTTCAATAGTTTTATGGGGTATATGCAGTGGGTGCAGCAATACGGCGGATATAGCCAAATGCCCTACGGATATGCCGATGCCTATCAAGCCATACAGCAACAAGGCAATGTGCCGGGGTCGGCGTATGCTGCCTATGTGAAGAAAATGATGAGGGAGGCTAAATAAAAAATAAAAAATGAAGGATGAAGAATGAAGAATATTAACGGGTATATATGGACATTGATTGTGGCGCTTCTTGTGTCTTGTACAGAGAGCGTTAATAATGCGGAGAAGGTGGACAGATTGCCGGATATCTATCCCGACTACATCGGCGTGACCATTCCCGCTGGCATTGCCCCCATGGACTTCAACGTGGAGGAAAACGGTTGCGTGAAGGTGGATGTCATAGCCAAGGGAAGCAAGCAAGGCGAGATTCACATACAAGGCGAATGGGCGGAATGGGACGTTGACGAATGGCACGAACTCACCCGACAGAACATCGGAGGCAGTATCGACATTACCGTTAGGGCCAAGACAGAAGACGGACAATGGAAGGAATACCGCACATTCAAGATGTACGTGAGCCAATATCCACTTGATGACTTCGGAATCACTTACCGACGCATCCAACCAGGATATGAGGTGGGCGGTAACATCGGTATATACCAACGAGATATTCACTCATTTGACGAATATCCCATGATGACCGAAACGGCATTGCCAGGCAAGTGCTTCAACTGCCACACTGCCAATCGCACCAATCCCCGACAATTCACAACGCAGGTGAGAGGTGAAGGCGGAGGAACACTTGTGGAAAAGGACGGCAAGCAAACGTGGTATGACACAAAGACCGACTCTACCAAGGCTGCCGGAAGTTATGCCTCATGGCATCCTGACGGTAGATACTGTGCTTACGCCGTCAACTCGGTGCATCAGAGTTTCTTTACCGACAAGGATCATAACCTCGAAGTGTATCATAAGTTTAGCGACGTGATGGTGCTCGATACAAAGACAGGTCAACTTATCCTCTCTCCCCTACTCTCCACTGCCGACTTGGAGATATTCCCCGCATTCTCTGCCGACGGCAAAACTCTTTATTTCAGTACATCTAAAAACTGCAACGTACCGGCAGAATACGAAAAAGTGAAATGCAGTTTATGCGCCATCGCCTTTGATGCCAAGACAGGACAATTAGGCGAAAAGGTTGACACACTACTCAATGGTCCTGCCACCGACCGAAGTTATGTGCTTGCACGCCCTTCTTACGACGGAAGATGGCTTATGTATTGCACTGCCTTGAGATGCAATTTCCCGGTTAGTCAGCGCGAGTCAGACCTTTGGCTCATGGACCTTAACACAGGTAAGACACGCCCCCTCACGGAAGTAAATACCGACAAGTCGGAGAGCTATCACAACTGGAGCAGTAATAGCCATTGGTTTGTATATTCATCCAAGGGACAGGACGGCACCATCTCGCGTGCCTACATAGCTTCCATAGACGATAAGGGCAAGATAACAAAACCTTTCCTCCTTCCACAACGCAATCCGAGAAAAACCGACATGGACAACCTCGACTCATTCAACTGTCCCGACTTCACTCTGACCAAGGTGGATTTCGACATACGCACCGCACGCGAGCAACTTAACTCAAAGGAGAGAAAAAAGTGCACTATAAGATAACACCATAACAAAAACAGGCGGGGATTAACCTGTGTAATCCTCGCCTGTCTGGGTGTGATACATAGCGTTATGCTATGTCAATCTGACGCTGAATCTTCTTCACATCGTCCTTGGTGACCTTCGGCATTGTGATAGTCAGTACGCCGTCGTCCACCTTGGCTGCGATGTTGTCCTTGACGATGTCGTCAGGCAGCACGTAGGTCTGCTGGTAGTTGGAGTAGCTGAACTCGCGACGCAGGTAGTGCTGCTTCTTGTCCTCCTCCTTGTGTTCCATCTTGTTCTCGATGGCAATGTCGAGATTGCCGTCGGCATTGATGTTTACCCTGCAGAATTCCTTCTTGATACCGGGCACTGCCACTTCCATAGTGTAAGCCTTTGCATCTTCCTTAACGTTGACTGCCGGCGCTGTGGCCTTCATCTTTGGCATCCAATCACTGTTGAAAAAGTCGTCGAACACTGTTGGGAACCAACTGTTTGAATTCATAACTGGTAACATAATAACCTCCTATTTTTATATTGTTATACTATTAATGTTCTTTGCTTCCGGCTACCTCCAAGCTTTTGTTGCTCTTTGTAGCCTTCCGCTTTCACTAATAGATATTGCAATCCATGTGCCAATAACCGCAAAAATGCCATAATGTCGGCAAAGTATAATTATTTTAATCTTTGCTGACTGTTTGTCATGCTTTGTTTATTACAAAGACATAAAAATGAGGATATATTTGACTTGATTCAGAACGAAAACCTCAAGGAGCACATTCTAAGGTGTGGTCGTGTGAAATATGAAAGTCGTAACAATGAGGAGTTACCGGAATGAAATAATTTCTTTATCAGGAGAAGAAAAGAACGAGACTGCGACCATATAGGATGCACAGTCTCGTTAAAAATATAATATATAGCACAAAAACATTAGTCGTTGCGTCAGAAACTCAGAGTCCTGCCACGATAGAAGTCGATGAGGGCGGAATTGTAGAGGTATTCATATTTTGCCTGCACCATGTCGCTCTCTGATTTGAGCAAGTTGTTCTTCTGCTCGTTAAACTCGGTGATGTTGGCCTTGCCGTTCTCATATTTTGCCTTCATCAGTGCAAAGGCATCCGAATTGCTCATCACCGCCTGTTGGCTTGAAGTGTATTTCGCCTCCGAAGCCACTGCATTGTAATACACCTGCTGTATCTCCTTGTAGAGCGTCTTCTTGGTATCCTCGAGTTTCAGCACCTGGTTTTCGCGGTCTATCTTCGCCGTGCGTATCTTGTTGCGGGTGGAGAAATGATTAAACACGGGGATGGAGAGGTTTAGACCGAGATACTGACTGAAGTTGTTCTTCAACTGCTTGCCAAATCCATCGGCTTCAAATCCCGACGTCTTATAATAGTTGGTGCCAAGTCCTGCAGAGAAAGAGAGCGTGGGCATATAGTCGGCACGAGCTATCTTGATATTGAAGTCGGTTGCCTTAAGGCGCAGTTGCTCTGCCTTTATTTGGGGCTTCACACCGAGTGCCTCGGCGTAGATGACATCAGGAGCCACGATACTGCCCTCATTGCCACTCAACGGAGTGATGGCAGCCACATCAGGTTTCACGATAGAAAAGCCCTCGGGAGTGGGCAATTCGAGAAGCTGAGAGAGTGCCAAAAGCGAAAGACGATAGTTGTTGTCGGCATTAGTGGCTGTGAGTCGGCTCTGCGCAAGTGTCGCCTTCTGTTGCGAAACCTCAGCCTGACTGGCCTTTCCTGCCTCCATCATCCTCTCAAGTCGATACACCTGCATAGAGTCGATAGCAATTTGTCGCTTTGCAACATCGCTCACCTCCATATCATAGAGAATCTGCACGTATGCCTTTGCCACCTGAGTGCGGATGTCATCCTGCGCCCTTTCGAGGTCGGCAAGAGATGCGTCGAGGTTGAGCTGCGAGAGTTTAACTGCATTCACAATCTTTCCTCCTACAAAAAGCGGCACCGAGGCACCGAGTTGGAACGATGTACTCGAAGTATTGGTGTTCTCGTATGTATTTTGAGCCGTAAGACCACGTCCGAAGGAGAAATTCTGACCGATGGATGCATCCACAGTAGGAAGATGATTTCCCTTGTTGTCGTCGAGCTGAATCTTCTGCTGACGAGTGGTGTTCTGCTGCTGCTTCACCTGGATATTATGGTCGAGGGCATACTGAATGCACTCCTGCAGAGTCCATTGCTTTGCCTCCTGTGCCATCATCTGTGATGTCGCAAACAAGAAAACTGATATAATTGAAAATACCTTTTTCATATATTTTTAATATTTGGGGAACTTAAGGAAGATATCAATGTGTTATTTATTATTTGTGTCAGCCACCTTCTGAGGTCCGCGCACCTTGTCCTTGGCGGATATACCCTTCTTGATCTCGATGTTCACACCGTCGCTCAGTCCAGTGGTAACGGCACGTCGGTCGTAGGTCTTCTTCTCACCAGAACCCTTGACAACATATACAAAGGTGGAGTCGCCACTAAACTCGATGGCACTCTCGGGAATCGACAACACCTTGCTGGCCTTGGCAAGCACAATCTCGGCATTGGCACTATATCCCGAACGAATCTTTCCACCCTTGATGACATGCACTGCCGCCTTCACCTCAAACTGGTTGGCTCCGTTGCTCTCCACTGCCTTGGGAGACACATACTCAAGATTTGCCTCAAACGAGAGGTCCTGCAATGCTCCAACGGTAATCTTCATCGGCATACCTTCCACCAATCGTCCCACCTCCGTCTCGTCGATATTTCCACGGAAGATAAGGTCGTTCATATTAGCCACAGTGGCAATAGTGGTACCGTCGTTAAAGGTGTTACTGAGCACAACAGTATTACCCACCTTTACAGGTACATCGAGGATGAGACCGGTGATAGTGGAGCGGATGAGCGTTGAACTGGCACTGGCATTACTCTTCGACACACCGTTCTTCACAACGTCGAGAGCATCCTGTGCTGCCACTACCTCCTCCTTTGCCTGACGTAGAGTCTGCTTGATTTTGTCAAACTCGTCGGCACTCACCAACTTCTGCTTATAGAGCGACTCCTCGCGGGAGAAATCCACCTGAGCCTGCTTGAGGTTGATGTCGGCAAGGCGCACACGGGCCTCAGCCGAAGAAAGCTGTCCCATGTCGGGGATAACCTTCACCTTTGCGATCACCTCGCCCTGCTGCACCATGTCGCCAGCCTCCTTGTAGAGTTCGGTAATGATACCGCTTATCTGCGGTTTCACCGTAACCTCGTTGCGGGGTTCAATCTTTCCTGTGATGACGGTAGTCTTCTGGATGTCCTTCAACTCAGGAGTAAATTCATTGTAAACAACAGGAGTCGGTTGTGACTTCTGATAAAGGAACACGAATGTTCCGATGAAGATTACGGCAATGATGACCGCAACAATCAGTTTTCTGTACTTTTTCATATATTTCAATTTTTCAATATTTCAATATTTCAATTTTCTACTCGTCTCTCATTGCATCCACTGGTTTGATGCTCATTGCCCTCCATGCCGGGGCAAGACCGGCAAGTCCACCGAGACAACTCAACAGCAGCGCTGCAGCAATAGCCGTCCAGAATCCCACCTGGAAATGTGCCCCTACTATACCGTCGGTAGTGTTCGCCATCTCTATCATCTGCAATATGCAAACACCGAAGAGAATACCACTCATTCCCGCCACTATTGTCAATAACATACTCTCCGAAATAATCTGCGAGAGAATCATCTTAGGTGTGGCACCGATGGCACGTCGTATGCCTATCTCCGTGGTGCGCTCCTTCACCGTCACCATCATGATATTCGACACACCGATGGCTCCGGCAAGCAATGTTCCTATACCCACAAGCCATATCAGGAAGTTGACACCATTAAAGAGATTGTCTAGCATGGCAAACATGATCTCGGTATTAAACACGGTTACCGCCTTCTCGTCGGTTGGATCGACAGTGTGCGCCCTTGCTATCACCGTGCGCATACGGTCGGTGATTGTACTCATCACCACTCCCGGTTTGGCCGTCACGGCGAGACTATGAATCTGGTCGCCCGAGTTGTATGCCTTGCGGAATACGGTATATGGGATAGACACTATCTGGTCGTTGCGTCCGTTGATGCTGATGCCACTCACCTTGTAATCCACTCCCACAATCTGATAATATGTAGAGTCGAGACGAATGCGCTGTCCACAAGGGTCGCCGCCACCGGGGAACAGTTTCTTATACACCTCCTTACCTATTACGCACACCTTGCGAGCTTCACGAACATCCATCTCATTGAGAAAGCGTCCGTAGTACAAGATGGGGGAAGTTACGTCGGCATAGTCATAGCTCACTCCCGACACGTTTGCCGAGAAAGAGTGCTCGCCCTTCACGGCATTCTTCTTGCCACCGAACATCACTGGGGTGATAATATCGAGTTCGGGCACCTGTTGGCGCAGACGTGTCATATCTTTCTCTACCATCGAGAAATATCGTCCCTTGCGGAATCCCTTGTATGCCTTGGTGGTATTCTGCGTCCATATCATTGCCGAGTTGGTGGCGAATCCCGCGAAGTTCTTCTGCAGCATCTCCTTGAGTCCCTGTCCACCGCCAATAAGTACGATGAGCATAAACACTCCCCAGAACACTCCGAACCCAGTAAGAAAACTGCGACTCTTGTTGCGGGTGATCGTGTCGATAATCTCGCGGTAAGTATCTATGTCGAATTTCATTTGAAATTAAAGAATTAAAGGATTAAAAAATTAAATTTCCCCTGCGCCCACTCTATTTATTCAGCCCTCAGTGCCTCTATCGGTCTTACCCTTGAGGCCTTCAGTGCGGGAATGAGTCCGGCAATGGTTCCGGCAATGATGATGACGAGGGTTGCCTGTATGCAGACATCCAATCCTACTGTAGGATTGAGGAACATCGTTGCCTGGAAGAGTCCTGTGTCCACCACCTCATGCCCTATCGTCGCATCCATATATTCGTTTGCAGCAATACCACAAAGCATTCCGATGTATCCGAAGATGGCGGTGGTGATGACGCTCTCGATAATGATAAGTTTGAGTATCTGCCATGGCTTTGCTCCTATCGCCTTGCGCACTCCAAACTCGCGTGTGCGCTCCTTCACGGTGATGAGCATGATGTTCGACACACCCACGATACCGCTCAGAAGGGTGAACAGTCCGATGACCCACAATGCAGTGCGAATAATACTTATACCTTGCGCCATCTGTATGTTGTCCATGTATCTGTTCCAGATATACACCGCCGACTCGTCGTCTGGGGCAGCGTCATGCTGTATGTTGAGATGAGCGCGATAGTTGCGCTCGAATTCCTTGTTCTGTTCTTCGGTGACAAGACCTTTTATTTCAAACTGTATGTTCCCCGCCTCATCACCCTTGGCATAGATTGTTTTCAAGGTGGTATAGGGGATGAAAGCATCATTATTTTGCTGTTGCTTGTCATCCTTCACTATACCTATCACCTTAAACACCAAGTCACCCACTTTTACGTCGCGCCCGACGAGAGAGAGATAGTCATGGGCTAATTCCTTGGCTTGCGTTTGCCATAAGGCTATCACCTTACGGCGTTCTTTCATATCTATGTCGTTGATGAAGCGTCCTGAAATAACCTCGCGCTTGTTGATATCAGCCTCTGAGGGATACACACCATTGAGGTTTTGTGCCGAGATATAGTTCTCGCCGAGCGATATGTTCACTCCATACTGCGAGAGTACCGAACCTACAGCCTCGGTGTTTTCATCGAATGTCTTGTCTGTCATATTCACATCGCGCTCATTGAGCGAGATTGGTCTTCCCTCCTTAAGTCCCTTATGAGCCTTAGAGGTTTGCCCACCGAATATCTTCATCGAGTTGGCGAGGAATCGTCCCGACTGATCGAGATTGGCATTGATGAGTCCGTTGCCGGCTCCCAAGAGGAATATCAGCATGAATATTCCCCATGCCACGGCAAATCCCGTGAGCGACGTGCGGAGCTTGTTTCGCTTGGCTGTGCTCCAGATTTCTTTGAATAATTCTATCATTGTTGTATTTGATGAAGGGTTGTATAGGGAGATGTAGTGATTTATTTGAAACCACGGTTGGCATGATGATCATAGTTGTCCTCGATTTCTCCGATGAGTCCGTCCTTGATATGCACAATCTTGTTGGTCTCATTTGCCACACCGCCTTCGTGAGTCACAACAACAATAGTTATACCCTCTTCCTCGTTGAGCTTTTTCAGCAGGTTGATCACCTCCACACTGGTCTTCGAGTCGAGCGCTCCTGTCGGTTCGTCGGCAAGAATTATCTGCGGGCGGGTGATGAGTGCTCGCGCGATAGCCACACGCTGCTTCTGACCTCCCGACATCTCGTTGGGATAGTGGTTGGCCCACTGTGTCAATCCCAGTCGGTCGAGATATTCCATTGCCATCTGGTGGCGCTTGCGTCGGCCCACTCCCTGATAGAACAGTGGCAACTCAACGTTCTCTACCGCCGTCTTAAACGGGATGAGGTTGAACGACTGGAAGATGAAACCTATCATCTTGTTACGATATTCCGCAGCCTTAGTCTCACTAAGATTCCAGATGGGCACATCGTTGAGCAGATACTCACCGGTGTCGTAGTTGTCGAGAATACCCAATATATTTAATAATGTGGATTTACCAGAACCCGATGCACCCATGATGGATACAAACTCCCCCTTCTCGATATCGAGGTTGATGCCCTTGAGAACGTGCAGCGGTTGTGCACCCTGATAGGTCTTGTTGATGTCCTTAAGATGTATAATACTCATAATTCTATGTTTTTTATCTACTAATTTACACGTTAGACGCACCAAACTACGAATTAGCTGCAAAAGACAAGCATAATTAATGTTAAAATTGTGATTATTGTTGCCATAATTTCTGTATATCTTCTATTGTGATGTCCAACAACTTCATCTGGCGAAACATTTCGGGCAGTGTCTGCTTCATAAACTCCTGCTTTCTCGCCTTCTTGATTTCCTTTTTCGCACCGGCAGTGACGAAGTATCCCAATCCGCGCTTGTTGTAGATGATACCGTCGCGCGCCAACTGGTCGTATGCCTTGACTGCCGTATTGGTGTTCACCTGCAGCATCACGGCATACTCCCTGACGCTGGGTATTCGGTCGTCGTCCTTGTATGTTCCAGCAAGGATCTCGTCGCAGAGGCGGTCAGCCATCTGTATGTATATCGCCTTGTCATTCGTGAAATTCATATCAACCTCCTATCTATTAAATGTTTATCCACTTGTTATTTACCACCTGCATACGGCAGAATAACTTATAGCTTCCCCAATACATCAACACTGAAACAGCGATAGCGAAGATGATGTGAATCCAGAAGAATGGATCCTTACCTACTGCCTTATAGAATTCAAGCCAAGCGGCAGCTATACATGAGTCTCCTGATACAATCATCGCCCATGATGTGCCAAAGAGGACCTGCAAGCACAATGTCCACAACCATGCGTTCTTGCGGAATAAAGCGCCGAAGAATGTCCATGACGACTGCATAAAAAGGAATACAGTGAAGAGCATTACATAGAAGTAATTGGGATTGAGCAAACTGCCGTTTATCCTCAGCGGTGCTGAGTCAAAGAAATGTTCGAAGAATACTGCTGCCACCGAACCATGCACTCCCAGTCCAAGCACTGCCGAGAAGATGGCCAGCAGGATATCTGAAAGGCAAAGCGATATGATAAATATCACAAGATAGCCAATGTTCACCCAAATGAAGCGTGCCAGATATTTCTCCAAATTAGAAGCTGGAAGTGAGAGGAAATTTATTCTCTGCTGTTTGGTTATCATGTTCTTGAAGATGCTGCATCCAGCCACCATCATCAGTGCGAATCCCACACAAATAGCTCCGCCGGAGAAGTTTTCATACATTACATCAAAGTAATCGAGGTTGGACATCAGCATCTCCTTATGGAAATATAGATTTGCCATAAAGTAGAATGCAAGTCCTACTGTCAATCCTATTGCGCCACGGGCAAATCCTTTTGACTCAGTGAAAATCTCATATTTCAAGAGATTCATAAATCTATTTGTATCAAATATCGTTTTCATAAATCTTATTATTTTTTAATTATTCAATTTTCAATCTTCATTTTTCAACCTTCAATCTTCAACTTTCCTTCCACCACAGCATTAAATAGCAGTTCGAGATTGATATTCGTCTCCTTTGCGCCTTCATTGCGCTTGGCTATCACTGCGTTGCCCTGGAGGGTTGGTTCTGCATATATAACTGTCTCGTCCATTTCCTGCGGGTTGCGATATTCAAATGAATATTTCTCGCAGATGTCTGCCGTAGAGGCATTGAGCAGCATGTTGCTCTGGTTGAGGATGAGGATATGGTCGAGCAGCGACTCCACGTCATGCACTTGGTGTGTGGAGATGATCAGTATGCGGTCGTCCGACATGTTATTGGCAATCACCTTGCGAAACTGAGTCTTCGAGGGGATGTCAAGACCGTTTGTCGGTTCGTCCATCAGCATGATTCTTGTACCCGAGGCGAGCGCGAAGCTCATAAACACCTTCTTCTTCTGACCCATCGACAGTTCGTTGAGCTTATGGAAGTGAGGAAGTTCGAAGTCCTTCAGACAGTTCTCCAATAAGTCTCTGGAGAAATTGGGATAGAATGGTTCCATCAACTTCACATACATGTCGAGAGTGATGCTTGGCATGTCAAACTCCTCTGGCACGATAAATATGTCCTTTTGGATATTGGGATTGCGGTCGTTGCTGTTCACTCCGTCCACCACAACCTCACCGTTCTTCGCACGCAGAAGTCCGCTGATAAGATATAATAGAGTAGATTTGCCGGTTCCGTTCTTGCCGAGCAAACCGTAGATGTTGTTCTCTTTGAGTTCAAGACTAAAATCCGAAAACACGTTTCTGCGTGTTCCAGGATAACTGAATGTGATGTTCTTTACTTGTATCATTGTCTTACTTTTTAATGTTATGTTTACTTCTGTTATAGTGTACTACTTTAATAGTACGCTGCAAAGGTAAGACATTTCTGCGATATGACAATGACTTTTTCAGTGTTTAACATTAGTTTAACACTTCCACCTTATAATATAATAAAAGAATCAATTTCTTGGGTCAGCTCCCCACATCATCTTCTCCCGCAGTGTGTCGTAATAACGCTTGCCTGGACGCTTTACTATCTTCACGCTGAACGGGGCGCGACGTATGGAAAAGGTGGAGCCTTCAGGCAATGTCTCTGAGCGTCCGTCAATGGCAAGTAGAAAGTGGGAACTGCGACACTCCACCTGGAATGTCAATTCCGAATTGTCGGCAATGACCATCGGACGCACATTTAGACTATGGGGAGCCACGGCGGTTAGCGAGAACACTTTTGTGCCAGGGACAATAATCGGTCCGCCATTAGATAAGGAATATGCAGTGCTGCCCGTAGGAGTGCTTATGACAAGTCCGTCGGCCTGATATGTGGTGAGATAGTTGCCGTTGATGTCGGTATGAATGGATATCATCGAGGCATTGTCGCGCTTGAGGATAGCCACATCATTCAGGGCATATTTGCTGCCAGCAAAATCCGCATTAGCCACTACCTCCATCAATGTGCGGTTCTCTACTGTATATTCGCCCGAATATAATGATTCAAGGCAACAACGAAAATCATTGGGGGATACATCCGCCAAGAATCCTAACCTACCCATATTCACGCCAATGATGGGTATTGACTTCTCGCCCACCCTGCTCACCGATTTCAGAAATGTGCCGTCGCCACCCATGGATATGACGAAGTCGGAGTCAAAGTCATCACCACGGAACACCTTGTTGACCTCAACCTTAACTTTCTGTTCCTCTACAAGGAAGTGATAATACTCACTGTCGATACTGATGTAAGCGCCGTAATTATTGAGGCAACGAATGATGCTTTCTATGGCTACAGACTTCTTTGCCTGATAGCTATTTCCAAAAATTGCAAACTTTAATGTGCGTGCAGTCATATAAAAAATATTAATTAATTTGGATATTCCAATGATTTACCTTATCTTTGCAGTGCAAAAGTAATACTTTTCGCTCAAAATACAAAATAAAAACTGAAAATATTTAGCAGAGATGACGAAATTAAGCGTAAACATCAACAAAGTGGCCACCATCCGCAATGCCCGCGGTGGAAATAATCCCGATGTCGAGATGGTGGCTATTGACTGCGAGCGATTCGGTGCGCAGGGTATAACCGTACACCCGCGTCCCGACGAAAGACATATCAGATACCAGGATGTCAGGGATATAAAACCCAGGATAACAACAGAATTGAACATCGAGGGAAATCCAATCCCGAAATATATTGACCTCGTGCTTGAGGTGAAACCTACACAGGTGACACTTGTGCCCGATGCCGACAATCAGATTACGTCGAATCACGGTTGGGACACCAAGACCAACAAGTCATTCCTCACCGACGTGGTGGGAAGATTCAATGAGGCAGGCATTCGCACATCCATCTTTGTCGATCCCGACGAGGAAATGGTGGCTTATGCCAAGGAATGTGGCGCCGACAGGGTGGAGCTATATACCGAGCCCTATGCAGCCAACTACCTCCGTGACCGCGAGACTGCCATTGCCCCATTTGTCAAGGCTGCCGAGGAGGCACGCCGACAGGGACTTGGACTTAATGCCGGACACGATCTCAGTCTTGTCAACCTCCACTACTATCATCAGATGATACCATGGACCGACGAGGTAAGCATCGGGCATGCCATCATCTGCGATGCCTTGTACATGGGACTGCATGAGACTATCAAGCAATACCTCGCTGCTATTAAATGAAAATTGTAATTTATAAGTTAAAAATCTAAATTTATATACTATGGCAAAGGTTTATGTATTTCTTGCAAATGGCTTTGAGGAAGTTGAGGCCATGACACCAGTTGACGTATTCCGTCGAGCAGGAATTGAAGTAGTAACAGTGAGCATCACAGGCAGCGAGTTTGTCAAGGGCGCCCACAACGTGATTATCAAGGCAGACAAGGTATTTGCCGAGTGTAAATTTACCGATGCCGACTTGCTCGTTCTTCCTGGTGGAATGCCTGGTGCCACCAACCTCAACGAGCATCAGGGATTGCGCAACCTGCTCATCGAGCACAACCTCAGACACAAGAAGATTGGAGCCATCTGCGCTGCTCCACTTGTTCTCGGCGGATTGGGACTGCTCAAGGGCAAAAAAGCTACCTGCTATCCTGGATTTGAGAAATTCCTGACTGATGCAGAATATACTGCCGACTTGGTAACTGTTGACTCCAACATCACCACAGGCGAGGGTCCAGCAGCCTCGTTGGAGTTTGCCTACACACTGCTTGAGCAGATTGCAGGCAGCAAACCCGTTGATCCTATCAGGGAGGGAATGATGTATAAGCACCTGGAGGAAGAATTGAAAAATTAAAAAATATTGAAATATTAAAGTATTAAAGATATAAGGCTCGCTATGGATTATATCATTATAGTGGCTGGCGGAAAGGGACTGCGCATGGGGAGTGATATTCCCAAGCAGTTTCTTCCTGTATGCAATCTGCCAGTGCTCATGCGTACCATTCGCCGTTTCCGCGAATACAGTGCCGATATTAATATCATCCTCGTCCTGCCCAAATCACAACAGGACTACTGGCACTCACTGTGCAAGGAGTATCAGTTTGACGAGAGATACAGTATCGCCGACGGTGGTGAAACCCGCTTCCATTCGGTGAGCAATGGTCTGTCACTTATTCCCGACAATGCCGAGGGCGTGGTGGGAGTGCACGACGGTGTGCGCCCATTCCCATCAATAGATGTAATTGCGAGATGTTATGAAACAGCACGCCATCAAGGTGCTGTCATTCCCGTCATACCTGTAGTAGAGACGGTGCGCCATCTTGAAGACAACGACAGCAGGACGGTGTCACGCGATGAATACAGACTTGTGCAAACGCCGCAAACATTCGACATCCAACTGCTCAAGCGTGCTTATCGCCAACCCTTCACTCCTATGTTCACCGACGATGCCTCGGTAGTGGAAGCCCTTGGCGATACTATCACCCTCGTTGAAGGCAATCGTGAGAACATCAAAATCACAACCCCGTTTGATCTCAAAATCGCCGAGGCGATTTTAAGAAATTAAAAAATTAAAATATTAAAGAAACAACGTTCGACGAAGTCAATTAAAGTTCGTCAGCCACCGTTCTCGGCGATTTCGTCGCCGAGCCTAAAATGAAAGAATGCCCACCATCCTCGACACCGAGATAAAATACCTCCCAGGCGTAGGTCCTCAAAGGGAGAAGATGCTGAGAGACGAACTCGGCATCCACACCTTTAATGACCTTCTGCAATACTTTCCTTACAAATACATCGACCGCAGCAAGATATACCGCATCAGAGAGGTGACCACCGAAATGCCCTACATACAGATAAAGGGGCACATAATGGGATTCGAGACATTCAAGACAAGTCCAAGAAAGGAGCGCGTCGTAGCCCACTTCACCGATGGCGAGAGCATTATGGACCTCACATGGTTTGCCGGTGGTAAATATGCCAAGACAAACTATAAGATTGGCAAGGAATACATCATCTTCGGAAAACCCAACGTCTTCAACGGCCGCATCAACGTTTCACAACCCGATGTTGACCCCGCAGAGGAAATGCAGACACAAGGCATGGGAATGCAACCCTATTACTCACTCACCGAGAAGATGCGCAAGGCAGGATATTCGTCACGCTTCATCGAGAAGCTAATGCGAAAACTATTCGAACGTCTTGACAACATCGCTGCCATCAGTCCTGCAGGGTCCCCCGCAGCCTGTCCCATCCCCGAGACACTCCCCGACTTCATCCGCAACAAGCGCAACCTCGCCTCGCGCGACTTTGCCTTGCGCAATATCCATTTTCCCTACGATGCCAAGGCATTGGAGGCAGCACGAGTGCGACTGAAATTTGAGGAACTCTTCTATGTGCAACTTAATATAGTAAGGTATGCAAGCGACCACCGCCGCAAATATCGTGGTTTGGTGTTCTCACGCATCGGCGACAAGTTCAACGGTTTCTTCCACAATCATCTTCCATTCGAACTCACTGGGGCGCAGAAGCGCGTCGTCAGGGAGATAAGGACTGACGTGGGAAGCGGACGACAGATGAACCGTCTGCTGCAAGGCGACGTGGGAAGCGGCAAGACTCTTGTGGCTCTCATGGCGATGCTCATAGCCCTCGACAATGGTTATCAAGCTTGTATCATGGCACCCACTGAGATTCTCGCCGAACAGCATCTGCAGACCATACGCCAGTTTCTCGGCGACATGGACATCAGGGTGGAACTGCTGACGGGAATGGTGAAAGGCAAAAAGCGACAGACCATCCTATCCGACCTTGCGCTTGGCAAGGTAGATATCCTCGTGGGCACTCATGCCGTCATCGAGGACACTGTGATATTCTGGCAACTCGGTCTTGTGGTTGTAGATGAACAACATCGCTTTGGAGTGGCACAACGTGCCAAACTATGGGGCAAAAGCACCACTCCTCCCCACGTGCTCGTGATGACAGCCACACCTATTCCCCGCACTCTCGCCATGACGCTCTATGGCGACCTCGACGTGAGTGTCATTGACGAACTGCCTCCCGGTCGCAAACCCGTTCAAACCCAACACGTCTTCGACACCCAACTGCCACGCCTCTACGAAAGCATACGTCGTCAGGTGGGCATGGGCAGACAGGTGTATGTAGTCTTCCCTCTTATTGAGGAGAGCGAGAAGATCGACCTCAAGAACCTTGAGGACGGCTTTGAGGTTCTGCGCGAGGTGTTCCCCGAATTCCGCATGAGCAAGGTACACGGCAAGATGAAAGCCAAGGACAAGGAGGAGGAGATGCAACGCTTCGTCATCGGCGAGACACAGATGCTCGTTGCCACCACTGTGATTGAGGTGGGAGTGAATGTGCCCAACGCCTCGGTGATGGTCATCCTTGAGGCACAACGATTCGGCTTGTCCCAACTCCATCAGTTGCGCGGACGTGTTGGACGTGGTGCCGACCAAAGCTATTGTATTCTCGTCACCCCATACAAGCTTAGCGAGGACACGCGCAAGAGGATTGACATCATGTGCGACACTAACGACGGATTCCGCATTGCCGAAGCCGACCTCAAACTGCGCGGTCCCGGTGACCTCGAAGGTACCCAGCAAAGCGGTATGGCATTCGACCTCAAGATAGCCGATATTGCACGCGACGGACTCCTCGTGCAGTTGGCTCGCGACGAGGCCCAGGACATCATCACCAAGGATCCCGACTGCAATCTACCCGAACATGCAATGCTGTGGAACCGACTTCGCGAACTGAAAAAGACAAATATCGATTGGTCGGCTATTTCGTAGATTAAACACAGAGGCTCGAAGTTTATTTGTTAATATACTCAATTTGTGTTCGAAAACACTTAATAAGCCGTAAGAAACCACCTTAAAATGTTAAATAAGCTATAAAGTGAGCCCAAAAAAGAACAACTTTGGGGATTTTTTACTAACTTTGCAACGTCGATTTTACAAAATCGGCATATTTGGGCAAGAATTGTAATTGGATTGTAATTAATATTTAAGCCCACCTTGATAACCGGACAATGCTCGTTTTAGAAGCACTTGATTCAATAACTTAAACAAATTATGAGATTTAGAAAACTGAAGACATTAGCAATATTGGCATTGGCGTCTATGACGTCCCTTCCAGTGATGGCTCAGGACCTGCTCGCGCGCCAAGCCCCAATAGACAGAAAGATGAAGGCTGTCGATTCTGTAGCACTCCACCAGCTCATTCTTAATGAGCAGGCAGAAACTCCTGCCGCCGATCTCTATGAGGATTGGAACAATATTTATGCCCATCGTGCGACAGCCCTCCCCGATACATTCAAGATTAATCTCCGTGGATTCTGCATGCCTACCGACAACCGCGTGGTGACATCCAACTTCGGTGCACGCTGGGGACGTCGGCACAAGGGTATCGACGTCAAGGTGTATATCGGCGACACCATCCGTGCTGCTTTCAGTGGCAAGGTGCGCATGGTGAAGTATGAAGCTGGCGGATATGGCAAGTATGTGGTCATACGTCATGGCAATGGCCTTGAGACTATCTATGGTCACATGTCAAAGCACCTTGTGGCTGAAGACGAGATAGTGGAAGCAGGACAGCCCATCGGTCTTGGAGGCAACACCGGACGAAGCACTGGTTCTCACCTCCACTTCGAGACACGCCTCTGCGGTGTAGCTCTCAATCCAGCACTTATGTTCGACTTCAAGAACCAGGATGTTGTAGGAGACTATTATATGTTCTATCGCGACACATACCAGAAGGAGTCTATCGTTGCCAACCGTCTGCGTGGCGTAGGAGGCAAGGGTAAAATCGAGGCAGACGAGGATACCGAATTGGCAATTGCCGCTCCTGAGGCTACTTATGCCAAGGATGTGAAATTCCACAAGGTGAAGCGTGGCGAGACCCTCGCATCGATTGCCCGCAAGCGTGGAACTACCATCGACGAGATTTGCCGTCTCAACCGCATTGGCAGGAACATCCGCCTCATGCCAGGACAGATTCTGAAATACAATTGATATTTATTATATAAAAAAGCCCTGCGATTTGCAGGGCTTTTTTATTTTATATCAACGCCACTCCCTCCTGTTTCTTTCCATCCATCATGATCTTAATCGAATGGTCGAATCTCACGTGGCGCACGTATTGCGTTTCCTCCACAGCTGGCATGGCGTCGAGGATGTCCTGACGGAAGATGCCGTCATTGTTGTATGGATTGATGGTGTAATATCCCACACCGAAGGAAGTGAGGTTCTGGAAGAAGTGCGTTCCCTGACTTGGATCCACCCTATAGTTCTTCAATCCCAACTCCACAATCAGTTTGGCTGCCGAGATATGCGGCCACTTCACCGGTATGCCAAGCCAGTGGTCACTCGATCCCCAGCGTCCCGGTCCTACGAGTATATAGCTCTTGCCCTCGTCGAGGAACTTGCGGTTGATTCTCTCCACGTCCATAGCAATATCGGGATTGTTCACTGCCGTGAAATTATCATCCACCTTCACATACACCACATCCGTCACATCCTCACTGATACCATGCCCGAGCGAGTTGTGCGAGCGCAACAGGCATTGCTCGTCGGGAATCTTCGTCAGGTCCTCCTCAAGCATCTGCTTGCTATCCACAATCGGACGAATCTGCAACAGATAGAATTCCCCCGTCTTGTCGTTGTTGATATTACATGCAAACTCAATCTCCACCGGGCGCTTCATCTCCTGCTCACCAAACAACTGCGACATCTGCAGCAACTCGGGCAATGGGAATACCCCCTGCTGCAACACCCCGCAGAAGGAGATAATCTTGCGTCCGCCCTCATATATACCGTCGCGTATCACTTGGTCGTAAGGGTCGTAGGTCGATGCTATATAGTTGAGCGACCCGTCCTTGTCGGCCTCCTTCACTCTCAGGTTCTTGATATTAAATCCGTCGTCCACCTTGAAGTCCTCGCTCACGTTGGTCATGTCCAAGGCATAGAATCTCGTCTGCGTGTCCCTCAAGGCAGTCTCCATCTCGCTTGTCTGCAGCACCTGGTGGGGATGATACGGACTCACGCGCAAGGTCTGTCCGCCATCCACGATATATTTTCCCAATCCCAATGCCAGACTTGCAATACCCTCCTCAGCCTTCTCGTCGCCGATGGGGTAATAATTGATAGAGCGCAGCACACCGCTGAAGTTAGGATAGTAGTGGTCGCCATACTGATGTCCCACCACCTCTTGCAGTATCACAGCCATCTTCTCTTGGTCTATCACATTGCTCGTGGCAGTCATATATGCCTTCGAGTCCTTGTAATACACCGATGCATACACGCCCTTGATGGCGCAAGCCAGCATCCTCAGCATCTCATACTTATCCTCGCGATAGGGTATCATGTATGTGGAATATATTCCCGCAAAAGGCTGATAATGACTGTCCTCAAGCAGCGACGACGAACGGATGGCTATCGGCGACTTCACCGCATCAAAGAAGGTGAAGAAGTCGGCAATCAGCGAGTCGGGCAACTGCGCCCTGAGGAAATGCTGCAGTATCTCGTCGTCCGAGGCGTCGCTCAGGGCAATATGATAGAGGTTGTTCTTGTCCATAAACTCGTCGAAGATATCAGTGCAGAGCACCACCGTGCGCGGTATGCTCACCGACACTCCGGTAAATTGGTTGAGCTCCGGATGCTTCTTTATCACATTGTCGAGGAATGCCAATCCCCTACCCTTACCGCCGAGCGAACCATCGCCGATACGGGCGAAGTGGCTGTAGGCATCAAACTTTCCGCGGTCGAACACTGCCACCACTCCGATGTTCTTCATGTGGCGATACTGCACAATGGCCTCGAAGATAATCTGTCGGTGGGCATCCACGTCCTGCAGCTTTCTCCACGTCACATGCTTCAGGAATGCCGACACGGGGAAGATGGCCCTTGCACACAGCCATCGGCTCATGTGGTTGCGAGAGATATGGTAGAGCATCGAGTCGTTGGGTATCTTGAAGATATTGTCCTGCAACTCCTTCAGCGACCTTATTCTCATTATCTCCTCATGAGTGTTGGGGTCGCGGAAGATAAAGTCGCCGAATCCCATGTGCTCCTCAAGTATATGCCTCAGGTCAACACTCATCTTCTTGGATGTCTTATCCACAAAGCGGAAGTGCTCCCTCTCGGCCTTCTGGCGGTTTGCCGATTCCGAGCTCTGCAATATGAGCGGCACAAACTCGTCCCTGCTCCTTATCTCGCGCAGCAGTTTGAGTCCTGCCTCGGGGTCTTTCTCCATCTTCTCGGGAGAATATCCTATGCCCTTCCTGTCGTCGGTCATCATGCCGTGGATAGGGAATCGCGTGTCGCTTATCACTCCTAATGTGTTCTCGTGATATTTCTCGAATATGGCAATCGCCTCGTCATAGCATCTTGCCAGCACCACCTTCGGTCGCCCCCTCTTGCGCTGTGCGGCGGCATGGGGATTGAGCGCCTCCTGCGAAAAATTCTTGCTCTGCTGCAGGATATAATTGTACAGGTTGGGCAGAATCGACGAATAATCCCTGATACCGTCCTCCACCAGCAGAATCATTTGCACTCCCGCCTCCTGGATGTCGTGGTCGAGGTTCATCTTGTCCTCAATCAGTTTGATTATCGAGAGGATGAGGTTGGTGTTTCCAAGCCAGCAGAAGATGTAGTCGAACATCGAGAGGTCCTCGTCCTGCATGCGTCGCGTTATACCATGCGAGAAAGGCGTCAGCACCACGCACGGTATGTCGGGTGAGTCCTGCTTCACCTGTCTCGCCACGTCAAAGGCGTCGTTGTCGGCATTACCCGGCATACATATCACGAGGTCGATGGCAGTATTGCGCAGCACCTCGTTGGCCTCCTCCGTCGTACTCACCTGTCGGAACGTGGGCGGGTATCTCAATCCCAGATCCATATACTCGTCAAATATCTTCTCGTCCACACGTCCGTCGTCCTCCAGCATGAAGGCGTCGTATGGATTTGCCACTATCAGCACGTTGAAGATGCGTCGTGTCATGATATTCACAAACGACACATCCTTCAGATAAAACTTATTCCATTCCTGCGGTATCTTGGTTTCCATTTCTTTATTGTTGTTTAAGATTAAAAAAATATGAACGGTTCATCCATACAAAAATATATTTTATTTTTCTGCAAAGATACATATAATATTCGAGGTTCACAACTTTGTGGTCCACAAAGTGATTAACCTTAATTATATTTAACCATTATCAAATATCTTATGGCACTCCGTGCTTTTTGGGAGCAATTTATGATTTCTTTGCATTTTAATTATACATTTTATTATCTGCTTTCATTTTTATTTTTTATATTTGCAGCCAGAATGAATGACTTACATAAATTACACAGATGGATGAGGGCATTGCGCTCGCAATCGATGGCATGCTGGCTCATCGGATTGACGGCTGCGGTTTGCGTGGCGGGTGGATGCATGCCCGCGGAATGGAGCTTCCAGTCGTCACCAGTGTTCGTGGCCTTGCTCGTGGCTCTCGTGGTTCATCTGTCGCTTGTAATCATCCACAGGATGAAGACAAAAGGTGTGATTAGTGATTGGGCCTTTCTCGCCACCCACGTGGGCATTTGGCTCGCATTGGTGAGCGGTCTTGCAGGGGCTTGCCTCAACGAGGAACTGAGGGTGATGGTGACTAATGGATATGCCACCAACGAAGCCTTCGACTGTGACTATCGCACTGTGCGACTGCCCTACTCGCTCCGACTCAAGGATTTCAGGATAGAGCGCGATGCTGCCGACGCCACCCCTACGCAGTATGCTGCCACAGTGATTATCGACGGCAAAGAAGTGACCGAGGTGGCGGTAAACGCGCCCCACTCCATGGGATTAGGCGAGGACATCTATCTCGTGGATTTCAACCCTGAAGGCAGCAGCGGCGAAGTTAATACATGCCTGATGATGGTGGAGAGGCAACCGATGAAATATCCTATGCTGGCAGGGTTGTCGCTATTGCTCTTGGGGGCAATGGCGAGATTAAAAAATTAAAGAGTGATGATTAGTTGGGATGTATATATGATATTTGCCTTGGCTGCCATGGCATTGTGGGCAATCGGGGCTGTTGCTGCATTTCGACATGACGAGAGATGCAGCAGGTGGAGCCTGTGGGCTATGGTGGCAGGGATAGTGGTGTATGCCGTGTTCATCGGCGGACTGTGGACAAGTCTCCAGCGCCCGCCTCTACGCACTCTCGGCGAGACACGACTGTGGTATTCGCTGTTCATGATGGTGGCAGCTCTGATAGTTTATATCAGATGGAGATACCGGTGGATTCAGTTATTTTCACTGATAGTGGCGGCAGTGTTCATCTGCATCAACATCCTCAATCCCGAGATACACGACCAGAGTCTGATGCCGGCGCTGCAGAGTGCATGGTTTGTGCCCCACGTAACGGTGTATATATTCTCCTACAGTGTCTTCGGTTGCGCCTTCCTCTTGGCTGTGGGGGGACTGTGGCGGCATAGCGGCAAGTATCTCGCCACCACCGACCAACTTGTTAACATCGGTATGTCTCTGCTCACCTTCGGCATGGTCTCGGGTTGCATCTGGGCTAAGCAGGCATGGGGCAGCTATTGGACTTGGGACCCCAAGGAGACATGGGCTGCAGCCACATGGTGTGCATATCTCGTGTATATCCACCGCCGCAGCTGCAGGGTGAAGACATCTTCGTGCCATGACGTCCTCTCCTATCTCATCCTCATCATCGGTTTTCTCTTACTGCAGATGTGCTGGTGGGGTGTCAATCTCCTGCCCTCAGCCTCATCAAGCCTGCACAGCTATTAACTCTACTTTGTTAATGTAGAATGACAATTATAAGAGGTCTCTAATAGTTCTCGATAGCTTTCATTCGCTCCCGGCGTTTCTTTGCCGACACCTTGCGACGGAAGATGCTCAGGAAGTCATGACCCGAGGGTTTGGGCATCGACTTGCCTTGCTCCCTAAGCTTTGCTCCCCAACTGGCTACTGCTGATGATTTCATAGGTTCCTTGCCATATATCACCACCTCGTCAAGACGGTTGTCATTGGCAATGAGAAATATGGTATCACCTATCTCATTCAAATCGAGCACCCTGCGCATATATCCACTGGCTATAAAAGTGAGATGTTTGAAATCAGAGGAAGTGATATCGAATTCGCCCTTGTAGTTGGTTCTCACAGCCTTGCTCTCATAATGGTCGGCTATCACCCTCACATTCCCAATCGGAATGTGAGTGAACATATCTGCCACAACGCAAGTGCGCTGCCCGCACAACATGTTTACCACCATGCAAAATGCATACAAGAACATCATCCGCTTCATTTCGGTTGCAAAGATAATGCAAATAATGAAAACCTCCGCATGTCTTTACATTAATTACGATTATTTCCCACGCTTTGATATTATCAAAAATTTATGAATTAGCCCATCTATTGTTTTAGGAGTCTAACAATATTTGTCCTCCATAATTATAATTGTTCAACATTCCTTTATCCACAGATTTCCACAGATGAAAAAATAAGGTTGGATTATCACAGATTTTGTTAGGCACAGAAATCCACGGCTTAAAAAATTCTTCATTCCTCAATCCTCATTCCTAATTCCTAATTCCTAATTCCTAATTCCTAATTCCTCTCACGTCCTCTTCCCACACGTCTCAGATTATTCTCTCCAACGTCTGCAATTTTGAGACCCAACGTCACAGATTCTCGTGAAAAAGTATTACCTTTGCACACATAATAATCACATCAATAACAAAATAAAAATCCCAGTACCACTATGATCTATACAACAAAAAAAGAGCTTGCCCAGGCATATTGTCCTGACATCGACTACACCGCAGCCTTAAAGAAGTTGCAGGTGAAGCTCCTCTATCACTACCTCGGAGAGACATTTTAGCTCTCTGAGGAAGTACCTCAAAATCGCATTTTTACATTTTTGGACTATGACAGACCATTTTGACTGGCCTCACTGATTCATGACAAAGCGTAGCCCTGTGCTATGTTATGTCGCCCTTCCAAGGAAAAACAATGATTTTATCGGGCATATTTTGGACTCACTTTTTTGTAGGTTCGGCATATTTTTTAATTATTTGACTTGTTTTTGAACGAATGACACAAAAAATATCAGAATAAATTTCTCCCATTTCAATAATTATTGCTACCTTTGCAATCGATTAATTGCATATTATGAAGAAAGACTATATAATCGACAAGACATTCCGCAGCTTTCTCGCAGTGTCGATACTTACAAGCATAATGCAGCAAGTGAGAACAATGACCGACGGCATAGTGGCAAGCCAGTACTTGGGGCCTGACGCTTTGTCGGCCATCAACCTGTTTATGCCGCTTGACAGTTTTATGTATGCAGTGATGACGCTCTTTGCCTTGGGGGCGAGCTTCCTGTCGGCACAAGACATTGCCAAGCAGGACTTCTCTGCGTCAAGTAGGCAATTCACGGTGGCATTCATATCAAGCATTGCCATCATATTAACACTTGTGGGTATCTGCACTTTGTTCTTCGACAATCTCATATCTTTGCTTGCCGACAGAGACATTCCTCACATTTATTCACTCACTTGGGATTATGTGAGTGTGATGCTTGGCGCCTTCATTGTCCAGGCTCCAATGGTGGTGCTATGCTTGTTTGCCAACAGCGACGGCAATCCACAACGTGTCACTTTATCAATGTTGGTAACCCTTGTCGTCAATGCCGGTCTTGACTTCCTGTTTATTGGCTCTTTGGGGATGGGAATAAGGGGTGCAGCCTGTGCCACAATAATAAGTGAGTGCGTCGGTTTTGGCATTCTGCTTACCTATCTCAGGAGCGGCAAGTGCAGTTTCGGTTTTACGAGGGTCAAGAATTTCCTGTCCATATTCAGGCATATCCTCAGCGAAGGACTCCCACTTACGCTTGGCATGATGTCGTCGGGAGTGACAGCGTTGTTGATCAACCATATCGTGATGGAGTATTATGGCGACTCAGGGCTATTCGTCATCGCAGTGGCTCTTCAGATATTGGCATTTTGTACAATGATCAACGAGGGCATCAACGAGATTTACGAGAGTGCGGGAGGAATGTATTTGGGCGAAGGCGACTATTCGTCGTTTCGCCAACTGCTCGGCAGGGGCAATACACTGATGGTGGTGTTGGTGGGTGTCGTGACATGCGCAATGGTGTTCGTCCCCACCATGTTCCTCAATATATTTGGAGAATATGACATCCAATCGGTAGAGCGCGAGGATAGATACCTGAGCATAATAAGCCTTGTGCTTATACCATATTTTATTATATACGTCAACACCAGGATTCACGCCCTGTTAGGATTTAAGCGTCTGTCAATAGTGTTCAACATCCTGCAGGCCATAGCACTCATCGCCGTACCGTTTGCAGCCGCCACTATCAACAAGGACTGGTTTTGGTGGGCGTTCCCCATAGGCATGGCCATACTCGCCGCCATACAGATGCTCACTACATTTATCTTATCCAAGAGGAGCAAACTCAGGAGCCGCTTACTGTTATTGCCACTGCTACCCAATGAGGTGTCTACAAAACTATGCATCAACTACGACATTGAATCGGTAAAACAGGCCTTGCTCGATGTGAGGGCATTCGCCACCTTGGTGGAAATGGGCGAGGAAAAGACCAACAGAGCCATTCTCTGCTGCGAGGAACTGATATGCAATATCCTCAAACATTGTTCAGACAGGGTTAACGGCGGATGCTTCGAGGTACTGATAACCGACTTCCCCGACCGTATGGAGGTGCGACTGAAGGATGCCGGCAAACCCTTCTCGCCCACTGCCTTCAACAATAGTAAGACAACCGACGAGAGCAACCAAGGCATCGGTCTCCGACTGGTGAAGGCAATGAGCGAGGATATATCTCATAAGTATATGTTCGGTCTTAACATTACAACATTAATCTTCAGAAAGAAAAAATATTAATAACAGATACAGACATTAACAACTTATTATGGGAATACAATATCCATTATACATGATGAATATCCCCGTGAGTTACGACACATCAATAAGGAATAACGCATGGATGGAAACATATTCGGAACAGGAAATATCCGTGAATCTTACGGAAGCCATA
Source organism: uncultured Prevotella sp. (assembly GCA_945869265.1). GTDB lineage: Bacteria > Bacteroidota > Bacteroidia > Bacteroidales > Bacteroidaceae > Prevotella. The sequence goes on along the minus strand of CAMBOI010000002.1, from coordinate 4,313 downwards.
CATGAGCTGTGGGAGGTTTATTCTTTCCTCTCACGCTATGGATTTGTGTATCTTCTGCCCTCTACAAGTGACTGCGGATTGCAGGACTTGGTGTTCGTATCCAACAATGGCATAGTGCTTCACCACATGTCTGAGCCTACGTATATAGGCTCCAATTTCAGAGTAGCCAACCGCAGGGGTGAGGAGGTTTTGGGCATGGACTTCTTCTGTCGTTTGGGTTATAATACCATCAAATGCCCTCATCTCTTTGAAGGAGAAGCCGAACTGAAATACCTGCGTGACAATATCTATATCGGGGGATATGGCATGCGCTCCGAAAGGAAAAGCTATGAATGGATGGAGGAGTCGTTCGGGATGAATGTCATTGCCTTGGAACAGAATGACCCTTTCCTCTATCATCTCGACTGTGCGGTCTTTCCCTTGACCAAGGAAAAGGTGATTGTGTCGGTTGAGAGTTTTACGCATAGCGAACTGGCTGCCATCGAACGGGTGGCTGAGATTATCCCCATCAGTCGCCTTGAGGCTTACGGCGGACTTACGAACAGTGTTGCGGTGGGCAACTTCATTCTCAATGCGTCGAATATCGACTCCTTGAATCCTCGAAGCGAAGAATATCGCCAGGAGCGCGCCAAACTCAGGCGCATGGAAGAAATCTGTGTCTCGAATGCCATGCAACCAGTATATTTCAAGATGGACGAGTATCTCAAGGGCGGTGGCTCACTCTCATGTTGCGTATTGCATGTTAATTGTATGACCCGATAATAACTTATACATACATTATGGAGAACGAGAAAACTTATATGTTAACTCCCTTGCAAAGGGAGATGCTATATTTCTGGCAAAACGACCATTGCGACGAAGAGCTTCTTTTGTCATTCGTTGTGCCTATACCATATCACACTGACGAACATCTCATGGCAAAAATTGCTACACTCTATATGCAAGAGTCGCCTGTATGCCATTCACGTATAGTGAATATCTCAGGTGAACCGCGATTATTCCCCGACATGAATATGCAATTGGAAGCCGAAGTAAGATATTTGTCTGATGATGATTGCGACAAGTACATAGAGCATACTGGTGTTGAACTGGATTATTATGCAGGTCCAATGATACGCATCTTTATACTCGTTACCCCTACACGTAAGTTCTATTCTCCTATTGTGGCAAATTTGCTACTCGACGGATGGTCATTGAGCAAGTTTACCAATCGCATAATGTTCGCCACTTTCAATGACGACTATACGCCAGTGTTTAATGATATGTCTTTCTTCAGTCACTTGGAACGACTGGAAGCCAACCGCCATTCAGAGCGATACAATGCCGACCGACAGTGGTGGCTTGACAAGGTGGGCGGTAATGTAGAACGTCTGCGTCTTACGGATTTCGCCATCAAGGAGCATTATGAGAAAGGACGCTTTATAAAGAAGGTCAGGGTAATCGACAGATTGGACACCGAGGCAAGATGCCAAAGGAAACAAATCACCGTGAATGAGGTGCTCAGTGTGGCGTGGGCTATGGCATTGGCTGACATGACGAATATGTCAAGTGGAGGAGGACAAGTATTGTTTTCCACCACTAAACGAGGCAGGACGCGCAATGAGCTGGAAAGCCTTGGCAATTTCCTGTTTGAGACAACAGTGTGCGTGGATATTAATCCTGATATATCCTTGTCGCAAATGGTCGAACAGATGCGCAGTGAACTGTTTGCCGCCAATCGCCATTCCCTCTATACCAATCAAGATTTGAGGGAAGAACATAATGCATACGATTGCGGCACTACCGTACTTTTCAACGAGAACATGTATAATATATTGGTGGATGGAAATACTGTCTGGGCGCAATGGACACAATTTGACTCCGCCTACCAATTCCTGTCAGGAACGCTTATTGGATGTGTCGGACGATTTGAAATGGAATTCTTTTATAGCGAACCCCTGTACACCGAGGAGGACATGGAACGCTTCATCAACCGATTCATGCATTGGTGGCACGAACTGCTGAGCTAAACCATCTCCTTGCCAATTATGTCGGCATACAATTGGAGAAAGTCACGTAGTTGCCTTCGGCTGTAACGCCCTCCACTGCCTTGCGCCTCAAGAACGTATTTGTCATCAAAACGGTGAATGGTGAGAATGAGTGGGATTGATGTCATGCCAGTGGTCTTGATGTGTGCACTCACCTTGATGTCGCCCATCGAGGTGGTCATGTCGAGATAGGAGCTATTAAACAGACATTCGGTGCAATCATAATCCTCATCACTCAGATGCGTGTGGAGGTAGTGGTCGATAGGATAATCACTATGCCGTATTCCCTCCATCATCTCACGCTCCATTTGCTTCGTAAGGGATTGCAAAGAGATAGTGTCAGTGATATTCAGTCTTATAACTATCTCCTTCATGTAATTTCCATATAGAGCCTTGTCGATATTGCCCTTCCCTCTGCCATGATACCCCGTGAGGAAGGCAACAGTGGATTCTCCGCTTGCCTTCGACAATGCCCATCCATACACAGCCATCATTACCGATGCAACCGACAAGTCATGGCGCTCACAATAATCCTCAATCCTGTCCTTATCCACGACATGACTCTCCTGCAACAATTCTCCCCAAGGATAGTTTTCTCCATGACTTTCAGGCAGACGGGTGAATGACAGTCCATCGGCATATTTACTCTCGTAGAAATGCTGGAGACGGAAATATTCCTCCGTGTCCCACCATTGATACTGTTGTTCGGCATATTCGAAGAACTCAAGGGATTGTGGTTTTAAGTCCAATCCTGCGTATGCAGCCTTAATATCATTTACAAACGACTGATATGTGAGTCCGTCGGCAAGCAGATGGAAGAACTCAAAGCACAGGTATTGGCGACTTGGCGTCTCGATGAATTCGGCTCTTAAAAGCGGTTCGCCGAAAGGGTCGAAGGGCTTTAACGGCTTCTTTATGTGGCTGTCTAGCTGTTCGTCGCTCATTGTCTGGAACGTCATGGTTATATCCTGCGAATAATCGGGATATTGCCTAATGAGGCGTGTGGGGTCGTCGTAGTGTTTTAGGGGTGCCACTTCCTGTTCGCCCACATGCAGCAGTCGCATACGGAATACTGGATGTGATTCAATAATCATCTTAAAGACATCTCTCATCCGCTTAGCAATGAGAGGATGTCCCTCTATAAGATAGTAGCCACAGATATTAAACTGTGTCATCTTCGTGTCTTCCTCCCACTCTTGAAACATCTCACTCTGATTTGTTGTCAGTGGATAGTGCTTGATTGCTGTCTGCATACTTAAATTTTTTTGAAGTATAACGTCATTATTTGTCGTATAATGAGCAATATCGTCTTATCAATCCCATAATGGCCTCTTGCTCTATCAAGTTGGGAAATTGTACATAGCGGTTGTGATTGGATGTCGCCTCAGGCAATTTGAGGTTGAGTATCATGTCGTCTTCAAGTGTGATGTCATAAGGGCCGAATGTGTCGAAGTATTCGGGATGAAGCCAACTGAGCAGAGGCATCATATCCCACATGCGCTGACCGGTTTCGCAATCGTGATGCTTGTAGCAATGATATAGCGGACCGTCTGCCATACCTGCGGCTTTAAGGTCGGCAAGCATTACACTGGGTGTATAGTCGAAATTGTCTCCTGCCTCTTGTGGAGAGAAATACATTGGTGCAGGACATTTGTCCATCAACTTGATGGCATTCTCGGGGTCGCTCATAAAATTAAAATCGGGCTCCATTGCCACTCCATAGTGCCCTGCCTGAAGATATATGCCTTTTACCTTGCGTCTCACCAGTTCCACACCGTCAAGCGGAGAATACTCATCGGCTTGGCTCTCCAATAGCCGCGCAAGATTGTTGGCAAAACCAATCGACAGAATCACCACACTATGGTCTTCGCTCCTGCCGAGTATCTTCCTGTATAGCTTGGCAGCATCCGGAAGACTACTGATTTCGGCATCCGACAAACTACGCGGAAACACTGGTTCGCCGGCATACGTCCCCGGCTCGCATATCTTCCAATAGTCAATCCAAACCATTGGATTCTCAGGACCAGTATGCGTCACTCCTATCTTCACTTCCGGGTGCTTGTAGTATGTGTTCATGATGTCCGCCATCTTGGCGTTCGTATCCCCATTGCGGTTTACCATGATTGCCGCAAAATTCACCTTCCCCTTGTCGGCCATGTGATACAGGCAACTCATCGTGACAAGGTCATCGGCAGACGAAGCGATGTCTGTATCCAATATCACCATAGGTAGTGACTCCTTGGGTGTGTCATTTCCTACTGATAATATCCCTCTTAACTTTTCTAT
>CAMBOI010000001.1 GCA_945869265.1 uncultured Prevotella sp. | reverse complement strand
CGGTGCGCACGTTGTCGCCCTCGCCTACGGTCACGATGCTCGGCAGCGTTCCCTGGGTGATCTGATAGGGAGCCGCGATACATCCGCCTCCTGCCACCTCCTGACGGGTGAGATAGATGTCGGTGATCTTCATGTTCGCCTTCATGAACATGTTGTAGTCACTGCATCCCGCGGGCTTCGACTCATAGCCGTAGTTGATGAGCGGACAAATGCCCTTGTACATCTGCACCACGTTGGCCCACTTAGTGCGCTGACGCTGCTGCGCCGGAGTGCGGGTGTTCTTCACTACGGTCGCCTTCTCAGACACGACCGTCTGTCCATTCACTTGCTTGAAGGTAAGGCTACCAGCCGAACCGTTCAGCTTCTTCAAAATACCATTCAAAATTGCCATAGTTTTTCAAAGTATTAGATTTATAAATAACTTAACTGTTCTCATGGTCTTCTCTCTTCTCAATGCTCTTAGATTACGCGCTACATCTTGATTTGATTTGACGATGCAAAGATACAAATTATTTTTCATTCCACCAAACATTTCCTCAACTTTTTTCGTCAAAAACCAAAGATTTAACATTTCCTCCGTTCGCCTTTAACATTTCCCTTCCACCGACATTTTTTGTCCAAAGATTATCACAGATTATTTTTTCCACGGATATTTTTTGTCCACAGATTATCACAGATTAACACAGATTTTTTTTGGCACGGAAATCCGCGGCTTTCAAAGACACGGCTTGGCTCCGCATTGATATTTTCCACGGCACTTCGTATTTACGGCTTGCTTTGCAAGTTCACGGCTTAGTTACATCTTTCAATTTTTCAATATTTCAATCTTTCAATCTTTCAATCTTTCAATAAATTCTCCCACCCATGTAACACCGCTATGACTCCGCTGTGACTCTGCTTTTTCCATATACTTCGATACCATCAGCTGCCTCGTCACTGCCTTGTAGAAGATAATCCACTGTTAGTGGGCAAATTGGGCAAATTGGGCAAAAGCAAATTGGGCATTTTCATGTATGCACATCTATTTTTCCATGTTAATAATAAATATAATATATATAATATATATTATACTTATAATTCGTAACATTCCCTGTACACATTGAAAAAAGCAATTTGCCCAATTTGCCTTTTGCCCAATTTGCCCAGTGAATGCCATAACCCCTTAGAATCATAGGGACAGGTTCATCGACCCAAAAGAGTGAGCCAATGTACCTGTCCCCTATGATTCAGGCGGTGGTTTCCCGAGTTGCACGGCCATGTGCTGCCCGAGGGCTATAAGGACTTCGGGCAGTGGTGGGCCAAAAGGGAATATTAGGATAAGCTCTATTTTATTATCTTCTTGCCTTTCACAATATACACCTTACCATCTTGAGGTGTGCTGACCTTCATGCCGCGAAGGTCATACACAGCATCATCAGATTCAGGAATTACGGTGGGAAGGAGTATGGCGTTGGGCTCGGACATCACTACAATCTTGGTAAGAACGACTCCATAGCCCTGGATGTTTACACCTACTGACTTGAGCTTGGATAGTGAAGAACCGGTGAATATCATCGGGGTGATATGACTTTCGCCAATGGTGGAATAGAATGAACGTGGATTGAAATCACCGTCAAACTTAGAATCTCCTACTGTGAAAGGCAATGATGCGCTCCACGTGCCATCCATTAGCTGAATGTCTTCGTAGCTTGCATTCTTATCCTGATAATAGTATAACACGATTGTAGCTTGGTCGGTAAATGGCGCAAACTCTGAAGCTTCAATTTTCCACTGAAATCCGTCACCCCAATTCAATAGTTCCTCACCTTCCCATATTACTTTGCCGCCAACTCCAACGTCGGGATCGCCTTCATTATATTCAACATCGGCGACAAACTGGGTCTTGGAGCCTTCCTTGATGCCGTCGAGGAAGAATGGAGCATCCACCGACATATTGTTTTTGCGATTGAAAATGCCGAATTTCTCACTGCCATTGCCGTAAGCGTTATTATCCCAGACGAAGGCGGCGAAACCGTTTTTGCGGGCTTCTGACACCAAGGTCTCCAGATAATACTGTTCGTTGGCCTCCTGTGTCTGCCTGTCATCGTCTGTGAAATGATGGGAGCATCCATACTCTCCCATCACTATGCCCAGTCCTTTGTCCCACCACTCCTTGCGAAGCTTGAGAAAAAGATTGGCTATAGTGTCTTCATTGCCGTCGGGGGTAATCTTACCCTTATCGGCAAAGGCCTTACCCCAATAAAAATAGCTGTTTTCACCACCACTGCAATAGGAATAGGGCGAATAATAATGGAACTCTACTGAAAGACGATTTTCCGTTGGGTCGTTGGGAATGACAAAACCGGCAAGTCCATAGGCCGGATCAGTGGCATAGGTCTGCACAATGAGATTGCGCTTGGCATTGTTGCCGCCTGTGGCTCGCACTGCATCGATGAATGTCTGATTATAACTATTCTGCACGTCGTAGTTTTCGGCCGTGGGAGCTGCCCAATTCACAGTCACCTCATTGGTGCCAGCAAAGGCAAGACGACCATCGTAATCAGCAAAGGCTGTAGCGATGTTTGTCCATAATTTTCTAAGTTTGCTATTCAGGGTTTCCTTCATGGTATATATTGGATAACTCTCAAGCCATAGTTCGTGATGGGTATTAAGTATGACTTGCATATCCTCGGCCATACACCAATCTACGACCTCCTTCACTCGAGCTATCCAAGACTCGTCGATTTCCATTGTCTCAATGTCGGCATAAGGCACCCATCTAACAGGCACACGTATGGCGTTAAATCCGTGTTCTTTTAGGGCGTGTATCATTTCCTTTGTAGTCTTGGGATTTCCCCAAGCCGTTTCCCACTTGGCATAGTCTTTCTCCCATACATTGGTCCAAGCATAATTATCGTAATCCCAGTCTCCACCTGCACTTTCAAGAGCATTACCGAGGTTCCATCCCATGACTACGTTCTTACACCACGTCTGGGCATCGATGTCGTGATCCATGGCTTTTACACTAAGCGACAGAAGGGAGATGAGAGTGATAACTGTGAGTTGTTTCATATTTCAAAGAATTGGTGTATCGGTTAAAAAAAAAGTAATAGAGGATTGCAAGATATTATCCTACAATCCTCCAAAACAAATAGTATGATGCTTTATGAATATGAGTCGAATGAATTACTCAGCAGCCAGAGTGAAGCGCTTGAAGTCAACCACTGTCAGCTCCTTGTCGGCAGCCTTCAGATAGTCAGCTACAGAGAGCTTGCTGTCCTGGATGAACTCCTGGTTGAGGAGGCAAGACTCCTTGAAGAACTTGTTGAGACGACCCTTGGCGATGTTCTGAATCATCTGCTCGGGCAGGTTGGCAGCCTTCTCAGCTGATACGGTAGCGATGATCTCCTTAGCCTTGGCAACATCCTCGGCAGTGATCCAGCCCTTACCCATGTTAGACTCCATGTGATCCTCAGAGTCAACGTGGGCGGGGTTGATGCCAGCCTTCTTCAGGGCAGCCTCAACAGCCTTCTGCACTTGCTCCTGCTTGGTCTTCTCGACAGCGACACGAATCTCCTCGTCGATGATGGCCTGGGGAACAGACTCCTGATTGAGGGCTACGGGCTTCATGGCAGCCACCTGCATAGCGATGGCGTGACCCTGCTCCTTAGCCTCCTTGTTGGTCTGAACCATGGTGCAGAGAGTGTGCTTGCCCATGTGGTCGTAAACCTCTACATTGTCGCCCTCGATGAAGTTGTAGCCGTCGAGCTCCATCTTCTCACCGGTGATACCAGAGCGAGCCACTACAGCGTCCTGAACGTTTGTTCCGTCGGCGATAGTGAGAGCCTTAACCTCGTCGAGGCTCTTGGCCTTGGCTGCAACGGCAGCGTCGAGGATATCCTGTGTGAGCTTGATGTAGTCAGCACCGTTGGCAACAAAGTCGGTCTCGCACTTGAGAGCCACGATGGCAGCGAAGCCGTCAACAGCCTTCACGAGAACACAACCGTTAGAAGTCTCGCGGTCGGAACGCTTGGCAGCGATAGCCTGTCCCTTCTCGCGGATAACCTCCATAGCCTTGTTGAAATCGCCCTCAGCGTCGGTGAGAGCCTTCTTGACATCAGCAAGTCCGGCACCAGTCATGGTGCGGAGCTTCTTGATGTCTTCCATATTTGGTTTGTAAGCCATAATAATCTTAATAATATTTCAATTGTTCAATATTTCAATATTTCAATCTTACTCAGCTGCAGCCTCTTCAGCTTCGGGAGCGGCAGGAGCATCCTTGCGTGCCTTGCGAGCACCACGCTTAGCCTTACCCTCGGCAGCCTCCTCGCCCTGAGCCTCGGCAGCCTTCTCGTCGGCCTTCTCAGCCTTGCGCTCCTCAAGACCCTCGGCGATAGCGCCGCAGCATGCGTTGAGGATTACCTCTACGCTGTCCTTAGCGTCGTCGTTGGCAGGAATAGCGAAGTCAACGTCTTTGGGGTTGGAGTTGGTGTCAACGATACCGAATACGGGGATACCCAGGCGCTTGGCCTCCTTGACGGCGATGGTCTCCTTGCAGATGTCGATAACGAAAAGAGCTGAGGGCAGACGTGTAAGGTCGGAGATAGAACCGAGGTTCTTCTCGAGCTTTGCACGCTGACGTGTGATCTGCAGGAGCTCACGCTTAGAGAGGTTAGAGTATGTACCATCGTTCATGAGCTTGTCGATGTTCGCCATTTTCTTCACAGCCTTGCGGATTGTCGGGAAGTTGGTGAGCATACCGCCCGGCCAACGCTCGATGACGTAGGGCATGTTGACGCTGGCTGCCTTCTCGGCTACCACGTCCTTAGTCTGTTTTTTAGTAGCGACGAACAGGATCTTCTTGCCAGACTTGGCAATCTGCTTGAGAGCCTCGGCAGCCTCGTCAATCTTGACTACGGTCTTGTGGAGGTCGATGATGTGAATACCGTTACGCTCTGTGTAAATGTAGGGAGCCATTGCTGGATTCCACTTGCGGCGGAGGTGGCCAAAGTGGCAGCCAGCCTGCAGCAGCATATCAAAATTTGTTCTTGACATTGTCTTAAATGCTTTAATAATGTTGTTTACTTTCTTTTTTAATTCTGTTTTGTTAGAACCAACCGGCGGGTAGTCCTCTCCCGATCATTTCGAGGAGTCGAGCCGGTTTAGATGCTAAACAAGATAGCGCATTAACGCTTACTGAACTGGAAGCGACGGCGAGCCTTGGGCTGACCTGGCTTCTTACGCTCAACGGCACGAGAGTCGCGTGTGAGGAATCCCTTGTCCTTGAGAGCCTTCTTGTCTTCTGCGTTAATCTTTACCAAGGCGCGGGCGATAGCGAGGCGAAGAGCCTGGCTCTGACCTGTGAAACCGCCACCGTCGAGGTTGGCCTTGATGTCATACTTCTCAACAGCGCCGAGCTCTGCCAATGGCTGCTTTACGACATACTGGAGAATAGCTGACGGGAAAAATTCTGTGATATCTCTTTTATTGATCGTGATCTTGCCAGTTCCTTCGCTGACATATACGCGTGCTACAGCACTCTTGCGGCGACCAATTGCGTTAATTACTTCCATTCTACCTTAATTATTTATACTGGTTAATATCTATTGTCTTTGGCTTCTGAGCCTCGTGCTTGTGCTCAGTTCCCTCATATACGTAGAGGTTGTTCAGCAGGCTGCGACCGAGCGGGCCCTTGGGGAGCATGCCCTTAACAGCATGGCGGATAATCTTCTCTACTCCACCCTCGCGCTTGCGAAGCTCGGCGGGAGTATTGAAACGCTGTCCACCTGGATAACCGGTATAACGGGTGTAAACCTTATCTGTCTCCTTCTTGCCGGTGAATACGACCTTAGAGGCATTGATAATGATTACGTTGTCTCCACAATCTACGTGCGGAGTGAAAGTTGGCTTGTACTTTCCGCGAATGAGCTTGGCTACCTTTGAGCAGAGGCGACCAACAACCTGGTCTGTAGCGTCGATAACTACCCACTCCTTCTTAGCTGTCTCCTTGTTGACGGAAATAGTCTTGTAACTTAAAGTGTTCATTTTAAAATTTAAATTTTACTACTAAAAAACATTATTCTTTATTGTTCTGACAGATGATTCACTAACCGTCGTGTCTGGCCAAAGGCACAACTATTAACACACCTTGTCAAGGGGGCTCTAAGTCTTCCCCCAGCTAATCGGACTGCAAAGGTACGAATAAATTAGGAATTAGGTATTAGGAATTAGGAATTAAATCCTATATTTAGAAATATTTAACTAATATTTTAATTCGTTATGCGAATAATTTGCGTTTGGTCGTATCCTACGCCATACAAAAAGTGATATTGCAGGAGTCGCGACTGCTTGCCCTCGACACTGATGCCATCGTCGTTGAGCGAATAGACGGTGGAACAGCGGGAGCACTTGACATTCTTGCCGTTGTCGCACCATGTGAGGGGGTAATTGGTACTGCTGCCGTTCTCCAAGCACACTGGGCACATACCATCGTAGGCACGAAGTCCATTGAGAGTGGTGCAACCGATGATGAGGCGGCCTCCGGCTCCCATGTCGGTATATGAGAGGCGGTTGTTCTCAACCTCGTTGGTCAGTTTCAACGGTGCGTCGGCATTGCCGCTGTTGGGTGAGCAATAGACGGTGTTGATGCCGTTGACGCGCTTCACCTCTACGGCAACGAAGAATCCGGGGTTGGTCTCGTTCACCTTGGAGAGCGAGCTCTCGGGGTGGTGCTGTGTATAGAAGATAAAGTTGCAGGGATAATGGCTGTTGTACTGCTGCTCGGCATCGCATGCCGACAACAGCAGTACAACGGCTATCATAAAAACACGAATAATATCCTTATACATTATTATATAATATATTATAACAACAGGGCCTTCTCGGCCTCCTCCATACGCTCGAAGTGGAAGTCGGAGAGGATGGAGTTGAAGAGTTGCTGGATCTTGTCGTTCATGAGATTGCCGATACTGCCCTCGTGAGTGTGATGGATGTTCTTGTCGGGCACGAAGTTGCCTGCCTCGATGTCGAGACCCACCTTCTTGTAGGCATCGCGGAAAGGCATGCCGTTGGCGGCAAGTCGATTGACCTCCTCGACGGAGAACATCGGGTCGTACATAGGATTGTCGAGGATATGCTCGTTCACCTCTATCTTGTTGATGATATAGGCAGCCATCTCGAGACAGTCCTTGAGCTCGTCGAACGCCGGCAGGAACACCTCCTTGATAATCTGAAGGTCGCGGAAGTAGCCCACGGGCAGATTGTTCATTATCAGTGTCACCTGTTGTGGCAGGGCCTGGAGCTTGTTGCTCTTGGCGCGGATGAGTTCGAAGACGTCGGGATTCTTCTTATGGGGCATGATCGACGAACCGGTGGTGCACTCCTTGGGTAGTTTGACGAAGGAGAAGTTCTGACTGTTGAACATGCAGGCGTCGAATGCCATCTTGGCGAGTGTGCCGGCGATGGTGGCTATGGCGAAACCCACATTGCGCTCCATCTTGCCTCGTCCCATCTGTGCATACACCACATTATAGTCCATGGAGTCGAAGCCTAGGAGCTGGGTGGTCATAGTGCGGTTGAGGGGGAACGACGAACCGTAGCCAGCGGCAGAACCGAGGGGGTTGCGGTTGGTCATGCGATATGCCGCCTGCAGGAATAAGAGGTCGTCGGCAAGGCTCTCGGCATAGGCTCCAAACCAAAGTCCGAACGAACTGGGCATTGCCACCTGCAGATGGGTGTAGCCAGGCATGAGCACGTTCTTATACTGCTCGCTCTTGGCGATGAGTTCGTCGAAAAGGCTCTTCACCTCGTAGGCTATATCCTTGAGCTGATGGCGAGTGAAGAGTTTGAGGTCAACGAGCACCTGGTCGTTGCGCGAGCGTCCGCTGTGTATCTTCTTGCCCATGTCGCCCAACTTGCGTGTGAGGAGCATCTCCACCTGAGAGTGGACATCCTCTACATCATCTTCGATAACAAACTCTCCCCTCTCGCATGCCTTGTAGATATTCTTCAGTTCGGCAAGCAGTTGGGTGAGTTCGTCTTTCTCAAGCAGACCGATGGATTCGAGCATGGTGATATGTGCCATGGAGCCAAGTACATCATACTTGGCAAGATACATATCCATCTCGCGGTCGCGACCCACAGTGAATCGCTCAATCTCCTTGTTTATCTCAAAATTTTTTTCCCAAAGTTTCATTCTAATTCCTAATCCCTAATTCCTAATTCCTAATTCCTAATCCCTAATTCCTAATCCCTAATTCCTAATTATATTGTATCCTCGCCAGTCCCTCGGCAATCTGCTCGACGCCCTCCTGGAGGGGTTTCTGCACCATCGCCTTGATAAAGGGATTGAGGTCGGCCTCGGCAGTCACCTTCATTTTGCTTGTATTGTCGGTGACAGGAAGCATCTGAATCCACACAAAGAAGGGCACAGGCGACTGCTCGGTCTGAAACTTGATGCACTTGGGTTCCTCGCGGTCGCATACTGCTAACTTGATGAATCCCACGGGATCAACCGACATGCTGACGTGATCGCGGTCGAACTCCATATCCTTGATCTTATCCTTAGGTATGCGGTCCATCACCTTGGCAATGTTATCTAGATTGCTGAGCATGTCATACACTGCCTGCTGGGGATAGGGTATCTGCTTTATTGTGCTTTCGAATCTTGTCTTTCCCATAACTATAATATATTATTTGCCCCAGTTAGCTGGATCCTTGCGCCACTCATGCAGCACGTCAACATCTTCTTGCTTGATATATCCTGTGGCGGCAGCCACCTCTACCACATGAGCATAGTCGCTGATTGTGACGAGCTTTACTCCTGCATTCGAGAATGCCTCCTCGGCAACGGGGAAACCGTAGGTATAGGAAGCCACCATACCGACGACCTCATAACCGGCAGCACGCAATGCCTCGACAGCCTTAAGACTGCTGCCCCCCGTGGAGATAAGATCCTCGACGACAACCACCTTGGCACCCTCGGGGAGTTCGCCCTCGATAAGATTGCCCATACCGTGATCCTTTGGTTTGCTGCGCACATATACAAACGGTTTGCCCAACTGGTCGGCTACGAGAGCACCCTGGGCGATGGCACCAGTGGCAACGCCAGCAACGGCCTCAGCCTCGGGGAAATTCTCCTGGATGGCATGACACAGTTCGATCTTGACGAATGTGCGGAGGTCGGGGAACGAGAGGGTCTTGCGGTTGTCGCAATAGATGGGCGACTTCCAACCAGAAGCCCATGTGAAGGGATTGGCAGGCTGAAGTTTGATTGCCTTTACATTGAGCAGTTTCTCTGCGAAAAGTTTTTTTGTTGCTTCCATTTTATTTGTTTTTTATTCATTATTGTTCAATTCATTCTGCAAATATACTCATTCTTTGGCGAATGACACAGAAAAGAGAGTTAAAATTATTTAATTCGATGATGTATCATTGTTTTGTCATTCCCAACGTCAGTATGGAGAGCCTAACTCCCGCCGCCTTTTGACTTATTTCGCGAAGGCAAACCGACAGGGTGGCGCCGGTGGTGAAGATGTCATCGACGACGAGGGCATGACGACCCGACAAGGCAGAAGAAGACACCAACTCGAATGCACTGCGCACATTAGACAATCTCTGCTCGCCGCTCAGTCGTGTCTGACTACCTGAGAAACGGCGGCGGACAAGCGAGGTGGCATCAACCGGGATGCCAGTGACTTCGGATATGCCCCTCGCCAACATCTCGCTCTGATTGAAACCACGATGAAAACGGCGCAAGCGGGTGATAGGCACTGGCACTATCACATCCACACCATCGAAGAAACCTGAGGGTTTCAACACCTTGGCGGCATGGCGACCCATGAAAACGGCTATCGAACTGCGACCGTCGTACTTCATCCTGTATATCAGCTGTGCAATATTGCTATGCGGATGAAATTCAAACAAGGCATTGCCCCTGACCACATCACCACAACCGAGAATACTCCTCACCATCACATTGTCGGAGTGGTCGGCGAAGATTCCCGACATACTTTCATAAAGCAGGCAACGGCTGCAAACAATGGTCTCGCCATCGTGGAGACGTGAGTTGCAAGCCACACAGCGACGCGGAAGGAAGAAGTCAGAAATCAGTCTCGCTATCTTCTTCAGCATAGTCGTCGCAATCGATACATTGTCTGACAATTGAATAGTCGAAACCGCGCGAGAGGGCAAACTTGATGAGTTTCATGTTAAGCTCGTAGTCGGTGGCGGCCTTTATGCTGCGGCGCTTAGACTTGAGGAGGTCGGCAAGCACCGACTTATACTCGCTGTCGTCAACCTCGTCGAGTACCCTCTGGCGTATGTCGTCGGCGATATGCTTGGCCCAAAGCGCCTGCTCAACCTTGCGGCGTCCCCACTTGTTGTATTTGATCTTGTCCTTGACGAAGGCGCGGGCATAGCGCTCGTCGTCCACAAACTTCGCATCGCGCAGATATTCGACAATGCGCTGGCGGTCGGATTCATCCACCTCCCACTTGCGCATCTTCTCGGTCATCTCGTATTCGCAGTGCTCTGCCGACGCGCAAAGGGCAGTGAGCCGCTGCAGTGCCATTTCGTAGGTCATCATCTCTTTGTTGCTTTGATAAAACGTTTTTTTCCGAATTGGTCATTTCGGATTAATACATCCACATATCCAGAGGCGTCAAGCATGCTACACATCTCAGAGTGACAAAGGGGATTAATCTCAAAATACAGGGTGCCACCTGGTGTAAGTGACAATGAGGCATAATGAGCTATGGCACGATAGAACAACAAGGCATCGTCGTCGGGAACAAACAAGGCTGTAGGCGGTTCATATTCAAGCACATTTGCCTCCATCCCACTACGCTCACTGTCGCATATATATGGAGGATTGCTCACTATCACATCGTATTTCCCGACGTCGGCAGGCGGATTGAGGGCATCACATCTCGTCACATTAACATCTGCCATTAACGAATGAATGTTATCATTAGCTATGGCAATGGCTTCGTCGGAGATGTCCCAAGCATCTACCTTTGCCCCAGGGATGTCGAGGGCAAGTGTGGCGGCTATACATCCGCTGCCTGTCCCGATGTCAAGTATCGCTGGAGCTGAAGGATAATAGTCTTCTTCAACCCAACGACACAGTTCCTCGGTTTCGGGACGGGGGATAAGACATCCGGGGCGCACTGTGAACAGACGGTCGCAAAACCATGCCTTGCCAACGACATACTGCACTGGAGTGAAAGCCTTGAGGGCTGAGACATCCTCGGATAATGTGTGGGCATCGGAATATTTTTCGATTTCCTCGCATAGCATGTCGGCAGTGGTCATACCGTATTTGTCGGTGAGCAACATGCGTGTCACCGCCTTTGCCTCGCCTTCGGCATAACCTGAATCATGAAGTATGCGCCATAATTCGTTATATCTCATAGATCAATCTTATTTTCTTGCAAAAATACGAAAAAAAACGGGCACGACAGCAATATTTTCAGATATTTTTTGTCTTTTCGGGGAAAAAAATGTAATTTTGCACTTATGAGCGAAGAAATGGACAAGATTTATATGCGCCGATGCCTGCAAATAGCAGCCAACGGCAGACAGAACGCCCGACCGAATCCTATGGTGGGCGCAGTGATTGTGTGTGACGGACGTATCATCGGCGAAGGCTACCATGTGAGATGCGGAGAAGGGCATGCCGAGGTGAACGCCTTTGCCTCGGTGAAGAAAGCAGACGAGCACCTGCTGCCTCAAAGCACCATATATGTCAGTCTGGAACCATGCTCACACTATGGCAAGACACCGCCTTGCGCCGACCTCATTGTGAGCAAGGGCGTGAAGAGAGTGGTCGTGGGGTGTGTTGACCCCTTTGCCGAGGTGTCGGGGCGTGGGATAAGAAAACTGCGCGATGCCGGAATAGAGGTGACGGTGGGTGTGCTTGAGGAGGAATGTCGCATACTCAACAGTCGCTTCATGACATTCAACGAGAAGCATCGCCCATACATTATACTGAAATGGGCGCAGTCGCTCGACGGATACATCGACAAGGACTTCAAGCCTTTCGTCTTCTCCACTGCGTTCACACAGATGCTCAGTCACAAACTGCGAGCAGAGAACGACGCTATCCTCGTGGGGCACACCACTGCGCTAAGGGATAATCCCTCGCTCACAGTGAGAAGATGGTGGGGAAAGAATCCCATGCGACTTATCCTTAACTCTAAAGAACCTTGTTTCCCGGAGATTGACCCTACCCTACCGATGATTCCACAGTTGATGGAATGTCTATACAAGCGCAAGGTGCAGTCGCTGATTGTGGAGGGAGGAGCCATTACACACCGAAAGTTTATCGAGGCGGGATTATGGGACGAAATACGAGTAGAGACAGCACCTGTGACTGTCTCACAAGGCACTGCCTCTCCTTCTCTTCCACCCAATGCCGTCATCTCGGGCATTGAGAGCTATGACGGGAATGTGATTACTACATATATCCAAGCCAGCGTAGGACATCATTGAGATTGGCAACAATCATCAGCAGGATGATGATGCCAAATCCTACATACTCAGCCTTCACCATAAAGTCCTCACTCGGTTTGCGTCGTGTGATCATCTCGTAGATCAGGAAGAGCACATGACCACCGTCGAGCGCAGGAATGGGCAGTATGTTCATGAAGGCAAGCATCACACTAAGCAATGCTGTCATTCGCCAGAACATATACCAATCCCAATCGGCAGGGAAAAGACTGCCTATGGCACCGAATCCGCCAAGCGACTTTGCTCCGTCGGCAGTGAAGACATATTTCATGTCATCAACATAGGAGGTGAGAACGTGAACACCATATTTTGCTCCTGCGGGGAAGCTCTCAAAGAATCCATATTCCTTGGTATATGGCTTATAGATCATGGCATAGGAATTGGTGGCGAAGCCGAGTTTGAGGTCGGCTGTGAGCACCACATTAGCGGTGTCGCGACTCTTGTCGGCATGCTCGAGAACAACGGTTGCCTTGCGCACCTTCATACTGTCGGCGGCTGTGGAAGCAGTGGCAAGGACGTCGGTGAGCTTGCCTATCTCGTCGGTGAAGGTGTTGTAGGAATCAACGGGCTTGCCATTGAGAGCCAGGATGCGGTCGCCCTTCTTCATTCCGATTTTGGCAGCAGGAGTGCCTGGCATCACGGTGTCGGCAACACAATGCAGCAACGGGCGCACAAATGGCGGCTGATTCTTAATCATAGACAGGAGATTAAGGTCTCCAGACAAAGCAATACTCATTGACTTGCCACCACGGATAATATCCACACGACGGGCCTCACTGATTGCGCGGAACATATCGGCTCCAAAGTCCTTGAACTCACCGTTCTCTGTGCCTACGAGTATATCGCCATCACGGAATCCCAAAGCCTTTGCCTCCTGATTAAACTTCATACCGTTGGTCATATTCTTCACCGGGATATACGAGTCGCCCCAAGTGAAGAGTATCATCGAATAGATGAACAACGCCAAGAGGAAGTTGAACAACACTCCGCCAATCATCACGAAAAGTCGCTGCCAGGCTGGCTTGGAACGAAACTCCCACGGTTGGGCAGGCTGCTTCATCTGTTCGGTATCGAAACTCTCGTCGATCATTCCGGCTATCTTGCAATAGCCACCCAATGGCAACCATCCCACTCCATAGGCTGTGTCGCTCTTCTTGGGTTTGAACTCGAAGATATGAAACCATGGGTCGAAGAACAGGTAGAACTTCTCGACCCTAATGCCAAAGAGTTTGGCAAAAAGAAAATGTCCTCCCTCATGTATAAGCACCAACAGCGATATAGCCATCATGAACTGCAGTGCCCTGATAAGAAATATTTCCACTTTTATTAAAATTGAAAAATTAAAAAATTGAAAAATTGAAATATTAAAGTAATTCGCTTGCTATGCGACGCGCCTCATTGTCGGTGGCTACATATACGTCGTAGTCGGGGTTGGCATCGAAAGCCACCTTTGCCATCGTCTTCTCGATGATGTCGCTCATCTGGAGGAATCCGCAGCGATCCTCAAGGAAGGCACGATTGACTATCTCATTGGCTGCATTGAGTATGCAAGGCATATTGCCACCCCTCTTGATTGCCTCGAAAGAGAGGGCAAGGCAACGGAACTTCTCGAAGTCGGGCTCGAAGAACTCCAACGGTTGTCTAAACAGGTCGAGACGGTCGCCACTGAGATGGAGACGGTCGGGATAGGAGAAGGCATACTGAATAGGGAGACGCATGTCGGGCACTCCCAACTGAGCCTTAACCGCACCGTCGGCAAACTGCACTGCACTGTGGACTATCGACTGGGGATGAACCAACACTTGGATCTTGTCGGCATCGACACCGAAAAGCCATTTAGCCTCGA
Source organism: uncultured Prevotella sp. (assembly GCA_945869265.1). Lineage (GTDB taxonomy): Bacteria > Bacteroidota > Bacteroidia > Bacteroidales > Bacteroidaceae > Prevotella. The sequence continues at coordinate 173,814 of CAMBOI010000001.1, read as the reverse complement.
TGACCTCGAATCCCTTGTTCATCATCGACGCCGAGTCGATGGTGATCTTCGCTCCCATGTCCCATGTGGGATGGCGCAGGGCATCATCCTTAGTCACCTTCTCCAACTGCTCGCGAGTGAACAGGCGGAACGGGCCTCCACTTGCCGTGAGCAGAATCTTCTCTATCTCATTGTCGCCCTCACCCACAATGCTCTGGAAAATGGCGGAATGCTCACTATCCACCGGCAATATCGGAGCATGGTATTTCTGTGCCAACTGGCATATCAGTGCACCAGCCACAACAAGCGTTTCCTTGTTGGCGAGACAGATGGTCTTGCCAGCCTTTACGGCATGTATCGTAGGCGAGAGACCGGCAAAGCCCACCATAGCGGTGAGAACCATATTGATTGACGGCGACTCTACGATTTCGTCGATGGCCTTGGCACCTGCATATACCTTGATGTCGGGTTCGTCGGCAAGCAACTGCTGCAGACGCTCGTAGTGAGCCTCGTTGGCAATCACGACGGCAGCTGGCTTAAACTTTCTTGCCTGTTCGGCCAACTGCTCTACACGGTTGTTGGCAGTGAGGCAATATACCTCATAGAGGTCGGAATGTTCCTCAATCACCTCAAGGGCTTGCGTTCCGATAGAACCGGTAGAGCCCAATATTGCAATCTGTTTCTTCATAATCATTATTTTTTTTAGTTGACAAGTTTACGAGTTGACGAGTCCTTCGGGCAGGCGCATCATCAGTTTGCGTTCTTCGTGATCGATGTCTTCAATAAATTCGTCGGCTGCAGGAATGAGTGTGCCGTCGGATAATTCGAGCAGTGTGTTGATGGTTGTTTCGTCAACCGCCTCAATGCGACCAATAGTCTTGTCGGACAACACATCCACAATATCGTAACCCACAATCTGACTCCATGTAAGCACATCGTCGCCAGCATCGGCAAGATGGCGCGGAAAGAAGACATCGCAACCAGTGAGTTCAGAGGCACGGTCCTTCGTGTCGATGTCCTCAAACTTCACAAGTGCCACCTCGTCGCTTCGGAAACGATATTCCTCAATGAAGAAGGGCACGAGTATTCCGTCAACCATAAGTACGAGGTAATCTGCATCGACGCGGTCGAACACGTCGTCGCTGAATCTCAGTGTCACCTCGCCGCTAATGCCATGAGGCTTACCGATACGACCTATCTTATATACTTCGTCCTCTTTGATCATCTTCGTTGTTATTCTCTTCTTATCCTTGCACCGAGCAAGTTGAGTCGCTCCTCTATGTCCTCATATCCACGGTCGATCTGCTCGATATTGTCGATACGGCTCGTTCCGTTGGCACTCATTGCGGCAATAAGCAAGGCTATACCAGCACGGATGTCGGGACTTGCCATACGCCCTGCCCTCAGTTTGATGTTATGGTCGTGACCCACTACCACTGCCCTATGGGGATCGCAGAGTATGATTTGAGCACCCATGTCAATCAGCTTGTCCACAAAGAAGAGTCGGCTCTCGAACATCTTCTGATGGAAAAGCACACTGCCCTGCGCCTGTGTGGCCACTACAATGAGCACCGAGATGAGGTCGGGGGTGAGACCTGGCCAAGGAGCATCGGCAAGTGTCATTATAGTTCCGTCGATGAACGACTCTATAGAATAATGGTCCTGATGGGGGATGATGAGGTCGTCGCCATCTACGTCAATCCTCACTCCGAGACGGCGGAAACTGTCGGGGATATTACCGAGATTCTTCAGCGACACATCTTTTATTCTTATACCTTCGCCACACATTGCCGCCATACCGATGAACGAACCTACCTCGATCATGTCGGGCAAGATGCGATGCTTAACACCGTGGAGACAAGGAACGCCAACGATAGTGAGCAGGTTGCTGCCTATGCCGCTAATGCGTGCTCCCATCTTGTTGAGCATGTGACAGAGTTGTTGGATATACGGTTCGCAGGCTGCATTGTAGATAGTTGTGGTGCCCTCGGCAAACACCGCCGCCATGATGATGTTGGCAGTACCGGTGACTGATGCCTCGTCGAGCAGCATATAGCAACCTGTGAGCTTTTCGGCATATATCTCATATACGTCGGTGTTATACACCTGACGGAATTCGGCACCAAGGTTTCTGAATCCGAGGAAATGCGTGTCGAGTCTTCGGCGACCAATCTTGTCGCCTCCGGGTTTGGCGATTACAGCCTTACCGAATCGTGCGAGCAGCGGACCTATCATGAGAACGCTGCCACGTAGTTGGGAGCATTTCTTGACAAACTCGGCACTCTCGAGATAGTCGAGATTGAGTTCGTCGGCACAAAACGAAAAGTCGTTTCTTGCCAACTTCCTCACCTTCACCCCAATATCCTCAAGCAAAAGAATAAGGTTGTTTACATCCCGAATATCAGGAATATTGCGTATGACAACCTCTTCTGACGTGAGCAGTGAGGCACATATCACCTCCAAAGCCTCGTTTTTGGCTCCCTGGGGAGTAATTTCGCCCTTGAGCGGATGTCCGCCCTCGATAATGAATGATGCCATAGGCTATACTTATTTCTTACGTTTCTTGCCTGCTTTCTGCATGCGGTTGCCGTTTACGTTCATGACAGCAGCCGTCTCCGCCACGTTCTCAAGTCGGATATTATCCAGGTTGAGCTGCACACGTCCGTCGGTGTATCGTGCCAAGTCGTCAGCCACTCTCTCGTCATCCATTGTTCCGCGTCCCCAAGTGGCAAGGTCGCGCTTCATTTGGTTGGCAGTGAGGTATATCAACCTATCCCTTCCCTTGCCTTCGGGCATGGTCTTGAGTATGTTGAAACATTCTTCCATGAGATGACCATAGTGGCGCAGCCTGACAGGATTCTTTCGTATGGGCATAGGCTTTGGCCTCTGCATAATCTTGACTGCCTCACTAACATCGTAGGGCCAGTCGATGTCGAGTTGTCCGTGCCCCATCATATAGAGATGATCCCACAATGCCCTTAGTCCATCGTTTGTCTCTGCGTAACTGGGCATCTTTGTCGCCATCATTCTCACTATGGTATTGGCACAAGCGTTGCGCTCCTCGCGTGAGGGACGACTAATGGCATAATCCACCATTCTCTGTATTTCCCTTCCGTATTCGGGCAACAGCAGCGTATCCCTCTTAGTGTTGTAGTCTAATCCCTTGATGTTCATATAATATCTCAACTCTTAATTCTTAATTCTTAACTCTTAATTCTTAACCCCTAACTCCTAACTCCCTCTAAGCAGGTCCTTAGGTTGTTTCGCCACAAAATCCTTAAGATAATACGGCACGAAATATGCCACATCCTCATGTATGTCATTGAGCATTTTCCTCTCTGCCAACGGCATCATCCACTTAGCCACCGGTTCGATGCCCTCAATCAGATGGGCATTGGGATGGTTGATGGTGTCCATACACTTGGCCGCTCCATTTCCGAAGAAATACACAGGTCGGTCTTCGAGCCATTGGCGATAAGTGTCGGCATCGACCACATCAGCCTGGATACCACGCACCGGCTTGAGAGCCCTGTCATAAAGTGCGGCATACACCTCCATGCGCCTTGCGTCGATCATCGGACAGAGCAATGCCTCATCCTCAATCTCCTCATTGCGCAGCAAAACGGGCACACACATCAGTTCGAGTGTAGGCACAGACAGCAAAGGCAGGTTTAGAGCATAGCATACGCCCTTGGCCATCGACACTCCGATGCGCAAACCTGTGTATGAGCCAGGGCCGCTGCTCACAGCCACTGCATCAAGCGGGATGGCATGACTGTCGGCAAACGACATTGCCTCATCGACAAAAGAGCCAAGAGCCTCTGCATGGTTGTTGCCTGTACGGTCGGCCTTGTCGAATATCACCTTTCCGTCTTCACTGACTGCCACCGAGCACACATTGGTGCTGGTTTCAATATGTAAAATACATGACATAGTATTCTGAATTCAAAATGCTTTTTTCAAAATCAATGTGCAAAGATACTGTTTTTTTTCATCATTAGTGGCATATCATACGATAAATTAACCATTTTTATGCAAACTAAGCACTTTGCAATATGAGCCACGCCATATATGCCACGAAGAGGGCAGTGAGCACAGCACCCTCCCAACGGGCAATGGTGAGTTTGGTGTAGGCGAAAAGCCACAACAAGCACATACTTCCAATCATCACACTAAGGTCAATCCATGTAATACCGCTCACCGTCATAGGACAGACGACACCAGTAAGTCCCACGACAAAAAGGATATTAAACACATTGCTGCCTATCACATTGCCGATGGCAATACCACTATTGCCCTTGCGCGCAGCGACGACACTCGTGGCGAGTTCGGGCATGGAAGTGCCGCCTGCCACAATTGTCAAACCGACTACCGCATCAGGCACATTAAAGGCAATAGCCAGCGACGAAGCACTGTCAACAAACACATTACTGCCGCCAACTAATGCCGCCAACCCAAGAACAATCCACATAGCCCCCCTCCACATTGAAGGGACGGATTGTGGGGAAAGTGCGGACTCTCCGGGATCATCCTTCTTCGCCCCCTTTAACGTAATCCACATGAAAACAATGAAAAGAGCCGAAAGAATAACAGCATCCGCCCTCGATATCTCGCGGTCGAAAACAAGCGCTCCCATAATAACTGAAGCAGCAACGGCAAACACAAGGTCTTTTCTCACCGTCTGTCTCATCACACACATCGGAGCCACCATTGCAGCCACACCCACAATAAGCATGGCGTTGAACACATTGCTGCCCACAACATTTCCCACAGCCATGTCGGCGGTACCCTTGAGGGCGGAAACAAAACTGACACAAAACTCTGGCATAGATGTGCCAAGAGCCACCACAGTCAGTCCGATAACCAACTGCGACACACCGATTTTAGACGCTATAGCCACCGACCCTTCCGTCAATCTGTCAGCTCCCCATAGCACTATCACCACTCCCACTATTATCAGCAGGACATCTATTAGTATTCCCATGATTTAACTATTTATCAATTATCACGCTGCAAAAGTACGAAAAAAAACACAAACCTCCAAATAAATGCCTAACTAATTACATTCTATAATTGATACTTTATTGCCTTTTTTACGTACAAATGAAAAAAAACGGCGAAGAAATTTTGTCAGTTGCATTTTATTTGCTACTTTTGCAGCGAAATAATCAAACGAAAAAACGCCATAAATAAATGACAAGAAGGAAATAACATGTCAGAAATAGCCGGGAATAATCTTAGGATATGGACTGCTGTATTGATTACAGCTTTCATCTGTTGCCTTGCCACCACGGCAAGGGCGGATAAGTATGACTATGACTCAGCCATGAGAAAAGCACAAACTGAAATCAACAGCAAGGACTACCTACAAGCTTTCTCCACTATCAAGGGAATCGGACACAATGCCTTCAAGAACAACAACGCATACGGCAAATATCTATTCTACTCCGCCACCGCCAATCTCTATCACGTTCAAGGGGATTATGTGAAAGCGGAAACACTGTACAGAAAAGCTATTGAGACGGCTAATTCCGACCTCCGCACCATTGACCTTTCTGAAAACTACTTGAATATGGCAAGATGTCTTGACAAACTGACAAGAAGAAGTGAAGGTGTGGAACTGCTGGAGAAAGGACTGAAGAATGTAAAAGCCACTAACGGCAAGGCACTGATGTATATACAACTGTGCAAGATGTTGTATTGGGAAAAAAGGTACGGCGACTACATTTCCTACTATCATAAGGCAAAGCAATATTTCGGTAAGGAGATAAGCACTGACATGGCGGCTTATATGACAGCAATCAAGGAAATAATTGAAGGAAATGCTGACAAAGCCGAAAAGACTGCCATGGGCATCAACAATCCCGACGACCGCTATGCGGTACTGCGCGAGGTGTATGTGGCTACGGGCGACTATCGCAAGGCTTATCCCATATTCCAGGCAAGGGCACACCGACTTGAGGCCAACACTCTTGATGAGGGCATGTCATACCATATTGCCAAAATGGATGCCGGAATAATCAAAAGCCAGCTTAATCTCACACGCTTGAAACTGGAATATGAGATGGCTCAACAGAAGTTGAAGATGAACAAGGAGCAGGACCTGCTAAACGAATCAAGAAACGAAAACGCAAAGATAAAACTTGCCAATGACTCGCAGTTCATCGCAAAGATGAGAGCCGACAGCCTTGTGCACAGCACCGAAGCCGAAGAGCGCGATGCGCAATATCAGATGCTCGTGGCAATGGGGAAGAGACATCGCATCACAATGATATTCAGTATCGTGGTTTTCGGTCTTGTCATAGTCTATGGACTAATTGCATGGACAAGCAACAGACTGGTAATCAGACACCTTAAGAAAAAACAGTTATTATTGTCGGAAGCACTCGACAAGGCACAGGAGACCGAAAGAGTGAAAACGGCTTTTGTTGACAATTTGGGATATGAGGTGGCCACCCCGACAAACATGGTTATCGGTATGGTGGAAAATGCATTGGCACGTATCGACACCATGTCGAAGGAAGAAAAGACACAAATAAACAAGGAGATAAGCCATACCGCCGACGGACTGACGGCGATGCTCAATAACGTACTGAGAAATTCGCTCGCCGAGAGCGAAGGCAAGTTGGCGAAGGTGATTATCACTATACTCGCTATTGGGGCTATAATGATGCCTACAGGATCATCGGCACAACCCGCTAACGAAAAACTCGACAGAATATACGAATGTCTTAACAATAAACAATTGCTGACGGCACAACAGTTGGCTGTGGAACTGCTGGATGAAACCCAAGAGAGGAAAGACCGCATGGGACAATTCGAAGCAATGGAAGCCCTCGGCGAAGTGCAGAGGGCAAGACGATCCTATAAGAATGCCATCCAACTGTATCTTGACGCATACGTTATTTACCTCAAAAACCAATTGAATGGCAACCCCACAGCAATGCTCATCAACCTCAGCAAAATTTATAGGCAAGAGGGAGAATATGACGATGCCGCACATTATTTAAATGAAGCAAAGAGACAATGCAAGACACCACACGATGAATACTTGATCAAAATAGAGAAGGCACGACTGGCTTTTGAGAACAACAACAAGCCGGAATTCCTGCGTCTATATGCAGAAATCAGTAAGATGAAGGCTGAAAACGGATTTAGTTACGCTGACGAAGAGAATATTCTGCACATCATGAATATGCTATATGAAGGCAAGCGCGACAAGGCTATGGCAAAGGCAAAGGCAGAACTGAGTGACGAAATGTATCTGCGTATTATGGAGCTGGATTGTGCACACAATGGAGAATGGAAGAAGGCATGCGAGATATTCCAGCAGGAGGTGGTGCTTCACCGTCAAAAGATGAAGGAAGTGTTTGAAGCAGACCGCATGGAAATGAACAACATCGCAGGCAATAAACTTCTGGAAACAAAGAACATGCAGATGAAACTTGCCTCTGCCAACCTCAACATCGAACAGTTGAAACAGCAAAATGAACTGGGAAGATACCAGCAGGCGCGACATAAACTGATGTTGGACAACAACGCATTGGTAATCAACCGCATGAAAGCAGAACAGAGACTGTCAGAAGCTATGGACAGCCGTAAGGAAGCCGTGCTCAAAATGCAACAAGAAAAGTCGGGACTCAACAAGCGTATTTCCATACTCGCACTTGTCTTCGCATTATTATTGACAGCTTTTCTCTCTTCCTATCTTTGGCACACCCACAAGAGCAAAAAGCGACTAAGAGAAAAGAACGACGAACTGAATGCCGCTATCAGCAAGGCTCAGGAGTCGGAAAAGCTAAAGAGTACGTTCATACAAAACATGAGTCATGAGATACGCACTCCGCTCAACGCCATAGTTGGATTCTCAAAACTCTTGTTGGACGAGGAAAACGAACTTGACGCAAAGGAAAAAGAGGACTTTGTGGATATTATACGACGTAATGAGGAAATGCTGAAACAACTCATCGACGACGTACTGTCGCTGCACGACCTACATAGCGGCAACTACAAGATGAAATACTGTCCGCATATCGTGAACAACATTTGCCGTATGTCGATAGAAACGGTGAAGCACAGGGCAAAACCCAATGTACCAATCCTGTTCACCACCAACGTCGGCGATGGCTTTGAGATAATAACCGATGGTATGAGAATGTCACAGGTAATCATAAATTTCCTCACTAACGCCATCAAATATACTGAAGAGGGAAACATCACATTGGATTGTTCGTATGACAAAACAAAAAGCATACTGACAATTTCTGTCACCGACACGGGATGCGGCATACCCAAGGACAAGCAACAGGAGATATTCGAGCGTTTTGCCAAGCTCGACTCCTTCCACCAAGGCACAGGCCTTGGTCTGAACATCTGTCATGTAATATCACAGCGATTGGGAGGGAAAGTGGGCATCGACCCGGAGTATGAGAATGGTTCGCGCTTTTTCCTTACCCTTCCGGTAAAGTAAAAAATAGAGGGCTTATTTCTTCCTTCCGAAATCAGCGGGAACCTCGCCCCATTTTTTTGTCTCCCATTTTAAAAGAGGGTTCTTGAAAGAATGAGTCTTAAGCCATTTCTCGGCACGCTCCACTACTTGGTATAGATATTCCGTTTCGGCAGTGCGTTCAAGTGTTGTCTTGCATTTTTTCTTGTTCACCCAAAGGATGGCGTTGTAGCTATCGGAATATACTGTTCGCAACGTGTCGCCTTGTTTATCAAGGAGAGCGAGAGCATGCACAATAGCAAGAAACTCACCGATGTTGTTTGTGCCATGCAACGGACCGAAATGGAATACCTGTGCACCAGTGGCAAGATCGATACACTGGTATTCCATCGGACCTGGATTTCCCGAACATGCAGCATCAACAGCCCAAGCGTTTGCCTTCACCTCAATAGGCAAAGGCAACACTGTATCGTGGCGGTAATCAGGCGGGTTCTGCATATAATTCTTAATTCTTAACTCTTAACCAACTTACATTCTTTCGGGCACCTCAATGCCGAGCAATGCCATACCATTGCTGATCACCTTTGCCACATTGGCAGCTATCTTCAGACGCACTGCACGCTTCTGGACATCCTCTTCTTTAAGAATGCTGTAGTCGTGGTAGAATTGGTTGAACTCCTTGGTCAGTTCGTAGCAATAGTTGGCAATGCCACTGGGACTATAGTCCTTACCTGCTTGTTCAACGGCAGAGGCATAATCGCTCATCTTCTGGATGAGGTCGATTTCCTTCTGACTCAGTTCAGCCTTCATCTCGCCCACAGGGATATTCATCTCGGCAGCCTTGCGCATTATCGAGCGTATGCGTGCATAGGTGTACTGGATGAACGGTCCGGTGTTGCCGTTGAAGTCGATAGACTCCTCAGGATTGAACAGCATGTTCTTGCGGGCATCCACCTTTAGGATGAAATATTTCAATGCCCCCAATCCCACGATGCGGGCAATCTCATTGCGCTCCTCGTCGGTCATGTCGGCAAACTTGCCCAGTTCCTCACTTGTCTGCTTGGCGTCGGCAATCATCGTGGCGATGAGGTCGTCAGCATCTACCACCGTTCCCTCACGGCTTTTCATCTTGCCATTGGGCAGTTCCACCATTCCATAGGAGAAATGAACAAGTTCCTTGCCCCACTTGAATCCAAGTCGGTCGAGAAGTATCGAGAGCACTTGGAAATGATAGTTCTGCTCATTGCCAACCACATATATCATCTTGTCGATGGGATAGTCCTTGAATCGCATCTCGGCAGTGCCGATATCCTGTGTCATATATACGGAAGTACCGTCTGAACGGAGCAGCAACTTCTGGTCGAGCCCCTCGTTAGTGAGGTCAGCCCAAACGCTGTTGTCAGCATGACGCTCGAAGAGCCCCTTGGCGAGACCCTCCTCCACCTTGGCCTTACCTTTGAGATATGTCTGCGACTCATAGTATATCTTGTCAAAGCCCACTCCAAGTGCCTTGTATGTCTCGTCAAAACCGGCATACACCCAGTTGTTCATCTTTTCCCATAGGGCACGCACCTCAGGATCGTTCTGCTCCCACTTCACCAGCATCTCGTGTGCTTCCTTGATAAGCGGTGCCTCCTCCTTTGCTTTCTTCTCGGCTTCCTCAGTGTCCATTCCCTCAGCAACATATTTCGCCGTGAGTTGCTTCACCTCCTCGCGATAGTGCTTGTCGAAAGCCACATAGTAGTCGCCGATGAGGTGGTCGCCCTTCTTGCCGCTGGTCTCGGGGGTTTCACAATTGCCGTATTTGAGCCATGCAAGCATCGACTTGCAGATATGTATGCCACGGTCGTTGACAATATTGGTCTTGACCACCTTGTTGCCGTTGGCCTCCATAATCTTGGCAAGCGACCATCCCAGCAGGTTGTTGCGCACATGCCCGAGGTGAAGGGGTTTGTTTGTATTTGGCGACGAATACTCTATCATTACCAATGGGGAGTTTTCATCAGCCTTCCTTTCGCCATACTTTGCGTCGGCATCTATGTCGGCAAGCAGCTGAAGCCATGCCGATTGGGCAATCACGAGATTAAGGAATCCCTTCACCACATTGAACGTTGCTACTGCACTGCAGTTGTCCTGCAGATACTGTCCTATCTCCTGAGCAGTGTCCTCGGGTTTCTTCTTGGAAATTTTGAGGAACGGGAACACTACGAGTGTGAGATTACCCTCAAACTCCTGCTTTGTCTTTTGTATCTGCACCATTTTGGGTGCCACCTCTTGACCATATAGAGCCTTGACAGCCTCTATCACGGAATTGCTAATAATACTTTCTATTTTCATAATGCTTCTGCTTGCTATACCTTTTATTATATATATAATATGATTTCGGGGTGCAAAGGTACAACAATTCGATGTAAAAACAAAACAAAAAGACGATTTATTGCAAATAATAAGGCATAAAGCCCCAAAAGTAGGTTAAAAACATAAAAAAAAAGCACTTATGTTTGGCAAAATGAAAATAATGTAATATCTTTGCAGTCGAAAAACAAGGTATGTATTGTCTAAGACCATGCCGCAATGGTGGAATTGGTAGACACGAGGGACTTAAAATCCCTTGGCCAGTAATGGCTGTGCGGGTTCGAGTCCCGCTCGCGGCACGATGATATATCATAAGGAAACGTATATACACTAATTATTTTTATAGCAATGCAGAAGAAACATCTTTTCCTGTTGTCAGCAGCATCAATTATGCTTCTGACATCGTGCTCCGGAAAACTTGGAGCACTTTCAGCGGACAATTTCAGCGTAGTGCCAAATCCGCTTGAGTCAAATGGCGGCAATGTATCTGCTACCATCAATGGCATGTTCCCTGAAGGGTATATGAAGAAGAAGGCTGTTGTTACAGTTATTCCCGAACTTCGTTATGGCGACGGACAAGTTGCCCGTGGTGAGGCAGCTACATTCCAGGGAGAGAAAGTTGAAGGTAACGACCAGACCATAGCCTACAAGGTTGGCGGCAACTATACCATGAAGACCAACTTCAAGTATGTGCCCGAAATGCAGAAGAGCGAGCTTTACCTGACATTCGACGCCAAGATAGGCAACAAGCAGCAGGAAGTTCCAGCCATTAAGGTGGCTGACGGTGTAATATCTACAGGAGAGCTTGGATATGTCACTGTAAAGCAGGCTACTCCAAGCGTGTCTTCAGATGCTTATCAGCGTATCATCGAGAAGAAGCAGGATGCCAACATCAAGTTCCTTATCCAGCAGGCTAATCTCCGTTCAAGCGAACTGAAGAACAACTCTGTAAAGGAGTTCGTAAGCCTTCTCAACAAGATTCAGCAGGAGCAGGAAACTCTCGCCCTGAAGAATATCGAGGTTTCGGCTTATGCTTCACCTGATGGTGGTTTCGACCTCAACGACAAATTGGCAAACAAGCGTCAGAAGAATACAGAGACATACGTAAAGCAGCAGTTGAAGAAAACCAAGAACACAGGTGCTGCAGTGGATGCAAAATACACCGCTCAGGACTGGGAAGGATTCCAGGAGCTGGTTAAGGTGTCCAACATTCAGGACAAGGACGTCATTCTACGTGTGCTATCTATGTATAAGGATCCCGAGGAGCGCGAACAGCAGATCAAGAACATGAGTTCTGTATTCCGCGAGCTCGCCGACGGCATTCTCCCACAGCTTCGCCGTTCACGCATGACCATCAACTATGAGGTTATCGGACGCAGCGACGAGCAGATCAAGGATCAGTACAAGAGCGACGCTCAGCAGCTGAGCCTTGAGGAACTCCTCTACAACGCCGGTCTCACCGACAACGCAGCCGAGAAGGAAGACATATACAAGACCACAACCAAGCTCTTCTCCAACGATGCCCGCGCCTTCAATAACCTCGCGACATTGGCTTACCAGCGTGGTGACTATAGCGCTGCCAAGTCATACGCAGAGAAGGCTCTCGCCATCGATGCCAACAGCGCCGACGCTAAGGCTAACCTTGGTTTGATAGCCCTCACAGAAGGCAACGTTGCCAAGGCTGAGAACTTGATTTCACAGGCTTCTGGCGCAAGCAATATCCAGGAGGCTCTCGGCAACCTGCACATTGCACAGGGTAAGTATGCACAGGCTGAGCAGGATCTTGCCAACATCAACAGCAACACAGCTGCCTTGGCTCAGATTCTCAACAAGAACTACAGCGCTGCTGCAAGCACTCTGAGCAATATCAAGAATGCCGACGCTACAACTGACTATCTCAAGGCCATCCTCAACGCACGTCAGGGCAATACAACTGATGCTGCCAACGCTCTGCGCAATGCCATCAGCAAGGATTCCTCTTGGGCTGGATATGCAGCCAAGGACCTTGAACTGCTCAATGTCAGCAAATAAGGAATGAAGAAAATCTTAGGATATATCCTACTCACCCTGGTTGTGGTTTCATGTGGCACTAAAAGCGGGCATTTCCGCATCAAGGGCCGCCTGAGGAGCTTCAATCAGGGTGAGTTCTATGTCTATAGTCCTGACGGAGGTCTCTCTGGAATGGACACCATCAAGGTGGCTGACGGGCGCTTCTCCTACGAGACGACGCTTGGCGACGAGGCTACCTTTATAATTGTATTCCCCAACTACTCCGAACTGCCTGTTTTCGGCAAGTCAGGCACTATGGCCGAAATCAGCGGCGATGCCTCCCACCTCAAGGAAGTGGAGATCAAGGGCGACAAGACCAACGAGGATATGACTGCCTTCCGCCTCTCGGCAGCCAACATGTCACCTCCTCAGGCAAAAAAGGCTGCACAGGAATACATTAACAAGCACCCCAAAAGTATTGTGAGTCTCTATCTCATAAAGAAATACTTTATCAACACGGCAGAACCTGACTATGTCATGGCCTACACATTAGCACAATCCATGGTAAAGGCAGACAAAAACAATGCCAGGGCCTCGATGTTAGTACGCCAACTCAAGGAACTGCAGAATGTGAAGAAGGGCGGACGACTGCCCTCTTTCAGCGCAGTAGATATTGACGGCAAGGCTGTATCGAGAGCCAAGCTCAATGGCAAGCTCAATGTCATCATCTCATGGGCAGGATGGAACTACGAAAGTGTGAACATACAGCGCGAACTGCGGAAACAGAAAAAGACATTTGGCGACAAACTGCAGGTGATAGGAATATGCCTCGATGCCGACACTGTACACTGCAGACGCACAATAAGAATCGACTCCTTGCAATGGCAGACCATTTGCGACCAGCAGTTATGGGAATCGCCCACCTTGAGGCAATTGGCAATCACTACAGTGCCAGGCAACATAGTGGCTGACTCCAAAGGAAAGATTATCGCAATCAACCTGACAAAGGAAAAGTTAAGGGAGACGATTGAGAAACAACTGAAATAAACAGAGTGATGTTGAAATACATTTTGATGAGTGGAAATGGAAAGAAGCAAGAGTTCGCCAGATTCTGTATCGTCGGTGTGATTGCCGCAGGTATTCATTATCTGGTTTACTATCTACTGCAATTCCTAAGTGGCGGAAGTCTGTGGCTAAGCATCTCATATACCATAGGATATGTTGTGAGTCTCGTCTGCAACTTCTTCATGACCACCTACTTTACATTCCGTTCCAAGGTGTCGGTGGGCAAGGCTGCAGGATTCAGTTTCAGCCATATCGTCAACTACACACTGCACATAGTGCTATTCAACCTATTTATCTCAATGAATATCCACAGGCTCATCGCACCGATACTCGTTCTGATGATAGCAGTGCCGACAAACTTCACCATACTGCACTTCGTGTATCGAAAAAAGAAAGACAAATAATAAACACACTATACAACAATGGAAGAAAAGAAATACAAGAGAACAACTGTCACGGCAGCGCTTCCCTATGCCAACGGAGGCGTACACATAGGTCACCTCGCTGGTGTATATGTACCGTCTGACATCTACGTGAGATACCTCCGCCTGAAGAAGCAGGAGGTAATATTCATAGGCGGCAGCGACGAGCATGGCGTACCCGTCACTATACGCGCGCGCCAAGAGGGCATCACCACGCAAGAGGTGGTTGACCGCTACCACAACCTCATCAAGAAATCCTTCGAAGACTTCGGCATATCGTTCGACATCTATAGTCGCACCACATCCGGCATACACCATAAGTTTGCCTCCGACTTCTTCCGCACACTATATGACAAAGGCGAGCTGGAGGAACACACCGAACTTCAGTATTGTGACGAGGTGACAGGAGAATTCCTCACCGACCGTAACATCGTGGGCACATGCCCAAGATGTGGAGCCGAGGGAGCCTACGGCGACCAATGCGAGAAATGTGGAGCTACACTTTCGCCAGATGAACTGATCAACCCTACCAACAAGAATAATCCCGGACACGGCCTTGTCAAGAAGCCTACCAAGAACTGGTATCTGCCCCTTGGCAAATATCAGGATTGGCTCAAGCAGTGGATTCTCGAGGGGCACAAGGAGTGGCGCCCCAATGTATATGGACAGTGCAAGAGTTGGCTTGACATGGACCTCCAGCCCAGAGCCATGACCCGCGACCTCGAATGGGGAATCCCCGTTCCAGTGGAGGGAGCCGAGGGCAAGGTTCTCTACGTGTGGTTCGATGCCCCCATCGGCTATATCTCCAACACCAAGGAGCTCTGCGACGCAAAGCCCGAGCAATGGGGTACATGGGAGAAATGGTGGAAGGATGAGGACACTCGCCTTGTTCACTTCATCGGCAAGGACAATATCGTGTTCCATTGCATCGTCTTCCCTGTCATGCTCAAGGCTCACGGCAGCTATATCCTCCCCGACAATGTGCCAGCCAATGAGTTCCTCAATCTCGAGAACGACAAGATATCAACATCCCGCAACTGGGCAGTATGGCTTCATGAGTATCTTGAGGATATGCCTGGCAAACAGGACGTACTTAGATATGTGCTCACCGCCAACGCCCCGGAGACGAAGGACAACAACTTCACATGGAAGGATTTTCAGGAACGCAACAACAGCGAATTGGTTGCTATCTACGGAAACTTTGTCAACCGTGCCCTTCAGCTCACAAAGAAATACTGGAACGGAGTTGTTCCTGCCTGTGGCGAACTAATGGATGTTGACCGTCAGGCTCTTGAGGAATTTAAGGACGTGAAGAAGAACGTTGAGCAAATGCTCGATGCGTTCAAGTTCCGCGAGGCTCAGAAGGAAGCTATGAACCTTGCCCGCATCGGTAATCGCTACATAACGGAATGTGAACCTTGGAAGGTATGGAAAACCGATCCAAAACGTGTGGAGACTGTGCTTAACATCTCACTTCAGCTCGTTGCTAATCTTGCCATTGCCTTCGAACCGTTCCTGCCGTTCAGCAGTGCCAAGTTGCGCAAGCTCATCAACTTGGAGGAATTCGACTGGAATGAGTTGGGAAGCACCGAACTGCTCAAACCTGGTCATCAGTTGGCAGAGCCCGAACTCCTGTTTGAGAAGATTGAGGACGAAACGATACAAAAGCAGCTCGACAAACTCGAAGCCACCAAGAAAGCCAACGAGGCAGCTTCCTACAAGGCAGCCCCCATCAAGGACACTATCGACTTTGAGACATTCGAGAAGCTCGACATCCGAGTGGGTCACGTCAAGACTTGCGAGAAAGTGAAGAAATCCAAGAAACTCCTCAAGTTTACCATCGATGATGGCACAGGCGAGGATCGCACCATCTTGAGCGGTATTGCCGAGTATTGGAATCCCGAGGATCTCGTCGGAAAAGATGTCCTGTTCATTGCCAACTTTGCCCCACGCAAGATGATGGGATTCGAGAGTCAAGGTATGATTCTCTCGGCAGTGGATTACGACGGTTCGCTTGCAGTAACATCGTTGCTACGCGGAGTGAAACCAGGAAGTCTAGTAGGTTAATATCTATATAACGCAGATAATATGATACAATCAATGACAGGCTACGGTAAAGCTGTCGTAGCCTACGATGACAAGAAAATCAACGTAGAGGTCAAGTCGCTCAACAGTAAGTCTCTTGACCTCTCAGCCAGGATTTGTCCCCTCTACCGTGAGAAGGAGATGGAAATCCGGCAGGTGATTGCAAATGCGCTCGAAAGAGGAAAAATTGACTTCAGTATTTGGATCGAGAAGGATGCGGGCTCCGAAGCCACTCCTATCAACAAGGAACTGATGAAAACGTATTACTCGCAGATATGCGACATCGTTGCCACTACGGGAATCCCCCAACCACAAGATGTCTTCGCCACATTGTTGAGGATGCCTGACGTGATGACAAAAACCGAGCAAGAGGTGCTCACTGACGCAGAATGGGATGTGGCACGCAATGCCATTGAGATGGCAATTCAGCAACTTGTTGACTTCCGCCGTCAGGAGGGAGCAGCCCTTCAGATGAAGTTTACCGAGAAGATTGACAATATTCAACACCTGATGGAAGAGATTGAGCCCTACGAGAAAGCCCGTGTTGAGAAGATTCGCCAACGCATAATCGAGGGATTAAGTTCGATTCCTGAGGTGGAGTATGACAAAAACCGACTCGAACAGGAGTTAATATACTATATCGAGAAGCTCGATATCAGCGAGGAGAAGCAGCGCCTTGCCAACCATCTCAACTATTTCCGCGAGACAATGGAAGAAGAAGGTCATGGCGTTGGCAAGAAACTTGGATTCATAGCCCAAGAGATGGGACGTGAAATCAACACCACCGGTTCTAAAAGCAACCAAGCTGAGATGCAGAACATTGTGGTAAAGATGAAGGATGAGCTTGAGCAAATCAAAGAGCAAGTTCTGAATGCGTTGTAATAAAATGAAGAATGACTCCTCTATGAAAGGTAAACTGATAATATTCTCTGCCCCATCGGGAACGGGCAAGAGTACGATAATTAACTGGCTAATGCAGGAGCACAGCGAGTTGAAGATGGCATTCAGCATCTCCTGTACAAGTCGTGCCCCTCGCGGTACGGAGCGCAACGGTGTGGAGTATTTCTTCCTCACCCCCGACGAATTCCGTAGTCGTATTGAGGCAGGAGAGTTTCTCGAATACGAGGAAGTATATACCGACCGCTACTATGGCACACTCAAGTCACAGGTCGAACGCCAATGCGACGCAGGTCAAAATGTGGTGTTCGACGTGGATGTCAAGGGAGGCTGCAACATCAAGCAACACTATGGCGACAAGGCCCTTAGCATATTCATCATGCCACCATCGGTTGACGAACTGCGGCGCCGACTTGAATCCCGCGCCACCGATGCTCCCGAGGTGATCGACCAGCGCATAGCCCGGGCAGAGTTTGAGATTGGCTTTGCCGACAAGTTTGACAAGGTTGTGGTGAACGACGATTTGGATAAGGCGAAGAAAGAAGTTTTGGGGATAATAAAACAATTCCTAATTCCTAATCCCTAATTCCTAATTAAATGAATCGTACAGGAGTATTCGGCGGCTCGTTCAATCCGATACACAACGGGCACATCGCCTTGGCACGTCAGATACTCAAGGAAGGCGGTCTCGACGAGATTTGGTTTGTCGTATCACCACACAACCCGCTAAAGTCAGCCGGCTCCCTTGCCGACGATACCTACCGTCTCTCGCTCGTGAGGGCAGCCCTTGAGGGTGAAAACTCTTTGGTGGCAAGCGACTACGAGTTTCACATGCCCCGACCGTCGTATATGTACGACACACTGACATCCATGCAGAGGGATTATCCCGACCGTGAGTTTGTTCTTATCATCGGGGGCGACAACTGGAAGATGTTCCACCGTTGGTACAGGTGGGAGGACATCCTCCGCAAATTCAGGATAATAATCTACCCGCGCCAGGGAGCGGACATTGACATCTCAAGCCTCCCCTCCAACGTGTGCTTGGTAGAAACAGAACTATATAACATTAGCAGTACAGAAATAAGAAATAAGATAAGCCTGGGTGAGGACATATCAAGCCTGGTGCCCGAGGCTGTAGCGAAATTAATAAAGGTATGAAGAAGATTGAATATCTACTTGCAAGAGCATTCACTCCAATAAGGCTGAATTTTGCCTTCTTCGTGTTTATGTTTCTTCTGGGCTATACATGCACGCAGCTCGAAGTGCCTGACAAGAAGGGGTACTACCCCTATGAGCTTGCTCCAATAGAACTGTTCCTCGACCTTTATGTCGTGTGCCTCATCCTTAGTTTTATTCCCGTCAAGATAAGACGTTGGATACGAGCCACCATGTATGGTATTCTCTATCCTGTGTCGATTATTGATATGTATTGCTTCGTCAGGTTTGGCTCCACCCTCACTCCCACTATGTTGCTTCTCGTGGGCGAAACCAACAGCAGCGAGGCATCAGAGTTCTTCACCACCTATCTCGACTGGAATCTCCTTTGGTCACCCATAGGTCTCATCCTTCTTCTTATGCTTGCCCACATTGCGTGCAACATTATCGCCTCTCGCCGCAAGGTGCATCCCGCAGTGCGACATAAACTCACTGGGCGCATAGGTCGTATTTACCATAAGCTCTCACCCTCAGACAAGGCAAAGGTGAGTATCGGAGCGGCAGCAGGCGGACTACTTGGTGTGCTTTCGCTAATATTGCTATATAACGGATATACAGAAACCATCAACAACAAACTTGCCACTGTAAGACTGATGTCCTACAAGAACATCGGCGATGTGGAGCACGAACTCACACAAAAAGGTCGCGCCAACCTCTATCTTCCCATCTACCGACTTGCATTCAGTATATACGCCAATAAGTTGGCGTCCAAGCAGGTTGACAAACTCGTGGCTGGCATACAGGATGTGAAGGTTGACTCCTGCACCTTCCGTAGCAAGCACATCGTTTTCGTCATTGGCGAAAGCTACAACAAGCACCACTCCCAGCTCTACGGTTATAACCACGAGACCACCCCACGGCAGGTGGAACTACGTCGCAAGGGCAACCTCATACCCTTCACCGATGTCATCGCGCCATATAACCTCACGAGCTTTGTCTTCAAGAATATCTTCTCGCTCCATGCCGTAGGCGACAAGGGCGACTGGTGCGACGACCCTCTCTTTCCCGAACTGTTCCGAAGGGCAGGTTATCGTGTTGCCTTCATCACCAACCAGTTCTTGCCACAGGCCAAGGAGGCTGTGTATGACTTCAGCGGTGGCTTCTTCCTCAACAACCCTATTCTGAGCAAGGCGCAGTTTGACGTGCGCAACACTCAGTTGTATAAATACGATGCCGGAGTGTTGAGGGATTACGACCAGATAGTGATGAAGGACCGCGAAGATAATCCCGACGTGCCCCGCCTCACCATCCTGCATCTGAAAGGACAACACACCAACTATCACGACCGCTTCCCGCCCAAGCGTAAGTATTTCCACGAAGGCGACTACAAGAAAGATTGGCCCGAGATGAGCAAGAAATGCCGCATGCTGCTTGCCGACTACGACAACGCCACACTCTACAACGACTCCATCATGGGCGAGGTTATAAAGCGTTTCGAGAACGAGGATGCCATAGTCATCTATATGTCCGACCACGGTGAGGAAGCCTTTGGCGACGGCCTTGAGATCTTCGGTCGCAACCACTCGGCAGTCATCGACTTCCGCCTTGCTCATGAGGAATACGAGATACCCCTGTGGATATGGTATTCCAAGCAATATGCAAAAAATCATCCTGACATAGTGCGACAGATAAACCATGCAGCCCATCGTCCGTTTATGACCGACAACATATCCCAGGTGTTAGTTTATCTTGCAGGCATACACACTCCGTTCTATCGTGACGATTACAACATCCTCAGCGACGACTACGATGCTTCACGCAAGCGAATCATCAAGGGCACGGTCGATTACGACGAGTTGAGAATGAAACATGAAGAAGAAATGAAAACTAAGAAGAAAGACGATGAAAACAAGCATACTCACAAAAGATGAATGTACTGCTATGCGTGGCATAGCCATCATGGCAATCATGCTCCACAACTACTGCCATTGGCTCAATGGTACAGTCAGGGAGAATGAATACAAATTCCATGCCGACAGGGCGGCAGGAATGTGGCAAGCCCTCACCTCCCCCGACGACCTCTTCTTGGCCAACATGCTATCGTTCTTCGGGCATTATGGCGTACCTGTATTCCTTTTCCTCAGCGGATTCGGTCTTGTGCTTAAGTACGAGAATACCACCTCTCCCCGCCATTCCACATTAGGATTCATGCACATTCATTATCTCAAGCTCCTCAAGATGATGGTGCCCGGATTCGTGTTCTTCATCATCATCGACATAATGACACCTCGCAGTTTTCATTTCTACTGCGACAAGATAATCGAGCAAGGACTTATGATCATCAACCTCTTTCCCGAACCGAACAGATGGATATGGCCTGGACCTTATTGGTTTTTCGGTTTGATGATAGAGCTTTATCTCATTTATCGTCTTGTGATGTATCGCCGCCCGTCATGGATAGTGGCAGCGGCAATAGTCGTGTGTTTCCTGGCACAGGTGTTCTGCGATCCCACTGGCGACACTCTCAATTATCTGCGCTATAATGCTGTGGGAGGCATCCTGCCCTTCGGTTGCGGCATTCTTGCCGCCCGTCATCTGTGCGGCGGAGCACTTTCAGCCTTCACCCGTGGGCATTGGGCATTGCTCACATTGGTGGCATCGGCTCTTGTCGTGGTGATGAGCCTATATGAGATATCATGGTATTTCGCTCCCGTGGCTGTCATCCTTGCCACTGCCTGCCTTGTCAAGTCGCTGCCCCATTGGCTTCTCCATTGGTCGATATGGCTTGGTGGCATCTCTGCGGCTATGTTCGTCACCCATCCCGCCATGCGCAAGATATTCATTCCTGTGTCCCATCGTGGTGACATCTACGACGGACTCATGCTCTATGTCATTGCCGCCATTGGCGTGGCGTGGGGCTTTGAACATATTAAAAAATTAAAAAATTAAAATATTAAAGTGGGGACGATGAAGGATATTGATTTGTCACCGATAAGCAAGTATCGCGGCGAACTGATGGGTTTTGCCATGATATACGTGGTGATGTTTCACGTATGTGGAAATCGCCACGACACACTGTGGTATTGCCTTGCACGTTGCGGCAACCTCGGTGTTGACATCTTTTTATTCCTCAGTGGCATCGGATTGTGGTATGCCTGGACCAAAAATTCCTCTCTGCGCCATTTCTATTGGCGCCGCTACAAGCGTATTTATCCCGCTTGGCTCGTTGTCGCTGCATTATTTTATATACCCAAGTTCATCGACGGCAAGATAAACCTTTGGGAGTTGTTGGGCGAACTGGCGATAAACTACGGTTTCTGGCATCATCTTGCCCTCAACTTCTGGTATGTTCCCGCCATCCTCACCCTCTATCTCATTGCACCGTGGTATATGCGACTTATCCAATCCGACGCACATTACCGTTGGCTGCCGGTTGCAGCACTTCTTCTCACGCTCTTAGTGCAATATTGGCAACCTCTCCACCACTCTGTGGGGCATCTTGAGATTTTCTTCTCGCGCGTTCCCATCTTTCTGCTTGGCATCAATGCCGGAGCGTTAGTCAAGTCGCGCTATCGAATGTCAAAATCCTCATTATGGCTTCTCGTTCTCCTATTGGTGATGAGCACCTTAGTATGCGTGAATTTCGAGGACGGCCTTCGCCGCCGTTTCCCTCTGTTCATAGAGCGTTGGGCATATATCCCCTGGACAGTGTCGCTCACCATCCTGCTGTCCCAACTCTTCGACCGCCTTCCGCGCTGGAGTTTGAAGGTGTTTACAATAGTGGGAACGGTGAGTCTTGAGATATATCTTATCCACATCGAGTTTGTGATGAAGAATGTCAAGCCCCTCCATCTTGGATATTGGCTGACGTTGGTCATAACCCTCGGTGTGTCAACCCTCTTGGCATACGTACTACATTATATAATTGAAAAACTGCAAACTTTAAGAAAGAAATGAAGATACGACATATCATCAAGGTGGCACGCCCCACCCATTGGATAAAGAACCTTTTCGTCTTCCTGCCAGTGTTCTTCGGAGGAGGACTGCTCAACACCTCCGAGGCGGTGTCCGCCGCCCTCACCTTTCTGTCGTTCAGTCTTGCGGCATCAGCCATCTATTGCCTCAACGACATCATCGACGTCAATGCCGACCGTGCCCACCCCGTCAAGTGCAAGCGCCCCATAGCCTCGGGAGCCATCACCATACCCCAGGCTTATGGTATGATGGCACTCAGCATGCTCGTATCCATTGTGCTGATGCTCCTCCTGCCCGCGGGTCAGACAAAGACAATCTTCGTTATCGTTGCCTATTTCCTCATCAACGTGGCCTACTGTCTTCGCCTCAAGGACTATGCCATCATTGATGTCTGCATTATTGCCTCCGGCTTTGTGCTTCGCATTCTTGCCGGCGGTTATGCCACAGGCGTGCAACTCAGTAAGTGGATAGTGCTCATGACCTTCCTGCTCACCCTCTTCCTCGCCTTTGCCAAGCGGCGCGACGACGTGCTTCGCATGAACACCACCGGACAGGCACCACGCGCCAACACAAGCCGCTACAACCTCACATTCATCAATCAAGCCATCACCATCACCGCCGGTGTCATGCTTGTTTGCTATGTCATGTACACCGTGTCGCCCGAGATAATCGCCCAGTTTGCCACCGACAAGCTCTATCTCACCTCCATCCTCGTCATCCTTGCCATACTGCGCTACTTGCAGATTTCATTTGTCGATGAGAAGAGCGGCGACCCCGTCAAGGTGGCACTCTCCGACCGCGCCACACAGTTAATACTTCTTGCATGGCTTCTCTCGTTCTTGGTAATCATCTATTTATAAATATATATGAGAAAGATCTACGCGTTCGACTTCGACGGCACTATAACCAATAGCGACTCCCTGATAGCTATCATCCGATATGTGAGTGGCAGCAGGCGACTCCTTCTGTGGATACTCTCCCATCTCCACCTGTTGTTGCTGATGAAGGCGGGACTCTATTCCAACAACAAGCTCAAGCAGCAACTCTGCCGTCATATCTTCGCCGGTATGACCGAAGACGCCCTTTCGTCCAAAGCTGAGGCATTTGCAAACGATAATGCCCACATCATCCGTCCCCAAGCCATGAAGATGATAAAGTCGGCCCTTGCCGAGGGCTCCACTGTTTGCATCATTTCCGCAAGTCCGTCGATATGGGTACGACCGTTCTTCCGCTCCTGCTCCGGCATTGAATTTCTGTGCACCGAGATGGAGTCATCCCGCGGAGTGATAACAGGCCGGTTTATCGGCAGCAACTGCTATGGCCAGGAGAAGGTCAACCGACTTTTGCTGCACCACCCCGACAGGTACACATACGAGTTGACAGCCTTTGGCGACAGCCGAGGAGACCGCGAACTTCTCGCCTTCGCCGATTATTCACATTACAAACCATTCAGGACATAGACATTTATGAAGATAAAAGACGTAAAAGATTCATTTGGAAAGTTTTTTAATACTTTCAAGATAAAGAGAGAGGAGATACTCCCCTCATTATTTATATTAGTGTTGATGTCTGCCCTCAATGTCCTTGCGTTGAGCAAGTATTACGTAGCCTTCAGCAAGACCCATCAGGCAATATGGGGCCTCTTTGTCAAATATTACCGAGTGTCGGGCTTCGACCCTATCACCTATTGCATCCTCACCGAGTGGGAACCCAAATATAATATCTATCGTCATCCTCTTCTCGCCTTCTTCGAATATCCTTTCTATCTCCTCAACACAGGTCTTACCATGCTTTTTGATAAAAACATGGCACAGGTGATAGTAGCCGTATTACTCGTCTTCTTCGCATATTACACATGGATATTCCTTTATAGGATACTCCGTGAGATAATAGGACTTCGTCGCTCCGACTCCGTCCTTCTCTCCATGTTCTTCTACTCCTTCGGATATGTGATGCTCACCCTGATGGTGCCCGATCATTTTGCCGTGTCAATGTTCATGCTTGTCACCTGTCTCTACGTCTGCGGCAAGGCGATCCAAAAAGGCAAGCAATTGGCGATATGGCAGACGTGGGTAATCTTCATCATCACTGCCGGCACCACATTGAGCAATGGAATAAAAGTCTTTCTCGATGTCCTATTCGTCAACAAAAAGCGTTTCTTCCGTCCCAAGTTTATCATATTGGCAGTGATAGTGCCCTGTGGCTTGATATGGAGCTTTGCCCGTTGGGAGTATGAGGAATACGAAGCCCCTCGCAAACGAGCCCAGAAACAAAAGAAATTAGCCGCTGCGAAAAAGGAAGACGCCAAGATGTTTGCCCTGTTCAAGGACACCACCAGTCTTACCGACTCCACCCAGATAGCCAAGGCCTTTAATAAGTTGAAGAGGCGCAAGATGTATGAGAAATACGTAGCCGACCACAAGCAGCCATGGCATGCCCACAAGGGAACGCCCATGGGCAAGGGAGAGTTTATGCAATGGACCGATGAGACAACCTCGCGCACAGATGCCCTTGTGGAGAATATCTTTGGCGAACCAATCCAGTTGCATAAGAAATATCTCCTTGACGATGTGCTTCGAGGTCGTCCTGTAGTGGTCAGATACGACAATGCCCTCAACTATGTAGTTGAAGGCATCATAGTGCTTATGTTCCTTGCCGGTATATTGGCAGGACTACGCAGCAGGTTTTTCCTTATGGTATTGGCAGGCGTGTCATTCGATGCCTTCATCCACCTGGGGTTGGGTTTCGGTCTCAATGAAGCGTTCATCATGTCCGGTCATTGGATTTTCATCATCCCCATTGCCATTGCCTGTCTTTTCAGGCGCGCCCAAGGCATGTGGCTGGTCTTTCTTCGCTCCATGGTTCTGGTGATGGCATGCTTCCTCTTTGCCTACAACATCACATTGCTCACCGATTATTTCCTGTAGAGCAACTTGCGCAAGTGTATGGGAATATATGCCAACATCGGTGGCAGCATCACGGCAATGCGGTCGGCTAATGGAATGTTTTTCGTTAGCGCAGTACGGAGGTCGTCATAATATGGCGACAACACATCAAACATGCGACAGTCGATAAAGTTCTCGTACATCTTTATTCTGCGCAATGTATAGTTATCTGCAAATTCCTCCCAACGCTCTCCTATGGCATTGCGAAGCACTGCGTCGTAAGTCTGCTGCTCCTCTAATGTCATGAAGCGTTGATTGGGCAGCCCATCGGTGTAGATATATACACTGTCGGGAATGAACACCACCTTTGGACGTTTCAGCAGATAGAGTATCTGCATCAGTATATCCTCACCCGAGCGCACCACCCTTGGCGTGTCGAGACAGCCCTCCAACCACTTGCGCCTGAAGACCACCCCCCAAAGCACGCAGAAACGTGCCGAAGCCGACAGTAGTTTGCGTATCATCCAGTCGGGATCCACATTTCCCACTATTCCTGTTTTCACGTGTTTCCCATACTGGGTGTCGTATGTCGCCACCACTTCGTCTGCCCCGGTCGTCTGTATGGTGTAAAGCAGTGCTGCCAGTCCAAGTGGTTTCATCACGTCGTCAGCATCCACAAAGGTGACATACTCGCCTTTGGCATTCTCAAGCCCTATGCGTCGGGCGGCAGTCACCCCACCGTTCTTCACGTGCAGCACTCTCAGGTTGGGGTATCTACGTGCCATGTCATCACATATAGCTCCCGACTCATCACTACTGCCGTCATTCACGGCAATAACCTCAAACGACTCCACGTCCTGTTCGAGCACACTCTCAAGACATAGTTCCACATACTCTGCCTTATTAAATACGGGAATGATAACGGAAATGTCCATATTCTGATATTACAAGTCAATGTGCTGTCGTGATAATCCTCTCAGCCGCATAATTTCCCAATGCTTCATATCCTGCGGGATTTAGATGCAGCCAGTCCATCTGGTATTTCTCAAGCACCTCCGTGGGGGCTTCGGGGTTGCGCACTACGGCGTCAAAGTCAAGCACTCCGTCGAATGTCTTCGACTCCCTTATCCATTTGTTGATATATTGGCGTGCAGCCTCGCGGAATGGGTCACCATTGTCATAGAAACTCTTGAAATATGGCGATATTGTCGCGCCGTATATCTTCATACCTCGGTCGTGCGCCTTCTTGATAAATTCCTTATAACATTCGATAATCTTCTTTGCCCTCATCTCGGCATCGCCATTAGTACCTCCGAGGTCGTTGATACCCTCAAACACCACGATGGTCTTCACTCCAGCTTGTTCTAAGCAGTCGCGGTCGAATCTCTTCACTGCCGGGTCGCTCAATCCTCCGAAGCATACGGCATTTCCACCGATACCCAAGTTGAGCACGGCGATATTCCTTGTGGCCTCGTTTGCCTGGAGTTTGTCAGCAAGGAAATCTGTCCATCTGTCTTGCAGATTTGTAGTCGTACCGCGTCCGTCCGTAATCGAGTTACCTATTATTGCGATAGCCTCGCATCCCTCCCTTCTCACGTCGATGGTAGCAATATTATACCAATGGTCCTCTCTTTCCGGATTCTTGGTAAAATCAGATTTGGGAGTCGCTTCACCGTTTATAATATACGATGTCGTGCGCGAGCCCCTGTGACTTGTTGCGTTCTCAGGAGTTTCGCCATACGATATATTGATACTCAGTCTTTGCAGCGGTTTGAGGTTGTATGCCAACTCGTCACTCACCACAGTCTCGCCTGCAGGTATAGTGATATTCTTCTTACCGCCGAACTTCAGATATTTCGCCGTCTTCTGGTTGATTTTTATTCCGATATTCGCCACCTCCTCCGCAGCCACGGGATTGCGTCCAGGGTCATTGTCGAGGTCGGCGATATATATCGACTTAATCTCCACAGGTTGCTTGCTGTATTCATTCGACAGATGCAGTCTCATCACATTTCCGCCTATCGACACCCTTACAATCTGGCGTATCGACTTACCGGTCAGCGTACCGCTTTTAGGCATGTCGCCCTTACCAGTAAACTCCGTTGCGGTAGCCCATGTGGCGACCCATTCCCCAGCTGCTTTCTGCTTTCCCTTAGCCGACATTTCGCAGCACGTCATCAATGCCAGCATCATCAAAATAAGATTCTTCATTGTTTCTTTTGATAAATTTTGCTGCAAAGATACGTCTTTTTTTTGGAATACCTATTAATTTTTGTACCTAATATTATTTAATTTGTTTCATAATGCTCATAAATAAGATATGGTTATCATAAAATGCATAAAAAAGTATATATTTCATAATACACAAAAAGTCCCGCTCACGTGCAATCACTGCACAGCGGGACCTTGCAAGTTATCAAAAGTTTATGCTCATCTGTTAAAATACTTATCCACGTCGGCTGCAGCCTTGCGACCTCCAGCCATTGCCCTTACAACGAGCGAAGCACCTGTGGCGGCATCACCGCAAACGAAGACATTGTCGGCAAATGCGGGTTGCTCGGGTTTGAGGAATCCCATTGCCAAGAGCACCATCTCGCATTTGATTACCTCCGGTTTGCCTTTTTCCACCATTAGTGGGCGACCACCTTCGGGATTGGGCTTCCAGTCGATTTCCTGTACTCGCACGCCGGTGAGCTTACCGTCCTTGCCGAGGAACTCCAGTGAGTTGATGTTCCATCGGCGTGTGCAACCCTCCTCATGACTGGATGTCGTCTTGAGCGTGCGTGGGAAGTTTGGCCATGGATTCTTCGGGTCGTCATGACCTTCCACGGGCTTAGGCATAATCTCAATCTGCGTGACGCTCTTGCAACCCTGTCGGTGAGCCGTACCGATACAGTCGCTACCGGTGTCGCCACCACCGATGACAAGCACATCCTTACCCTTGGCGTTAACCAGTTCGTCCTTCTTAATTTCAATACCGGCGAGCACCCTATTCTGCTGAGCGAGCATTTCGAGTGCGAAATAAACGCCCTTGAGTTCGCGTCCGGGAATCTTCAGGTCGCGGGCAGTAGGAGTACCAGTGGCAATTACGTATGCGTCATAACCCTCAGGCAACTTCGTCACGTCGATCTCCTGACCGAAACAGAACTGGATGCCCTCCTTTTCGAGCACATTCATACGACGGTCGATGATAGCCTTGTTGAGTTTGAAGTTGGGGATGCCATATCTTAGCAATCCACCTGCAGCCTCGTTCTTGTCATACACAGTCACAGTATATCCCTTGAGGTTGAGCTGATTGGCAGCAACGAGTCCGGCTGGACCTGCACCAATCACAGCCACCTTCTTGCCGTTGCGCTCAGGTGTGGCAATACGCACGAAGTTCTCCTGGAAAGCCATCTCGGTGATGGCAGCCTCGTCCTCACGGTTGGTGGTGGGCTCATGCTCCATAAGATTCAGTACGCAAGCCTTCTCGCAGAGTGCCGGACAGATACGTCCGGTAAATTCCGGGAAGTCGTTGGTGGCGTTGAGCAGGCGGTAAGCCAACTCATAGTCGCCCTTATACAGAGCGTCGTTCCACTCAGGCGGTTTGTTGCCCAGTGGGCAAGCCCAATGGCAGAATGGCACACCGCAGTCCATACATCTGCTGGCCTGAGTTCTACGGTCCTTACTGTTGAGAGTCTGTTCCACCTCTCCAAAGTCGTGAATTCTATCGTGTACTGGCCTATATCCTGCCTCTTGGCGAGGAATGGTCAAAAATGCTTTCGGATTTCCCATTTCAATCTTTCAATTTTTCAATCTTTCAATTTTCAATCTTCAATCTTCAATCTTTTAATAGTCTCTCTGCATATCCGCAATCTTCTGCTGCAGTTTCTTCACCTGCTCCTCCTGCAGAACACGCTTGTATTCGATAGGAACAACCTGGATGAAGTCCTCAACGTAGCGGTTCCAGTCGTCGAGCATGGTGCGTGCGAGTTTCGAACCAGTATAGAGATAGTGCTGACGAATGAGTTCGTGCAGTTCCTTGCGGAATCTGCTGTCCTCCACGAGGTTGATCTCCACCATATCCATATTACAGAAGTAGTCGAAGTTGTGGTTCTTGTCCCATACGTATGCGACACCACCCGACATACCTGCAGCGAAGTTACGTCCAGTCTCTCCGAGCACAACCACACGACCACCAGTCATATATTCGCAGCAGTGGTCGCCGGCCCCCTCGATGACAGCGATAGCACCCGAGTTGCGCACTCCGAATCGCTCGCCCACCTTACCGTTTACGTAGAGCTCACCGCTTGTTGCTCCATACAGACCAGTGTTACCGGCTATGATATTGTCCTCGGCGGCAAAGTTACTGCGAGTGGGAGGTAGGATAGAGATGCGTCCGCCGCTGAGACCCTTACCGAAGTAGTCGTTGGTCTCACCCTCCAGTTTGAAGTTGACGCCATTCACGAGGAATGCACCGAAGCTCTGACCAGCCGAACCCTTGAACTTGATATTGATAGTGTTCTCGGGCAATCCTGCCTCACCGTATTTCGAAGCAATCAGTCCACTGAGCATCGTACCGCAAGCACGGTCGGTGTTCTTGATGGCATAGTCGAGGTTTACCTCCTCCTGACGCTCGATAGCAGCCTGTGAAGCACGTATAATCTGCTGGTCGAGCACATTGTCGAGTTCATGACGCTGATCTACGGTATGATACAACGAGCAAGAGTTCTGCTCCTTGTTGAGCATACGTGAAAAATCGAGAGTGGCAGTCTTCTTGTTCTTGGCCTCTTTCTGGAGGATGAGTTCAGTGTGACCCACGATATCCTCAAGTTTTGTATATCCCATCTCAGCAAGATACTCCCTAACCTCCTGTGCGAGGAATGTGAAGTAGTTGACGAGATATTCATACTTACCGATGAAGTGAGCACGCAGTTTGGGATCCTGTGTAGTGACACCGAGCGGACAAGTATTGAGATTACACTTACGCATCATCACACATCCGAGAACGATGAGCGTCAATGTACCGAATCCGAATTCCTCAGCACCGAGCAGAGCCATAAGAATGATGTCACGTCCAGTCTTCAACTGACCGTCCACCTGCACTCTCACCTGACCTCTCAGTCCGTTCTTCACCAACGTCTGCTGAGTTTCCGACAGACCAATCTCCGGTGAGATACCGGCAAAACGCATACTAGATGCAGGACTGGCACCCGTACCACCCTCGGCACCCGAAATAACGATGAGGTCGGCCTTCGCCTTTGCCACACCGGCAGCGATAGTACCCACACCGCTCTCAGCAACGAGTTTCACACTGATAGCAGCCTTCGGGTTGACATTCTTCAAGTCGAAGATAAGCTGAGCGAGGTCCTCGATAGAGTAGATGTCGTGATGAGGAGGAGGCGAGATAAGTGAGATGCCAGGGATAGAGTGGCGCGTCTTGGCGATGATCTCGTTGACCTTAAATCCAGGCAACTGACCGCCCTCACCCGGCTTGGCTCCCTGTGCCACCTTAATCTGTATTTCTTCAGCATTCACGAGATATTCGGTAGTCACGCCGAATCGTCCCGATGCAATCTGCTTAGTCTTGGATGACAGAGAGATACCGTCAATCTCAGAGTGGAAGCGCTCGTTGTCCTCACCACCCTCACCGGTGTTGCTGCGTGCACCGAGTTTGTTCATGGCAAGACAGATAGCCTCGTGAGCCTCCTTTGACAAAGCACCGAAACTCATGGCTCCAGCCACGAAATGCTTCACGATGTTCTCTACCGGCTCCACCTTGTCTATTGAGATAGGATTCTTCTTGAAGTCGAGGAAGTCACGCAAGAAGATAGGTGCATCCTTGTCGTCAACGAGCTTCGAGAATTCCTTGAATTTCTGATAATTGCCAGTGCGCGTAGCCAACTGCAGCGTAGCGATGGTCTCCGGGTTCCAGGCATGCTTGATACCGTCCTTGCGATAGTGGAACTGTCCGAGGTTGGGCAGGAAATCCACATTTGTATTCTTCGAGAACGCCTCGTCGTGCAGACGTATGGCATCCCTTGCGATAATCTCCAATCCGATACCACCCACAGTAGAAACCGATGTTCCGAAGTAGTTCTTCAGCAGGCTCTCCGACAGACCGATGCTCTCGAAGATCTTTGCACCACGATAAGACCTGATGGTAGAAATACCCATCTTAGCCATAATCTTGAAGAGACCCTTCTTCACAGCCTTGATATAGTTGGCCTCTGCAGTGGCATAGTCTTCCTGAATCTTATGACGCTTTACGAGGTCGTCGAGGATAGCGAATGTCATGTATGGGCATATAGCCGACGCTCCATATCCGAGGAGCAGTGCAGCGTGCATAGTCTCGCGTATCTCACCGCTCTCGACGATAAGAGCCGTCTGCACACGCTTTCCGATTGAGATGAGGTAGTGGTGAACAGCCGAGACAGCCAACAGCGACGGAATGGCTGCGTGTGTCTCATCCACATCACGGTCGGAGAGAATAATATAGTTGTAACCATCATCCACACTTCTCTCAGCGTCCTTGCACAACTGGTCGAGAGCGTCGCGCAGTCCTTCCTCGCCCTTTGCACATTCGAAGAGAATAGGCAGTTTGATGGTATTGAATCCCTTGTATCTGATGTTGCAGAGGATGTCGAGCTGAGTGTTGTTAAGGATAGGATGGGGCAGGCGCACCATCTTACAGTTAGTCTCGTCGGGCGATAGGATACCCGTACCCACACGACCGATATACTCGGTGAGCGACATCACCAGTTCCTCGCGGATTGAGTCGATGGCAGGGTTGGTGACCTGTGCAAACTGCTGGCGGAAGTAGTTGAAGAAGATCTGCGGTTTGTCACTGAGCACGGCAAGCGGAGTGTCATTACCCATTGCCGCCGTAGGCTCCTGTCCGTTGGTAGCCATCGGAACGATTGTACCGTCAACATCCTCCTCGCCGAATCCGAACATCATCTCGTGTCTTACGAGGTCCTTCACACTGTTGTCAACCTTACGTCCGCTCTTGAGTTTCTCAAGCTGGATACGGTTGGTGCTAAGCCACTGACGATAAGGATGAGCGGCAGCCAGACGCTCCTTGATTTCTCCATCGTAGTATATCTTTCCCTCCTGGGTGTCGATAAGCAGAATCTTACCAGGCTGCAAGCGTCCCTTCTCGGCAATCTCCGTGGGGTCGAAGTCCATCACACCTACCTCACTTGCCACAACCATCATGTCGTTCTTGGTGATGGTATAGCGAGCCGGGCGCAAACCGTTACGGTCGAGCATACCACCGGCATATCTACCGTCGCTGAAGAGCAGGGCGGCAGGTCCGTCCCACGGTTCCATAAGGATTGAGTGGTATTCATAGAAGGCCTTGAGATCCTCAGAGATAGGATTCTTATCGTTGAAACTCTCCGGCACCATCACACTCATGGCGTGGGGCAATGACAAACCGCTCATCACGAAGAACTCAAAGACGTTGTCAAGAGATGCCGAATCCGACATGCCCGGTTGAACGATGGGTGAAATCTGTCGGATGTCACCCAGAGCCTGTGAGTTGAGCACGCTCTCCCTTGCCTGCATCCATCCACGGTTACCGCGAATAGTGTTGATCTCACCATTGTGAGCCAACAGACGGAATGGCTGGGCGAGACTCCATGTGGGGAATGTGTTAGTAGAGAATCGGCTGTGTACGAGAGCCAATCCGCTGGTGAAGTAATTATTCGTCAAGTCGGGGTAGTATTGCCTTACCTGCTGGCTGGTCAACATACCCTTGTAGATGATATTCTTCGACGAGAGCGAGCAGATATAGAAATCCTTATCCTTGACACGCTTCTCGATTTTCTTTCTTATTATATATAAGGTACGCTCGAAGACGGGCACCTTGTCGTCGCTGACACCAGTGACAAAAACCTGTTTGATGGCAGGCTCATTAGCCGCAGCCGCCTCACCCAGGCACTCATGATTAGTGGGAACGTTTCGCAGGTGCATCAGCGAGAGACCTTCGCGTTCAATTTCCTCGATCATGATAGACAGAATCTCGCTCTGCTTGGCTTCGTCCTTGGGAAGGAAAATAAGACCAGTACCGTATTTTCCCTTTTCCGGCACGGGAATACCCTGAAGCAATATAAACTCGTGGGGTATCTGAAGCATTATACCCGCACCATCACCAGTACGACCGTCGGCGCCCTCAGCACCTCTGTGGCGCATGTTCTCAAGAACCTTGAGAGCATTGTCAACCAAGTCGTGGCTTTTGTTACCGTGGATGTTAACCACCATGCCGACGCCACACGCATCGTGTTCATATTCGGCATTATACAATCCATTTGCCATATTTTGTTGCATTAAGTTTGAAATATACTTTAATAACTTACAATTTGCGTGCAAAATTACTGCTTTTCTGTCAATCTGACAAATCTTAAGGCATAATTAAACCAAGAAATTTGCCATGAATTACACTTTGTTACTATTTCCGGTGGTTTAGTTACATTTTATTATTATTCTCATCGTATATCGGTAATATGTGTAATCATCACGATTTGTTAGATTGAAAGATTGAAAAATCTGTGATAATCACAATATCTTTAGATATTAAAAAATCTGTGCTAATCTGTGCAAATCTGTGGACAAAAAGAACTCAGATCACAGATGGTTTTATAGACCACAGATTAGCACAGATTGGCACAGATTAAGAGCCAAAGGCTCTGATTAGGATGATTATTGATTTTTTTAGGCACAGATGGACGCGGCTTATAAAAAAGACACGGCTAGGCTACGCGATGGGTAAAGGCTAATAATCTGTGATAATCTGTGGACAAAAGAAGTCAGTGGATAAAAAAACTGAGAAAATGTTTGGTCATGTCGGGAATGTTGTGTAACTTTGCACCGAAATTATTGAAGAATAAAAAATAAAGAAATAAATATTATAGTATTATGTCATACCTATTCTCATCAGAGTCAGTCTCTGAAGGACATCCCGACAAGGTGGCGGACCAGATATCAGACGCCATCCTCGACCAGTTTTTGGCCTACGACGAAAAGGCCCGTGTGGCATGCGAATCATTCGTGACCACAGGCCAGGTAGTGATAATGGGCGAAGTAAGCTCCAACGTGTATATCGACCTGCAGACCATCGCCCGCAATACAATTAAGCGCATCGGCTATACAAAGGCAGAATACCAGTTTGACGGCAACTCATGCGGCATACTCAGTGCCATCCACGAGCAGAGCGGCGACATCAACCGCGGTGTGGATAACGGCAATGAGGAGGAACAGGGTGCCGGCGACCAGGGAATGATGTTTGGCTATGCCACCAATGAGACAGAGAACTACATGCCCGTGTCGCTCGACCTTGCCCACATGATAGTGAAAACTCTTGCCGACATACGCAAGGAGGGCAAGCAGATGACTTATCTGCGCCCTGACTCAAAGAGCCAGGTGACGGTGCAGTACAGCGACGGAGGTGTGCCCGAGCGCATCGACACCATCGTGGTATCTACACAGCACGACGAGTTTGACGAGGACGAGAAGATGCTCGCCAAGATTAAGGACGACGTGATAAAGATTCTCATGCCAAGGGTGAAGCAGCAGATAAAGTCGGAGAAGGTGCTCGCACTCTTCGGCGACGACATCAAATACTATGTCAACCCCACAGGCAAGTTTGTGATCGGCGGTCCTCACGGTGACACTGGACTCACGGGGCGCAAGATTATCGTTGACACCTACGGCGGCAAGGGTGCGCACGGCGGAGGTGCATTCAGCGGCAAGGACTCAAGTAAGGTTGACCGCTCGGCAGCCTACGCAGCACGCCACATAGCCAAGAACATGGTGGCGGCGGGAGTGGCTGACGAGATACTAGTGCAGATAAGCTATGCCATCGGTGTGGCCAAACCCATGAACATATATGTGAACACATACGGACGCAGCAACGTGAAAATGAGCGACGGTGAGATAGCAGCCAAGATAGAGCAACTCTTCGACCTCAGACCGAAGGCTATCGAGCGCCAACTGAAGCTACGCCAACCTATGTACAGCGAGACGGCAGCATACGGCCACATGGGTCGCCAACCGGAAACAGTAAAGAAGACATTCACCAGTCACTACCACGAGACGAAAACTATCGACGTGGAACTCTTCACATGGGAGAAGTTGGACGCTGTGGATAAGATAAAAAAGAGCTTTGACCTGTAAATGACGACAACGGATTCAACTGACACGCTGCATCTGCCGGGCTACGGCAAGGGGAAAAGTCCGCTTGAGGTGACACCGCTGCCCAAATACTACAAGGAGTCATTTTTCGCCAACGACACCCTTTTCCACCCCGAACGCAGCGGAGGAAGATATGGTGTGGTTGGCGAAACGGTGCCATACACAGTCAGAGGCGACGATGCTATGTCCGTCATCTTGCTTGTAGGCTTTATCTCGATGATGATCTCGGCATCAGGATCAAGACGCTTTATCATCAAACAGCTGAAAAGCATCTTCTTCCTTCGCAAGAACTTTGACATGTCAATGAGCGAGACAAGCAGTGAATTGCGCTTCCAACTGTTTATGGTTGCACTGACAAGTCTGCTTTATGCCGTGATAATCCTATACTTCTCGACAAGATATATCAGCGACACATTCATAATAGACTCCCACTACCAGTTTACGGGCATATTCTTCGGGTTGACATTGGGGTATTTCATCTTCAAAGCCATAATATACACGATAGTGAACTGGACTTTCTTCGGATGGAAAATAAATTTACATTGGCAGAAGTCATCGCTCTTCATAGTGTCGTCAGAAGGCATGCTGCTCTTCCCCGTGGTTTTATTGTTGTCATACTTTAATTTGAATGTTAAAACTGCATTAATAATCACCTCGATTATCTTGATTTTAGTTAAATCTGTAACATTTTACAAATCATACGTAATCTTTTTTGGAAGAAAAAGCCATTTTCTGCAAAATATTTTGTACTTTTGTGCCCTTGAAATAGTGCCACTTGCCTCTTTTGGAGGTTTGGTGGTAACAGCAATTAATATTTTGAAAATAAATTTTTAGGACACCAATGATTAAGAAGATTTTGGTATCACAACCCAAACCGACGAGTGAAAAGTCACCGTATTATGACATTGCGGAGAAGTTGGAGGTGGAACTGGTTTTCCGCCCATTCATAAAGGTTGAAGGACTCAGTTCAAAGGAATTCCGTCAGCAGAAGGTTAGTCTGCCCGACTATACCGCCATCGTGTTCACATCACGACATGCCATTGACAACTTCTTCCAACTCGCTAAGGAACTGAGATACAACATCCCCGAGGACCTGAAGTATTTCTGCGTCACGGAGACTATTGCATTGTATATACAGAAGTACGTGCAGTACCGCAAGCGCAAGGTGTTCTTCGGCAACACAGGCAAGATAGCCGACTTGCTGCCATGCATGGTGAAGCACAAGAGCGAGAAATACCTCATTCCGCTGAGCGATGTGCATAACGACGACGTGAAGATCATGCTGGACGCAAAGAAGCTGAACCACACTGAGTGCGTGATGTACCGCACGGTGAGCAACGACTTCACTGCCGAAGAGGTCAAGGACTTCGACTACGACATGCTCGTATTCTTCAGTCCATCGGGAATTGACTCGCTGATGAAGAACTTCCCCGACTTTGCCACCTCGCACAAGGATGTGGCAATAGCCACATTCGGACCTGCCACGGCTAAGGCTGCCAAAGAAGCAGGACTGCGTCTCGACCTTGAGGCTCCCACCGAGAAATATCCCTCGATGACAGGAGCACTGCAGCACTACCTCATAGTGAACGGCGACGACTGATACACCTTATTATATATATAAGACCCAGCATGAACCTCTGCCGCAACACACTTGGCTACAGGGAGCGCATAAAAAGCAAAAAGCAACTTGAGACGCTCTTCGGAGGGGGAAAAAGCCGTTCGATGGCGGCATTTCCCGTGAGGTTAGTGTATATGATCCAGGACAGCACGGCAGACGCGCCACGAATGATGATGATGGTTAGCGTGGGGAAAAGGCATTTCAAGCATGCAGTGAAGCGCAACAGGGCAAAGAGACAAATGCGTGAGGCATACAGGCTCAACAAGCATATCCTCAGCCCTGCCTCGGAAAAACTTGAGGGCAAGACGCTCAGTATGGGATTCATCTGGCTCAGCGACAAACTGATGCCGACAGAAATAGTGGAGAAAAGCGTGATAAACTTAATGGAAAGGCTTAATGAACGCATTACGATGGATAAATAAAGCCATAGGATGGATGCTATGCCTGCCCATTCTCTTCTACCAACGCTGCATATCACGCTACACCCCACCCTCATGCAGGTTCACCCCGACATGCTCGGAATATGCAAGGCAAGCCATAATAAAGCACGGACCTATAAAGGGACTATATCTGGCTATATGGCGAATACTGAGATGCAATCCATGGGGAGGAAGCGGGTATGACCCAGTGCCGTGAAAGATTGAAAAATTGAAAGATTGAAAGAATGAAATATTGAAATATTAAAATATTGAAGTTGGATGAAAAACTTTATTGAAGAACTGAAATGGCGCGGAATGCTTGCGCAGATAATGCCTGGAACAGAAGAACTGCTCCAGAAGGAAATGGTGACAGCATACCTCGGAACCGACCCTACTGCCGACTCACTGCACATCGGACATCTATGCGGTATCATGATGCTCAGACATCTGCAACGTTGCGGTCACAAGCCTATTATCCTTGTGGGAGGCGCAACAGGTATGATTGGTGACCCATCAGGTAAAAGCCAAGAGCGCAACCTGCTTGACGACAAAACGCTATATCACAACCAAGAGTGCATAAAGGCTCAGGTGGCTAAGTTCCTCGACTTCGACACCGACGCGCCTAACAAGGCTGAGATGGTGAACAACTACGACTGGATGAAGGACTTCACCTTCCTCGACTTCGCACGCGAGGTGGGAAAGCATATCACCGTCAACTATATGATGGCGAAGGAGAGCGTGCAACAGCGACTTAATGGTACTGCCCGCGACGGACTCTCATTTACCGAGTTCACCTACCAGTTGCTTCAGGGATATGATTTCCTATATCTCTACAAGAACAAGAACTGCAAACTACAGTTGGGCGGCAACGACCAGTGGGGCAATATGACCACGGGTACGGAACTCATCCGCCGCACCCTCGGCAATGACGTGGAGACCTACGCTCTCACCTGCCCACTTATCACCAAGGCAGACGGTAAGAAATTCGGTAAGACCGAAAGCGGAAACATCTGGCTTGACCCCAAGAGAACAACACCATATAAGTTCTACCAGTTCTGGCTCAACGTCAGCGACGACGACGCTGAACGATATATCAAGATATTCACTAGTCTTGACAAGGAGACCATCGATGCACTGGTGGAGGAGCACAAGCAGGATCCCGGAAGACGCATACTGCAAAAGCGCCTGGCCGAGGAGACAACTATTCTCGTTCACTCGAAGGAGGCTCTCGACGCCGCAATAGAGGCAAGCGGAATATTGTTTGGCAAGTCAACAAAGGAAAGTTTGCTGAAACTCGACGAACAGACATTCCTCGACATCTTCGATGGTGTGCCACAATATACAATAGGCAAAGACCAGCTCAACCAGCCCGCTGTTGAAATACTGACACAGGCAGCACCGGTGTTTGCGAGCAAGGGCGAGATGCGCAAACTCGTGCAGGGCGGCGGAGTGTCGCTCAACAAGGAGAAACTGTCTGCTTTTGACCAAGTGATCACAGAGGACGATCTTATAGACGGCAAGTATCTATTGGCACAAAAAGGCAAGAAAAACTATTTCCTGCTCACTGTGAAATAAAAAAAAAGCTAAAATAGGTGCAAAAATTTGGTAATGCGAAAAAAATGCATTACCTTTGCACCGAAATTAAGCAATTGGACCATGGTGTAATGGTAACACTACAGGTTTTGGTTCTGTCATTATGGGTTCGAGTCCCGTTGGTCCAACTACTTACATTCAACTATTCGAAGGACTAAAAAACAAACTTATTTATAATTATGAAAACAAATTATGAAATTCGCTATGCGGCTCATCCAGAGGATGCAAAGCACTATGACACAACAAGAATCCGCCGTGACTTTCTCATCGAAAAGGTATTCGCTGCCGACGAGGTGAACATGGTATATTCCATGTACGACCGTATGGTGGTGGGAGGAGCCATGCCAGTGGCTGAAGAACTCAAACTCGAGGCTATCGACCCACTGAAGGCTGATTACTTCACCACACGACGCGAGATTGGTATCTTCAACGTAGGAGAGGGAGACGGAATCGTGAAGGTCGGTGACGAGACCTACGAGCTATCGTTCAAGGAAGCCCTGTATATCGGACGCGGCGACCGCGACGTGGTATTCGCAAGTAAGGACGGCTCTAAACCCGCCAAGTTCTACTTCAACAGCACCACCGCCCACAAGGAATATCCCTGCAAGAAGATCACTAAGGCCGACGCAGTGGTAGCTCACATGGGATCGCTGGAGATGAGCAACGAGCGCAACATCAACAAGATGATAGTG
The DNA here is from genome assembly GCA_945869265.1 of uncultured Prevotella sp. Lineage (GTDB taxonomy): Bacteria > Bacteroidota > Bacteroidia > Bacteroidales > Bacteroidaceae > Prevotella. Next base: position 134,066 of record CAMBOI010000001.1, on the reverse strand, counting down.
AATCAGGTGCTACCCACATGCCAGTTGCAGATGGGAATGACCGAGCTTGCCACTGGTAGCGTGTGGAACACTATGCCTGCTCATGTGCACAGCCGCCGAATGGAGGCATACTTCTATTTCGAGGTACCTGAGGACCAGGCCGTTTGCCACTTCATGGGCGAGGTGAACGAGACGCGCCACATTTGGATGAAGGGCGACCAGGCTGTGCTCTCGCCAGAATGGAGCATCCACTCTGCCGCCGCAACCCACAACTATACCTTCATCTGGGGTATGGGAGGCGAAAACCTCGACTACGGCGACCAGGACTTCTCGCTGATTACGGACCTGAAGTAAATTAAGAATTAAGGGATGGATACATTTAGCAAGAGATTCTCACTTGAGGGCAAGGTGGCCCTCGTGACAGGAGCTGCATACGGAATAGGATTCGCCATTGCCGAGGCATACGCCATGGCAGGAGCTAAAATCGCATTCAACTGCCGCGGACAGCATCATCTCGACCAGGCTCTCGCAGACTACAAAGCCAAGGGCATCGACGCCAAAGGATATATCTGCGACGTGACCGACGAGGAGCAAGTGAAAAAGATGGTGGCCGAAATTGAGAGCGAATTAGGCACTATCGACATCCTCGTGAACAACGCCGGTATCATCAAGCGCATACCTATGACCGAGATGTCGGTGGAGGAATTCCGACAGGTAATCGACATCGACCTCAACGCACCTTTCATCATGTCGAAGGCGGTAATCCCGGGGATGATCAAGAAAGGACACGGAAAGATTATCAATATCTGCTCTATGATGAGCGAACTGGGACGCGAAACTGTCTCGGCATATGCTGCCGCAAAAGGCGGATTGAAGATGCTGACACGCAATATATGCTCGGAATTCGGTGAGCACAACATACAGTGCAACGGTATCGGTCCGGGATACATCGCCACACCGCAGACAGCACCTCTGCGCGAGATACAGCCCGACGGAAGCCGTCACCCGTTCGACCGCTTCATCATATCGAAAACCCCCGCCGCACGATGGGGAACACCCGATGACCTCATGGGACCGGCAGTGTTCTTGGCCTCGGATGCATCTGACTTTGTCAACGGTCACATACTATACGTTGACGGCGGCATCTTGGCTTACATCGGCAAACAGCCATAAAAAAGAAATGAGTGGAAGACAAAAAGCTTCCACTCATTTTTTTTTACTAATTCACATGAATATCAGTTAAGGGCATCAGCAAGTTCCGCACCGGCCTTAAACTTGGCAACCTTCTTAGCGGCAATCTGAATCTTCTCTTTTGTGAGAGGATTGATACCCTCGCGAGCAGGACGCTCGCCAACACTGAATGTACCAAAGCCTACCAAAGCAATCTTGTCACCAGCAACAAGGGCTTCCTTAATTGCCTTTACTGTCTCGTCGAGAGCTGCCTTTGACTGAGCCTTTGTCAGACCTGAACCAGCTGCGATCTTCTCAATTAATTCTGTTTTGTTCATAACTTTAATTATTTTATTGATAATAATAATAGATATTTCCGGTTTTCCACTGCAAATATAGGGTAAAGAATTTAGAAAAACAACAAAAAACGAAAAAAAATCTTGTTTTTATTGTTTTTTTTATCTATTAAGGCCAAATAATGACTTTTTTGAGGGATTTTTTTGTAATTTTGCGCCCGAAAGAGTGATTATTTAAATAAGTAACAACAAATTAATAGAAAAGGAATATGCGCAACATACCCATAGTTACAAAAAATCTGCTGATTATCAATATCATCGCCTATTTGGTGACATTGATGATGGAAACAAGCGGTGTGGATCTCAACTCTTTGTTGGGACTCCACTTCTTCATGGCAAGCGAGTTTCACCTGTGGCAGTTGGTCACATACATGTTCCTGCATGCCGGATTCACACACATCTTGTTCAACATGTTTGCACTGTGGATGTTCGGTGTGGTAATAGAAAATGTATGGGGACCAAAGAAATTCTTATTTTATTACATTTCTTGTGGTATCGGTGCCGGAATAATGCAGGAGATAGCCCAGTTCTTCTCCTTCTATTTCATGATAAAAGGCCAAGACCCAAGCATCGGATTGATGGAGCTGGTTGAGGTGGGACGCCAACTGTCGGGACAACTCAACATGTGGACAACAATAGGTGCCTCGGGAGCAGTATATTCCATTCTGCTCGCCTTCGGAATGATATTCCCCAACGAGAGGATATTCATATTCCCACTGCCTATACCAATTAAGGCAAAGTGGTTTGTGATGATATATGTGGCCATCGAACTATTCTCTGCCATCGGCACTCCTGGTGACAACGTGGCACACATGGCACACCTGGGCGGTATGCTCTTCGGATTCTTCATGATACGCTACTGGAACAATCATCCAGGCAGTGACTCTTACGGGAAAATGAGAGGAAGGCAATTCTTCGAAAATCTCAAGCGTAACTTCGAACAGCGCACAGGGAAAAGCGGACAATCCGGCTATTCGAACATGCACGCCACGAGGGGCGGCTCAAAAGAAAGCGACTGGCAATACAACGAACAGAAAAAGAAAAACCAAGACGAGATTGACCGTATTCTCGACAAGATAAGACGCAGCGGATACGACAGTCTTACCAAAGAGGAAAAGAAGACCTTGTTTGACAGTAGTCAGGAAAGATGATAAGCCAACTCAAATCATTCACACGCAAGATGGTTGCAGGGGCCAACGTAGCCACTATAATCATCATGTTGATTGTGGGGTTCTCCGACTATGTGAATCCCGCCAATCACCCCCTACTCTCTCTTGTGGGCCTGACATTCCCACTATTATTAGTGGTAAATCTCGGTTTTCTTGTCTTTTGGCTCATCTTCTGCAAAAGAATGGCAATAATCCCCTTTTTAGGATTCATAGTGGCCTACGCACCCGTGCGCACATATATACCTTTCAATATTCCACACGAGACACCGATAGGGGCGATAAAGGTGATGTCGTATAATGTACACGGATTCAACGGACGAGGCAGCGAACATAACCCACAGGCCCCAGAAGACATCATAAACTATTTCAAGAAGACGAAGCCCGACATCCTTTGCCTGCAGGAAGACTGCGGATGGATACAGACTACGATAGAGAACAGGATGGACAGCATATTCGCCCACCACGATAAGGCAGTATTCGGTGAGTCGCATATCCTCAACGGCATAAGTATATACTCGCGATTTCCCATTATCAAAAAGGAAACCATACCATACGAATCCAAGGGAAACGGCAGTTGTGCTTTCTATCTCGACATCAACGGAAAGACAGTGGTAGTGGTGAACAACCACTTTGAGAGCAACTGCCTAACAGCTGACGACAAGACAAGATACAAGACGATAATAAAAAAGGCAATGGAAGGCGAGACTGCCAAGAGCGACACCAGATATATAGCAACCAAGTTGGCAGAGGCAAGCAAGCGAAGGGCACCGCAAGTGGATGCCGTTCACGAATACGTGGAGAGAATCAGGAAGAAATATCCCGTGATAGTGACAGGCGACTTCAACGACAACCCTATCTCATATACCCGCAGGGTTATGGCAAAGGGATTGACCGACTGCTATGTGGAGACGGCAAGAGGACTCGGTTTGTCATATAATCAGAAAGGCTTTTTTGTGAGAATCGACAATATAATGTGCTCCGACCACTTCATTCCTTACAACTGCCATGTGGATGACAAAATCACCGCTTCCGACCATAATCCGATAATAAGTTGGCTAAAATTTGGATATAAACCTTAAAAAATTAAGGTAAAACAAAGAAAAGTGGAAATAAATTTTCATAATTGTAAAAATATCACTATATTTGCACGCTTTAATAAGGCATTTAGAATGAAATAACAATAAAATAATCAATATAAACAAATGCAAAACAAAGGAATTGTAAAGTTTATCGCACTTATGCTCATGTTGGTGTGTATATTCTATCTCTCCTTCTCATTCGTGACACGCCACTATGAAAATAAGGCTGCCGCAATGGGCGAGGAAGCAGGTCAGGAATATCTCGACTCTATCATGAACGAGAAAGTGTATTTTGGCGCTTACTCATACAAGGAGTGCCGTGAGATGCAAATTGGCCTGGGTCTTGACCTCAAGGGCGGTATGAACGTTATTCTTGAGGTGTCGGTGCCTGATGTTATCGCTGTGCTTGCCGACCACAAGACTGATGCGGCTTTCACCAAGTCGATGCAGGAGGCCAAGAAGGAAGAGGAAACAAGTCAGAAGGACTTCGTTAGCCTCTTTATCCAGAGTTACAAAAAGAATGCCCCCGGACATCGTTTGGCTGAAGTGTTTGCCACCCAGCAGATGAAGGGAAAGGTGAGCACTCAAAGTTCTGACGCAGAGGTAGAGGCTGCCGTGCGCGCTGAGGTGCAGTCGGCTGTTGACAACTCGTTCCTCGTAGTGCGCAATCGTATCGACAAGTTTGGTGTCGTTCAGCCTAACATCCAGAAATTGGAGGGACAGAGCGGACGTATCATGGTCGAGATGCCTGGTATCCGTGAACCGGAGCGTGTGCGCAAGCTTCTCCAGGGAAGTGCCAACCTTGAGTTCTGGGAGACTTACAACAGTCAGGAGATTGTTCCTCTGCTCTCTCAGATCAACCAGAAGTACGCTCTTGGTGCTGATGCTGCTGTTGCTGACACTACAGCCACAGAAGCTGCTGTTGACAGTACTGCCACTGCAGCTGCAAGCGAAGAGAAGACCGAAGCTGCTGACGGCAAGAAATCACTGGCAGAGGCTATTGGAGCCAAGAAGGACGCCAAGGCTGACAAGAACGCTGCCAAGGATGCCCAGTTGCAGAAGATGAAGGAGCAGAACCCGCTCTTCTCTATCTTCCAGCCATCACAGGGTCAGAGCCTCAGCGTTGTTGGATATGCCACTGCACGCGACACTGCAGAGGTTGACAAGATTATCTATTCGGAAATTGCAAAGCGCATATTGCCAAGCGACGTGAAACTGTTGTGGAGCGCCAAGGCTGCCGACTTTGACAAGAAGGGTGAAATCTTCGAGCTCCATGCTCTGAAGGTGACAGAACCTTCGGGACGTGCTCCTCTGGAGGGTGATGTGATCACAAATGCCAAGGACGAGTTCGACCAGTATGGTCATCCTTGCGTATCTATGCAGATGAACTCTGACGGTGCTCGCCGTTGGGCTCAGCTCACCAAGCAGAACATCGGACGTGCCGTCGCTATCGTGCTCGACGACGCTGTATATAGCGCACCTCGCGTAAACGGCGAGATTGCCGGTGGTAACTCTCAGATTACAGGTAACTTCTCTATCGAGGACACCAAGGACCTTGCCAATACTCTTAACTCTGGTAAGATGCCTGCTCCTACACGTATCGTGCAGGAAGAGGTGGTTGGTCCTTCACTCGGTGCTCAGTCTATCCAGCAGGGTATCATCTCGTTCATCGTGGCATTCATTCTCCTGATGATCTACATGCTCTGCCTCTATGGAGTAATCCCGGGTATGATGGCAAACATCGCGTTGCTCTTCAACCTGTTCTTCACTCTCGGAATCCTTACCTCATTCCAGGCGGCACTGACAATGCCGGGTATCGCCGGTATCGTACTCTCACTGGGTATGGCTGTGGATGCCAACGTGCTTATCTATGAGCGTACTAAGGAGGAGCTTCGTGCAGGTCTTAATGTTAAGGAGGCAATGAAGAAGGGTTATTCGAATGCCTTCTCGGCAATCTTCGACTCCAACCTTACCTCTATCATCACTGGTGTTATCCTGTATGTATTCGGTACAGGTCCTATCCGCGGATTCGCCACCACATTGATTATCGGTATCGTATGTTCATTCTTCACCGCTGTATATCTCACACGCCTTGTTTATGAGCATCAGATGAAGAAGGACAAGTGGACAAACCTCACATTCTCTACTGGATTCTCGAAGAACCTCATGCAGGACACCCACTTCAATTTCATGGGTGCCTATAAGAAGACATTCACCGTTTGGGGCGTTGCAGCAGTGCTGTTCATCATCTGCCTCGGTGTTCGCGGTTTGAGCAAGAGCATTGACTTCACCGGTGGTCGCAACTATGTTGTGAAACTGGAGAAGGCTGTAGAGCCAGAGGAAGTGCGCGAAGCACTTGCCGGCGCATTCGGCGAGGCTAACGTGAGTGCCATTGCCTTGGGTACAGACGGCAAGACCATCCGTGTGTCAACCAACTACAAGATTGAGTCGAACGACCCGACTGTTGACGACGAGTGCGAGAACATCCTGTTCAAGGCTATGTCGAAGGCAAACCTCGTGACACAGAAGGACGTGAACGCATTCAAGAATCCTGATGTTCGTGCCGGTGGTTCTATCATCAGCAGTACAAAGGTAGGTCCGTCGGTAGCTAAGGATATCACTTACGGTGCTATCATCAGCGTTATCTTCGCCCTGATAGCCATCTTCATCTATATCCTCGTGCGTTTCCACAACGTGGCTTATTCAGTGGGTTCTACTGTAGCCCTTGCACTGGATACATTAATTGTAATCGGATTCTACTCAGCATTGTGGGGAATTGTTCCGATGTCATTGGAGATTGACCAGACATTCATCGGTGCCATCCTTACCGTTATTGGTTATTCTATCAACGACAAGGTGGTGGTATTCGACCGTATCCGCGAGAACTTCGGTTTGTTTAAGAAGCGCGACCGTCAGGATATCTTCAACGACTCTCTGAACCAGACACTCGCCCGTACCATCAACACCTCTGTAACAACATTGATCGTGTTGCTGTGTATCTTCATCCTTGGTGGTGACAGCATCCGCAGCTTCTCATTCGCAATGATTCTCGGTGTTGTATTCGGTACTCTATCGTCAATCTTCATTGCCGCTCCTATTGCTTACATCACAATGGGACGTCATATCAAGGCTGACAACGAGGTAGAAGCAGAAGCTGCTCCTGTAAAGGCATAAAATTCTAACTCACATACTATGCTTTAAAAAAGTGGGGTGTGTCATCTGATGATGGCACACCTCCTTTATTTTAGTGAGAACCTCATCCTGCGACCATCGGCAGGATGAATGAATTCGAGATATTCGGCAAACAAAAAAAGACGTGATGACTTAACGCCATATAGGGGATCGCCCTTGATAGGGGCATTCAATCCCAAGACACTGGCGCAATGCACGCGCAACTGATGTGTTCTTCCTGTGTGGGGTATCAGCAAGAGGGAGAGCTCTTGATTGATTGTTGATGACTGATTATTGATTATTGCCTCCACTCGCCATTCGGTGATAGCACGCTTGCCATGCTCAAAATCCACTATCTGGCATGGACGCTCAAAATAGTCGGAGGCGAGAGGAAGATCGATTGTTCCTTTATCACCCACGTGGAAACTATCGGCATTCTTGGGAAGGACAATGGCACGATAGCGTTTCTTTACCGTGCGGTCGAGGAATTGCTTCTGGATATGCTTGTATGTCGCCTCGTCCTTGGCGGCAACAATAAGTCCGCTGGTATCCATATCAAGGCGATGACACAAAAGGATATTGGGATTTCTCTCCTGAAGGAGTGATTGTACAGATGTCCTACTGAGACGTCCAGGGACGGAAAGCATTCCCGCGGGTTTGTCAACAACAATAATCCAATCATCCTCATAGACAATATTCAGCTCTGAGTGGGCGTAGCTCTGCTGAGGGTCATCATCCACATTCAATCCTTGCATCATAAACGATAGTATGGGAAGACAACGCCCACGGCAAGCGGGATAGAAATGCAGGTGATGGCGTATCTCTCTCTTTGGTGACTCTCCCCACCAAAACTCAGCAATTCTCAATGGTCGCATACCATTAAGAAAGGCATATTGCAGCAGTTTGGGGGCACAACACTCCCCTGCCCCGGAAGGCGGAAACTTGATAGGAGTATCGCTGAAGATATCGAGAAGATCACGACGCTCTCCATTGGCATTAAGCATTATGAAATGCGAGAACAACCACTGTTGGAGAGCCTGCGAACGTGACTTTCGTTCGTTCTTCAGATTATCAATATCCTTACTGTTGTCATTAGCCTCATCATTCTCCAACAATAATATATTATGGTTTATGCGTGATATCACCGCCTCCTCCTGTTTGAAATAGCCATCAGGTTGGAGATAGTCGAACACGGGAGGTACAAAAAAGTCGTCGTCCTCAAGAATATCTATCTGACCGGAATAGGCAGCAAGATAACCTAAATCGCCATCCCTTTCTACGACAAGGATACCAAACATCTTGCCTTCCTGCAATACGGGAAGCCAGTCGGCATGACTAAGAATAAAATGCTTTACCCCTTCCACTGCAAGCATGGACAGAGCATCCGGCTCGTAGCAGAAGGGGTAGTTCATTGACTCCGGAGGAGTAATATCTGTATTTAATCGATGATAAGTCATTTACTTAACATACTCAGCATAATCGGTGAGGTGCATGTCGCCCTTACGGATGAGAGTATCATGGAATGAGAATGCAGCGGGGAGGTTGTGGTGTGTCTGTCCACCCTTGGCAATCTTGAGGTAATCCCACAAGAGCTGCTTGTAGTCGGGATGAGCACAGTTTTCGATGATGCACTCAGCACGCTGCATAGGACTCTTGCCACGCAAGTCGGCAACACCCTGTTCGGTGACAATCACATTCACGTCGTGCTCGGTGTGGTCGTGGTGACTAACCATAGGAACAATCGAACTGATGGCACCGTTCTTTGCAACCGAAGGACATGTGAAGATACTGATGTAAGCATTACGCTCGAAGTCACCCGAACCACCAATACCGTTCATCATCTTAGTACCAGTGATGTGGGTTGAGTTGGCATTACCATAGATATCACACTCAAGGGCTGTGTTGATGGCGATAACTCCAAGTCGGCGGATAAGCTCGGGAGAATTGGAGATCTCGCTCTGACGCAGAGTCAGGTGATCCTTGAAGTATTTGATATTCTCATATACCTTCATAAGGCTGGGGTTGGTTACGGTGAGCGAGCAAGCAGAAGCCACTTTCACACGTCCGTTGAGCATCATATCCACAACGGCATCCTGAAGCACCTCTGTGAAGATGTTGAAATCGGGAATATTCTTGTCCATGCTAAGGGCTGCGAGAATAGCGTTGGCGGTAGTACCCACACCGCTCTGCAGTGGCAGGAACGTAGAAGGAATAATGCCGCGCTTCATATCAGCAGCGAGGAACTCAGCTACATTGTTACCAATCTGAGTGGTAATAGGGTCGAGGTCCTTGAAAGAACGAGCCTCATCAGGAATATTACACTCCACAACACCTACAATCTTCTTGGCATCAATTTCCACGTATGGAGTACCAATACGGTCATCTACCTTAGTGATTGGAATAGCCTGGCGATAGGGAGGATCCTGCAGCTCATAAACGTCATGCAGATACTTGGCGTCTGGGCTATGGAATTGGTTGTGCTCGAGAATAACATGCTTTGCGAGTCGAGCGGCAGTAGGACTGATACCACCAGCAGAGGTGAGGTATGCCTTGCAGGTTGTTTCACCCTCTTCGAGGTCGCACACCTCAAGGATAGCCCAGTCAACTTGACCCATGAATCCGTATCTCAACTCCTGAGCCATCTGCGAGAGGTGGATGTCGTTGTATGCGATCTCACCCATGTTCACATGCTTGCGGAAGTCGGAGTTGGTGGTGTAGGGAGCGCGATAACGGATAGCCTGTGCGTTGGCGAGGTCACCATCGGTACTCTGTCCTGTAGAGGCACCAGTGAAGATACCTACTTGAAATTCTCTACCTGCCTCATGCTCGGCGAGAGCAATCTTGGCGAGTTCCTTGGTAACAGCCTTTGCTGCACCTGAAGGAGTGAATCCGCTGAGAGCGATGTTCTCTCCGTTTTTGATAAGCGCTGCGGCTTCGGCAGCAGTCATACGTTTGTAAGCCATTTTTTTATCTTTTTATTTAAATAGATATTTTATTAGTGCGCAAAATTACTCATTTTTGAGCATTTTACAAAATAATTTCATGCTTTTTTGAAATATATGCCATTATAATTTAGACATCTCTACCATTTTGAAGATTTTTTCCCTCATTTCGCCACTAATTGACCACCCCAACGACTCTAGTTTGCGGGTGGAAAAGAGGGAACGTGTAATTGGGTTGTAGCCCTTGCTTTCGGAGTCGGGCGGCAACTGGATGACTACCTTGCAACCCGCTGCTGCGGCTATCATATCTGCAAGTTGTCGTATGGTGATATTTGAATTACTGTCGGCTATATTGTATGCCTCTCCTGATTGTCCTTTCAATAATATATATAGAATGGCACGCACGCAGTCAACGACATAGCACCACGAGCGAAACTGACTGCCATCACTCTTCATGACTATATCCTCACCACGCAACACATTGCGGACAAACTGTGCATATACTCGATTATCAGAGGGAGTGAAATGCGGACCGTAGGTGTGACATGGACGTGCAATAACCACATCTGCTCCGTATTGATCCTTATATGCCGCACATAGGGTTTCTGCCGCACGTTTGGATGACGGATAGCACGAACGCGGAAGTGTGGGATTAACATATCCGCTATCTGTTTCTCTGAAAGCAGGGCCATCGGCGGTTTCCTCTGTAGCTCCACCCTCACCATACACCTCTCCCGTTGATACATACAAGAAACGGCGCATACCATGGGCAAGTCCGTAATCCAAGAGATTTGCCGTACCATAGATATTGGATTTCATCACTTCCACCGGAGAGGAAGCGAAGGCTGCGGGAGAAGCGTCACTTGCGGCATGTATGATATAATGAAAAGAATCGACATCTGCACATGACAGAGGCGTGGAGACATCTGCACTTGTCAGAGGTGTGGAGACATCGTATTTGAAGAAATGAAAATGAGGATTGCCTGTATATTCGGCAAATCGAGACAATGCCCGGGTTTCATTCCTGCCTGCAGCATATACATTAATATCTCCACGAGCCATCAGCACCTCAACAAGGCAACCGCCAATAAGACCGGTAGCACCTGTCACAAGAACATTGCATCCACTCAATTTCTCCCACGGCAATTCTTCGTTTGCCGCAAATTGTATATCATCCCAATAATTCCTCATTCCTAATCCCTAATTCCTAATTCCTCATCCCTAATCCCTAATTGACTTCGTCGATGGTTGGCTTCACCTCAGCATAGCTCGAGCGAGCTCGGCTCTGCGTTCGGTTTGCGCAGCCATTCTTCATTTAATCCACGCTTCCTTCTCAACATGCATAAGAGCCTTGAGAATTTCGAGGTCCTCGATAGTTGTAACCTTGATATTCTTCTCCGAACCCGGAACGATGTGCATCTCCCTGCCGCCAAGTTCAGCCATCAGTGTGCACGAGGCAACAGAATTGGCAATACCACGTGCAGCAGCCTCTTCATGGGCAGTAATGAGGTTTTTCAGGCGGAATGTCTGAGGAGTCTGTGTACGTATGAGTTTGTCACGCGGAATACTTGTAGTAGATGCAAAACCATCATCACTCTCGAGTATAGCCTCACGACACTTTATACCAGTAATCGCATAACCATATTTCTTGCATATAGCGATATTGGAGGATATGATATCCTGTGACAACAACGGGCGCACTGCATCATGCACAAGCACAAGGTCGTCATCGGCAATACCGGCATCCTTCAAACCATAGATACCATTGTGAATGGATTCCTGACCATTGCTTCCACCTGGGAATATCCAGCGCAGCTTAGTGACCATAAACTGGTTGGCGTATGACTGCAACACCGTCTGCCATCCGTCGAGACATACCACGGCAATACCGTCAATATCGGGATGACGTTGAAATGCCAACATTGTATGTATTATAATCGGACAGTTATCTACATGCATAAACTGCTTGGGAATATCCTGCCCCATCCTGTTGCCGGAACCTCCAGCTATTATCAATGCGTAATTCATAATCTTTCAATTTTTCAATCTTCATTCTTCATTCTTCAATCTCCCCAACGCTTCCTTTCTCGTTTCCTTGCGGTCGAGATTGACATAGGCACGATGATGTTTCTCAACCCGTTGCTCCACAGGTGGAAACTGCATATAATCATTAAAGAAATGGCGGAGATACTTGTCGTATTCTTTGGGCAAAGGCACTTTGATATCCTCAAAGGGGAACAGCACTCCTTCGCCAAGCCACTCCTTGGGGAATACCTCCTTATACCCATAGGAACCAGTATATACCTGCACATTTTTTGCCTTATCATAATCATATCGATGACTTATCTCATCCATCTGCGCAATAAGATGCCTGCGAATAGACGAGCGACAGAAGTAAGCAAGGGTCTTGATGGCAAAACGCCCCCACTCCTTCGGGTCGGAAAGCAACTGAAGGTATTCACCAAAGGAATTATGTGTCGAAACAGCATTAAGGCGATTTATTATCTTCGTGTATTTTGCCTTCAACCTCTTTGCCTTCTCCACATCATCGTCGGTGGCATCAAGCGGGAAGATATCGACATATAACCCGATGACACAAGGTATTTGCTTATCCTCAATAAGAGTGGTGGTTTTATCAGAGAGCTTTGAGAAATATAGAGGATAGGTAGGGTCGGAATATGGAGTGATAATCTCATACTTTCCAAAATCCTCCTCCTTGGCAATCTGAAGAAGACGGTCGTAATCAGGACGCGGCATAATGACATCGATGTCGTCGTCCCATGGTATGATACCATTATGGCGCACAGCACCTATTGCCGTACCTGCGCAACAATAATATCTCAATCCATGTCTGTCGCATATCTGCATGAAGTTCTTGAGAATGTCAAGTATGGTGGCATTCCACCTGTCTTTCACCTTTTTTATATCCATTTTGAGATTTGTTGTCTTATTTAGCGGACAAAGTTAGTATTTTTTTTGTTTTCCACAAAATATTATTCTCCTTTTTTTTCAAATATGAGAATAATATATTAATTTTGCAGCCAAAAATAGAGTCAAGACATGGACAACCTGAAAGAAAAGACGGCAAAAGGTCTGCTTTGGGGAGCACTCAATAGCAGCACGATGCAGGTGCTCAACCTTGTGTTCGGCATTTTCCTTGCCCGTATGCTTTCACCCCACGATTACGGTATTGTGGGAGTTCTCGCCATATTCAGCCTCATAGCAGGCAACCTCCAAAGCAGCGGTTTTACCCAGGGGCTCACCAATATAAAGCATCCCACAGCAAATGACTACAACTCCGTCTTTTGGTTTAATATATCCATGGGCATCCTCTGTTATGTCATACTGTTTTTTTCTGCTCCATTGATAGCGCGATATTTCCATTCACCGGAGTTAGTGTCGCTCTCGCGCTTCGTTTTCCTCGGATTTCTTATATCAGCCTTTGGCATCACCCGCAACGCCATCATGTTCAAACAGATAATGGCACGCGAGCGAGCCATCACTGGATTCATTTCATTGCTGATATCGGGATGTGTGGGCATTGTTATGGCATACAACGGATATGCCTATTGGAGTTTGGCGGTGCAGTCGGTTATGTTCGTTCTTATACAGAATATTTGCCGATATTATTACACCCGAGATATGTGGCGTCCATCATTGCATATAGACATGTCGCCAGTGAAAAGGATGTTCCCCTTCAGTGTGAAGATACTCATCACCACAATCATTAATACCATCAACAACAATGTGCTGACGTTTATCTTCGGAAATATCTTCCCGATGAAGACAGTGGGCAATTTCACGCAGGCAATGAAATGGGACACCATGGCATACACCACCATCTCGGGGACGATAGAACAGGTGGCTCAACCAATACTTGTGGAAATAGCCGACGACAAGGACCGCGAGTTGCGCGTGTTCCGCAAGATGATAAGGTTTACGGCTTTCCTTGTCTTCCCATGTCTCTTCGGACTTTCGCTTGTGGCAGAGGAGTTTATCCTCGTCACCATCTCCGCCAAATGGCTCGACAGTGTGCCTCTGCTCCAGATACTATGCGTGGGCGGAGCCTTCATGCCTTTCTACACTATGTATCAGCATCTTGTGATTTCCGCAGGACGCTCAGATATATATATGTGGTGTAATATCGGACAGATTCTCCTTCAGATAGCCATCATCCTTGCATTTCATTCTTTCGGTATAGTGACGATGGTAATTGCCTACACTGCCTTCACTATAGCATGGCTTGGCGTATGGCATATCTTTGCCAAGCGGCTTATCGGAATAGGCTTTTTGGACATTGCCAAGGACATTGCCCCGTTTATGCTTGCATCGGCGGGAGTGATGGTCATCACTCATTATCTCACCACCTCATTGCTCTGTGGCATCTCCCCATATCTTGCCTCTCCCTTTGTTCTTCTTCCGTTGAGGGTCGTTATTGCGGCTATATTATATTACGGTGTTATGAAGGCGGCGAGAGTGAAGATCATGGATGAATGTATCAACTATATCAGGCGCAGGAGATAACTTGATTTAATTCACTTAATCGGAGTATCATATCTTTTCGTTCGAAGCCTTCGAACGGATATTCAAAGATTTCGAATCTCCGTTCGAAGCTTTCGGATGGACATCCAAAGCTTTTTATGGATACAACGATAGCATGTTGTGAACATTATATAAGTTCGATTCAGATAGTATCTCAACTGTCTGTTCAGATAGTTACTGATTAGCCTATTCACTCATTGTCACTACTACCTGTTCACTCATTGTCACAACAATTGTTCTTTCATTGTCAAAATAGCTATTCTTATATGATTACAACAGCTATTCTTTTATTACTACCTTCCAAACAGAGGAAATGATAAAATATCCTAAAAATAGGACCTTGCCTTTATCATGGTTGATGTTGTGGATAATGACGGGAATATACCTTCTCGTAATTGCGCTGCATGCTGACTAATGAGAAATTGTCTTCTGCATACGCCATTGCCTTTGCTCCGAGAACCTCTCTCGACATCGACGGCAATATCACGTTGAAGATATTAAGATAGGCATCAACATTGTTGTTCTCCACTTTTAGAGGCCAGTCTTCAGGCAGGGTTTCACCCAATCCCGGACAATCATTGATGATGTTGGGAAGTGCAGACATCGACGCCTCAATCGCCACTATACTAAGTCCCTCAAACTCAGATGGCATGAACATATAGTCGAATGAGGAGAGATAGGATGACAGTGAGAACAAGGGTGGATTGATGCTCACGTTCTTCTGTTCGCCCAATCGACTGTGGATGAGTTCTGACAATGAACCGTCGCCGAAGATGTGGAAATGATATCTCTCGTTCCCCCTCATCCGTGACAACACATCCACAATAGTTGATATTCCTTTCTGCATCTCAAATCGTCCGGCAAAGATGACGTTAATCTTCCCTTCCACAAGATGAGGATAGCAATTGCTATCCGGTTTGCCCACACCATTATATATAATAGGTGTATCCTCGCCGAATCTCTGTTGATATGACGCTCTGACAGATTGGGATATGGCAATATTGCATCTGTGGGAAATAAAGAAACGCTCGCAAAAATTACCGATAAAGATTTGTCCTGTCCATAGCACATTGTTGTGTATGGTTCTCACAATCCTGCAACTGCGGGCAATAAATGGGAAAAGCTTTACAGATGCCACAATGCACATATCAGGCACCTCTGTGTGTGTGTGGATAACATCAGGATGCCAACGCAACCATATAAAAAGCATGCGCAAAGGGAAAAGAAGAGCGGCAATACGCTCAAAGAGAAAATGAAAACGGATGTCGGGCATCCAAGCCCTATGGCATTGGACACCCGCATCCGTTAGTTCGTTGATAAAGTTATTAGTAAACTGCGATTTTCCACGCATTGTCTCCACGATATGGTATTCCATATCGTCAGTATTCGACTTGGCGATACTTGCAGCAACGCGCTCAGCACCGCCAAGATCGAAATGAGATATGATGTGGAAAACCTTCATATACTTACTCCTGCGGCAGCATGAGGATCTCAGCCCTGTTGCCCGACTTAAGGATTTCACCTACTATAGCGGAGATAGTCTCAGGAGTCTGTGCATCCACAACGGCATCGTAGTTAGTATCCATGTCAATACCGTAGTTGGTGTAGAGGTTGAGAATCCGCAACCAGTAGTTGTTGGTCTTTCTCTGGTCAGATATGCTCTTGTGCATATATTCCTTCACCTTCTGCAATTTGTCGGCATCCACACTCTTGGTCATACCATTGATCTCCTTGTGCATGATGTCGAACACCTGTCCTGCCATCTCAGGCTTGAGAGGACAGTAAGCCAGAATTCGTGTCATATCCTCGAAATCATTCTTCGAAGTTCTTCCTAGGGCACCACAACTGTAAGCTGCACTTGCATCCTCGCGGATAGTCTTCAGATAAATCATATTAAGAATCTGTCCGGCGATAGAGGTGCGCACTGCGTTCTCCTGTGAATATGGCACATCAAGAGTGTACCACTCCACGATTGAGTTAGCCTGGGGTGTCTCCATCTTGCGCTTGAAGTGGTTGATAGCCTCACCCTTATAGTGGGTGACAATATTCTTACCCTTTACGACCTTCTTCTGCGATGGCAGCGATGCAATATACTGCTCGATGAGCGGACGGATTGTAGCCTCGTCATAGTTACCCACGATAGTGAATGTGAATGCTGCTGCATTGGCTGTCTGCTCCTTGGCAATCTGCAGTATGCGGTCGTAGTTGATGTCCTTCAGGTCGGCCAACTTAAGGTCGCGGTCATACAGGTTGTGTGCTGTCAGAGTGGCTGTAACTGAATCGTTGAATGCTGTCTCGGGAGATACCTCTGCATTGCGCAGTGTTGTCTCAATACCGCTCAAGAAGCTTGCAAACGACTTCTCGTCCTTCTTTATATTGGTGAAGTAAAGATGTACGAGCTGCAGCATTGTCTCTACATCGTTAGGAGTAGAAGAACCGTCAACGTTCACACGTGTTCTTGATACATCAAGAGATGCACTTGCAATCTTACCGGCAAGAGCCTTTTGCAACTCAGTGTTAGAGAAGTTGCCAAGTCCTGAGGCATTCATTGCATTGCCAAACACCTTGAAGTTGATGTAGTCTTCCTTGCCATAGAGAGATGCGCCACCGAATCCCTCACCCGAGAGAAGCACCTGGTCGGCCTTCAGGTCGGTCTTCTTCAGTATCACCTTTGCGCCATTAGAGAGTTGCAGTTCGGTGAATCCGAGTTTGTCGTTCTTGATTTCTTTCTTAATAGAGCCCTTCTTAGGCATGGTTGTCATGATAGGCTCGTCCTTCACGTTGTCCACGTATGCCTCTAATTTCTCTGCCCTCACGTCGGCAACAGCCTTGAGGATACTTTCCTTGGTGGGATATACCTTTCCTTCCTTCTCATTGTTGAAGTTGATAATAACCACGTTGGAGTCGTTCTTCTGTGCCAACTGACCGAGCAATTGGTTGATAGCCTCCACGGGGATATTGGGCACAACCTGCTTCATCACCTGATAGTAGTCATCGAGCGACGGGATTGGCTCCTTGTCGAGGAAGTGTTCTTTATACTCATTAACAAACTGCGAGTTATAGCGTTTGTCCTTATTGCTGTAAATCTTGTCGAGCTTGCTTATATAGTCCTGCACATAGCGCTTGTATTCAGTGGGAGTGATACCAAACTGTGCAGCACGCAACACCTCGCGATATACAGCTGCAAGCGACTCCTCTATGGTCTTGCCCTCCTTGGGCACTGCCACTATACCTATTGCATCCTTAGTCTTGGCGAAAATGAAGTTGTCGTATTCCATCTGACCGCTCACATAGGGACAGGCGGGATCCTGCTGCAACTCAGCAAGACGAGTGTTAACAGTTCCGATGGCAGCATTCTTGACATAATCAATGAATAGATACTGCATATTGCTCTTAATCTCGTCGGGGATGGGGTCGGTCTTTATAAACATCTCAACGAAATTGATAGTCTGTTCCTTGTCCTTGTCAACTACAACGATTGGCTCAGCGTTGTCGGGCACTGCCTCGGCAACCACAGGTGCGGGGTTCTCTGGCATCTTAATAGAGCTGAACATATCCTTAATCTTCTGCTCTACATAATTCACGTCGATATCACCTACAACGATGATTCCCTGATTGTCAGGACGATACCACTTCTCATAGTAGTTGCGCAACTCCTGATACTTGAAGTTGTCGATCACAGACATCAAACCAATGGGGTATCTCACACCATACTTACTTCCAGGATAGATAGTAGGCAGATTGCGCTCAAACATACGTGACGAAGCACTTGTTCTCATGCGCCATTCCTCATGGATGACACCACGCTCCTTGTCGATTTCCTCGGGTTCGAGCAACAAACCGTCAGCCCAGTCGTGGAGAATAAGCAGACAAGAGTCAACAACATTCTTGTCGCTCGACGGTACATTACTTATGTTATATACAGTCTCGGCGATACTTGTATAGGCATTGAGGTCGGTGCCAAACTTTATACCCTTCGACTCACACCATCTGAGGATTCCATCACCAGGGAAATGCTCAGTGCCATTGAAGCACATGTGCTCAAGGAAATGGGCAAGACCGCGCTGCGACTCCTCCTCTTGAATAGAACCCACCTTCTGGGCGATGTAGAACTCTGCACGGTTTTCAGGCCATGCGTTGTGACGGATGTAATAAGTTAATCCGTTGGGCAACTTGCCGATTTTCACATCCTTATCCACAGGGATAGGAGGCATCTGCTGTGCCATGGTTACCACTGCAAACAACAGCAGTACCAACATAGAAAAGAGTTTTCTTGTTTTCATAATTATATAAAAATTAAATTTCATCTGATATTAAGACGTAGTATCAATATAAATAGCTACACATTTGGATAACTTTTTTTATTTTTTTAATTCTTCATTATTAGTGTAAGACCATCACGCAGCGGTAATATCACTTTCTCCACCCTATCGTCGTTTGCGATGTAGTCGTTGAATGACTTTATACCTTGTGTCTGGTGGTCGTTATCGTATTCATGTTCCACTACATGTCCGTCCCAAAGAGTATTGTCGGCGAGGATAAATCCCCCCGGACGAAGTATCTTCAGCACCATCTCATAGGTCTCGATGTATGTGCGCTTGTCACCATCAATGAAAGCCATGTCGAAGGTCACCCCTAGTTTTGGGACTTCGGTGATGGCATCTCCAATGATAAACTCTATCTTATCGGCAACAGACGAACCCTCAATCCAGGGACGGGTGAAGTCTTCCATCTCGTCGTTTATCTCAAAGGTATATACCTTACCGCCCTCGTCAAGTCCTTCAGCCAGACAGATGGCACTATATCCACTGAATGTGCCCACCTCAAGCACATTTTTAGGTCTCACCATCTTCACCAACATCTTAAGCAAGCGTCCCTGCAAATGTCCGCTTGCCATTCGTCCATGCAGCGTATAGATATTGGTGGCGCGATAAAGTCGATAGAGATATTCCCCCTCGGGCGAACTATGCTCCCGAACGTAACTCTCTAACAATGCCTCATTCCTCATTCCTAATCCCTAATTCCTAATTCCTAAGATTCCCTCAACTGCCAATCTATAGCTGTCAAGTCCGAATCCGCATATCACACCCAAACAGGCGCATGAGATATACGAATGATGACGAAACTCCTCGCGCTTGTGCACATTTGATATATGCACCTCGATAGTAGGACATTTAAGAGAACGGATACAATCCTGAAGGGCAATGCTCGTATGGGTATATGCACCGGCATTTAAGACAATGCCATCATAAGAGAATCCCACCTCCTGCAACTTGTTGATAAGCTCGCCCTCTATGTTGCTCTGATAATAGTCAATCTGCACATCGGGATACTGTGCACGCAACTCAGGAAGATACTTCTCAAACGAACTGCTTCCGTAGATTCCCGGTTCCCTTACCCCCAAGAGATTGAGGTTGGGACCATTGATTATCTGTATTTTCTTCATTATTTTGAATAATTGTTTTCGTTTTTCAAATAAAATATGTAATTTTGACGCGGCAAAGTTAATAAATAATTCAATAATGGCAAAGAAAACGGACGTAAATATTGTAAAAGGATACGCAAGATACCTCAAATTAGAGAGAAATCTTGCGCAAAACACACTCGATGCCTATCTCAACGACCTTCGAAAGTTGCTGAACTATATCGAAGACAACAACCTCGACCCACTGACATTGGGACTGGAAGACCTGGAGCATTTTTCAGCCACACTGCACGACATAGGTATTCAACCCGTGTCGCAATGCCGCATACTCAGCGGTGTGCGCTCGTTCTTCCGTTATCTGCAACTCGACGGCTACCGCGACGACGACCCCACCGAACTGCTCGAATCTCCACAAATGGGGACCCATCTGCCCGAAGTGTTATCTACAGAGGAGATAGATAGACTGGAATCAGCCATCGACCTGTCTAAATGGGAGGGACAACGCAACAAGGCAATCATTGAGGTGCTATTCTCATGCGGACTGCGAGTGAGTGAACTCGTCAACCTCAAGATCTCGAATATCTTCTTCGACGAGGAATTCGTAAGAATAATAGGTAAGGGGGCAAAGGAAAGGCTTGTCCCCATATCCGAGAAAGCCATCAAGGAGATAAAACTATGGTTTATCGACCGCAACCTCATGAAGATCAAGAAGGGCGAAGAGGACTACGTCTTTCTCAATCGTCGTGGTGCACGTCTCACCCGCACCATGATACTCATCATGATAAAACGCCTCGCAGTGGAAGCGGGCATTCAGAAGACCATCAGTCCGCACACCCTTCGCCACTCTTTCGCCACAGCATTGCTAGAAGGAGGGGCCGACCTGCGCGTCATACAGGCACTGCTCGGACACGAAAGCATCGGCACCACCGAGATATACACACACATCGACACAACCACCCTACGACAGGAAATTCTTGAGCATCATCCACGCAATATTATGGCAAAATCAAGAAAAACCACCGAATAATTGGAGATTTTTTCGAAAAAGCATTGATTATTGCAGGATTTTGAGTAATTTTGCAGCAAAAATATAACATATGCAAGAAACAAGACAAAACAAGATTGCACGCCTGCTTCAGAAAGAGCTCAGCGTGATATTCCAGCAACAGACAAGGGCTATGCACGGAGTGATGGTGTCGGTGACAAGAACTAAGATCTCTCCCGACCTCAGTATATGCACTGCCTATCTCAGTGTGTTCCCAAGTGAGAAAGCCGATGAAATACTCAAGAACATCAAGGCTAACGAGAAGACCATCCGCTATGACCTCGGACAGAGAGTGCGCTATCAGTTGCGCATCATTCCCGAACTAAGATTCTTCATCGACGACTCGCTCGACTATATCGAAAGAATTGATGAACTATTGAAGAATTAAATAGTGAAGTTTTGAATTTCCCGTTTTTCATAGCCCGTCGCTATCTCTTCTCCAAGAAGAGTACGCATGCCATCAACGTCATCAGCGGTATAAGTGCCGTGGGCGTTGCAGTAGCCACCATGGCCTTGGTGGTTACACTCAGTGTGTTCAATGGTTTTCACGACCTTGTTGCCTCCTTATTTACAAATATCGACCCCCAACTGAAGGTAATACCCGTAAAGGGTAAGACGGCTCCTGCCGACGACCCGTTGCTCACCAAGATTCGTCAAATGCCCGAGGTGGAGGTCGCCACCGAGACTCTGCAGGACATGGCACTCGCCACCTATGGCGACCGTCAAGCTATGGTGATAATAAAGGGTGTGGAAGACA
The DNA here is from genome assembly GCA_945869265.1 of uncultured Prevotella sp. Lineage (GTDB taxonomy): Bacteria > Bacteroidota > Bacteroidia > Bacteroidales > Bacteroidaceae > Prevotella. The sequence continues at coordinate 112,431 of CAMBOI010000001.1, read as the reverse complement.
ACTTCGACAGTCTGACTCACATTAAGGACATATTGCTCGGCAACGGCACATTCGAGCTCCATGCCGCCGACCTCAACTATGGTATTCTTGGCATCCGACTCGCCGAGACTCTACAGACAGGCTACACATTCCGCGAGAGTCTGAAGATATATGCCCCTAAGCGCGAAGGACAACTCAACATGGCAAATCCCGAGGAAGGATTTGTAGAAGACGAATTGTATTCGCCTGGAGTGCTCTTTATGGTGAAACAAGCCAAATACGACAAAAACCACATCATCACCAGCATAGCCTTCGCCCGCAATCTCTTCGCCCAACAAGGTATGCTTTCGTCTCTTGAGATACGTCTCAAACCGGGTTCCGACTTTGAAGCGGTGAAGAGTCGTATGCAGCAGGTGGCAGGAGAGAAATATCACGTATATGACCGGTTTGAGCAACAGGAGGACACCTTCAAGATTATGAAGATAGAGAAACTGATGGCCTACATCTTCCTCACCTTCATATTGATGGTAGCATGCTTCAATATCATCGGCAGCATATCAATGCTCATCATCGACAAAAAGAACGATGTGGTGACGTTGCGTAATCTTGGTGCCAACGACAAGCAGATAGTACGAGTGTTCCTGTTTGAGGGGCGCATGATATCAGCCATTGGAGCCGTAGTGGGCATCCTCGTCGGACTTCTTCTTTGCTGGCTTCAGCAGCAATACGGTTTGGTGGGACTTGGAAGGAGTAGCGGTTCGTTTGTCGTGGATTCCTACCCCGTCAGTGTTCATCCCGACGACGTCGTTGTCGTCTTCTTCACTGTGATAGCCGTAGGATGGATAGCGGTATGGTATCCAGTAAGATACTTCGCCAAACGACTACTTTAGAATTATACCTATAAAGAATAATGTTTGGCTATGAAAGAATAATGTTTTTCACCTCCACATCCTCGTGAAGGAATAATTGTGCCGACTCCTTGAACTTATCAGGATTCTCGGTGGTGAGATAATGCACTGTACCGTTCTTGGTGCATTGTGCCTCCATCTCGGGATGGCGCAAAAAATAATTACGAAGACTCTCAGCCACATATTCGCCCTGAGGCACAATGCGTATGCCAGGATTGACGTATTTCACAATCTTTGGCATAAGCAGGGGATAGTGGGTGCAACCTAATATTATTGCATCAATAATGGGGTCGAGAAGCATCAGTTGGTCAATACGCTTCTTGACAAAATAATCGGCCCCAGGACTGTCGGCCTCATTGTATTCCACAAGTGGCACCCAGAAAGGGCATGCCACTCCAGACACGACAATATCGGGATAGAGTTTTTGTATTTCTAGTGTATAGCTCTCGCTCTTGATTGTACCCTCGGTGGCAAGCACACCCACGTGGCGTGATGTAGTGAGCTGTCCAATGACCTCAGCCGTTGGGCGTATTATTCCAAGCACACGCCTGGTCGGGTCGAGCACCGGCAGGTCGTTCTGTTGAATGGTGCGCAATGCCTTTGCCGAAGCAGTGTTGCAACCAAGAATAACGAGATGGCATCCCATCTCGAATAGACGCACAACAGCTTGTCGTGTAAACTCATACACGACATCAAAAGAGCGCGGACCATACGGGGCACGCGCATTGTCGCCAAGATAGAGAAAGTCATACTGCGGCAACAGTTGACGAATACCATGAAGGATAGTCAAACCACCGTATCCGGAATCGAATATCCCAATAGGTCCTGCTTCACTTGACAATTTCTGCATGATAAGAGAAACTAAAGTTGGTTGAGCATTCTTGTGGCGATATCAAGCACATTCACACCCTTCTGCGGATTGATGAAGGGGCATGAGTCATTGTCGGTGTTGATGATAAAGGCGAGCCCCATCTCCTGTCCTATGGTGTTAAGTACAGTGGTAAGTTTCTCGCGCAGAGGCTTCATCAGTTCCGCTTTTGCCTCGGCAAGGAGTCGCTTGCTTTCGTTCTTAAATGCGATGTTCTTTTCAAGAAGTTCCTGCAACTCAGACTGGCGCTTCTTGAGAATCGTAGGCGGGAAATCGCGCTGTCCCTCAAGAAACGCCTCATACTTGGCATTAAACTCATCTTCAACGCGCCTTGTCTCGGCAGCATACTTCTCCTCCAACTGTGCATACTTGCGCATTGCCACTGCATAGTCAGGCATTGTTTCGAGCAAGGTTGAATAACTCACATATCCAAACTTCATATCCGTGGTGGCTGCTGCGGTTGTCATAACTGCTGCATCGTCGTTTTGGGCATGGAGCGATAAAGGAAGTGCCAAAAGGGCGAGTAACAAGAATTTCTTCATACAACAAAACTTTTATTTCAATATTACTGATATTAATAATAAAACTAAGAATCGATTTGCTTAAGAACCGATGTGTATTAAGAATTAAAAATTAAGAAAAATGTTCATACTATATATAATAATGTACAATACTATTTCTCCTAATTTTTAATTCTTAACTTTTAACTTCTTTCCACGAAGGGATTTATTTCAGTCCGAGCTTTGCCTTCACCTGGGCAGTGACGTCGGTGCTGAGTGTGGTGCTGATGTAGGGAATACCACCCTGCAGCTCCATGATATATACATATCCACCGGCCTGACCCACCTGCTTGATAGCATCGATCACCTTAGCGGTGATGGCAGACATCTTTTCCTGTGAAGCCTTGGCAAGAGCCTGCTGGTTGTCCTGATAGCTCTGCTGGATCTTCTGATACATGTCCTGAAGTTCCTGCTGACGACGCTGCTTAATGTTCTCAGGGAATGTCTTCTCGTTAGCCTCGTAGTCCTGAGACTTCTTTGTCAGTTCGTCCTGCATACTCTTGAGGTCAGCCTCATACTGCTTCTGCAGAGCGTCGATTTCATTTTTCGCCTTGGTGTAGTCAGGCATAGCCTGGATGATGTCCTGTGTGTTGACATGTCCGAACTTCTGTGCCATGACTGCCATTGGAGCCAGCAACAGAATAACTAAAAGTACTTTCTTCATTGTTTTTTCTTTTTTTATAATTTTTATTTTTGATGTTTTTTGTAGGGGGTTGCAGGTTTTGAAGGTATAGGATAAGCCTACTTATAACCTAATTTGTTGAGGACTTCGTCGCTTATGTCGATACGAGGCGAACCGAAGATGATACCCGAGTCGCTTGCACGATCAAGCACAAGTTGATAGCCTCTCAGGTCGGCAATGTCCTTTACTGCATTGTATATTTCGTCCTGAATAGGGGTCATGAGGGCAGTGCGCTTCTTATATAATTCACCCTCTGGTCCGAAATACTTCTGTTTCAATTGGGCTGCCGACTGCTCTTTCTGCATAATGGCATCCTGCTTGGTCTTTTTCTGTTCGGCAGAAAGGAATACCACCTCGTTCTGATAATTCTTATACATTGTCTGAGCCTCGGTAGTGAGAGCCTCCACTTCAGCCTGCCACTTCTTCGACACCTGAGCCAACTGCTCGTTGGCGCGTTCATAGGCAGGTATATTCTTCAGGATATATTCCATATCGACTAAAGCGAATTTTTGGGCACTCACACCCATTACTGTTGCCAAAAAGGCAATAAGAAAAAATAACTTCTTCATAAGCCAAATATATCAAAATGAACCTTATTTCATAATTCTTCACTCTTCATTCTTCATTCTTCATTTTAGAAATCAGAACTCCTGTCCAAGTATGAAGTGGAACTGGCTTCCACCCTTAGTACCTGTAGATAGAGCCTTGTCGAAACCGTAGGCCCAGTCGATACCCATCATACCCACCATCGGGAGGAAGATGCGCACACCAACGCCTGCAGAACGCTTCATGTCGAAGGGGTTAAACTTCTTGGTGTCATACCAAGCATTACCACCTTCGAGGAATGTGAGTCCATAGATAGTGGTGTTGCCAAGCATGAAGGGATAGCGGAGCTCAAGGGTGAAGCGGTCGTAGGCATAACCCGGAGCACTCCAGGGAGTGAGCGAACCGTTCTCGTAACCACGCAGTCCGATAGTCTCCTGTGCATAACCCGTACTATATCCGCTCATACCGTCACCACCGACATAGAAGTTTTCGAATGGCGACTTCTTATCCTTGTTATACGAGCCGAGAATACCAAATTCCACGCGGCTCATCAGCACGAAGCACTTCTGACCACTGGTGAGGGCAGTGAAGGTGCGAGCCTTGAACTTCCACTTGTGGTATTCAATCCAGCGATACTTCTCCTGCTGTTCCTGCTCGTAAGTGGCAGATGTACGGTCGGTGGCAAGCTTGGAGTAGTCCTTATTGTCAAACTTCGACCATGGCGGTGTGAGGGTCACAGATGCCATAAACTCCGAACCACGGCGTGGGAACATCTGGTTGTCGGTAGATGTGCGCGCAAGCGTGATACCGAGGTTGATGTTGTTACAGTTACCGTTGCTGATGATGAAGTACTGCCAGTCTCTCAGCATATATCGCTGATATGACAGAGACACCGACAACTGGAAGTAGTCGTCAGGCCAACGCAGACGCTTGCCCCATCCTACTGACAGTCCGAAGAGCTGCACATACTTATCATCATCGAGATAGCTCTCGTAGTTGTTGATGTAGTTGTTATACGAACCATATCCTCCATAGTAGTTATACATCGAGTTCATCCACGAACTGTTGTAGTAGCTACTGTTGATGTCGGTCTGCTTCGAATAATATGCTCCGACGTTGAATGCATTGGGTCGGCGTCCGCCAAACCAAGGCGAGGAGTAGCTGATGGAGTACGATTGATAGTAAGATCCGTTGGTCTGTGCTGAGAGTGCAAGCTGCTCACCGTCTCCGATAGGCATTATTCCGCGGTGCATCTTGTTCTTACCAAAGAGATTACGCATTGAGAAGTTGTTAAGCTTCAGCGAGATACGCCCGATAACACCCGTCTGTCCCCATCCCAAAGAGAACTCCACCTGGTCGTTGCTCTTCTGTTCGAGAGGCCAGTTGATATCCACAGTTCCGTCCTCATAGTTAGGCTGAATATCCGGATTAACCTTCTCGGGGTCGAAGAATCCCATCGACTGTATCTCTCGTGCCGAACGCATGAGTGCATCCTTGGAGAAGAGGTCGCCCGGTTTGGTGCGGAGCTCACGTCTCACCACCTCCTCATAGAGTCGGTCGTTACCATAGATACGCACATGACTGATGTGTGCCTGCTGGTTTTCGGATATACGCATCTCCAGGTCGATAGAGTCGCCAACGATATTCACCTCCGTAGGGTCGAGACGATAGAAGAGATAACCGTTGTTCCAATAGTAGTTGCCCACAGCATCATCATCCTCTGAGAGTCGCTTGTTGAGCTGCTTCTGATTATACACGTCACCTGTCTTCATACCGAGCATGCGGTTAAGATCGTCACTGGATATGACGGTGTTACCCACCCATGTGATATTACGTATATAATATTTCTGTCCCTCGTCAATCTTCATGTAGATGTTGACATGATTCTCATCTACATTCCACACACTGTCTTCCACGATAGTCATATCACGGTAGCCCAGTTCGTTATACTTGTCGATAAGATTCTGCTTGGCGGTCTTGTATCTCTCGTCGGTGAATTTTTTCGACTTAAGGAAAGATGATAATTTTCCAGCCTCGTTCATCTTGGTGAGCACACCTTTCTTAAACAATCCACCCTTAATCTTGGATGACTTGAGACTCTTGTTGCCCTCGATGATGATTTCACGGATCTTCATCTTGTCGTGCTTGTCGATGTTGACGTCGAGAATCACCTGGTTCTTGCCTGTCACATCATCGCGTTGCTGTATGTTGATCTCGGCATTCTTATATCCCTTGTCGTCGAAATATTTCTTTGCGAGAATCTTGGCCCGGTCAATCATGTTGGGAGTAATCTGACTACCCTTCATGATACCCAATTTTGCCTCCATATCCTCACGTTCCGACTTCTTGATGCCATAATAGTTGATGGTGCTCACACGTGGACGTAGTGCAAGATTGAGTGCGAGATACACAGTGTCGCCCACGATGGAGTCGGCGGATATAGTCACCTTAGAGAACAGTCCATGACGCCAATAGCGCTTCACCGCCTCAGTAATCTCACTACCCGGGAGACTAATCTGCTGCCCCACCTGAAGCCCCGAAAGACCGGTGAGCATATAATCCTCATATCCTTCCACTCCATGCACGCTGATGCCTCCAATGATGCATGAGCGCGGAGTTCCGGCATAGGAGATGTCGGGATTGACAATCTTCTCCTGTGCCATGGCAGTGGAACAAAAGCCAAACACCACGAAGAGTGTCACCACCTTATTTATAATATACCTTTTTATAGAATTTCTCATTCTCTTGTATTAAGTGAAATCTTGTGCATGTTTATTGTATCAGTCCTCGTTTTCCACCTGCTCCTCGGTTTTGCCGAATCTGCGCTGGCGCTGTTGGTAGTCGGCAATGGCCACATGCAGGTCATCCTCGCTGAAGTCGGGCCAATAGGTGTCGCAGAAATACAGTTCGGAATATGCAATCTGCCACAACAGATAGTTGGAGATGCGAAGTTCACCGCCAGTGCGAATAAGCAGTTCGGGGTCGGGCATAAAGTTGGTCACCATGTGCTCGTCGAGTGTACTCTCGGTGATATCGTTAATATCGAGCTTACCGTCCTTGACGAGTTGTGCAATCTGACGCGTTGCATTGGCAATCTCCCAGCGCGACGAATAGCTGAGTGCCACCACCATCGTCATGGTGGTGTTGCCGGCAGTGTGCTCCTCAGTCTCGTGCAGCTTTTTCTGCACGTTGACGGGAAGTCTTTCCACATCACCCACGACGCGGAATCTCACGTTGTTCTTCATGAAAATCTCGTCTTCGAGTGACGTGAGCACCAATCCCATAAGGGCAGCAATCTCGTCCTCGGGTCGATTCCAGTTCTCGGTAGAGAAAGTATAGAGGGTGAGATACTTAACTCCAAGGCGCGTACACTCAGACGTAATACGTCTTACAGCATCCACACCAGCCTGATGGCCATAGCTACGCTCCTTGCCTCTTTCAGTTGCCCAACGTCCGTTGCCGTCCATGATGATGGCGATGTGCTCCGGAATGCGGGTCATGTCCAAATTCTTATCCATATCAATAATTATCGTTGTTACACGTTTTACATTTTTTCCAAATATCATAGCTCACAGTGAGCTGCAGAACGCTAAAACTGTCAGTATTCTTAAACAGTCCATTGCTTTTGATGCCATAGGGGTCACACACACCGTCAATCTTGTCGCTGAATGTGAAGTGCATCATCCATTCGAGAGTGGCGTTCACTCTCTCTGCCAGCTTGTATTTCACTCCGAATCCCAAAGGGACACCGGTGGTGAAGACACCGCCTGCGGGAGTTGAGACATTGGTGAACCCCAGTCCGCCGCTTATGTAGGGGGTGAGTGGCACTGCTCCCCTGTATTCACGCCCTGTGCCGTATGGCCAGAAGTTGTATTCGTATTTCATCACCACATCGACCATCGAGTTGGTGAAGTCGAGCGGTCGGTCCTGATATTCGGGATACCAAGTCTTTAGTCCGGTCCCGCTACCTTTCAGTTTGCCAATGCCGATATTCAATGCAAATGCCGAGCGGGGATTAATCCTGTATCTCGCCATGAGCGAGAACAAGGGTTGCATGTTATTGGTGATACTTCCGCTGAGGTCACCTTGATAGGCAGCCATACCTATGCCGGCACCTATCTCTGCCTTATATTCCGGTTCGTCCTGCGCTATGGCAATCACTGGAAAGAGCGTCATGAGGATAATGACAGTCAGTCGTCCCATCCCACTCTGTTAAGGTGTCCTTTCCATACTGCTCCTGTACCGCCGCAGATAATCCACAGATATCCGTTGTTGTCGGCGAAGGCAGTGAATGCCGTGGCTGACGACTCAAAGTCGGCGGGCAGCACCACATCCGAAGACTTATTCCATGAGAATCCATAGTCGATACTCTTTCCTATGCCGTCGAATGCACTGATCTTGCAACCGCCAATTCCGGCTCCGCCCAATGCATACAACGCCTTATTGTAGCCGAAAATGTTAAGGTTGTCAAGTCGTGGAAGCATATTTTTGTCCCATGAGTTGTATGTCGCTCCCGACCATATATTATCTTTTGCACCAGGAGTCTTTTCCACTATCTTGGTCAGCACCACGGCTGTGGAGTCGTCGGGATAGGCCGCGAGGTCGCGATTGCCTGTTATTACCACGCACTCGGTGTTGGGCACACTGGGATAGTTGACAGTGCAATAGTCAATATCGCGAGAGGGGATTATTGTTCCGAAATCCATCTCGTCGTTGTTCCATGTCTGTCCGTTATCCACCGAACTCATCATTTTGCCGTCGCCACTAATGCCGTAAAGAGCCACACTCGACTGTGCAACAAGGCGTGATATGGGTGCCGACTCTATGACAGTATTGAAGTTGATACCATCGGCACTCACCTTTAGACTTCCATCGTCGAGCACATACATATTTCCATTGTGCACCAAGGTATTGAGCGATGCATTGGCTTTGAGTGTAGCCACCAAGGTCCACACGCCACCATCTTCAGGTTGAGCCCTATACACCAATGTATTGCCCTCGTTCTCTCCGAGCACATAGAGGGCACTTCCCATTTGGAATGCCCTCATGGAAGTGAGGGCAGCCAATTCAGACACAACAGCCTTCTTTTGCCACACCATCTCGTCGCCGTCCTGCTGGTGGACATTCACCTTCACCGTATAGTCGCGAGTGTATTTACCGCTCGCCGAATACACGCAAATGGTGCGAGGAGTGGAGAAGTCGAGAGTGTCGCTCGATGATATATAGTTGGCCGAGTCGGGCTTCTCTATCGAGCGAATCACGGCAATACCATTGTTCTTTGTCGAGCAGTTAACCAACAACTTGGAGGCAATGATATTCTGTGGCAGGGAATCGACATTGTATATCTCGCCCTTAGCCTGGTCGATGACAAACTTGTATGCCGACAGACTGGTATTGGACGTTACATATGTGGAGTCCTCACCTTTTGAGGATGTGGTATGAACAGTCATATCAGCACTTGCGATGCTGAAGGCTGTGATAGCCACATCATCCGAATAAACGACCTCTTCGTTATCGGAGTTTAGGCATGAGGCCAATAAAGATACAGCTGCACATAGCAGCACAAGAGGAGGAAAAAATCTTCTCATCAAATACGTATTTTAGAAATTCAGCTGCAAATTTACTCACAATTCCCGAGAAATCAGCAACTTTTCTAAGAATATTAAGTAAATTATTGATAATTGGCACGTTTTTAAGGTCTATTAGTGGAAAAATCGCCATTTTTAACTACAAAAAAAGCTGTCTTCCACAAAAATGGAAGACAGCCTGTATTGTTCAAGTTAACAAGTTAGCGATAACCTGCCAACAAGATATTAGAGCTGAGGACCGGCAGCTACAAGAGCCTTACCAGCCTCGTTGCCTGTATATTTCACGAAGTTCTTGATGAAACGTCCAGCGAGGTCCTTAGCCTTCTCCTCCCACTTGCAAGCGCAATCGTATGTGTCGCGTGGGTCGAGGATAGCGGGATCCACTCCAGGAAGCTCTGTAGGAACAGTGAAGTCGAACAGAGGAATCTGCTTTGTAGGAGCGTTGTTGATAGAACCGTCGAGGATAGCGTCGATGATACCACGTGTATCCTTGATAGAGATACGCTTGCCAGTACCGTTCCAACCAGTGTTAACGAGGTAAGCCTTAGCACCGCTCTTCTCCATCTTCTTCACGAGCTCCTCAGCATACTTTGTAGGATGCAACTCGAGGAATGCCTGACCGAAGCAAGCTGAGAATGTAGGAGTAGGCTCAGTGATACCGCGCTCTGTACCTGCCAACTTAGCTGTGAATCCAGAGAGGAAGTAGTACTTTGTCTGCTCAGGAGTCAAGATAGATACTGGAGGCAGTACTCCGAATGCGTCAGCAGAGAGGAAGATCACCTGCTTGGCAGCGGGTGCGTGAGAGATAGGCTTAACGATGTTCTCGATGTGGTTGATAGGGTAAGACACGCGAGTGTTCTCAGTAACGCTCTTGTCTGCGAAGTCGATCTTGCCATCAGCAGCTACAGAAACGTTCTCGAGAAGAGCGTTGCGCTTGATAGCGTTGTAGATATCGGGCTCGCTCTCCTTGTCGAGGTTGATAACCTTGGCGTAGCAGCCACCCTCGAAGTTGAACACACCATTGTCATCCCATCCGTGCTCGTCGTCACCGATGAGCAGACGCTTCGGGTCGGTAGAAAGAGTAGTCTTACCTGTACCAGAGAGACCGAAGAAGATAGCGGTGTTCTCACCGTTCTTGTCGCAGTTGGCAGAGCAGTGCATTGAAGCGATGCCCTTCAGCGGCAGGAAGTAGTTCATCATAGAGAACATACCCTTCTTCATCTCACCACCATACCATGTGTTGATGATAACCTGCTCCTTAGATGTAACGTTGAAGACAACAGCTGTCTCAGAGTTCAGACCGAGCTCCTTGTAGTTCTCAACCTTAGCCTTAGAAGCATTGTAAACGATGAAGTCGGGCTCGAAGTCTGCGAGCTCCTCCTCAGAAGGACGGATGAACATGTTCTTTACGAAGTGAGCCTGCCATGCAACCTCAACGATGAAACGAACAGCCATACGAGTGTCCTTGTTAGCACCGCAGAAACCATCAACTACATAGAGCTTCTTATTAGAGAGCTCCTTCTTGGCGATCTCCTTAACGGCAGCCCAAGTCTCCTTTGTTACAGGCTTGTTGTCGTTCTTATATTCGTCAGATGTCCACCATACGGTGTCATGAGAGTTCTCATCGTCAACGATGAACTTATCCTTAGGTGAACGACCAGTATAAATACCAGTCATCACGTTGACAGCACCAAGCTCTGTCTCCTGGCCCTTGTCAAAACCTGTGAGGCTCTCCTGAGTCTCCTCTTCAAACAAAACTTCATACGAAGGATTGTAAATCACTTCAGTAGTACCGGTAATACCGTACTTTTCCAAAACTGACTTGTCAAACTTTGCCATTTCTTTGTAAATCAATTATTATTGTGAATACTTATTTTTTACCTTATTTTTCAAATTCGCCGCAAAGTTAGTAATAATTCCTCATATTCCAAAGAATTATCCAAAGAATTTTCTTCTTAGTAATTCTTTTTAGGTTAAAGTATTAAAAAAAACATGGTTTTGAAACCATTTTGCAATTTTCACTTTGCAAAAAGATAGATTCAAAACCATGTTTTATATGTAAAGGACTACTTCACTTCCCATGTGTCGTTGGTCTCGAGAAGTTCCATAAAGTTATGGTATTTCTTCTGAGCCTTCACATCCTCTATCTGCTGCTGAACGGCATCGTCGTATGTCGGAGCCTCAACATCGCGGATGACACCAAGTGCTACTGGGAATCCGTGCTCGTTATCCATCATCGCAAGTTTCAACTGCAGAGTGTTGTCCTCACAGTGGGCATCGTGAACGAGTATATCCTTCTCTGTGATTCCGTTCTCACCGATTTTCACTACCTTCAATCCGAATCCTTCCTGCACGAGTCCGTATTCGTTGTTCTCACCAAAGATGAGGGGCTGTCCGTGCTTTACGTAGATGGCGTTCTTCTTACGTCCCTCCTTATTATATATTGGGTCGTAGCAACCATTATTGAAGATAACGCAGTTCTGCAGGATCTCGCATACGGCAGCACCCTTGTGCTTATAGGCAGCCTTCAGGATTTCCACTGTCTCGGGAGCGTCGGTAGCCACCGAGCGGGCGAAGAAGTGTCCGCGTGCACCGAAGCAAAGCTCTGCAGGACGGAAGGGATCCTCAACTGTTCCGTAGGGACTTGACTTGCTGACGAAACCACGTGGACTCGTAGGCGAGTACTGTCCCTTGGTAAGACCGTATATCCTGTTGTTGAGCAGAATCATGTTGAGGTCGATGTTACGACGCATGGCATGTATAAAGTGGTTACCACCGATAGCCAGTCCGTCACCGTCACCGCTAATCTGCCAAACAGTGAGTTTGGGGTTTGCCACCTTAGCGCCAGTGGCGATAGCTGCTGCACGACCGTGTATTGTCTGCATAGCGTATGTATTGACGTAATAAGGGAGTCGGCTTGAACATCCAATACCCGATATCACTGCCGTCTCGTATGGTGCAACGCCACATTCTGCCATAGCCTTGTGGAGTGAAGCAAGGAAAAAGTGGTCGCCGCATCCAGGGCACCAGCGTGGCTGGCCTTTCTTAAAATCGGAAGCTGTATATTCCATAATTGTCTATTCTTTAAAATTATTATTTTTCAAGTATCTGGGCAAATGCCGACGCCAATTCTGCGACTACAAATGGCTGTCCCTTAACTTCATTATACTGATATGGTACGAATCCATCTACCTTAGAGCGCAGATAAGCGGCAAACTGTCCGAGGTTCTGCTCTGCCACTACCACCTTATTATATTTTAAGAGCACCTCTGCAGTGTTCTTTGGCAGCGGATTGATATACTTGAACTGTGCGAGAGCCACCTTCTTACCCTGCTTCTGCAACTCTTCCATTGCAGAATAGAGATGTCCGAAAGTACTACCGAATCCTACGATGAGCAGCTCGGCATCGTCCTTGTCGCCCAACACCTCTACATCGGGTACTGGAATATTAGCAACCTTCTCTGCCCTCAACTTACACATGATATTGTGGTTTTCAGGCTCAGTAGAGATAGCGCCTGTCTTTCCGTCCTTCTCCAAACCACCGAGGATATGTGTATATCCTTCCTGTCCAGGCACTGCCCAATAGCGCACCTTCGTTTCGGGATCACGCTCGTATGGAGTGTAATTGCCTTTCTGCTCGGGAGTGACATAATGAGGTTTGATGGCGTCGAGACCCTCTATTGTAGGCAGTTTCCATGCAGCCGAACCGTTTGCAATGAAGGCATCGGTGAGCAGGATGACCGGAGTGAGGTGCTCAACCGCAATCTTCGAAGCCTGATATGCTGCGTCAAAACAGTCGGTAGGACTCAAGGCGGCAACAACTGGCATTGGGCTCTCACCATTTCGTCCGTAGAGTGCCTGCAAGAGGTCGGTCTGCTCACTCTTGGTGGGAAGTCCGGTTGACGGACCGCCACGCTGCACGTCAATCACAACCAATGGCAACTCGTCGATGACGGCGAGGTTCAAAGCCTCTGACTTCAGACAGATACCAGGACCTGATGTTGAAGTGACAGCCAGTGCACCGGCAAATGATGCGCCCACGGCACTTGCACATCCTGAGATTTCGTCCTCACACTGCACTGTGATTACTCCGCATGACTTGTGCTTGGAGAGTTCGTGCAGGATATCAGTGGCAGGAGTAATAGGATAAGAACCGAGATAGAGCTGCATACCGGCCTTTTCGGCAGCGGCAATAAGTCCATAGGCTGTAGCCTTGTTTCCGGTGATATCCATATAGCGTCCCTTCTCCTTCGAAGTGGATTCTATTCTGTATGTAGCAGGTACAGAGGCATGGGTGTTATGACCGTAGTCGAATCCTGCCTGTACCACCTTGATATTGTTCTCTGCTATCTGTGGCTTCTTGGCGAATTTATCGCGAAGGAAGTTGGCAACAAGCTCAAGGTCGCGATTGAAGAGCCAGCATACAATTCCAAGGGCAAACATATTGCGGCACTTAAGCACCGACTTGTTGTCCATGCCACTGTCGGCAAGGCAGTCCTTAACCATTGTTGTCAACGGGCACTGCACTACGCGATCCGGGTCAATACCCATCTCGCCGAGATAATCCTCACTCTTGAACTGGGCTTTCTCCAAGTCTTTCGGACCGAAACTGTCAGTGTCGATGATAATAGTGGCCTGAGGCTTGGCATACTTGTACTGAGTCTTGAGCGCTGCGGCATTCATAGCCACCAGCACATCACACTTGTCACCCGGCGTGAACACCTTTCCCGCACCGATGTGCACCTGGAATCCCGACACACCAGTGAGCGAGCCTTGCGGGGCGCGAATGTCTGCCGGATAATCCGGGAAAGTAGAAATTCCATTACCCACAGTGGCTGACACTGTAGAGAAAATGTTTCCGGCCAACTGCATTCCGTCGCCGGAGTCACCTGAGAAGCGGACAACTACCTGATCCAACTCCTTAACTTCTAATTTTTCTGCCATAATATGCTTATTTAATCTCAAAATTCATTTTTCGACTGCAAATATCGCAACTTTTTTCGAAACCACCAAATAATTAGCCGCTTTTCTTGTGAAAATGACACAAATAACTGATTTATGATAACCAACCTTGCACTTTTATTCAATTATTGCCTATTTTGTGTCATTTTGCCAACTTGGTAGCCCTTACAAAATATACTATCAGGAGAATGTATGCCACAAGCGACAATATCTCCGACAAAGGGGATGCCCACCATGACTCATAATCGAACACAACGCCTCCAAATCTCAGCAATGCGCTCACCACTCCCATCAAGGCTCCACCGGCTATGAATCCCGAAGCTATGAGATTTCCCTTTTCGCCGCGCTCCTTGTTGACATCTTCATTCTTTGAGCGTGTGGTGACATACCAATTGATGGCTCCACCCACGAGAAGAGGTATATTAAGTTCCATGGGAATGAACATACCGAGGGCGAAGGCCAGTGCCGGCACCTTGAAAATAGTGAGCACGATAGCAATCACAGCCCCGATGGCATACAGCAACCAGGGAGCACCAATACCATTCATCAGCGGGTCGATAACTGCCGCCATGGCATTAGCCTGAGGCGCAGCCAACTGTCCCGAAGCAAATCCGTAGGTCTCATTGAGCAACATCATCACTCCACCCACTGTGGCTGCCGACACCAATGTACCGAGGAATTTCCATGTCTCCTGCTTCTTGGGAGTTGTGCCAAGCCAATAGCCTATCTTAAGATCGGTGACGAATGAGCCAGCCATCGAGAGAGCTGTACATACCACACCTCCCATTATCAACGCAGCCACCATACCGCCAGTGCCTTTCAGTCCCACTGCCACCATAACCACCGATGCCAATATCAGAGTCATGAGGGTCATTCCCGACACAGGGTTTGAGCCTACGATGGCTATGGCATTTGCTGCAACAGTGGTAAACAGAAATGCAATCACAGCCACAAGCAATATGGCTACGACGGCAAAGAGCAAATTGCCTTCCATCACTCCCCACCAGAAGAAGAGGAACGTGATGGCAATGGTAATGATAGTGCCTATTGCTATCACCTTAAACGAGATGTCGCGCTGTGTGCGCACCTGCACCTTGGCGTCGCCGCCCTTACCTTTCATTTCTTTCGTGGCAAGCGACACGGCACTCTTTATGATGTCCCACGACTTGATGATACCGATGATTCCCGCCATGGCAATGCCACCGATACCTATACTCTTGCCATAACAGCGGAAGATTTCCTCAGGCGACATCGCTCCCACGGCAGTACTGATTGTCGGGTCCCATTGGTTGAGTACTTGGTCGCCGAAGATAAGTGCCATTCCCGGAACAATCACCCACCATACCGCCAATGATCCAAGACAGATGATAAAGGCATATTTCAGTCCGATGATATATCCCAATCCGAACACAGCTGCTCCTGTATTCACCTTGAACACAAGTTTTGCCTTCTCGGCAATATCCTCACCGAGTGCACAGAATCTGGTTGTAAAGTTCTCGTTCCACCATCCGAATGTGGCAACTATAAAGTCGTACAATCCTCCCACAAGTCCAGCAATAAGCAGAGGTTTTGCCTGACTGCCACCTTTCTGTCCGCTCACGAGCACCTGTGTAGTGGCAGTGGCTTCGGGGAAAGGATATTTTCCGTGCATGTCGCTCACGAAATATTTTCTGAAGGGGATAAGGAACAGTATTCCGATGATACCACCCAACAGCGATGATATGAATATCTTCATAAACGATGCACTCATCTCGGGATATTTTGCCTGCAGTATATATATAGCAGGGAGAGTGAAGATAGCACCAGCCACCACGGCTCCCGAACAGGCTCCGATACTCTGTATGATGACATTCTCAGCCAATCCGTCCTTGCGCTTTGCCGCCGTGGATACTCCCACTGCAATAATGGCGATAGGAATGGCAGCCTCAAACACTTGTCCCACCTTCAGACCAAGGTATGCTGCGGCAGCCGAGAACAGCATTGCCATAAGCACGCCCCATGTCACCGACCAACCGTTCACTTCGGCGTATGTCCTCTGCGGACTCATCACCGGTTCATATTTCTCTCCCTCCTTCAGCTCCCGAAATGCGTTGTCGGGCAAAATAATCTTTTCTTCTTCCATTGAAATTTAATATATTGCAAAAGAATTCCTAATTTCTAATTTCATTATAGTATTCCCCAAATATCTTCGCACATGTAATAACTTGGTTTAGGCAAGGGCGCGACTTGTAGTATTCCGCCGTGCGTTCCGAAGCCTCATATGTCAGTGGAGTGTCCTTCTTTAACTGTAACAGTTCCGAGCAGATAATCGTACCGTATATCTTCTGAAAACGGCTCACCAACTCCTGCACCACCTTATAGTTGGCCGACTTACCCTCGCGGTCGTTGGCATCGGTCGAACCGCACTCCATTCCAGCCAGAATAGCCATTCCAGCAACTGCGCCACAAGTAAGCCTAAGCCTACCCATACCTCCGCCCATACCGGCGCTCAATTTCAGAGCTTGTTCCTCGGTATATCCATACAGGTCGGCATAAGCAGCCACTACAGCCTGTGCACAATTAAAACCCTTGACGAAGTATTCCTCCGCCCTTTTCATTCTCTCTTTTACGTCAATTTTCTCGTCCATATATTATATAATGTATATTTTCGCCGCAAAATTACCACATTTTGTTGAATTGACAAAGGAAAAAGCAGAATATTTGTTAATTCGGGCGAGAAAAACATTCCAATCCTAAGCTGAGATATTCCAATAGCACCTCAAGTGTTCCTCCGCACCAAAGTCGGTGATACTCCAATGAAAGTCTATTCCAAGAGCGGACTTACACCGACTTTGGTGCAGAGTTTCACCGACTTTGGTATAGAGGTACATAGGAGGTTCACCGACTTTGGTATTGACTCTCATTTGACTTTCAGCTTATTTGCAATATTTGTACGCAAGTTCGTACTCCGCTAATTATCGGAATATGCTTATAAATTCACGACGGGTTTTATTGATAAATGACTATAGTCATAACATAAGCATTCATATACCGCAAGAAGATGGTATAAGAACTGTTTGTTATGTTTTTCGAAGTATTTCTTTGTTGTTTCATTTTTTATTTGTAACTTTGCAGCCCAAATAAAGGAAATAATAATAATGAAGAAACTATTTATAGAGACATACGGATGCCAGATGAACGTGGCCGACTCAGAAGTGGTGGCGTCGGTGATGCAGATGGCAGGATATGAGTCGTGTGACGACATTAAGGAAGCCGATGCGGTGTTCCTCAACACATGTTCGGTGCGCGACAATGCTGAACAAAAGATATACAACCGTCTGGACACCCTCGCCGCCGAGCGCCGCAAGGGACACAAGATGATTATCGGTGTGCTGGGATGCATGGCAGAGCGCGTTAAGGAAGACCTACTGCAGAATCACCATGCAGACCTCGTTGCAGGTCCCGACTCATATCTCTCGCTGCCCGACCTCGTAGCTCAGGCAGAGACAGGACACAAAGCGATAAATATTGAGTTATCGACATCGGAGACTTATCGCGACATCGTACCTCAACGACTGCATGGGGCAAAGATAGGCGGATATGTGAGCATAATGCGAGGATGCAACAACTTCTGCCACTACTGCATCGTGCCCTACACCCGCGGACGAGAGCGCAGTCGCGACATCGAGAGCATACTTAGGGAGGTAAGAGACCTCAGAGACAGAGGATATAAGGAGGTGACGCTGTTGGGACAGAATGTTAACTCTTATATGATTAGGAATGAGAAATCAGAAATTAGGAATGATTTCCCATCCCTCCTTCGTGCTGTCGCACTTGAAGCCCCAGAGATGCGCATAAGATTCACTACGTCACATCCCAAGGACATGAGCGACGAAACACTGAGGGTTATTGCCGAGATACCCAACGTGTGCAAGCATATACATCTGCCGGTACAAAGCGGAAGTAACAGGATACTGAAACTTATGAACCGCAAATACACCCGCGAATGGTATCTTGACCGTGTGGCTGCCATCCGTCGCATCATACCTGATTGCGGATTGTCAACGGATATTTTCGTAGGATATCACAGTGAGACTGAGGAAGATCACCAGTTGTCGCTGTCGCTGATGAGGGAAGTAGGATATGACTCTGCCTTCATGTTCAAATACAGCGAGCGACCTGGCACATACGCCTCAAAGCATCTGCCCGACGATGTTCCCGAGGATGTGAAGATACGCCGACTGAATGAACTGATACATCTTCAGACCGAGATGTCGGCTATTGCCAACAAAAAGGACGAGGGCAAGGAGTTTGACGTACTCGTGGAGGGATTTAGCAAGCGCTCTCGCGAACAGCTCTGCGGTCGCACCGAACAGAACAAGATGGTAGTGTTCAACAAGGGCAATCATCATATTGGCGAGACAGTGAGAGTGAGGATTACGGGCAGTTCGAGTGCAACGCTGTTGGGAGAATCATTAAAATAAGTATTATGAAAGAATTTATTACTGTTCTCCGTCGCTTCGTTCCGCCCTACAAGCGCTATTTGGTGTGGTCGGTGGTGTTCAACATACTGTCGGCTGTGCTGAATATATTCTCGTTTATGGCGATAATCCCTATTCTGCAGATACTCTTCCAGACAGGAGGCGACAGTGTGCCGCAGAGCTTGATGCCCATAAGCTGGGACAATCTGCAGGAGGCATTCTCGAATAATGCCAACTACTATGTAGGACAACTCATACAGAATATCGGTCCCACCACCACCCTACTCGTCATCGGCATATTCCTTGCCTTCATGACTTTCCTCAAGACAGGAGCTTATTTCCTATCCTCGGCTACTATCATCCCAATCAGAACGGGAGTGGTGAGAGACATACGCAACCAACTCTACCACAAGATAACATCATTGCCATTGGGATTCTTCTCGGAAGAACGCAAGGGAGATATCATTGCACGAATGAGCGGCGATGTGGCTGAGGTGGAAAATTCAATAATGTCGTCGCTCGACATGCTCTTCAAGAACCCTGTGCTCATCGTCGCATATTTCTCCACACTGCTTATCATATCATGGCAACTGACACTGTTCACCCTTGTCTTCGTGCCAGTGATGGGATGGTTTATGGGAATGGTGGGCAGAAAGCTCAAGCAGAACTCCATCAAGGCTCAGGCCCTGTGGAGCGACACCATGAGTCAGGTGGAGGAGACACTCGGCGGTCTGCGCATCATCAAGGCATTCTGTGCCGAGAAGAAGATGAACAACCGCTTCGACCGCATCAACTCTGCCTATCGCAACGACATCATGCGAGTGAACATACGCCAGCAGATGGCTCACCCGATGAGCGAGTTCTTGGGAACGGTGATGATTGTCATCGTATTGTGGTTTGGTGGTATTCTTGTGCTTTCGGGCGACAAGATGCTTACCGGTCCTACCTTTATTTATTATCTCGTGATGCTCTACAGTATCATCAACCCCCTGAAGGAGTTCTCCAAGGCGGGATACAACATCCCCAAGGGACTTGCCTCGATGGAGCGTATCGACAAGATACTCAATGCCGAAAACAATATCGTTGAGAATCCGTCACCAAGGCATATCGCCTCGTTCGAGCATCAGATAGAATTCCGCAACGTCTCCTTCCGCTACGACAAGAAATGGATTCTGCGCAACATCAATCTCACCATCCCCAAGGGCAAGACAATCGCTCTCGTGGGACAGAGCGGAGGCGGAAAATCCACTCTCGTGGATCTCATCCCGAGATATTACGACGTTCAGGAGGGGGAGGTGCTCATCGACGGAGTGAACGTTAAGGATCTTGGCATCCACAACCTGCGCCAACTCATCGGCAACGTCAATCAGGAGGCTATTCTCTTCAATGACTCCTTCCGCAACAATATCTCGTTTGGTGTGGATGGAGCTACCGACGAGCAGATTGCCGAGGCTGCAAAGATAGCCAATGCCTATGACTTCATCATGCAGACCGAAAAGCAATTCGACACTCCGGTAGGCGACCGCGGAAGCCGACTCTCAGGTGGTCAGCGCCAGCGTGTGAGCATAGCTCGCGCCATACTCAAGAATCCGCCTATACTCATTCTCGACGAGGCCACCTCTGCCCTCGACACCGAGAGCGAACGACTCGTTCAGGATGCCCTTGAACGACTGATGAAGACGCGCACCACAGTGGCAATAGCCCATCGACTGAGCACCATCAAGTGTGCCGACGAGATATGTGTCATCCACGAGGGAGAGATTGTTGAGAGAGGAACACACGACCAACTGCTTGCCATCGACGGATACTACAAGAAGCTCAACGACATGCAGTCACTATAAAGAGATGTGGGGCAGGCAACTTATTTCAGTTCGCCTGCCTCATATAGTTTCTTCACCTTGGCATAGGTCTTGGTAGTGCCAAAACCGCTCTTTGCCGCCACTTCCGTCTGTGTAGCCTTGGGATGTTGCTCCAAGTAGCTCAGGGCATAAAGTATGCGCAAGGTGTTGACATAGCAATAGAACGAACCGAATCGCTCGCGGAACACCACCGAGAGATAGGTGCGATTGGTGCCAAGCCTCTCGGCAAGTATGGTTTTATTGAACTTCGGATCGAGATACAGTCGGTCGTCCTCTATCATATCGCGTATCTGATGCTCTATTTTTTCCTTAACAGCATCAGAAATCGAACTGCTGCTTTGAGTAGCGACCCTTGCGTTCAGTGCCTCATTTTCAATATCTTTCGTCATCACCTCGCACTCTCTGCGCTGGGGATGGAGTATCAAGATGGTTATGCCAATACATAGCACTGATATTGATATGAAATATATGGCATTGACAATATGACTGTCGGCGAGAAACACCATTATCGCCAACACCCATACCCAAAACGGTATGTATATCACCATCTTGGCAAAAACCAGCGGAAAGTCCTCTTCATTTGAATATTCGCCGCGAACAAACTCATTTATCTTGCGAAACAGCCAACGGGTGGTGAGAATCATCTTGACTGCAAGCACCGACGATGCCGCCAACACTATTTCATGCTCCCCAAAACCATCAACGTCGAGGTAGTTGCCGCCAATACATGCGAATACAAACAACGTGGCAAGCACTGCCATAGGCAATACCAACAACAAGAGATAATGGCGAATCCAAGTGGCGGTGACACCGAAAAAGAAAGATCTGAATGACAACGTACCAAACACTGGCATGAAGAAGAGCATAAAGGATTTTGTGAACAACCATGTGTCGTGACTATCATAATGAAAGAGATATGGAGTCAAGAGCAGGGAGCTGACAAACGCCACTACCACCAACTTTCTCGATGGATAGAAATACGACGGATTGAGGTTATATGGCCTGCACATGTGAAACCATCTGAACAGAGCGCATATCACTGAACTGATTATCATTGTGTAGCATGCCACCTTGCAAAATAACATTTCCTGCATAACAATTAAGTTTTTTACATTAGAAAAAAACAAAAAGAAGCTAACGCATATTCGTTAAGCTTCTTCTCTTTGGCTAAATCAGTCGGGATGAGGCGACTCGAACGCCCGACCCCTACGTCCCGAACGTAGTGCGCTACCAACTGCGCTACATCCCGATTTCAGTTTGCGGCTGCAAAGTTACACATTTTTTTTGTAATCCGTGCAACTTTTCCCAAAAACTTTCATAAAATCCTCATTTTTTCTTCATTTTCAAAGTATCTCCGGCAATTGGTAAAGCTTAATGCCGTTGCTTCCCTTTATGAGGATATAATATCCCTGGGGCTGATTGTCGGCAATGGCAGCCTTCACCTCATCAATGTCGGCAAATTTGCGCAATGAGGTGTTTGTCTTTCCAAAAGCCTCGCCAACGAGCCATGTATTCGTCAGTCCTGCCTCGGCAAGGAAGTCAACCACCTTCTGATGTTCCTCCTCACTCGACTCTCCCAATTCCCTCATGTCGCCAAGTATTGCCATCTTCGGTTCCACCTGCATATCACGGAAGTTGCGCAATGCAGCCGCCATACTCGTGGGATTGGCGTTGTATGCATCCACGATGAGATGGTTGTGCTGTGTCTCGGTGAGTTGCGAGCGATTGTTGCTCGGTTCGTATGACGACAGGGCATGACAAATCTCTTCGGGCTTGACTCCAAAGTGCAGGCCGATGGTTGCAGCAGCCAACATATTATATATATTATAGCTTCCGATGAGATGAGTGTTTACATCATACCACCTCTCGCCGTCGGTCCAGCGGAAATGCAGGAATGGTGCACAATCCACCACTTCGCCCCTCACGCTCAGTCCCTCGATTGGCTCCGTACTATATTTAATAAGGTGTAGTCCGTTGGCAATACCCATCAGATGTTCGTTGCCTGCATCAATAAACACCTTGGATGAAGGATTGACACGCAGAAAATCATACAGTTCTCCCTTGGTGCGCACAACTCCCTCAAACGAACCAAAGCCTTGCAGGTGAGCCTTACCCACATTGGTGATAATACCGTATTCTGGTTCCACGGTCTCCACCAAGGTCTTGATGTCTCCTGGATGACTTGCCCCCATCTCCACCACGGCTATATCGTGCTCGGGTGTGAGGCGGAAAAGCGTCTTCGGCACTCCCACGTCATTGTTGAAGTTGCCTTGTGTGGACATCACATTATATTTCTCGCCAAGCACAGCCGCCACAAGTTCCTTGGTGGTCGTCTTGCCGTTTGTTCCAGTGATGCCTATCACCGGTATGTTGAATTGTCGGCGATGATGCCGTGCGAGAGCCTTGAATGTGGCAAGGCAGTCATCCACGAGTATATATCTCTTGTCGGCGATGTCGGCATATTCCTTTTCATCCACTATTGCATATGAGCAACCCTTGTCGAGAGCCGACGCGGCAAACTTGTTGCCGTCGAATGATTCGCCTTTGAGGGCAAGGAAAATCGACCCCTCGGGGCAGTCACGACTATCGGTGGTTATCACCGCATGCTGGCGGTAGATTTCGTAAAGTGATTCTATTTTCATATCTCTTTTTTTCTAAATGACGTGCAAAATTACGTCATTTTTCGCATATAAAGAAATAAATCGGTTGTTTTTTTGCTTTTTATTTGTTTTTGTGCGCAAAATAAATTATCTTTGCAGAAAATTGAAGATATAAGATTTGGAATATACAATTAATGTGGGAGGCAAACTCATGGATATGAGTAGCCCCAAAGTGATGGGCATATTGAATGTTACGCCCGACTCCTTCTTCTTGGGAAGTCGCAAGCAGACCGAGCAGGAGATTACCGAACGCTGCAACCAGATAATCGACGAGGGCGGCGAGATAATCGACGTGGGCGCATTCTCCACCCGTCCTGGCGCTCCCGAGGTGAGCGAGGCCGAGGAGATGGATCGCTTGCGCAATGGACTGCAAATCCTGCGTCGCGAGCAACCCGACGCCGTTGTATCGGTTGACACCTTCCGCCCCGACGTGGCACGCATGGCGGTGGAGGAATATGGTGTGGCTATAGTGAACGATGTGTCGGAAGGCGGCATAACGGGTGTTGTCAACAAGCCCTTGGGATGGACCCAAGGCGACTATCCCGACATGTTCCGCATGGTGGCGCGACTTGGAGTGCCCTACATACTGATGTCGGTGAAACCCAATGTCGAGCAGATGCTCATGGCTTTCGCACAGGAGGTGCAGCAGTTGCGCGACTTAGGAGTGAAGGACATCATTCTCGACCCCGGATTCGGTTTTGGCAAGACACTCGACGACAACTATCGCCTGATGGCTGAGATGGACAAACTGCAAGTGCTTGGCCTGCCTTTGCTCGTGGGCGTTTCGCGCAAGTCGATGATATTCCGCCTCATTGGCGGCGACCCCACCACTTCGCTCAACGGAACCACTGTCCTACATACCATCTCGCTCTTAAAAGGCGGAAATATCCTCAGAGTGCACGATGTGAAGGAAGCGGTGGAATGTGTGAGTATCTTTCAGAAATTAAAATATTAAATAATTAAAATATTAAAGTTTTTGGGAATGTTCTTCGAATTTGGCATAAAGGATATTATAGACATCACGCTTGTGGCGTTGATGCTCTACTACATCTATCGCCTGATGAAGGAATCACGCTCGCTCAACGTGTTCATCGGCATAATGATGTTTGTGGTATTGTGGCTGCTTGTGTCACAGATACTCGAAATGCGTCTGCTTGGTTCTATCATGGACAAGTTGGTGAGCGTGGGAGTGATTGGTCTTATCATCCTGTTCCAGGAGGACATTCGCAAATTCCTCTACAACATCGGTGCCCACCAGAGGATGCGACTGCTGCTGAGATTCTTCCAACAGGAAAAGGAAGAAGGCGGCAGTGGGGCAAGCAGGGAGACAATTGTGCCCATCGTTCTTGCCTGCATGAACATGAGCAAAAGAAAAGTAGGTGCCCTTATCGTTATTGAGCGCACCACACCTCTCGACGACATAGCAGACACAGGCGACAAAATCGACGCCAACATCAACCAGCGTCTCATCGAGAACATCTTCTTCAAGAACTCCCCACTGCACGATGGTGCCATGGTTATATCTCGTCAGCGCATCAAGGCTGCGGGATGTATTCTGCCTGTGTCCCACAGTCTCGACATCCCCAAGGAACTCGGTCTGCGCCACCGTGCTGCGATGGGTATGTCGCAGGACAGCGACGCCGTGGTCATTGTAGTGTCGGAGGAAACGGGTGGCATCACCGTAGCCATCAAGGGACAATTCCAGCTTCGTCTCTCAGCCGAAAAACTCGAAAGCGTGCTGACGGAAGAACTTAAAAAATAATCCCTAATTCCTAATTCCCAAAGTACAAGTTAAGTGCGTGTCTAATCGACCTCAGTCCGAACAACTCTGGATGCACGTCAGATGCTGCAAGCCAAAAACATTCGGAGGCATCATCGGCAGCCTTGGGCTGCACATCGTTCGACACCCTGCACTCAAAGAACATATCGAGAGTGGGAATGTCAAGACCCGAATACCTGTATAGGTTAGGCACCGAAAACAGATAACGGCAGTCCTTTATCTCAAGTCCTGTCTCTTCCTTCACCTCGCGCACTATCCCCTCCTCTCCTGTCTCATTGAAATCCACAAAACCACCGGGCAGGTCGAGAGTTCCCTTTGCCGGTTCCTTACCACGGCGACATACCAGTAGTTCGCCATTGTCGTTTATAATGAAAGCGGCAGTGGATGAACTGGGATTCATGTAATACACGAATCCACAGTTATCACACTTGCGACTTTTCTCGTTGTTCTTGTCAAAATGCTTACTGCCGCATTTCGGGCAGAACTGAAAAATCTCGTCAAAATTCATTGTCATCTCATTTTATTCCCAATTATCCGTACGGAATGGCACGAGAGGCAGACCACCCTGGTTGCCGAAGTTGCCAATCTCAAAGTTCTTGAAGCAATAACGCACTGCCACCGGCTTCTTCACCATCGGCGACGACACTGCGATGCGCTCGTTGCGTGGGTCATTGCCGGCAGCCCAGAACTTCACTGCCGTGGCCTTGTGAAACACGCGGTCCTCGCCAGCCACCTCAAAGCCCTGTATATCCTCCCAGCGGTTGTATCCCTCGGCCATGTTGTCAAATGCCAGATATGCTGTTCCGTCCTGCACAATCATGTCGCGATATGTCATGTTGTCGCAGATGACAGTCTTGAGACCGTATGTTTTGTTGAGTGCTAGGAAGGCAAGACGCTCTCCCACCTGCTGCTTCTGTGCCGGATGTATCTGTCCCTTCTCGTAGGGGAACACTAGGTCGTTGGTGCACACCATGGCACTGTTAGGGATGACCTTTGTGGCATTGAATTGCTGTTCGCGCAACTTCGCTCCCGACGTGCCTTCCTCTCCGTCGCCATATACATAAGGAGCTATCTGCACGAAATAGAACGGGATGTCGCCCATCTTGAAGTCGCGACGCCACTGCTCCACCAACATCTTCAGTCGCTCGGTGTATTGTCCTGCTGGGTCGCCCACATTCGAGCAACCTTGGTAATAGAGTATTCCCTTGACGGTGTAGTTGAGTATAGGATGGAAGGTGGCGTTGCCCCAAAGCAGGGGATAGTGGAAATCCCACTCAAATCGGTCCTTCATCGTCGTTGAGTCAAGATTCTCCTTGGTGTATTTGGTGAGGTTGTCTTCGTCAATCCAACTCTCCACTCTCGATCCTCCCTTGTTTGCCTCGATAAGTCCCACTGGCACATTGAGAGCCTTGCGCACGAGTTTGGCAAAGAAATATCCTGTTGCCGAGAACTCGCTCACGGTCTGTGGCGAACTGATGCGCCATGATGTGTCGGCATCGTCGAGCGGTTGGGTACTCATTCTACTCGGTATCTTTGCCGAGCGTACTCCGTAGGCAGCATTGAGCACCTCAAGGTTATAGTTTACCACCGGACACTGACCGAATCCCTTCACAGGCATTTCCATGTTGCTCTGTCCGGCGCACACCCACACCTCTCCCGAGAGGATGTTGCTCACAGTTACAAGCTCACCGTCGTCGAATGTCACTGACAGCGGTGTGAACGATGCCTCGGGCGACTTCACGCTGACTATCCATTTTCCCTCCTTGTCAGCTTTCGCCTCATAGGTATCAGCCGACCATGAGGTAGTCACCTTCACCTTCTTTCCGGGCTTGTCCCACCCCCAAAGGCGCACGTCGCTCTGCTGTTGTATCACCATGCCGTCACTGATAAGATGTGGCAGCTTTACCTTCGCACTACTGCCAAAAAACATTGAAGCAGCGGCTGCAAACATTAAAAATCGTTTATTCATTTTATCTTCTTTGGTTTTTGGGTGCAATATTACAAAAAAATCCGTATCTTTGCAAATGATTTGGCCAAAAAGGCTGAATATTGAACAAAAAATAACATTATTATATAAAAACAATGAGCAAATCAAGATTTCTTTTGTCACTTCTCTTTGTCGTGACATCCATCCTAAGTGCTTCGGCTCAAAAGCCGAAAGTGTTAGACCTATGGCCTAACGGCTGCCCCACGGCAAGTGAAAACCCTCAAGACACAGCCCGCGTGTGGCTCTATCTCCCCAAAGCCGAAAAGTCCACCGGCCGCTCCGTGGTGATATGTCCCGGCGGCGGCTACTCTCATCTCGCCATGAACCACGAGGGCCACGAGTGGGCTCCTTTCTTTAATAACATGGGAATAGCCGTGATGGTGCTCAAATACCGTATGCCCCACGGCAATTGGCAGGTGCCCGTAGAGGATGCCGAGGAGGCAGTGAGGATGTTGCGCCGCAATGCCTCGTCGTGGAACATCAAGCCCGACGACATCGGCATTATGGGTTCGTCGGCAGGAGGCCACTTGGCATCCACGATTGCCACGAGGTCAAGGGGCGATGCTGCGCCCAACTTCCAGATTCTCTTCTATCCTGTCATCACGATGGACCCGAGCTTCACCCACAGGGGCTCCCACGACAATCTTCTCGGCAAGGATGTGAAGAAAAAGACCGAACGCGAATTCAGTAGCGACCAACAGGTGACGAGGGTTACTCCGCGAGCCTTCATCACCCTTAGCGACGACGATGCCGTGGTGTTGCCTGCCAACGGCACCAACTATTATTTAGAGTGCTATCGCCACGATGTGCCAGCCTCGCTCCACATCTATCCCTCGGGAGGCCACGGATGGGGCATACGCAGCAGTTTCGCCTTCCATGTCGAGATGATGCAGGAACTCAGGTCCTGGCTTATGAGCTTTTAGACGATAGGCAATGATATGCCGTTGATCTTCTGATATACATCGAGGGCATACACATCAGTCATGCCGCTGATATAGTCGAGCACCGCCATGATGCGCGACTCAAGGTCGGCGGCATGAATGTCGTATTGACTGCTCACTCGGCAGATGAGCTGCTGCGAGTAGTAGCGGTCGGGATGCAACACCGCCTCGGTCATTTGGTCCATCAGCGTCTCCATGATCTTATAACCGGCCAACTCCACGTCGAGCACCGGTTTGCTGTGGTATATCTTCTCCATCGACACCTCGCAGCATCTCTCGTATGCCTTTCTCTGTCGCTCACTCACATGCTGGATGAGCGAGCCCTGGAATGTGCCGTTGAGTATTGCGTCCTCGTTATCCACGAATGCCTTCACACACTCGTTTTCCAACTTCCCGATGGCACAGGCTCGCATATACACAATCATCTCGTTTTTGTCGGTCATTCCCTCGTCGGAGATTCTCTTACGTATGCCGCCCTGCACCTTCTCGTCGAAGAAGGCGAGCAGCAAGTCAGCCGTTTCTTCGAATGACAAAATCTTTAACTTATGTGAGTCCTCGATGTCCATTATCTCATAACATATATCATCTGCAGCCTCAACGAGATACACCAACGGATGGCGGGCATATTTCAGCGGTTCTCCCTCAGCCGACAGTCTCAGGAGTCCCATTTCTTCGGCTATTCGCTGAAAGAACTCCTCCTCTGAGGCAAAGAAACCGAACTTCCCCTTTTTGCCTGCACACGAAGCCGCCCACGGATATTTCACGATGGAGGCAAGCATTGAATAAGTCATTACAAATCCACCCTTTCGCCTGCCCTTGAACTGGTGCGACAGTATGCGGAAGGCATTGGCATTTCCCTCGAAGTGGGTGATGTCGTCCCAAAATCTCGCCGACACTCTCTCGCGTAGTGCCTGGCCCTTTCCCTCGGTGAAGAATGTCTGTATCGCCTTCTCGCCCGAATGACCGAACGGCGGATTGCCCATGTCGTGGGCGAGGCATGCAGCCGACACTATCTGTCCAAGTTCCTCAAACAGTGTATTTCGCAGTTCGGGATAGCGGTTGCCAATCAACGCTCTCGACACGTCGTTGCCGAGAGACATTCCCACCGATGCCACCTCAAGGCAATGAGTGAGACGATTATGCACAAACACACTGCCCGGCAGCGGAAACACCTGGGTCTTGTTCTGCATTCGCCTAAAGGGCGCCGAGAAGATCAGGCGGTCATAGTCACGCTTGAATTCGGTGCGGTCGTCGTGTCGCTCGGGGTGATGGTCTTCCTGTCCGAGTCGCTTGTTTGTTATTAGTTGTTTCCAGTTCATATTCTCATTTTTGGTGCAAAATTACTCGTTTTCTTCTAAAAACGCCAATAATATCATAAAAATAATGTAAAAAAATACATATTTTGTAAGGAAATGG
The DNA here is from genome assembly GCA_945869265.1 of uncultured Prevotella sp. GTDB lineage: Bacteria > Bacteroidota > Bacteroidia > Bacteroidales > Bacteroidaceae > Prevotella. The sequence continues at coordinate 83,235 of CAMBOI010000001.1, read as the reverse complement.
CTATAATCTCAATTTATTTTCCTAATTTTGCAGAAAATTTGAAGATTAAAAATGTTACAGATAAAAGTTATCAACAAGGGGCATCAGCAACTACCCGCTTATGCCACACCCCAAAGCGCAGGTATGGACTTGCGCGCCAATCTCGAAGCACCAGTGGTAATCAAACCAATGGAGCGCCGACTCATCGGCACCGGTCTGCACATAGCACTGCCCGTGGGTTACGAGGCACAGATACGCCCTCGCAGCGGTCTTGCCCTTAAGCATGGCATCACCGTGCTCAACACTCCAGGCACTGTGGATGCCGACTATCGCGGCGAGATCATGGTGCTGCTCGTCAATCTCTCCAACGCCGACTTCACCGTGAACGACGGTGAGCGCATAGCCCAAATGGTGATAGCACGCCATGAGCAGGGCGAATTCCTTGTAGTCAGCGAGCTCGACGAGACTGAGCGAGGCGAAGGCGGATATGGACACACGGGGGTGTCGTGATTTTAAAAATCACGAAATTAAAGAAACGAAGTTCGACGAAGTCAATTAAAAAATTTTAGAATTAAAGTTCTTGAAAGTAAAGTTATTCATATTGGGGATATTGATGTCCTCGCAGATTTTAGCTAACGCACATGAAGCGGACGACTCCCAGCGTTACGACAGACTCTTTCTCGAAGCAATGATCGAGAGAGAGAAGGGCAACGATGCCGCTGCCTTCGAGATGCTGCGCCACTGCCTCGACATCAATCCCGAGGCTTCGGAGACCTACTACTTCCTCGCCCACTACTATCTTAGGATGAAGGACAACGCTAAGGCTCTCGCGGCATTCCAAAAGGCATCGCAGTTGGAGCCGGATAATGTCAACTACCTTGAGACACTCGCACAGATGTATCTGCAGAGCCAGGATCTGAATGCCGCCACCGAGACCTTCGAGCGCCTGTCCAAGGCAGAGCCCGACCGCGAGGATGTACTGGGTATGCTTGTACAACTATACGACAACGACGAGAAGTATTACCCCAAGGCCATTGCCGCCCTCGACCGCATGGAGCAGCTCGACGGCATGAATGAGCGCATATCCTATGCCAAGGCCGAGTTCTATCAGAAGATGGGCAATGGCAAGGCTGCCGTCGCAGAGATGAAAAAACTTGCCGACCAATACCCCAACGACCTCAACTACAGGGTGGCATATGCCGACATGCTGCTCGTCAACGACAACGAGAAAATGGCTATCGACATATATCGCGGCATACTCAAGGAGGAGCCAGCCAACAGTAAGGTGCTCATGTCAATGCGCACATATTACAAGGCACAAGGCAATACGATGGCAGCCGACTCCATGACTGTCAACATCCTCACGTCGAGCAATGCCAACACCGACGAGAAAATCTATATCTTGCGCCAGGAGGTGATGGAGAATGAAAACATCGGAAGCGACTCTACCAAGGTCATCAACCTCTTTGAGCGCACCTTGCAGACCAAAGACACCGACCCCAGCATCGGAATCCTCTATGCCTCGTATATGGAACTGAAGAACATGCCCAAGGAGAATATCAACAAGGTGCTTGAGGGCGTGTTGGAGAAAGCTCCCGACAACGCCTCAGCCCGACTCCAACTCATTGCCGACGCATGGGCGAAGAAGGATTTCGACCGTGTGGTCACCCTATGCTCAGCCGCACGCCAGTACAACCCCGACGAGATGGCATTCTACTACTACCAAGGTGTGGCACTATCCCAACAGGACAAGACCGACGAGGCTCTCGACACCTTCAAGAACGGTATCAGCGTCATCAACGAACAGAGCTCGCCCGACATCGTCTCCGACTTCTATGGCATCATGGGCGACCTGCTCCACGAGAAGGGAGAAATGCAGCAGGCATTCGCCGCCTACGACTCCTGTCTGCAATGGAAACCCGACAACCTCAGTTGCCTCAACAACTACGCCTACTACATCAGCGAGTCGGGAGGCAATCTCGCCAAGGCCGAAGAGATGAGCTACAAGACCATCAAGGCCGAACCCAAGAACGCCACCTTCCTCGACACCTACGCCTGGATACTGTTCCAACAGGAGAGATATGCCGAGGCAAAGATATACATCGACCAGACACTGCAGTGCGACTCCGACTCCTCGGCAGTTATTGTCGAACACGCGGGCGACATCTACGCCAAGTGCGGCGACATCGACAAGGCAGTGCAACTATGGACCGATGCCCTCAAGAAGTCGCCAGACAACCAACTCCTGGCACGCAAGGCACGCCAGAGGAAATACATACGAGAAAATAAAAAATAAGGAATTCAACATAAAAAACAAAAACAAAATGAAAACCATCCATTTTATCAAGGTCGCACTCATCGCGTTACCATTGGCTTTTTTAGCCTCGTGCAAATCCCACAAGACCGTTGCCGAAGCACCAGTAGCACCACGCAGCATGGAATTGCAGGAAACACTCAACAAAGTGCTGGACAACCAGCAGACAGCTAAGTTCATCACGTCTAAAGTGAAGTTCCAGGTACAAGTGGGCTCACAGGACATGACTCTCACCGGCAATCTCAAGATGAAGCGCAACGATGTCATCCGTCTCCAGCTCATGGCATTCGGATTCGTCGAGGCAGCACGCCTTGAGTTCACACGCGACTATGTTCTCATCATGGACCGCATCAACAAGCAGTACATGAAAGCACAATACGAGCAACTCGACTTCCTCCGCCAGAGCGGCATCAACTTCTACACCCTTCAGGCGCTCTTCTGGAACGAACTCTTCCAGCCGGGCGAGAAGGAGATTACCGCCGAACTCATGAACAAATTCCAGACATCCGAAGAGGCTGGCGACGTCATCATCTCGATGGAGAAGGACAAACTGTCATATCGCTGGTTGGCTGAGAATGTGGGCGGACTTATCCACATGGCCAACATCGCCTACAACGACAAGTATCGCGGCAAGAGCCAGCTCAACTGGGACTACACCGACTATAAGGACCTCAGCAACAAGAAATTCCCCACTCGCAATGCCATTGTCTTCTCAACCCCCAAGTCGGAGGTGAAGATCAACATGACACTCAACTACATCGGCAACGAAAGCGACTGGGAAACACGCACTCCTGTGTCGGCCAAATACAAGGAGGTGACCGTGGATGACATTCTTCGCCGTTTTATGGCTCTCTAACAAATTGTAAATGAAAAGATTTCAAATAATATTCATTATACTATTCGCCTTCACGCTGGCTTCCTCCTCACAAACGAGGAAGCCGGCGCGAAAGAAGGCGTCAACAACATCTACTGCCAAGAAAAAAAGGCAGACAACAACAAAAAAGAAAAAGACAAACACTAACACCGCCAACTACGAGACTGCCTCTATCAAGGGTCTCAAGAACGAGCGGGCACAAATCAAAAAGCAAATTGCCGCCCAGCAGCAAAAGCTCCGCAAAAACGAGCGCGACGTGAAGGAGAGGCTGAAGAACCTCATGGTGATCAACTCCGAGATTGCCGACAAGCGTCGCACCATCGACACCATACGCCGAGACATCACCAAACTCGACGGCAATATCACCAAACTCAATTCCCAACTCGACGTTCTCGGCAAGGAACTCACCGACCGCAAGCAGAAATACGTCAAGTCGATGAGATACATGCACCGCAACCGCTCCATCCAGAGCCAACTGATGTTTATCTTCTCGGCAAAGAATTTCTCGCAGATGTACCGCCGTATGCGCTTCATGCGCGAGTATGCGTCATATCAGCGTGCCCAGGGCGAGGAGGTGAAGGCCAAGCAGAACGAAGTGACGCAGAAGCACCAGCAGCTCACTGCCACCAAGAAGCAGAAGAGCAACCTATTATATAAAGGAGAACAGGAGCGTCGCTCGCTCGAAGGCAAGCAGGTGGAGCAACAGAACGTGGTGAGCACACTGCAAAAACAGCAGAAGACCATACAAGGCATCATCGCCACACAACAGAAGCGTGATGCCGCCATCAATGCCCAGATCGACCGCCTCGTGGCCATCGAGGTGGAGAAAGCCCGCCAGAGGGCTATCGCCGAGGCAAAGCGCAAGGCAGCCGAGGAAGCCAAGCGTGCCGAGGCGGAGCGAAAGCGCAAGGCCGAGGAACTGGCACGAAAGCAAGCCGAACTCGCCCGCAAGCAGAAGGAGGCAGAGGCAGCCAAGCGCAAGGCTGAGGAGCAGCGCAACGAGGAAGACCGTCGCGCCATTGCCGAGGCAAAGAAACTGGAGCGCGAGGTAGAGGTTGCCAAGAAAGAGCAGTCGAAGCCCCTCGTCTATAACCTCGACTCCGAAGACCGCCGCATCAGTGGCAGTTTCGAGAGCAACCGCGGCCGTCTGCCCATGCCTATCACAGGCGGCTACCGCATAGTCAGCCATTTCGGACAATACAACGTCGAGGGTCTCAAGAATGTGCGTCTCGACAACAAGGGCATCAACATCCTTGGTTCTGCCGGAGCCAAGGCACGCAGCATCTTCGATGGCGAGGTGAGTGCCGTGTTCAGCATGGGTGGAGTCACAGGAGTGATGGTGCGCCACGGCAGCTACATCTCCGTCTATTGCAACCTCTCGTCGGTGAGTGTCCATCGCGGCCAGAAGGTGAGTGCCCGACAGGTCTTGGGCTCTGTGGGACAAGACAACATCCTCCAATTCCAATTACGCAAGGAAAGAGCCAAACTCAATCCCGAAGCATGGTTGGGAAGATAATATAAGCAAAATAAAGAACTAACATCATGAGAAGGATTATTACCTTTTGTGTGATGGCATTTTGTATTGCCATAACACCAACAGAGACAAAAGCACAAAATCCTCAAAAGGGTGACTATGGTTATCTTTACTGCCACATGAGTGGTCGTGGAGAATGGACTGCATACGCCATCAGTCGCGACGGCCTTAATTGTCAAGATATGAATCTCACTGACAATAGCTTAGTGTCAGTTGGTAAATATTGATTATCGAAACACGGATTACCAGGGGTTTATCCAAGGTAATCCGTGTTTTCTATAACTACAGAATAGTAACATTTTCGACAATTGTATTTTCTATCATTGTCTTGTCGAATGCTTTCTTCTCGTCTTTCACATTGATGTTCTTAAAAGTAAAATCACGGAGAAGGTATTTATCACTTGTGCCAACATCAAAGAAGTTGCGACACTCCATCTGAATATTGGTCATCACAATATTGTTGCATCTACTTTTGGGCATATCAGAGCGATCCTCTGGATTGAAGAACTGTGTCCAGGGACGAACTACAAGGAAGCTGCCAGTAGTGCCTGAGATATTATCCACCTTGTTGAAACATGCAATCTCAGCCTGAATCTTTACCTTCTTGTTATTTTCAGTGCGGATGAAAAGCGGATGACGGGGGAAATATAGTTTCTTGTCTGTAACGATGATATTGACATCACGATATAGTCCGCCTCCTGTGTACCAACGCGAGTTATTGGGCTGTTGGGTATTGGCCTTGACGATGATTTCGTTGTCTCCATCAAACTTTAGTATCGAAGAGATATCAGTGTCAAAACCAAGATAACCATAGTCGGTTTTGCCAATATGCTTGCCGTTGAGCCATACATCACCCACGAGCATAATACCCTGAAAGTCGAGCACTACCCTTCTGCCCTTCCATTCTGCCTTTGGGGTGAGCACATATCTATACCATCCCACGTTCATTTCCTTGAAACCACGAGGACTCAGTCGGCTGCGCACATTACTGCCTGCATCACTATTGTCAGGACGTTCAGAGGCATCTGGTTCCACCCACGGCTGTCCGATAAGGAAGTCATGCGGAAGGTTAACCCTCTCGCTCTTAGCGTTTTTCACAGCCTCAATGCCCGACAGTTCACCCAAGTGAAACTGCCATCCGGCATTCAGACTTATCGTATCTCTCACTGCGGCCGACGCTCTACCTACGAGCATTGCCACAGCCGCCAAAATCATAAATTTCTTCATTCCAAATATTCATTTATACATTTAGGCTAATCACTTGTTGGCTGCAAAATTAATAAAAAATATTTTATTGAACACATAAAAATATGACATTTATCCTTAATTTTTGAGAATAAACTTGTTTGTTATTTATTTTATTGCTATATTTGCGTCGAATTATGATAACTTTGAATTATGATAGAAGATATTTATAAAGCTGACAGTTGTCGATACGACAATAGGATGAAATACAGACGTTGCGGTCGCAGTGGTGTGATGTTGCCCGAGGTGAGCCTTGGCTTTTGGCATAACTTCGGGGCTATAGATCCCTTGCAGCGCAGTCGCGACATCATGCGATATGCCTTCGACCACGGAGTGACTCACTTTGACCTTGCCAACAACTACGGTCCTCCCTACGGCAGTGCGGAGGAAACATTCGGCAAGTTGATGAAGGATGACTTCCTCCCCTATCGCGACGAGATGTTCATCAGCACCAAGGCGGGATATGACATGTGGCCTGGCCCCTACGGCAACTGGGGCTCGCGCAAGTATCTCATGGCAAGTCTCAACCAGAGTCTTAAGCGCATGAACCTCGATTATGTTGACTTGTTCTACAGTCACCGTTATGACCCTGAGACTCCACTTGAGGAGACTCTGCAGGCGATGGTGGATATAGTGAAGCGCGGCAAGGCTCTCTATCTCGGCATCTCGCGCTGGCCTCTGGAAGCCACACGATTTGCCATCGACTATCTTGCCGCACGCGACACACCTCTACTTATATATCAGGGACGACTGAACATGCTCGACCGTGCTCCGCTCGACGAGGGCATCATCGACCTATGCAATGAGAGTGGCGTTGGTTTCATCTCATTCTCGCCTCTTGCCCAGGGACTGCTCACCAACCGCTATCTCAATGGCATTCCCGAGGACAGCCGTATGTCGAAGGAGAAATTCCTAAAGAAATCTATGCTCACCGAGGAGCTCCTCGACCAGCTACGCCAATGGAACACGGAGGCGCAATCCTCGGGAATGACTCTTGCAGAGAAGGCTCTCAAGTGGATTCTCGACACGCGAGGAGTTACATCCGTGCTCATCGGGGCGAGTAGCGTGGCACAGTTGCAGACCAACCTTGGGGTGATAGAAAAACAGGAAAGTGCTCATTCCTGATTAATTTAGGAATTTTGCCGCGTCAACAAATAAGCCTTCTTGCTGAGAGAAACATGCGTTGCCCTCGCCCATAGTTCCTCTAATGGTCCTCGGCGGAATCTGCTTGTCCAGAAACGGCAGAAGTAATAGAGGCAGATGCAGAACAAGATGCCAAGAACGAAACTCATTCTATGGTGGCTGACTGTGTAAAGACCAAGTCCCCAATTGTAGAAGAGGAAACCGCCGATGATGCTCTGCAGGAGATAGTCGGTAAGACTCATCTTGCCTATGCACTCAAGGTGGGAGATGGCTTTACGCATACGTGTGGTGTAATATAGCAGTGTGATGCCACCGACATAGAATAGCATCATAGAGAAATTGCGCCACGCAGTGAGTTGGATTTCAAGACTCTTGCCAATACAAACCGGCAATTCGTCAATTGGAATGGTGAGAAGCAGCACTTGTGTTACAGCAAATACCAACAAGGCAACCTTCATCGCCTTCTTCCAAAAACCGAGATTGTCAGCCTCGTTGATAAAGAGGCGTTTGCGTCCCAACAGCATACCTACGACAAATAGCATAAGAGTCTGAGTGAGGCGACCATTTTCTATTGCCCAACCGAAATTGATAGGCAGACCCGTAGTCACTCCTGCCTTTGCCACATCAAGAAAACCTCCATTGGCACATGCCTCATAGCACACTCCCCACAAATGTCCATAACCAAGATCCATCGGAGTTGCATCAGGAACAAGGATACCCTTGATGATATAATAGATCTCTATGGGTTGCAGGAACAGTATGGCAGCCACCACAATCAGCACCTTGTCGGGAGCCTTGACCAAAGGTATTAACAACAGTCCGAGAACTGCATAGGTGCAAAGTATGTCACCATTAAAGAACACAAGGTCGAGCATTCCCCAACCGAAAAGTAACAGCATACGCCATGCAAAGCGCAAGCGGAAGTCCTCACCACGTTTTTCCGCATTATGGTGCTGGATATAGCAACTCAATCCAAACAACAATGCGAAGATAGCATACATCTTGCTCGATCCAATGTAGAACACTGTATCCCATAGGCCTTGGTCAAAAGCCGTTGGTTCGGGGAAGGCATAGAAATTTAGATGTTCGAGGAAGTGTATGATAATTATGCCTACCACGGCAAATCCTCGAAGACTGTCAACAACATTAATACGCTGTGGTTTGATGTTTTGTTCCATTACTTATTGATTTTCATTGTTCATCCTTACCCTCCGCCAAACGGTAGTTCTTGGGCGAACGACCCGTCTGCTTCTTAAAGAAGGTGCCGAAGGCGGAGGCATTGGGGAAATGGAGTTCGTCGGAGATTTCCTGTATGGTCTTGCTCGTGCTCGTCATGAGGAAGATGGCACGACGGATGATTGCCTTGAAGACAAGATCCTGGACGGTATAACCGCAAATGCCCTTAACCATGGATGAGAGATATTTGGGAGAGAGACACAAGCGGTCGGCATAGAACGCCACACTGCGCTCCTTATGATAGTGCTCGCTTATTAGCGATATTAATCTCACGAAGATGTCAATCTTATGACCCGAGGCCTCACCACCTTGCACCACCTTGCGGTTGAATATAGAACATAACCGATATGTGAGACTGAGCATGAGGAGTTTGCGCTCATGAGAGTCGAACATTGTAGTTTCCTCATAACTTGAGCATGGCAGCAACTGCACATAGTCGGCTATGGCGTATTCCTCGCCAGTAGCCAAGATGCTGAACGGACGGGGATTGAGAGTGGAATAAAGACGCATCATCATCACCGTATTACCTAGTATGTCACGGATAGGGCCTATACGATAGAACAGCAGATAATACTTGAGATTATCCGATGCCACCTTAATTTGAAAATGCACATTCTCGGTGAGAAAAATTGTTTCGCCCGCCTTGACTACCCCTTGCTCTTCATTTACCTCAAAAATGAAAGAACCGTCAACACATACGATAATACCGACATAATCCACGAGAAATGAAGACATAATCGACCGGGGAAATACCTTGAGTGGTCCTTCCGAACTGCATATATCAAGACGGTTATCGAGCGCGTCTTCGAGTACTGCCAATCTCTTTGCTTCTGGTTCCATAATGTGGGTAATATACGAATAACGCTGCGAAGATACAACTTTTTTCGCAATTACCACACTATTTTTCTCTTTTTTGTGCATTTTCTTGTCTATTATTGAACACAGAGGCACTAAGACACAGAGTTTTTGTTTATTTTCTGTGTTCACAATAATCACCTGAACCTAAACTTTACATCCCTCGGTATGCGCTCCCAATCCTGTAATTTGCGCTTGGGCCATGGCACAAAGAGAATGATTCCGGCACAAATGATACATCCATAAAACGTCCATCCCGCCATCTCCTTGATGGTAGTGAGAGTAGCCTGAACCGTTACCTTACCCTTCAATTGCAATGCAGCCATCTGCTGGGCCTCGGCATCGGTCTTTCCTTGCATCTTCATGCCTTGCACCGTCATGTCGTAGGTCTTTGCCGTCTCTGCATCCATACGGTCGAAGTCCTGGGCATAACGAGTGACATAATACTGCTGTCGATGTTGCAACACATTACTATAGAGCGCACTACCTATACCCGGTCCGATAATCATACGCACAGTGAGCATGATGCACACCCATGTTGACATCAGCTTATATGGCATACGCTGGTTGGCATAAACAGCAGTACAAGCGTAGAGCAACATCATTCCCGCCGCACGGATGATGATAGGCCATTTCATTCGCTCCATCATTCCCGCAGTCTGCACCTCAAAGTACATATACACGGCAGAGAGTCCGATGAAGATAAATCCCCAAAAGAAGAGCCACTTGAAATGAATCTTCTTGGAACTGCAGAAGATAGCCATGACAAGTCCTATGAAATATCCCAGCAGAACCCAGTTGCCCACCTCGGCAATCTGAAGGTTGTCCATCTTCATACCCACACTCATAAACACATTGACGAACATTGCACTGGAGTTGAATATCATGAGTCCGAGGAAGAGAAGAATACCGCCCTGGATGCTGCGCGACTTCAATGCCGTGATGAGGAAATAGGCCGAACGACGGGTCCTTTCGAGGAAGATGAACAGAAGCACTGACACAATACATATCAACGTAGCCAACTGTATTCGCTGGTCGTCATACCAGTCGAGCACCTTGCCATATACCATTATATATATAAAGGAGAGGCATGCGATAGAAAAGACCGTGAAATCCCCAAACTTGGAGAAGTTGATGGGAATACGGTTGTTGGGGAAGGGATTATATGGCATCGTGAGCCATACGATGATCACAGCCACTCCCAACACGGCAATCATGGCATAATAGACATACTGCCATTCGTAGTTATATGCAAACCATGCTGTGAGCCATGTGCCTATCTGACCAAGCACCATGAAGAAGTAATAGATAATTGGCATTGACGCCGTCTTCTCATAATCGAGCTTGTCCCATCCCTCCTCGGTGGTAGGTTCGTTGCCTGGAGTGAGATTATGGGTAGCCTCAATGTGGAAACCGTAGGTGATGAGCGTAAAGAGGTTGCACATCAACAAAGCCTGACGCACGAATCCCATCACGAGCGAACACAGGGCAAGGACATACACACTGTCAGTGCGGGCACATACGAAGCTCAGCACAATGAGTATGCCGAATCCCCACATGAGCATTATCTTCTCGCGACGAATGCACACGAGGTCGTAGAAGAAGGGCGAAAAAGCCGCCATACCCACCGACGTGGCAAAGCCCACAAAGGATATATGTTCCGAAATGATGCCCAAACCACCAACCATCTCACTGCTGTTGGCGGAATAGACACCACCAACTGTCATTATAGGTATGAATAGGAAAATCAGAAAGATGATTCCCAATGGTTTAGGCACCCAATCGTAGAACGGGAAATTTTTATTCACAACGATACAATTTAAATTATTTCACTTCAGCCTTCACAATCACCATCATACCGGCAGCCAGTCGGTCGTTATCCTCCTTGCTGAGGTTGGTGAAGTCGATGCGCACTGGTACGCGTTGTTGTATCTTTACGAAGTTTCCTGCAGAGTTGTCGGTGGGAGTAAGCGAGAACTTAGAACCTGTGGCTCCTGATATTGCTGTGACCTTTCCGGTAAACTCCTTGTCGCTGATGGCATCAACAGTCATGCGCACTTTCTGGCCAATATAGAGATTCTCCACCTGAGTCTCCTTGTAGTTGGCAATCACCCACTTCTGTGTCTCAGGAATGATATATGTGATCGTCTGTCCGGCATTAACCATCTGTCCCTCTTCGAGAGAACGGCGACCCAACTTGCCGTCGCAAGGAGCTACAACCACACAATAAGAGAGATTGAGCTTTGCCATCTCCAAGGCAGCAGTGGCACGCTCAATGGCTGCGGCAGTGTTGCCCTTGCGAGTTTGCACTTCATTGACTCCCGAGAGGGCTGCCTTCTTCTGTTTGAGGGTAGCGTCGAGTTTCTTCTTTGTAGCCTTGTATTCAGTCTCATACTGTTCGAGCTGGATAGGTGTTGCAGCATCACGCGCCACGAGGTTGCGATAGCGCTCCACATCCTTGGCCAATTTGCTAAGACGAATCTCTATCTCTGATATTGACGCATCATACACCGAAGCCGTAGTCTCGGTGGTGTTGAGTGTGGCATTGATAACATTGGCACCAGCCTGTGCATCCTTCAGTGCAGCCTCAGCCTCCATCACACGGATGCGATATTCACGATCGTCGAGTATGAGCAGGGTATCTCCCTTCTTGACGTTCTGATGCTCTTGGAAGCAAATCTTCTTGATATATCCCGAAGCACGCAGATTGACCGGTGAGAGATACTGCTCTACCTGAGCATCATTACTAGACTCATTCGACCTGTAGTCGATGAACATGCATACCACCTCAAACACACCCCACGCGATGAGTGCAAGTCCGATAAGACTTACTATCATCTGACGCACCTTCTGTTTCTTCAATTGTTCAGCTGTCTTCTCGTGGCTTTCAGACACTGTCGTTTCCTGGCTTTCCACAGCCTTGTTTTCCTTATTTTCCATTATCGTATTATATTTTCAATTTATGTTTCGAATAATAAAATCCTAATTTTCCACAAGGGAATTAAGTCCGCCCGTGAGTTTGAGTACGGCGAGATTCGATACCTCGTAGTTGTAATGAGCGGTGAGATAGTTGTTCTGTGCCTCCGACATGCTCATCTCATCCTGCAGCACCTCAACCATCGAGGTAACACCCTCACGATAGCGATCCATCGTCACCTTATATATATCTTCGGCAAGACGGTAGTTGTCGCGCTGTTTGCGGTAGTTTCGCTCGTTGTTCAGTTGGTCGTTCACTGCATTCGAGTATTGCGTCTGCAAGTTCTTCAGCGTGTTCTCGTATGCAATGCGCGCATTGTCGGCATCAATCTTGGCCTTGCGAATCTTGGATCGCTTCTCAAAACCGTCGAATACGGGCACTCGCAGCGAGATGCCAAGTCCATTAGAGTCATACCAATGGTTGCTCTCTCCGGAGTGGAACCAGTTCTTAAACTTATCTGTATAAGCCGAGAAAGTGAAGTTGCCAGTGAGGGCAATAGTAGGCAGATAGGCATCCTTGGCCAGTTTTACCTGCTGTTCAGTGAGTTTTTCCTGGGTGCGCATAAGTTGCAATTCATATAGATTGGCGTTAAGTCCCGACTGTGCCGCCATATTGATATCATCCACATGCTTCACCTCAACAAGAATCTCCTCGTCGGCAGGATAGTCCATGGCATATTTGAGCATGTTATATTGCTCGCGAAGCATTGCCTTGGCATTTGCGAGCGACACGTCGGTACTCTCTATCCTGACATTGATACGCTTTAGGTCAACCCCCAAAGCCATCTGATTGTCATAGAATGCCTGGGCGAATTTTTTCAGTTCCTCAAATCTCTTGAGGTTATCTCCAATGATGGCTATCTGCTCGGTAGTATTCTGAATGAGATAGTAGAGTTTGGCTATCTGCATGATAATATCCTCACGAGCCTTCTCGTAGGACAATTGGTTGAGATTGTCAAGGGTCTTTGCAATCTCTACGGCAGTAAGGGCCGTCTGACTATAGAGCGGCATCTGCAACTGCAGACTAGCCGACGAGTTATACTGCAAGGTCTTTGTCACGTTGTACAACTTACCGTATGCCGTACCATCGGTAACTGATACTGGAGGAGTAAAGTTGTCATTGAATCCTGCCGCGAAGTTAATCTGCGGCAGCAACCTTGCACGGTTCTCACTGATGTTGTGCTTGCCCTTAGTCACCTCGTTGCGACTTGACTTGAGAGATAGATTATTCTCGATGCCTATCTTCAAGCAATCCTTGAGCGACAATACCTTTTGGGCACTTGCTGATGACATTGTCAGGAGCAAGGAAAAAGTGAACAGTAATTTCTTCATTCTTTGCTAACGTCTAAATTCGGCTGCAAAGGTACTGCTTTTAGTTTGAATACTACTATTCACATGTAAATTGAATATGTTCAAAAAGTCGGTTTTTTATTTAAAACACAGAGAAACGGAGACACAGAGTCAATATATAAAGGCGCTATAGACCTATATAAACTCTGTTTCTCCGTGTCTCTGTGTTCAATAAATATAATTAGAGCAAGGCTGATATTGCAGCCTCTACGTCTTTAATCTGTGAAGAGCGGTTGACGAGAGAGTTACTCTTGTCGATGAGGAAGAACTCTGGTACTGACTGCACATTGTAGAGGTTGACATATTTTGATGCAGTACCATCAGCATCCCTCACACATACCCAGGGCAATGCAGCAGTCTGCTGCTTCCAGAAATGCTCGTCAGGGTCGAGCGACACTTGATAAATCTCCAGTCCTTGCGCATGATACTTATTATATAATTCGCGCAACATGAGAATACGCTTTGGCGAATCCTCAAGGGCAAAGAGATGAAAGTCGAGCAACACCACCTTACCCTTCAACTCGGTGAGCGAACGGACATTACCCTTGTTGTCAACCAATTTAATATCGATGATTCCCGACTCCGACACCTTGTTGGCATCAATCTGCATAGCCTGCTGGTCGGCAGCCACAATACGGGCGGTTTTCATTCCCTCGATTGCGATGTTATGCAGATTCTGTCCACGCACTGCTCCAGGATAGAAAGTATCCCAACTTGTAGCAACGGCAGCAAATACCTTAATGTCATCACGGTTATTGCGCGGATTAAATATCAGATAAGGACCAATAGCCTGGAAGAGAGCGAAATAAGAAGATGCCGCCTTCGGTTCCTTAAAGATATAATCAGTCTTCACCTCATTCTTATAGTTGTCAATCAATTGGGAAATGCTGTCGGCAATAACATCACTGCCGAGAGATGTGTTCTTCTCCAGACTGATGATCGTATTCTGCAATGAAATCTGCTTGAGTGCAAGAGTGCGGATCTTTGAGCACTCCTCCGAACCGCTAACCTCATAATTGGCAGCCATTTCGGGCATTTTTGCCTTCACTGAGACTGTCTCGGTAGAGTCGATGGCTATATTGATAATCTGTCCGGCAATACGCAGTCGATAGAACTCGGGAGCCTCCGGGCATTTGTCACTAAAGTCAAACTGACCGTCAGCATCAAGTTTTACAGAATCGACCACCACGGGACCTTCCAGACTGATATTCTCGAAATAGAGCAGAGAGTCCTTGGCATTCTCAATGCTACCTTCCACGTGGAACTTTTTCTCGCTACATGCCACAAGGGCGAACGCAGCCATCACCAAGGCGGCTGCCGAAAACATTTTCTTCATATAATATTTCAATCTTTCAATTTTCAACATTCAATCTTCAATCTTTAATTTTCAATTTTCAGATTTTGGCTGCAAAGTTAGTGCAAGTTAGTCGAAATACAAAATAAAATCATAAAAAAATGAAAATATCAGCAGATATTTGGCAATTTTCTCGTTCATTTGTATAATTATGAGTAACTTTGCCCGATTTTTGATGTAAACAAACAAAATTTTAGATGAACGTAATTACGAAAACAGTATCGTTGCCTGATGGAAGAACCATCAGCATCGAGACCGGGAAAGTGGCAAAACAGTGCGACGGTTCATGTATGCTCCGTATGGGCAACACCGTTCTTTTGGCCACCGTTTGTGCCGCAAAGGATGCAGTTCCCGGAACAGATTTCATGCCTCTGCAGGTTGACTACAGAGAGCAGTATGCAGCAGCAGGCCGCTTCCCCGGCGGTTTCACCAAGCGCGAAGGCAAGGCCAGCGACAACGAGATTCTGACATCTCGCCTTGTTGACCGTGTTCTCCGCCCGTTGTTCCCCTCCAACTATCATGCGGAGGTGTATGTAAATGTAATGCTTTTCTCTGCCGATGGTGTTGACCAGCCCGACGCTCTTGCCGGTTTTGCAGCATCAACAGCATTGGCTTGCTCCGACATTCCTTTTGAATGTCCAATCAGTGAAGTCCGCGTAGCCCGTGTAAACGGAGAATACGTAATCAATCCTACTTTCGACCAGATGAAGGATGCCGACATGGACATCATGGTGGGTGCATCAGCCGACAACATCATGATGGTGGAAGGCGAGATGAAGGAAGTGAGCGAGCAGGACATGATTGGCGCTCTCAAAGCTGCCATGGATGCTATCAAGCCTATGTGCGAGATGCAGGTTGAGCTCTCTAAGGAACTTGGCAAGGATGTAAAGCGTGAGTATGACCATGAGGTCAACGATGAGGAGCTTCGCGAGCAGATGAACAAGGAACTCTACCAGAAGGCTTACGACGTGACCAAGCAGGCTCTCGAGAAGCATGCACGTCAGGAGGCTTTTGACAATATCCTCACCGAATTCAAGGAAGCATATAACGCAGCTCATACCGACCTCACAGAGGACGAACTTGAGGAGAAGGCTGCTATGATGGACCGCTATTATCACGATGTGATGCGCGATGCAATGCGTCGTTGTATCCTTGACGAGGGTATTCGTCTTGATGGTCGTAAGACTGACGAGATCCGCCCCATCTGGTGCGAGGTCAGCCCACTGCCAATGCCTCACGGAAGTTCTATCTTCACCCGTGGCGAGACTCAGTCGCTCACCACATGTACACTCGGTACAAAGCTCGATGAGAAGATGGTTGACGACGTGCTCGACAAGAGCTACATGCGCTTCCTCCTCCACTACAACTTCCCACCGTTCTGCACTGGTGAGGCCAAGGCTCAGCGTGGCGTAGGTCGTCGTGAGATTGGTCACGGTCACTTGGCATGGCGCGGTCTGAAGGGTCAGATTCCTGAGGACTTCCCCTACACAGTGCGTCTCGTAAGCCAAATTCTTGAGTCAAACGGTTCGTCGTCTATGGCTACTGTATGTGCAGGTACTCTCGCCCTCATGGACGCAGGTGTACCAATGAAGAAGCCTGTAAGCGGTATTGCAATGGGACTTATCAAGAACCCCGGTGAGGAGAAGTATGCCGTACTTAGCGACATCCTTGGTGACGAGGACCACTTGGGAGATATGGACTTCAAGACCACCGGTACACGCGATGGTCTGACAGCCACCCAGATGGATATCAAGTGCGACGGTCTGTCATTCGAGATTCTCGAGAAGGCTCTTATGCAGGCAAAAGCTGGTCGCGAGCACATCCTCAACTGCATCACCGACACTATTGCCGAGCCACGTGCAGAGATGAAGCCACAGGTACCACGTATCGTACAGATTGAGATACCTAAGGAGTTCATCGGTGCCGTTATCGGTCCGGGGGGAAAGATTATCCAGCAGATGCAGGAGGACACAGGTGCCACCATCACCATCGACGAGATTGACGGAGTTGGCAAGGTGCAGGTTAGTGCTCCCAACAAGGAAAGCATAGACGCAGCCCTTGGCAAGATCAAGGCCATCGTTGCCATCCCTGAGGTTGGTGAGGTTTATGACGGAACAGTACGCTCTATCATGCCTTACGGATGCTTCGTAGAGATTCTCCCTGGCAAGGACGGTCTGCTCCACATCAGCGAGATTGACTGGAAGCGCCTTGAGACAGTTGAAGAGGCAGGTATCAAGGAAGGCGACAAGATAAAGGTGAAGTTGCTTGAGATTGACCCGAAGACAGGCAAGTACAAGCTCTCTCACCGAGTTCTTATAGAGAAGCCAGCCGACTATCAAGAGCGTCCCGCACGTCGTGAGCGTCCTGAGCGTGGTGAGCGTCGTCCTCGTCCCGAAAGAGGCGAGCGTCGTCCTCGTCCCGAAAGAGGTGAGCGTCGTCCTCGTCCCGAGCAGGAGGAAATCCACGAGCCACACGAGCCCAAGGACTTCAACGACTCACTCGACAAGATGGACTTTTAATTTTATTGAAAGTTGAAAATTGAAAGTTGATTCAACAATAAATAATCCCCGTATTCACGATGAATACGGGGATTTTTATTGTTAAGATATACCTGTTTTCTTATAGGATAGCTACCACCTCATGCTTGCCAGGAGAGTAAGGAAGCACATCTCCAGCAACGGTTTGTCCGTCGATGGTGAGCGACGAGAGACCGGTCTGCTTGCCATCGGGATTCTTTACTGTGATTACATATTCGGCATCGCGGAAACGACGGGTTACTGTGTATTCCTTGGCAGTAGAAGGCAGACAAGGACGAATGGCAAGACCGTCATAGTCGGGTTGGATACCGAGGATATACTGGCTGACAGTGAGCCACATCCATGCGGCAGTACCTGTAAGCCATGAGTTCTTACCCTCACCGGGTTTGTAGGCATCCTTACCTGCCACCATCTGACAGTTGACGTATGGCTCCACCTTATGGAGCGTCTGGCGATTCTCCTCAACGTAAGAAGGCAGAATCTTGGTATAGTGTTCCCATGCCTCATTGCCTCGTCCTGCCACAGTCATACCGATGATAACCCACGGGTTGTTATGGCAGAAGATACCGGCATTCTCCTTATAGCCCTCGGGATAAGATGAAATCTCACCCATCTCAACATGATAGACGGTATATGCTGGATTGTTGAGCACAATTCCATGCTCGCAATCCATCATCTTCTCCACTGAGTCGATGGCCTTATCAACCATACCCTTGTCGAGTCCGATACCCGCCATTGTGCACCAGCCTTGACTCTCGATGAATATCTTACCCTCCTCGTTCTCGTTAGAACCGATCTTGTTGCCATAGAAGTCGTAGGCACGAAGATACCACTCGCCGTCCCATCCGTGCTTCTGCACTGCCTCATCCATACTGTTGACAGCCTTATCCATAGCGTCGGCCTCAGCATTAAAGTCGGCAATGCCATATTTGGCGGCATCCTCACCACGGGCGTCAAGAGTGCGGCAGAGCTTAACATATTCCTTACCTGTGACGACAAAGAGTCCGGCAATCATGAGCGACTCAGCCTTAGAGCCCTCACTATTGTTCTCGGTGGTCTGGAAGCTCTCATTGGGATCCCAAGAGAAGCAGTTGAGATTGAGACAGTCATTCCAGTCGGCACGACCAATGAGCGGCAGAGCGTGGGGACCGAGGTTGTTGGTGACATGCTCCATAGAAATCTTTAGATGTTCGAAGAGAGTCTTCTCGCTTCCCGGTTGGTTGTCGAATGGAACCGGTTCGGTGAGTATCGAGAAATCGCCTGTCTCCTTGAGATAAGCGGCAGTACCGAAGATGAGCCAACAGGGGTCGTCGTTGAATCCACCACCAATGTCGTTGTTTCCACGCTTGGTGAGAGGCTGATACTGATGATAGCATCCGCCATCGGGGAACTGTGTCGAGGCGATATCGATGATGCGCTGACGGGCACGACTGGGCACGAGATGCACAAATCCGACAAGGTCCTGATTAGAATCGCGGAATCCCATACCACGTCCCACTCCACTCTCGAAGAACGAAGCCGAGCGTGAGAAGTTGAACGTAACCATACACTGATACTGATTCCAGATATTCACCATACGGTCGAGCTTGTCATTACCGCTCTTTACACTATAAATGCTAAGCAGGCGGTTCCAATAGTCCTTCAACTGTGCAAAGGCGGCATCAGCCTTGGCTGTAGTGTTGAAAGCCTCGATAAGGGCGTGAGCCTTAGTCTTGTTGATAACCTGCTTTGACTCGAATTTCTCCTCCTGTTCATTCTCGATATATCCAAGCAGGAAAACAAAGTCCTTGCTCTCGCCCGGAGCCAGTGTGACCTCAATATACTGAGAAGCAATTGGACTCCAACCATGAGCATGACTGTTTCGTGGTTTACCCTCGACAACTGCATCAGGAGCCGACTTCTCGCTATACAGTCCCACGAAAGTCTCGCGGTCGGTGTCGAATCCCTGTATCTCGGCATTTACGGTATAGAAAGCATAATGATTGCGACGCTCACGATATTCAGTCTTATGATAGATTGTTGAGCCTTCTATCTCCACCTCACCTGTAGAGAAGTTGCGCTGGAAATTCTCCATATCTGTAGCAGCATTCCAGAGACACCACTCTGTGAAGGAGAACAGTTTCAGACTCTTTGTCTCATTTGTCGTGTTGCGAAGAGTGAGTTTCTGCACCTCAGCCCATGTCTTCAATGGAACGAAGAAGAGAGCCGAAGCCTCAACGCCGTTCTTCACACCCGTGATGCGGGTATATCCCATACCATGTCGGCACTCGTAGGAATCGAGCGGAGTGCGGCAAGGTTTCCATCCCGGACTCCATATCGTATCGCCATCCTTGATGTAGAAATAGCGTCCGTCGTTGTCCATTGGCACATTGTTATAACGGTATCGGGTAATTCGGCGGAATTTTGCATCCTTATAGAAACTATATCCACCAGCCGTGTTAGATATCAAAGAAAAGAAATCCTCGTTGCCAAGATAATTAATCCAAGGCCAAGGTGTCTTGGGATCGGTGATGACATACTCACGGTTGGCGTCATCAAAGTGTCCATACTTTTTTTCCATAATGTTATTCTTTATGTTTGGTTAAATTGATTTATCAGTGCAAAAATAGTTCTTTTTCTTTAATTTTACAAGATAATGATGTTAAATGTTTGCAAATTTGATAAGATATGCAATAAATTTTGTAATTTTGCAGCATAATTTTATTATATGGACGGAATTGCAATAGGATTATTGGTACCATTCTTGGGCACCATCATAGGCGCATCATTCGTGTTCTTCATGCGCCACGAGATGAATGTGGTTGTGCAGAAATCGCTTCTCGGCTTTGCCTCGGGAGTGATGGTGGCAGCATCGTTTTGGTCGCTGCTTCTGCCAAGTCTTGACTTCACGGCTAATGCCGAGGGAATAATGCAAGTGTTGCCGTCGGCAGTGGGATTCCTGCTTGGCATGGGATTTCTGCTTGCCATCGACCAATTTACTCCCCACCTGCATATTGGCGACGACCATCCCGAGGGAATGAAGTCGGGGTTGTCGCGCACAACTATGCTTTCACTTGCCGTCACCATCCACAACCTTCCCGAAGGAATGGCGGTGGGAGTGGTACTCTCTGGCTTTATCTCTGGCGACATGGGTATCACGGCAATGGCGGCTCTGACGATGTCGGTGGGTATAGCGATACAGAATATTCCCGAGGGAGCTATTGTGTCGATGCCCCTAAAGGCTGAGGGCAACAGCAGATGGCGCTCTTTCCTAATAGGCAGTATGAGCGGTATAGTGGAGCCAATAGGAGCCATACTCGTAATCCTGCTTACATCGTGGCTCACTCCCGCCATGCCTTATATGCTTGCCTTTGCCGCTGGTTCAATGCTTTATGTGGTGATTGAGGAACTGATACCCGAGGCGAGCGCGGGCGAGCACAGCAATATCAGCACCATTGGCTTTGCTGTTGGTTTTGTACTTATGATGGTGCTGGATGTGGTGCTTGGGGGAAATTAGGAATGAAAAATAAATTTGGAGCAACACCTTTGAGGTTTTTACTTAACCTTATTATAATATATATAGCCTACGGCGTATGTCGTGTGGCTTTCGTGATGGAAAACTGGGGACTTTTCGCCTCTGACTTCCAATGGAGTTCTGTGCCTGAGATGATGCATGGAGCCTGGATGTTCGACACGTCTGCAATTTTATATACTAATGTATTATATGCCCTGCTGATGCTTATTCCTCTCCATCATAAGGAGACGAGAGGGTGGCAAATGACTGCCAAATGGGTGTATATCATTATCAATGGGGTATGCATAGCAGCCAACCTCGCAGATAGTGTGTATTTCAAATACACTATGAGACGCACTACCAATACCATTTTCTCTGAATTCAGCAACGAGGGTAATATCGGCAGCATCATAGGCGTGGAGTTTCTGCGCCACTGGTATCTCGTTCTCCTATTTATAATAATCATGTGGGGAATATGGAAATTCTATTTTATGGGAAACTCTAAGCGAAGTGCTCGTACATCCAGTAAGCCACGAGGCAAGCAACTCGTTGGATATTACGTTGTGCAGACAGTTTGTTTCGGTCTCTTTATTCCTCTTTGTATATGCGGCATGCGAGGTGGAGCCACCACTGCCGTACGCCCCATTACCATCAGTAATGCCAATCAATACATTGCCCATCCTCAGGAGGCTGGCATAGTGCTCAACACTCCGTTCTCGCTCATCCGAACAATAGGAAAGAAGGCCTTTGAGATTCCCAACTATATGACAGAGGAAGAGATGAACGCCCTGTATTCACCAGTAATAATTCCTAATTTTTCGCCTTCGCTCAACAACTCGTCCTCATCCCTAATTCCTAATTCCTCAAAGAAGAACGTGGTGATTCTTATAGTGGAGAGTTTTGGAAGGGAATATATCGGAGGCTACAACAAATGGCTCGACGGAGGCAAATACAAAGGATACACTCCGTTTGTTGATTCGCTGATGCAGCATAGCCAAACGTTCCTCTACTCATATTGCAACGGAAGGAAGAGTATCGACGGTATGCCGAGCATACTTTCGAGCATACCAATGTTCGTAGAACCTTTCTTCCTCACACCCGCCTCGATGAACGACGTGAGCGGAATAGCCGGAGAGCTGAAGAAGAAGGGTTATTATTCCGCCTTCTTCCACGGAGCTGAGAATGGGTCAATGGGATTCGAAGCCTTTGCCCGCAAGACGGGATTCACCGATTATTTCGGCAGAACTGAATATAATGCCGACAAGCGATTTGGTGGCGACAAGGACTTCGACGGAATGTGGGCAATATGGGATGAACCGTTCTTGCAGTTCTTTGCCACTAAGATGTCGGAGTTCAAACAACCATTTGTGTCGGCCGTATTTACGGCTTCTTCTCATCATCCATATAAGGTGCCTGAGAAATACAAGGACATATATAAGGAAGAGGGTATTGCCATCCACAAATGCATAAGATATACCGACAATGCCATGCGACTGTTCTTCGAAAAGGCAAAGACACAACCATGGTACAAGAACACCCTGTTTGTCATAACAAGCGACCACACCAACCTGAGCGACCATGCCTATTATCAGACAGACCTTGGTGGATTCTGTTCGCCCATCATCTTCTTCGACCCTAGTGGGGATATGAAACCGGGAATGCGCAATGCCATTGCACAACAGATTGACGTCATGCCCACGGTATTGTCATACTTGGGATATGACCGCAAATATGTGGCTTTCGGTTGTGACCTACTCACCACTCCCGACGAGGATACTTGGGCTGTTAATTATCTCAACGGCATATACCAATACGTCAAGGGCGACTGGCTGTTGCAGTTTGACGGTCAGAAAGCCAAAGCTCTATACCGCTTCCGCACCGACCTCCTGCTCAAAGACAATCTCTTGTCTAAGGAACCAAAGGTTGCGGCTGATATGGAACGTCAAGTGAAAGCCATCATCCAGTCGTATATGACGCGAATGGTGAATAATCAGTTGACGAATTGACAAGTTATTTGTTTATTTCCCCAAGATAATCATATAATTTCTGGAGATAAGCCTTTGACTTCTTTGTCCTGTCATCTACTGACTTGTCTGCGGATGATGCTGCTACAGTCTTCTGGGTATTGTCGAAGATTGCATAGCCAGTGGAATCTATCAATCCCATGGCATCGGGGAAAGTGAAGAAAGCGAAGTGTGGAGCATCGGCATCAAGCAAGTCCTTGGAATACATAAACTCGTCATGAGGCAATCCAAGCATTGCCAAAATTGTAGCCGAGATGTCAATCTGACTGCCGATTGTCTCCATCTTGCGAGGCTCCGTAATCATTCCGCCAAGCATGATAAGTGGAATCTCATATCGCCATAGCTTGTAGTTGTCGATCTTCTCGGGCCAACAACCGAGATGGTCGGGCACTATCACCACCATTGTATTCTTCCATTGCGGCAGTTTCTTCATACTCTCGACAAAGCGACCAAGATGAAAGTCGGCATACGAGAAAGCATTCAGTTCAGGTTGCTGCATCTTATGATAGTCGGGCACGTCAAATGGCTCATGACTACTGCCCGTCATCATTACCTTGAAGAATCGTTTAGATGAATCAAATGACTTGATATCTGCGAGTATTTGGTCATACACAGGCCCGTCAGCCACTCCCCACTTACCTGTTTGGAGCTTCTTGTCGAAGTCAAACTGATGTGTGACATGTTGGAATCCTGTTCCCATAAGATAGGATTTCATATTACTGTAATTGGCGTCTCCCCCGTAATAGAAATGCGTGTCATAGCCGATCTTGCCAAGTGAGCCTGATATCGAGGGCAATGATGTGGAAATACGTGGCATATCCATCACGCTCATCGTGGGTTGTGCCGGCAGTCCGCTCAACACTGCCACCAATGCCCTGTCGGTGCGAAAACTGTTGGCATAGAAGCGGGAGAAATACAGACCCTCCTGAGAATACTTGTCGAGCCAGGGCGTCACACCTTTCACATGTCCAGCCTCCGACATAATATATCGTGAGAATCCCTCCATACATATCAGCACTACGTTATAGTCGTGCTTCTCTGCAGATGACCTTAATGTTGTGTCGGTCAATTCATTGAAAAGACGTAATGCCTCGTTGTCTTCCATATAGCGATAACGTGTGGAAATATTCTCCTGATGGGTTACAGCCTCAACGAAAGAGAATATTGGATTAACTGCTGCATGATTGAGCAATATGTCTGTGGAGAAATACACGCTTCCCGTGTGGTTTGTACCAGTATCCACCCCACCTCTTATCGGTATTATGAGCGATGCCGTGAGCAAGAGCATAACAACTGCTGTGATTATCCTTTTGCCCAATGACTCGCGCCTTGACGTCTTCTCCTTCTCCAACGAACGCCATATCCACCATTGCGGCAAGAACAGCAATGCCGCCACAGCGATGATTACTATCGGCACAAGAACCATCTGCGCTGTTGTCATGCTCGCCATTGCGTCGGCAGGAGATGTCTTTATATATAATAAAGGTGTATTATCGAGAGGGAACCGCCAATATCCATAAAGCACGAGATTGCTGACATAGCCCAAACTGCAGACCAAGGCAGCAATACCCGACCACACATGCCATATCCACCTCATGCCCTTGCCTCGCCACCATATCCTGACAATCAACAGCAGCCCTGCCACCAACGTCAGATAGCCTGCAATACTAATGTCGAGCCTCAGCCCATGCCACATCACCTGCATCCAGTCGGCAATACCATACTCGCCAAGGTAGGTCAAGCAGAACACCACCTTAGTGATTACTCCAACGATAATCCACCACAGGAATGTGGATAAAAAAGCCTTTATATTTGTCATACTGTATAATCTTGTTGAATTGATAACGCAAAGGTAATGATTATTCCTGAGATGAACAAGCGAAAAGTAAAAAAAACAGTAAAATGGCATGACTTTCCCGAAATAATCATAACTTTTGGGGAATTAATTCCGAAAAAAACATCATATACATTTCACTCTCCATTCAACCAATTCTCTTGAATATCCTCATAATCTATAATCTACTTTCCGCAAGGGTTGGTGGAAGTTGCGGAACAGGTGGAAACATCTTATAACTTTGCATATACGGCAACAACTTGGACTACCCCATAATCTTACCTCCTCTTTTGGATGAACATCATATTTCGACTGCAAAGTTACACAAAAATGACATAATCCATACTTTTATGATGAAAAAAACGTAATAAGTAAAGAATTTGCGTCTTTTACTTTGTTTATTGACCGAAAAGAAGTATCTTTGCAGCATAATTACGACTAATCAATGAAAATTGGAATTATAATATCTACATACAACAATCCGAGGTGGTTGGAAAAAACACTTTGGGGATATATGTTCCAAACTGTCATGCCCGACGAGATAATCATTGCGGATGACGGTTCGGGAGAAGATACGCGCAGATTGATAGATTCCTATTGCGACAAGTTGCCTTTGGTGCACGTATGGCATGAAGACAACGGATTCAGGAAAACTGTTATCCTCAACAAGGCCATACAAAAAGCCACGGCAGATTATCTCATATTTACAGACCAAGACTGTATCCCAAGACGAGATTTCGTCGAAACCCATGCCACATACACAGAGAAAGGATATTTTCTTTCGGGAGGTTATTTCAAATTACCAATGGATATAAGTGAACGGCTTGGATATGATGACATTAAAGACGGGAGAGCCTTCTGTCTGAAATGGCTCAGAAGCAACGGATTGAAGTCAACTTTCAAATGCACAAAATTGTTTGGCAATAATCTTTTCGCCAAATTCATGAATATGATTACACCGGCAAGAGCTTCGTGGAACGGCATGAATTCATCGGGATGGCGCAAGGACATCATTGCAGCAAATGGTTTCGACGAAAGAATGAAATATGGTGGGGAAGACCGCGAACTGGGCGAACGGCTCACCAATGCAGGTATCAAGTCAAAGCAGATTAGATACAGTGCCATTGTTCTGCATCTCGACCATAAGAGGCCATATGTAAACGATGCTGACTGGCAGTTAAATAACGACATCAGGAAGCAGACAAAATGTAGTCGGAAAACAAGTACCGAATACGGCATAAACAAAAAACAACCGGAATAGCAGCAGATATTATGGAACATAAAATATCAGTAGTAATAAATACATACAATGCGGAAGAAAAGCTCACACAGGTGCTTGATACCGTAAAAGACTTCGACGAGATTGTCATTTGCGACATGGAGAGCACCGACTCCACACTTGACATAGCAAGAAGATACGGATGTAAGATTGTGACCTTCCCAAAGGGAGAGCACAAGAGTGCCGAACCTGCAAGGACATTTGCAATACAGTCGGCAACTCACGATTGGGTTCTTGTAGTGGATGCGGACGAACTGATACCCACTGAATTGAAGGACTATTTATACAAAAGAATTTCATCACAAGATTGTCCCCAAGGAATATACATTCCCCGTAAGAACTATTTCATGGGCAAGCCCTACTGTTATCCCGACTACCAACTAAGATTCTTTATCAAAGAGGGAACAGTGTGGCCACCTTACGTACATACCTTCCCGACTGTAAATGGCAAACTGGAACATATAGACAAAAAAGAAAAGCAGCTCGCAATGATACATATTGCCGACGACAGTATTGCCACATATATCAAGAAGACGAATGAATATACTGACAATGAGGTGATTAAGCGAAGTGGAAAGAAAGTGGGCGTTGTCAAGCTGTTGTTCTCCCCTTTCTGGAGATTCTTCCATTTCTATATCGTCAAGGGGAGTTGGAAATATGGTATGGCTGGCTTTGTAATCTCCGTTCTCAACGGATTCTACAAATTTGCCACATTAGCCAAAATCATCGAAAATAATAACAAGTCAAAGCCATGATATTCGTAAGGGATAAGGGACGTATGTGCAACAATATCCTGCAATACGGACATGTGTATGCCTGGGCAAGGGAGCACGGACGCAAGGCTATCTCAATGCGTTTTGCTTATAAATACAGGTATTTTAATATCTGCCACACAGCAGGGCACAACTTTCTTGTGTATGTATTTGCTAAATATGCGGCTAAGATGGGGGTGCTGCCCGTTGCAGGATTCCATTCTCCCAAGGAGAACTCTGAGGCAATGAGCCTGCTCGAACATCGCGATTGGCTTGTTGTAGAAGGATGGGAAGTGAGATTCTATGACTTGTTTATCAAATACAAGCAAGAAATAATCAATCTGTTCTCTTTTGACAAGAAGATTTCTAATAAGACCATCGGGATGATGGATGCCGATAGGCGCCCTGATTCTATCAAACTTGGTGTGCATGTGCGCAGAGGCGACTATAAGACATGGAATGGAGGCAGATATTATTATTCAGACGAGCAATATGCAGATGTTATACGCAGTTTCGCTACCTTATATAAAGACAAGGAAATAGATGTTTACGTGTGTGGCAATGCCCCCGACTTGTCGGGAATCCAACATTATGCGGAAAACGAACAAATTAGTGTGCATATTCCCTACGGCAATCCTGCCGAAGACCTGTGTATGCTCTCACATTGCGACTACATCATCGGTCCACCGAGCACATTCTCACTTGTCGCCTCAATGTATCACGACGTCCCACTCCATTGGATACACGATCCCAAAGCCTCAATAGCCTTCGACAAGTTTGAGCATCTTTTCAGGAATATCATTTAAACTATCCCCTTGCGCCTCTTTATCTCTTCGAGGTCGCCCATATCCACACGCCCGGTTTCGGCATCATAGCGGATATTGTATTCCTCGTGGGTGCGCTTCCAGCGGTTGTGTGTCCAGAGGTAGAAGGCGGGTTGGCGACGGATGCTCTTTTCGAGAAGACGGAAATATTCGAGCGTCAGCTCCGACTCCGCCGAGTTGGAGGCATGCTCTGCCATCAAAACAAAGCGCGCCACATAATATCCCCTACGCTCACGGCGCACGTCAATATAATAGACATCCGAATCGAATTTGCGGGAAATACGCTCGGCACCGGTAAACACGGGAGTGTCGTGATGCAGGAAGTCGAGCCACAGGTGGATGTTGTTCCACATGGGCACCTGGTCGGCTATGAATCCTATTATCCAATGTTTCTTTTGCCTGCGGATATCCACAACCTTGCGCAATGTCTCTGCCATGGGTATCGATACTGCCCCCATGCGTCCACGCAGTTTCAGGAACACCTGGTCCATCGCCTCATTCTCGAGTTTGTGGTATATCTGACCGAAAAACACCTTGTCTTGATAGTCTTCGAAGTGCAGGGGTATTGACGACACCCACTCCCAATTGCAGTAATGTCCGAGATAGAGGGCAACATTGCGCCCCTCGTCAAAGCTCCGCTTAACCCTATCAGTATTCTCGAAGCGTATTCTTCTCTTGATATTGTCCTTGCTGATAGTCAGCAGCTTGAGAGTCTCAACGATATAGTCGCAAAACCAGTGGTAATACTCTCTTTCAATCTTCCTGCGCTCGTCCTCACTCTTCTCGGGAAAGCACTCCGCCAAATGCTTGCGCACCAATTTCTTGCGGTAGCCCCATAATCCATAGGCAATGATATATAGGAAATCGCTCATGCCGTATAATATCCACAAGGGGAGCAACGAGATGAGATACCAGACAAGAAACAGGATAATATATAGTGCTCTCTTCATAATGAGGATTTTATGTGTTTATTTTATCAATGACGTCATCTTGCTTCTCACTCCCTTGTATCCCTTGAGGAAGGCCTTGGCAGAACCGAATTTCAGGAACATGTCGAGTCGCACGGGAATATGATTGGCATCATCGGTGACATAGAAACGGATAATCTCCTTGTTATGACCGTCCTCGCGCTCCATGAACGAGAAGACGAGACAGCGGAACTTCTTCTTAGTGCCCTCGATCTCAAACTCGTCCTTGCCTTGGTATTTTATCCATGAGTTGCTCAGATGTTTTGCGTCGCTGATGGGCAGAGGTATATTGTCGCCCACCTTGAACTTGGAGGCATCGAAGTTGCGCGCCCTCATGAAGATGCTCATCATGTCATACACACAATCCTTGTAAGCCGACTCCTTCCACTTGTGCTCTCCCGTATGCTCTATGCGGTGCTGCTTCAGCTGACAGTTGCCGTTGGGATATGAGTACCACATCTCATCTACATAATATCTGTCGCCCTCGCGCGCACCCTTACGGAAATAGAGTGGCGAGAGATTCATGTCGGTATATGACAGAAGAGTGTCGCGAAGCATGAAGAGCTTGTCGTATTTCTCTGCACTACGCGTCACCAGACTTGAACGATAAGCCCCCTTGCCCTTATAGCGCGATTTAGACGTGCTCATGGATGCCGAACCCACCTTCACCCACACAAACTTCCAGTTGAAGTAGAGATCGTAGGAGAGAAACTCTCCCGCACTGAATGCGGTATTCTCAATTCCACATTGCGCCTTGGCCTGGGATGTCATTCCCAACAGGACCACAAGCAATATTGCAAAAATCTTTCTGTTCATAACCTTATATTCATTAGATGATTACTTTGTGACAGCCGTTCTCACCTCCGATGGTATCTTGTCGAATGGTATGCCCAACTGTTCCGCCCTTGTCTTGTTGCGGTTTTTCAGTTGTTTCTCCTTCTCGGGTTTCTGCTTGGTTATCTCCAACGGTTTCTGTCGGTCGAGCCTTGTCTGATTGATATTCCATTCGGTGGTGATATCCCAGTTGGCCTTTATCTCTATCACCTTCGGCAGATAATACATCTCCTCGGGTTGCAGAGCGTTGTAGAAGTCGCCCGAATCCCAGATGCCGTTGCCGTTGCGGTCAATGAATGCGCGCAAGTAATACTTACCCTCATTGAGCCAGTAGAACTCAGCCGAACCGTCATCCTGTGTCCTTGCCTCCTTCACTACCATATCCGACTTGTCGAGCAACTGCACAATAGCCGTTGTGGAGTCGGGCAATCCTGAAATCTTCACCACGAGGGTGCCAAATTCCTCTTCGGACTTACATTTCAGACTGCTCTTCATCTTGTCGTTCACAATGCCATAAATGCTTTCGAAGGCAGCTGAATCTATCTCCAACTGATACTCTGTTCCTGGTGTCCATACAGCTTCAAGTCTATAAGAGAGGATAGACTGCGGCCTCGGCTGCCAGTCGAATTTCTGCGGCACCCATAGTGTATCCACTTTAGCTTGCAGATGAATCATCGACGTGTCACAGCGTGCCAATGGAGCTGGCATAGTGAAATAGAGATAGCTCTCGGGGGTAAGAGATGATGGAGCCGTCACTCGTATGTCGAGCGGTTTGGGCAGCCACACCGAGTCATAGCGTTCACCCTTCTTCTTTAGCTTGTCCTGCTGTTTTTGCCATTTCTCCATCTCCTTCTCCAGCATCTTCTGCCTTTTCTCAAAAGGTAGTTTTGGCACCATCAAGAGTGTGTCTGTCTGTGGCACGAGTTGTCCGAGAGTATCAGTGATATGATATGAATATTCTATCTCCAGTGAGTCGCGATTGATGAGAGCCGTGTCGCGAAGCCAGTATGTGATAGTGTCCTTCTTCGGATTCGCATCCACGATAAAGGCACTGTCGGCATCGAAGTTAAGTCCTTTCATCTTGGGCAGCGAATCACTGCCATAGCTGAAGAAGAACTCCAGTCGCTCGGGTTCCTGTCTTTGGTTTTTTATCATATACCTGTCGGTGAGCGGCATTGTGAATGCCCTTAGCACCACATCATCGGGATAGAAATGGGTGTATCCACGGCGAATGATTGTGTCTATACGCAGAGAGTCGCGCCAAATGGTGTCCTGTCGTGTGTCAGGACCGCATGTAGGTTCGATGATACGGTCGGAGAATGCAATCATTTCTCCTTTCTGACTGTATTTATAGTCGCCATCCATATCCTGCAAGGCATAGGCACGATATTTGCCCTTAGCCACACCGCGAATGATGAATCGCCCACGACTGTCGGTACGTGCCACCCTCAGCAAGGGTTTGGTGTAAAAGGCCGAGTCCTCAAGGTCGGCATACAGTCCCACCATGATACCCTTCACGGGTTCGAGATTACTGGCATCTAGGATAGTGCCCGACACCTCCATTGTATCCACCTGAGCTCCTGTGGAGAAGGTGAAGGTGTAGTTGCCGAGAGGATTACCCTCGTTGTTGTCTGTGATGGCATCCGAGAAGTCGATGGTGTAAGTGGTATTGTCCTTGAGGCTGTCTTTCAGTTCCACCACGATCTTCTTTCCCGCACCTTTTATTTCGGGCATTTCGAGTTGAGGGGGCGACACTACCACATTGTTTGTGGCATCCTCCACCTTAATATATTCGTCGAAATATATGACCACTTTTTTATCCTTCACCCCCGTTCCATTGTCAGATGGTGTGGTGGCGATAATCTGTGGCGGTTTGTCGTCATACCATCCCCCGTCGGGCTGTCCCATTCTGGCACATCCGGCAATCATCATCATGATGACAAGTGGTAATATGTATCTTAAATCTTTCAATGTATCAAATATGACGAATTAATTCAATATTCTTCATTCTTCATTTTCAACAGCTGCTCTATGTACTCGCGCGAGTTGCTCAGTCTCGGCACCTTGTTCTGACCACCGAGTTTTCCTCGCTTCTTCATCCACATCTCAAAGAGTCCTGGTTGGGCCTTTATCAGTTCGAGAGGTTGAAGAGTGATATTCTTATATCTCTTCGCCTCATAGTCGCTGTTGATTTCCTGAAGTCGTCGGTCGAGTGCTTGGGCAAAGAGAGCCAAGTCATCCGGTTCCTTACTGAATTCCACGAGCCACTGGTGGCGACATTTTCCCTCTTCGTTCATGAACACTGGAGCTGCGGTATATTCGAGCACCTGTGCCCCTGTCTGCTGACAGGCGTATGCAAGTCCCTGTTCGGCATTATCCACAATGAGTTCCTCACCGAAGGCATTGATAAAATGCTTAGTACGGCCGGTGATTAAGAATTTATATGGATTGACGCTCGTGAACATAACTGTGTCTCCAATGATATATCTCCATAGTCCGCTTGACGTTGAGATCACCATGGCATAGTTCTTTCCCGTCTCCACTCCCCACAGAGGCACCACCGTAGGGTTCTCGCGTCCGAACTCGTCCATCGGTATGAACTCGTAGAACACGCCATAGTCGAGCATCAAGAGCATCGACTTGTCGCTTGGGTCGTTTTGCAGTCCGAAGAATCCCTCACTGGCGTTATATGTCTCCATATAGTGCATATTGGGACTTGTGATGAGCTGCTCATACTGCTTGCGATAGGGTGTGAACGCCACGCCGCCATGGAAGAACATTTCGAGATTGGGCCACACCTCCTCAAGGTGGCTTTTCCCCGATAGTTCTATCACCCTTGTCAGCACGGAGAGCATCCACGACGGCACACCGCTGATGTTGGTGACATTCTTAGTCATCGTCTCGCGTGCTATACGATCGCGCTTGAGTTCGAAGTCGGATATGAGAGCCGTCTGTTTCTTGGGCACTCTGACGAGATTAGCCAACGGATTAATATTCTCGATAAGGATAGCACTAAGGTCGCCAACGATACTGTTGGCCACATTGTAGTTGGGCGAATGGCTTCCCCCGAGAATAAGTGCCTTTCCGTCGAAGAGTCGGCTTTTAGGATTATTGGCGAGATACATCGCCACGGCATCCTGTCCTCCTCGATAGTGAGTGTCCTTTAGTCCCTGTCGGCTCACGGGTATGAACTTGCTCTTGTCGTTGGTTGTTCCCGACGACTTGGCATACCATCTCACCACCCCCGGCCATAGCACGTCAGCCTCTCCATGTCTCATTCGGTCGATGTCGCCCTTGAGCTCTTCGTAGGTGTTTAGAGGAGTGTGGGCAATAAATCCCTCATACTGTCCCTTTGCTATGTCGAAAAGGTGTTTCCTTCCGTATTCAGTGTCGTTGGCCGACTCGAGCAGTGTGGCAAGCACATGTCTCTGCATTGCCTCGCCCTCGTCGTTATGCCTCTCCAGTTCTTGCTGTCGAGGTACAAAAAATTTGCCTATAATACTGGTCAAACTCATTTTTCTTTTCTTTTGAATGTGCAAAAGTAATCATTTCTTTTGTAATAGCGCCCACTTTTACATTATTTATGATTTCACGTCGTATAAAATAATAAAAACACAGAGAAAAATCCCTATGTTTTTATTTCCCTGTGTTTAATATAGCTTTTATTCGTATGCCGCAGCCTCAGCAGCTGCAATGATATCCTCCCTTGACTGCGACTTAGGAGTGGCGGCAGATATGTCGGAGAGGTCAAACTCGTCGTTCTCCTCCTCTATCTCCACTGCAGGAGCTACTGGTTTTTCCTGCTTCTTGGTCTTGGCTGTCGTTTTGGGATTATCCTCACGAGGCTCTTCGGCTGGGATGTCGTGGGTGATGATAAAGTCTTCCTTCTCCTCGGTGTCGGGCACGTTGAGCACTGGCATTTCCTCCATCTTGGTGCGTTCGGTCTTTGCTGCAAAGACGGCATCAATGAATTGCGGTTCGCGTTTCAGTCGCTGCAAAGTCTCCTTCGAGGCTATCTGCTGGCTCTCCTTCTTAGAGTAGCCTTTTCCCTGTCCGCCATCGAGTCCCTCGATTATTGCCTTATATATAAATGTGGGACTGCCACCGCTCTCCTTGCTTTGGCTGACGAGCTTGAAGTCGAGTCTCACCTTGTTTTTCTGACTCCATTCAATGAGCTTGCTCTTGAAGTTTACCTCCTTATATGCCACCTTGTCTATATTAATGAGTTGCGACAGTATGCGTTTTTGCATAAACCGCATGCACATGTTGTAACCACGGTCGAGATAGATGGCGCCCACAAGAGCCTCGAAGGCATTGCCGCCCATGTAGTTATTGTGGGAGTTGGAGTGTCCTGACGAGAGTATGAGTCGGTTAATACCCATCTCCTGTGCAAGTTTATTGAGTGTGTCGCGTTGCACGAGTTTGCTTCGTGTATTGGTGAGGAATCCCTCTCGCTTGCCCTCGAAGTGCCGATAGACGATGTCGCCCACGACAGCATCCAGAACGGCATCGCCCAAGAATTCGAGTCGCTCGTTGTTCACTGGCTTTCCCTTGGCATTGCGCCGTGCTATACTTTTGTGCATGAGTGCCAGTTTGTATAGCTCGATGTGACGTGGATAAAACCCGAGAATCTCGCGAAGAGAAGAAAAAAGCTCCTTCTCCTTGCGGAAAGGGAGCTTGATTCTATCTATGATACTGTTATTCAGCATACTTCTTGAATACTACACAAGCATTGTGTCCACCGAATCCGAAGGTGTTGCTGATGGCAGCACGCACCTCGCGCTTCTGGGCTTTGTTGAATGTGAAGTTGAGGTTGTAGTCGAGCTCCTCGTCATTGTCGCCCTCAACGTGGTTGATTGTCGGGGGAACGATGTCGTTCTTCACTGCAAGCACTGTGGCCATAGCCTCCACTGCACCAGCAGCACCGAGCAGGTGACCTGTCATCGACTTGGTAGAGCTGATGTTAAGCTTGTAAGCCGACTCTCCAAACACTTCCTTGATGGCCTTTGCCTCAGAGATGTCACCCACGTGTGTGGATGTTCCGTGCACGTTGATATAGTCGATGTCCTCGGGCTTTAGACCAGAATCCTCCAATGCATTCTTCATCACGAGAATGGCACCGAGTCCCTCGGGGTGAGAAGCTGTGATGTGATGAGCGTCGGCACTCATGCCCTCGCCTACCATCTCGGCATATATCTTGGCGCCACGTGCCTTGGCATGCTCCAGTTCCTCGAGGATGAGACATCCTGCACCCTCGCCCATGATAAATCCATCGCGACTTGCACTGAACGGACGTGAGGCGTGCTCGGGGTCGTCGTTACGGGTACTGAGGGCGTGCATGGCATTGAATCCGCCCACACCACAAGCGCAGATAGCTGCCTCGGCACCACCAGCAACGATGGCATCAGCCTTGCCCAGGCGAATCACGTTGAACGCGTCGGCAAGAGCATTTGTTGAAGAGGCACAAGCCGATGTGGTGGTATAGTTAGGACCATGGAAACCATACTTGATTGAAATCTGACCCGATGCGATGTCGGCAATCATCTTCGGGATGAAGAAAGGATTGAACTTGGGGCCTTCAGCCTCATGCAGTCCGTAGTACTTCACCTCATCCTCGAAAGTCTTTATACCGCCGATACCCACACCGAAGATAACGCCAATGCGGTTCTTGTCAAGATCCTCGGCGTCGATCTTGCTGTCGTTGACAGCCTGTGTGGCAGCCACAAGAGCCAACTGTGTATAGCGGTCCATCTTGCGGGCTTCCTTACGGTCGATATATTCATTGATATTAAGCCCCTTCACCTCGCAGGCGAACTGGGTCTTGAAGTTTGATGCGTCAAACAATGTAATAGGCGCTGCCCCACTCTTTCCAGCCACGAGATTCTCCCATGTCTCCTCAGGAGTGTTGCCCACTGGAGTTACCGCTCCAAGGCCTGTTACAACAACTCTTTTAAGTTCCATTAAATAAAAAGTAAGATTAATAATACAAAAGAAATTGGAATTCGGAGAGGCAATGAGTCCTATAAAACGGACAGCCTGCTCCCAATTCCAAGTTCAGCCTATAAAATCATTTATTTGGCATTCTCCTCGATGTAGCTGATAGCATCACCTACAGTACCGATCTTCTCAGCCTTGTCGTCTGGAATAGAGATTCCGAACTCCTTCTCAAACTCCATGATGAGCTCTACAGTGTCGAGTGAGTCAGCACCGAGGTCGTTTGTGAAACTTGCTTCGGGCTTTACTTCAGCCTCATCTACACCCAGCTTATCAACGATGATAGCCTTTACTTTTGATTCAATTTCTGACATAATTTCTAATATTTAAAATGTTAATAATGTGTATCGTTTTCAAAATCGGGTGCAAAGTAACAAATTTTATTTCACATTTGCAAATTTTTTGTGCAAAAAATGAAGAAAAATGCACATTCCACCCTTTATTGTGCATAACTACATCATCAAAATTGCACATTTTTATCTTTTTGAGCAATTACATTTGCATTTTTGTGCTCGACAACTATACCTTCTCTCGTCTCAGTGGATAGCATCCTCTTTGCTCTTCAAATGTCTCGGGATGTGATTTCAGTTTTTGGGAATCCACAAGGGGGTCGTAGAGGTCGAGCGCACTACCTTTATATATAAAGTCGTCGGGAAGCGGCGGGGGCACCACCTCTCCGGGATTCTTGATACCGAAGTGACAGCATAGCGCATCTATCACCATATTGTCGGCCTTCACCTTGCCGTCGGCGCTATATCCCGCGATATGTGGAGTAGCAATGTCGGCACGCTCCATCAACTGTCGGTTGATGTCAGGTTCACCTTCCCATGTGTCGATTACGGCATGCTTTATCACTCCCCTGTCGAGGGCGCGAATGAGCAACTTCTCGTCGATGATGCCTCCTCTGCTGGTGTTGATGATACATTCCAGGGGACGCCCACGTGAGACAAGACGGTCGAAGAAACCACTATCGGCCATCATGTGTGTGTGATGTCCACCTTTATATGTAAGAGGTACATGAAATGTGATGATGTCGGCATGGCGGATTATGTCATCGAGCGACACATATGAGGGATCGGCTACATAGGGGTCGTTGATGAGCATCTTCAGCCCCATGCGCTCGCACACCTTCTTCACCTCCTTGCCCACATGTCCGCAACCCACGATGCCCACCGTCACTCCCGAGGTGAGGGAGAGGCGCATGAGCGATGTCTCGACATACTGCCCCACCGACGAGGCATTGCACCCTGGACAGTTGACCCAATGTATGCCTGTTGAGCCGAGCCACTCGGTGTCGAGATGGTCGATGCCGATGGTAGCTGTAGCAACAAACTCCACCTTGCTGCCCTCGAGCAGATGACGGTCGCAACGTGTGCGGGTGCGCACTATCAGGGCGTCGGCATCAGCCACATCCGCAGGCTTGATGTCGGCACCACGAATATACTCCACGTCGGCCTCTATTCTGTCGAGCGCTTCACGTATATATGGTATCTTATCGTCAACAATTATCTTCATTTCAGCCGCAAAAGTACACAAAAGTATTTAAAAAACGCCCCTTTATAGGAAAAAAAACGCAAAATAGTTGGTTATTTCAGAAAGTTTTTATAGATTTGCACTAAAATTAATAGAACAACGAAGAAAAATGTCATTTACAGAACACTCAAACCTGATCTTCGGACAGGCAATTAGAGATTATCATCTCACGGACAATGTGGACACGCCGATGAACAATCCATACGACCGAGGGTCCATCGACTACAACCTATATATGAAGTGCTGGATAGACACTGTCCAGTGGCACTTCGAGGACATTATCCGCGACCCACACATCGACCCCGTCGAAGCTCTCAACCTGAAAAGGCGCATCGACCGCAGCAATCAGGACCGCACCGACCTCGTGGAGGAAATCGACAGTTACTTCAGACAGAAATACGGAGAGGTGAAACCGCTGCCCGACGCCCGACTCAACACCGAGAGTCCGGCATGGGCCATCGACCGCTTGTCTATCCTTGCGCTGAAGATATACCACATGCGCGAACAAGTGGAGCGCGACGACGCCAACGAGGAACATCGCGCACGTTGTGCCGCCAAGCTCGAC
Source organism: uncultured Prevotella sp. (assembly GCA_945869265.1). Lineage (GTDB taxonomy): Bacteria > Bacteroidota > Bacteroidia > Bacteroidales > Bacteroidaceae > Prevotella. The sequence goes on along the minus strand of CAMBOI010000001.1, from coordinate 45,738 downwards.
GTGTTGCTCGAACAACAGAAGGACCTGTGCCTTGCCATTGACCAACTGCTTGAGGACATCGAGGCTGGACGCAAGTACATGAAGGTGTATCGACAGATGAAGATGTACAACGACCCTTCCACTAATCCCGTTCTCTACAGAAAGTAATTCAAGGAGTCAAGATACTCCACATAAATCCCATAGGCAAACGATGAAGAAAGAGCACATACTTATTATCAGGTTTTCAGCCTTGGGCGATGTGGCCATGGCAGTGCCCGTCGTGTATTCCCTCGCCAAGACCTATCCTCAGGTGAGGATAACGGTGTTGAGCCGAGGCTTCGCCCGACCGTTCTTTGAGGACCTCGCCCCTAACGTCAATTTTATGGAGGCCGACATCAAGGGCGAATATCGTGGCATAAAGGGGCTCAACGCCCTCTACCGTCGTCTTGTTGCGAAGAAACCCACCGCCGTGGCTGATTTCCACGGAGTGCTTCGCTCTGCCTATCTGCGCATGCGCTTCAACCTTGAACGTTTCAGGGTTGCGCACATCAACAAGCATCGCAATGAGCGGCGAGCCCTCACCTCTGCAACTGCCAAACGAATGGTGCAACTGCCTACCTCGTTTGAGAATTATGCCAATGTGCTTGCCCGATTGGGGTATCCCGTGGATTTGAAATTCACTTCGATTTTTGGCGTTGAGAAAGGCAATCTCAATCTGCTGCCCGCGGCAATCGGTCCGCACAATTCAGGCGAACAATGGATCGGCATAGCACCCTTTGCCGCCCACAAGGGTAAGGTGTATCCTCCCGAGCGGATGGAGCGAGTCATAGATATGATTGAGGAGAAATATCCCCACTGCCGCATCTTCCTCTTCGGACGTGGAATAGACGAAGACCGCACGTTCACCTCATGGTGCTCTAAGCATGGACGATGCCTCTATGTGGGCAAGCATCTTGAGTCCATGTATCAGGAACTGGTACTGATGAGCAATCTCGACGTGATGGTGTCGATGGATAGTGCCAACATGCACATGGCTTCAATCACGGGCACTCCAGTGGTGAGTGTATGGGGAGCCACCCACCCCTATGCGGGATTCATGGGATGGCATCAGAGTGAGGACAATGCAGTGCAGTTGCCGCTCGCCTGTCGCCCTTGCAGCATATTCGGCAATAGGCCTTGCCGCCGTGGTGATTTCGCCTGCATGACGGGCATCACTCCCGAAATGATATTCGAGAAGATAGATAAGTTATTAACCCTATAAAAAAGAAAGGAAATAAAAAATGAAAAAGTACATTTGCGACACATGTGGCTGGGTGTATGACCCAGAAGTAGGCGATCCCGAAGGCGGCATCGCAGCAGGAACAGCATTCGAGGACATTCCCGATGATTGGGTATGCCCATTGTGCGGAGTAGGCAAGGAAGACTTCTCGGTAGTTGAAGAATGAAGAATGGCTGCGCAAGCCGAACGCAGAGCCGAGCTCGCTCGAGCTATGCTGAGGTGAAGCCAGCCATCGACGAAGTCAATGAAACAAACAAAGACACTGAATTACAGAGAAATAATAGCTCTGTGATTCAGTGTCTTTGTATTTATATCACCCCCAACTGATTGAGAAAGACGATGGCGATGAGGATGGGACAAATGAAGCGCACCATGAAGAGATATACGGGGAAGAGACGACGATAGACAGTGCCGCAGTTGGTAAACTCACGGTTGACCACTGCCGTGCGCGCTCCCCAACCGATATACAGACTAGTGAGCAAGGCTCCGATGGGCATCATGTATTGGGCCGTGATGCAGTCGAAGAAATCCATGAGCGACATTCCAAGCAATCTCAGGTTGCAGGCACCACACGACATACTGCTCAGCATACCAATCACGCATGCTCCCACAGTCACTATCCATGCTGCCTGAACACGAGGCCTCTTGAGCTCCTCATGAAAATATGCCGTTCCAATCTCATGCATCGAGATGGTGGAGGTGAGGGCTGCCACAGCAAGCAAGGCATAGAAGAGGATGGAGATGACATATCCCACTATGGGCATCGACGCGAATGCCTGTTGGAAAACGTTGGGCAAAGTGATGAACACGAGAGACGGACCGCTATCTGGACTCACTCCCACCGAAAATGCCGCGGGGAATATCATGAGACCAGCGAGAATGGCTATTATGGTGTCGATGATGGATATCTGCACTGCCGACTTCAGCAAGTTGGTTTCGCGACCAAAATATGAGGCGTATGTGCAAAGACATGCCGTACCGAGACTGAGCGAGAAGAACGACTGTCCGAGGGCTGCCAAGATGACATCTGACGTAATCTTCGAAAAGTCGGGCTTAAAGAGGAACTCCACTCCCGCCATCGCCCCCGGAAGCATGCACGAGGAAATGACAAGGATGATAAGCAGGACGAAGAGCGTTGGCATGAGCAACTTGGATATGCGCTCTATTCCCTTCTTCACTCCACGGATAATCACCAAGTGGGTGAGCAGCACGAATCCCACTGACCATAATATCGGTCTGAGAAGACTCGACGAGAACTCCTGGAAATAACTCCTCACATAGTCGGCATCACCCGACAGTTGACCTGCTATCGAGGCATACAGATATTGCAGACACCAACCAGCCACCACCGAATAGAACCCGAGGATGATAGTGGAGCAAAGGATGCCCAACAGTCCTACTCCCCTCCAGGGCCGTCCTCTCGACATCTTGTGATAGGCACGGGCGGCATTGGATGCCGAATGGCGACCGATGATAAACTCGTTCACCATCCCCGGGATTCCGAGCAAAAAGATGAACACAATATACACGAGAATGAAGGCCGCACCTCCGTTCTCGCCTGTCATATATGGGAATCGCCACACATTGCCCAAGCCCACCGCTGAACCGGCTGTGGCGAGGATTATGCCTATCTTGGAGCCGAAGCTGCCTCTTTTTTCTTCTGTCATATCTTGTCGCTTCGCAAGATTAAAAAATATAAATATTATATCAACCCGAATTGATGCAGGAAGATAATCATGATAAATGCCGGACAGAGATACTTGATGGCGAAGAGATAGACATGGAAGAGCGAACCACGGAGAGTGCCCCAATTCGTAAACTCGTCGCGCACCAACTTGTGCGGCAGATACCATCCCACCATCAGACATGTGAGGAATCCGCATACGGGCAGGAACACCTGACCAGTGACAAAGTCGAAGATGTCGAACAGCGTCTTGCCAAGGAAACTCATCACCTCATATCCTCCGAGCGACAACGAACAGATGGCGCCAAGCACACTGCACGATACGGTGACTATCAATGCCGCCTTCTTGCGACCGATGTGCAGTTCCTCGTAGAAGAAAGCCGTGCTCACCTCATGCAGCGAGATGAGCGACGTGAGGGCTGCCAACGACAGTAGGGCATAGAACGCCAACGAGATGACATATCCCAACACGGGCATTCCGGCAAACGCCTGCTGGAAAACGTTGGGCAATGTGATGAAGATAAGCGACGGACCGCTATCCGGGCTTACTCCCACCGAGAATGCAGCAGGGAAAATCATGAGGCCCGCAAGTATTGCCACAAACGTGTCGATAAGTCCTATCTGCACTGCCGACCGCAACAGGTTGGTATGACGACTGAAATATGAGGCATAGGTGCAGAGGCATCCCATACCGATGCTCATCGAATAGAACGACTGTCCGAGGGCACTGAGCAGCACGTCGGGCGTCACCTTCGAGAAGTCGGGTTTGAAGAGGAATTCTATTCCGGCAATTGCATTGGGCAACATGCACGACGATACTACCAACACCAACAGCAGAATGAAGAGCATGGGCATAAGCATCTTGGAGGCCTTCTCTATTCCGTCGCGCACACCGTGCTGGATGACGAGATGAGTGATGCCGAGAATGGCAACAGTCCACACTATCGGTTTGACGGGATTGGTAGAGAAGTCGGTGAAATACTGCTTGAAATACTCAGGGTCGCCATCGAGATGACCCATCACCGAGGCATAGATATACTGCAGGCACCATCCCGACACCACGGCATAATAGCTTGTGATGAGAAATCCCGTGAGCACACTGAGGCAGCCCACTACTGTCCATATCTTCGACCCCGAAATCTTGTTGTAGGCACGGGCGGTATTTGCCTGGGCATGACGTCCGATGATAAACTCGCTCACCATGCAGGGCAGTCCCAACACCACAACGCACATTATATAGAAGATGATGAAGGCAGCACCGCCGTTCTCACCTGCCATATATGGAAATCGCCATACGTTGCCTAAGCCGATGGCCGAACCGGCAGTGGCAAGTATTACTCCCATTTTACTGCCGAATTTTGCTCTTTCTTGTTGTGACATTTCTATTTTCTCTCTAATTTGCTTGCAAAATTACAATTATTTTCTTAATTTTGCACCCAAATTGAAAATAATGATACAAAAAATGTGTCAAAAAGTGGATTTTAACATAAAATGGATGAAAAAATGAAAGAAATAGCGATAAAAATCAAGCAGACCATAAGGAAATACCCCTTATCGTCGTTCTTTATATTATTAATATGGTATCTGTCGTTCTTCACTCCCCCGAAGACAGAGCTCGACGAGGTGGAGTTCATCGACAAGTGGGTGCACATAGCGATGTATGGCGGCACATTCGGCACTCTGTGGATTGAGTATCTCGTCAAGCACAAGTGGCTTTGCCACCGCATTAACCTCTTCCTATGGGCATGGCTCTTGCCCATAGTCATGAGCGGCTGCATTGAATTGCTGCAGGAGTATTGCACTGGCGGCCGACGCAGTGGCGACTGGATTGATCTTTTAGCCAACGCCGTGGGTGTTACCCTTGCAGCCCTCTTCGGTATGGCTCTAAAGAAAATCAGCTCCAGGTAGTGTAGGGATTAGTGGTGAGATGGGAGTTATAGTAGCGGCGGTCGCCTGTCACCTCACGCTCGATGAAGGGAGGAAGTTCAAATGGCTCATCCTCCGAGGATAGCTCCACCTCGGCAATCACGAGGCCGTCATTCTCACCATAGAACTCGTCCACCTCGAAGACGTGACCGTCGGCCATCGGCACGAGATAGCGTGTCTTGTCTATTACTCCCGGTTGACACAGTTCGAAGAGATGTTCAGCCTCATCGAGTGAAATCTCCTTCTCAAACTCATATCTCGAAATACCGTTGGGCGAGGGTCCCTTGATAGTGAGGAATCCCCGTCCGTCGCGTATTCTTATCCTTACCGTCCTTCCGCTCTCACGACAGATGTAGCCTTGGCGTATGCGACTCTTTGAGCTTGCCGCCTCGCGATAGCAGTTGGAGTTTACCAAGAATTTTCGTTCTATCTCTAATGCCATAGAGTTATTACATCATGATATACACTGAATAGATGACAAAGCAAATGGCGAGGAATATCAGTGCACCGAATATCCAGTTTACCACTTTCTTGCCTTCTTTCTCTTGTCGTGCTTGATAAGCGGCACGACGCGCATTATTCTTTTTGCTCATAGTTATTATATTTTTTAGTTATCATTCTTCATCGTTCACGGGGAACTCCATGAGATAGGCTTTTATAAATCCGTCGATCTTGCCGTCCATCACGCCATCCACATCCGTTGTCTGATAGTTGGTGCGGTGGTCTTTCACACGGCGGTCGTCGAAGACGTAACTGCGTATCTGACTGCCCCACTCAATCTTCTTCTTGCCAGCCTCTATCTTGGCTTGGGCCTCGAGGCGTTTTTTCATGGCACGGTCATATAGTTGGGATTTCAACAGTCGCATGGCGTTGTTACGGTTTTCGAGCTGTTTGCGGCTCTCGGTGTTCTCGATGAGTATTTCCTCCTCCTCGCCTGTATCGGGATCCACATACTGATATCTCAGTCTCACTCCCGTCTCCACCTTGTTGACGTTCTGACCTCCTGCTCCCCCGCTTCGGAACAGGTCCCAACTCACCTTCGATGGATCTACATACACCTCGATGGTGTCATCCACGAGTGGCGATACAAACACCGATGCAAAACTGGTCATTCGCTTGCCCTGGGCATTGAAAGGCGACACTCGCACGAGTCGATGCACACCGTTCTCGCTCTTGAGATAGCCATAGGCATACTCGCCACCTTCTATCTCCATCGTCACGCTCTTGATGCCAGCCTCGTCGCCGTCCTGCAGGTTGCTGATGGTCACCTTATGTCCGTGAGCCTCTGCCCATCGCTGGTACATTCGCATAAGCATCGACGCCCAGTCCTGGCTCTCCGTACCGCCCGCTCCAGAGTTGATTTTCATCACGCAATCCATCGGGTCTTCCTTCTGTCTGAGCATATTTCGGAGTTCTAGGTCTTCGATGGCCTTCAGGGCTTTGTCATAGTTGTCGTCCACCTCCTCCTCGGTCACCATATCCTCCTTGTAGAAGTCGAAGGCGAGTTGCAGTTCGTCGGCTCTCGATTTCACCTCGTTATATCCGTCAATCCATTTCTTTATCGACTTCACCTTCTTCATCTGTTCCTCAGCGCGCTTGGGGTCGTCCCAGAAGTCGGGAGCCTGCGTGCGAAGGTCTTCTTCCTCGAATTCGATTTTCTTACGGTCGATGTCGAGATATTTGTGGAGTGCATCCGTGCGCTCCATCACGTCTTTCAGTTGTTCTGCTGTTATCATCAATATTGTCTTCTTCTCTTAATTAATTCAAGTTTGTCATCGCGGTAGCTACTTCTTCATTCTTCACTCTTCATTCTTCATTATCAACTCTCCTCATACATCTTTTCAATCTCTTCCTTGTAGTTCTCGTTGATCACCCTACGTTTCAGTTTGAGCGTATTCGTGAGCTCACCGTTCTCCATACTGAAGTGATGGGCAATGAGTGTAAACCGCTTCACCTGCTCGTAGTGGGCGAGTTGCTGCTGCAGTGTCTCTATGCGCTCCCACATCATCGAGTGTATCTGCTCGTTGGCACAGAGGTCATCGCGACTCTCAAAGGGGATTCCCTTCTGACGGGCATATTCCTCGAGGAGGCGATATTCGGGGATGATGAGAGCCGACACGAATTTGCGCTGGTCGGCGATGATGGCTATTTGGTCGATATACTTATCAACGAGCAATCGCGACTCGATCATCTGTGGAGCTATATACTTGCCGTTGGATGTCTTGAATAGATCCTTGATACGCTCCGTAAGGAATAGCTCGCCATCCTTCAGATATCCACAGTCGCCAGTACGGAAATACCCGTCGGCAGTAAATGTCGAGTCGTTGAGGTCAGGACGGTTGTAATACCCCTTAGTGATAGTCTTTCCCTTGAGTAGCACCTCCCCCTCGTCGCTTATCTTCACATCCACGACACTAAGCGGACGTCCCACCGAACCGATGGTGTAAACCTTGTCCAACTGGTCGCACGACACGGTTGCAAGACTCTCCGTCAATCCGTATCCCGCCACCATGTTCAAACCGATGGCATGCACAAATTCCTCTATGTTTGGCGATATAGCCGCACCGGCAGTGGGGAATATGTTGGGATTGGTGAGCCCCAGTTCCTTGCGCACCATACTGAACAAAGTCTTGTTGATAGCCTCATATTCAAGATGAAGCATAAGGGGCGGTCGCTTGCCACGGCTCAGATACTCGATATTATGCTTGCGACCCACACGAAGAGCGTTCTGGAATATCTTGCGCTGCAGAGCTCCGGCATTGTCAATCTTCTCCATCACACCCGTATATACCTTCTCCCAGAATCGAGGCACCGACGACATACTCGTGGGATGCGTCTCTCTCATCGACTGCTGCACCTCCTGCGGATAGGTGTTTACAATCATCCTTGCACCCACCGTCATTCCCAGCAGAGCCCATCCCTTCTCAAAGATATGGGCAAAGGGCAGGAAATTGAGCACACGGTCGTTTTCATCCACTGGCACCACCTCTTGATTACCCTTAAGGGCAGTATAATACTGCTCATGACTGAGCATCACTCCCTTACTGTCGCCAGTCGTACCACTTGTATATAATATGTTTGCAAGATCATCCATACTTGCCTGCTTCAGCAGAGCCTCCACCTCCGACTGCCTCGGCAGTCCCTCGCCAAGCTTTAGAAAATCGTCGAAGTAGAGGGCGTTGGGGTCGTGACTGCTGATGCGCACTGTCTTGTCGAAGATGATGATGCGCTCGAGCGACGGACAGAGGGCGAAGATGCGATGTGCCTTGTCATACTGTTCCTGCTCACCCACGAAGAGGAAGCGCACCTGGGCGTCGTTTACCATAAACTGTATCTGCTGCTCGCTGCTCGTGGCATAGAATGGGATGGTGACAGCCCTAACGCCCCACGCTCCGAAGTCGCAATAGAGATATTGCGCACAATTGTTGGCGAAGATGCCGATATTCTCCTGCACCTTCACACCGATGTTGAGCAATGCGTTCGACGCCTGCTTGACGGTGGCCGACAGTTGGTTCCACGTCAGCGACTTCCACTCGGAGCCGCCAAAGTCCTTGTAGATTATCTCCTCACGATCGCCATATTGCTTGGCTTGCTCGTGCACCAAAACGGATAGATGACAATTCATTTTCATCGCAGTATGATTTTAATTTTAATGCAAAAATACAAAAACTCGGGCAAACGACAAAACAAATTCAAAGTTTTTTTTGTATTTAGGGCAAATTTGTGTAACTTTGTCCCAAAATTACATAATTATGGACATCAACTACAACAAATATTCCGACAGGGCGATAGAATTGCTAAAGCGCATGATAGCCACTCCATCGGTGAGCCGCGACGAGACTCTTGCTGCCGACATCATGCAGCAATGTATCAGCCAAATGGGATTTGAGCCGCATCGCGAAGCCAACAACGTGTGGGCTCTATCGCACAACTTTGACGAGGGCAAGCCCACTCTGCTGCTCAACGCACACATAGACACGGTGAAGCCCGCGGCATCCTGGACTCGCGACCCTTTTCGCCCCGGGATTGCCTACGACCGGCTCTACGGGCTCGGCAGCAACGACTGCGGCGGCGGACTGGTGTCGCTACTTCAGGCATTCGACATCCTCGACTCTCGCGAGCGTAAATATAATATGGTGTATCTCGCCTCGGCCGAGGAGGAGGTGTCGGGGAAGAACGGATGCGAGCGCGCCCTTAAGCTGCTGCCCAAGATTGATGTGGCTATAGTGGGCGAGCCAACGGGTATGCAGCCAGCCATAGCCGAAAAGGGACTGATGGTGGTGGATTGTACTGCCCACGGCCGCTCGGGACATGCCGCACGCAACGAGGGCGTCAACGCCATATACATCGCCCTCGACGACATCGCATGGATACGCAATCACCAGTTCCGACGCACAAGCCCGCTGCTCGGGCCCACGAAGATGACCGTCACCATCCTCAACGCCGGCACCCAGCACAATGTGGTGCCCGACAAGTGTGACTTCACCATCGACATACGCACCAACGAGTTCTATCGCAACGAGTTAGTGCTTGCCCATCTTCAGAAACACCTCAAGAGCGAGTGTCGCGCCCGCTCCTTCCGTCTCGGTTCGTCGAAGATCGACCCCGAGCATCCTATTGTTGTAAAATGCAAAAAGATGGGCATGAAGCCCTTCGGATCACCTACTCTGTCCGATCAGGCGCTCATGCCATTCCCTTCATTGAAGCTCGGCCCTGGGGAGTCGTCACGCTCCCACTCTGCCGACGAATACATCTGCATATCCGAAATCCGGAATGCCATTGAAATCTACGTCACGCTGCTCGATGGCTTGGAGTTGTAGTAATCTGAGCATATCCTATGCCCGTCACGGCATGCATATCACCGTAAGATGATTATCATCGGCTACACTGCCTCATGTGAGGGACACCCTCTACGAGCACATCCGCAAGAATCTGGAGTGTAGGCGCGAGGTGACATTAGTGATTGAAGAGTGATAAAGAAAAAGCACTTGCGATTGTTCGCAAGTGCTTGATTCATTGAAGGTGGGCCATCTAGGGCTTGAACCTAGGACCTCCAGATTATGAGTCTGTTGCTCTAACCAACTGAGCTAAAAGCCCGATGAAAAACTGATGGACGTGAGACACATCGTCGTATTTCGAGTGCAAAGGTACGGCAAATTTGGCAAAAAACCAAATATTTTTTGCAAAAAAGACTAAAAACGCGTGATTTTTCTCATTATATGGCAATTTATTAGTAATTTTGCAGCCGAAAATCATATAATAATAAGGTAATGAACGAAGAAAACAAAGTGAGAGGACTTTCGGAACAACAGGTGAAAGAGAACAGGGAACGATGGGGCGAGAACATCCTCACGCCTCCTGAGCGCACCTCGATGTGGAAGCTATACCTCGAAAAATACAACGACCCGATCATCAAGATCCTGCTCGTGGCAGCCGCAATATCATTGGGGCTTGCCGTAATCGAAAACGACTATGTGGAGGCCATAGGCATATTCCTTGCCATCTTCTTCGCAACAACAGTGGGATTCTACTTCGAAAGGGATGCAGCCCGACGATTCGAGGAACTCACGGCATTGGGCGAGGAACAACCCGTGAAGGTGGTGAGAGGAGGACACGTGGTGGAAATACCACGTAAGGAAATCGTGGTGGGCGACATAGTGGTGCTGGCAGTGGGCGACGAGGTGCCTGCCGACGGAACACTCTTTGAGGCCACCGACCTGCAGATTGACGAATCCACACTGACGGGCGAACCCATCATATCCAAATTCGTGGAGGTGAAGAACGACGGAGCTACTTATCCCTCGAATGTAGCACTTCGCTCGACAATGGTGATGAACGGACACGGACGAATGAAGGTGACTGCCGTGGGCGACAAGACCGAAATCGGTAAGGTGGCAACGAAGTCAACCGAGATAACAGCCGTGAAGACTCCACTGAACATGCAGCTCGACCGACTAGCCAAGCTCATCAGTAAGATTGGCTCGGCAGTGGCGGCATTGGCATTTGTGGGATTCCTCGGACATGACATCCTGACCAATCCCCTATGGCACTCCACCGAATACATGAAGATGGCTGAGGTGGTGCTGAAATACTTCATGATGGCAGTGACGCTGATAGTGATGGCAGTGCCCGAGGGATTGCCGATGGCAGTGACGCTCGCCCTCGCGCTCAACATGCGACGAATGCTCAAGAGCAACAATCTCGTGAGAAAACTGCATGCCTGCGAGACGATGGGAGCAGTGACCGTGATATGCACCGACAAGACCGGAACGCTCACACAGAACAAGATGCAGGTGGGCGACATGGGGATATATACCGACAGACAATTATTAGACATCGCGATGGCAGTGAACTCGACCGCCGAACTGGATGGCGACAAGACCATAGGCAATCCCACCGAGGCTGCACTCCTGCTATGGCTGAAGGACCAAGGGGAGGACTACAATACCCTCAGACAGGAGGGCAACATCGTATGGCAACAACCCTTCTCTACCGAACACAAGCACATGGCTACCATCATAGATATCGACAAAAAAAGATATGTGATGGTGAAGGGAGCACCCGAGATAGTGACCGCCCACTGCTCTCTTGACGACCAGCAGACGCAGAAGATACAACAACAGTTGCTCAACTATCAGATGCAGGCCATGCGCACGCTCGCCTTCGCATATATGGAGATAGACAATGACACGGATACATTCAACCTCAAAGACTGTGGCAAGCAACTCACCCTACAGGCCATTGCAGCCATCAGCGACCCCCTGCGCGAGGAAGTGCCAGGGGCAGTGAGAGAGTGCGCAAGGGCAGGAATAGACGTGAAGATAGTGACGGGCGACACATCAGCCACCGCTATCGAGATAGCACGACAGATTGGCATTTGGCATGACAACATCCCCGACGGGGCACAGATAACGGGTCCCGACTTTGCAGCCCTCAGCGACGAGGAGGCATACCAGAGGGTGGAGGCCCTGAAGGTGATGAGCCGAGCACGCCCCACCGACAAGCAACGACTGGTGAACATGCTGCAGAAGCACGGAGAGGTGGTGGCTGTGACTGGCGACGGAACCAACGATGCCCCAGCACTCAATCATGCCCACGTGGGATTGTCATTGGGTTCGGGAACGAGTGTGGCTAAGAACGCAAGCGACATGACACTCATCGACGACTCGTTCAGCAGTATAGTGAGTGCAGTGCAATGGGGACGCTCGCTATACCGCAACATACAGAGGTTTATCTTCTTCCAGTTGGTGGTGAACGTCACTGCCCTGTTGCTCGTGCTTGGCGGCTCATTCATCGGAACCGAACTGCCCCTCACCATCACACAGATGCTGTGGGTGAACCTGATTATGGACACATTTGCAGCCATGGCTCTCGCCTCACTTCCCCCCGAGAGCGACGTGATGGCAAAGAAGCCAAGAAAACAGACCGACTTCATCATCAACCGCACTATGGGATGGGCGATATCCATCGTGGGCATATTGTTCTTCGGCATGATGCTCGCCCTACTGTGGTATTTCGAGAAAGTGGCAGGAGTATCACCACGAGAGCTCACCATCTTCTTCACGATATTCGTGATGCTGCAATGGTGGAATCTGTTCAACGCCAAGACCTTAGGGGGCAGTCGCACGGCATTCCACCGACTGGCAGCCGACAAGGGACTGCTGCTGGTGTTGGCAATCATCCTGGGGGGACAATGGTTAATAGTAGAGTTTGGCGGTAAGATGTTCCGCACCACCCCACTCGACCTTGAGACATGGTTATGGATTTTCTTAGGCACTTCACCCGTGTTCATCATCGGCGAAGTGCTGAGAGCTGTAAGGAGATTAAGGAGTTAATGATAGCAACAATAGGATTTTTCGACGGAGTGCACATCGGCCATTGCCACCTTATAAAGATGTTGAAGAAGGTGGCGAGAGAGAGAGGCGTGAAATCATGCGTCATCACCTTCGACCGCCATCCACGTCAGGTGGTGCAACCGGAATGGTGCCCCGAGATGCTCACTACCCTCGAAGAGAAAAAGCAACTGCTGGAAGCCACAGGCATAGACAGATGCGAGGTGCTGCACTTCGACCGCGAGATGGCAAATCAGTCGGCACGCGACTTCATGCTCCACACACTGAAGGAGCGACTAGGCGTGAGCATACTCGCCACGGGATATGACAACCGATTCGGGCATAACCGCTCAGAGGGATTTGACGACTACGTGAGATACGGCAAGGAAATCGGTATAGAGGTGATAAGAGGCGATGAACTCACCGACGGCAGCAACAACGTGAGTTCGTCGTCGATAAGACGTATGCTGAAAGAAGGCCGAATAGAGGATGCCACAAGATGCTTGGGACACGAATACACAATTACAGGAACGGTGGTAGCGGGCGAGCACATCGGCAGGACAATAGGTTTTCCGACTGCAAACATACGCCCCAACGACAGCAACAAACTGATTCCCGAAAAAGGAGTGTATGCCGTGGATGTGTGGAGTGAGAATGAAGACTTCAGTAGCAGAAGGGCAATGCTGAACATCGGTACGCGCCCAACATTCGACGGAAAGGCCACCACCATCGAGGTGCATATCCCCCATTTCGAGGGCAATCTCTATGGCAAGACGCTCACCATAGCCTTCATTAAGAAAACAAGGGATGAGAGGAAATTCGACTCTCCCGAAGCCCTGGTCGAACAGTTGAACAAGGATTTAATAAATATTGAACAATGAAAAAGACCTCTTTAGACGTAACCATCTATTTGGTGGTATTTTCAGCCATACAAATAATCGTTTCATTCGGAGCTGCCTTAAGCAGCATCTTCGCACTGAAAGCCGACGACCCGAAAGTGCTGATGGCATTATCAGCCACGGCAAGTATCATCACATTGCTCATCTTCCTATGGAGGAAATGGACACCCGTGGGCAAGACCTACATTCAATCGAAGCCATGGGCCACCCTCGCATGGAGTGCAGTGGCAGCCATTGGAGTGGTGATACCATCGATGTGGCTGCAGGAGCAGATGCCCGCATTGCCCGATACTGCGGGAGAAATGTTGACAAAGATTATCTCAACTCCCGGGGGATATTTCGTGATAGCATTGTTGGCTCCTGTGGTGGAGGAAGTGGTGTTCAGGGGAGCTATATTGAGAGTACTCCTGTCGTCGATGCAAAGCAAATGGGGAGCGATATGCATATCAGCCGCCTTGTTTGCACTCATTCATTTCAATCCTGCACAAACGCCCCATGCTTTTCTGATGGGATTACTGATGGGATGGTTGTATATGAGGACGGGCAGCATCGTGCCCGGAGTAGTGTTCCATTGGGCTAACAACACGGTGGCATATCTCATAGCAGTAGCATATCCCGGAGACGAGACAAAGCTTGTGGACATCTTCGGTGGGAACGAGACGGCAGTAATTATGAGTGTGGTGTTCTCGATATGCATCTTCCTTCCGGCACTGTTTCAATTGAATATATGGACAAAGAAGAGGGGTCGCTGATTTGGCGACCCCTATAAACAATGTTAGTATGTTATGAAAAATTTGAGAGAACAGAAACTTCACAGTTTCCTTTGTGTTTTATTAAACATGATTTAATATTATAGAGAAAGCATAGAAATTATCTAATGTTGTGATCGGCAACCGTCTCGGGCTTAATCGAGTCGGTCATCACCTTGATGCTCTTGGCGGCAATGGAGTCGCTGATGTTCTGATTTACTCCAGCAGTCACCATTCCGTTGTCAACGGAGGCAGTGTCAGCAGCTATCATCTGCTGAGCGGGAGTTCCCTCCTGCTGCTGTGGGCGATAGCCCATCGACCACTGAGCGGCATCTCCGATGGTGAGCACCATAGCCACCACAGCGGCAGCCTTGAAAAGCGGCTTGACATACGAGCCAAACGACACGACCTTTGCCTTGACCACCTTGGGTGAGTCCTCGATGTCGTCGTATATGGCTCCAAGCACCTTCTTGTCGAATTCATCTCCAAGAGGTGAGTCGTCGGCTGCCTGCTTCTGATATTCAAACAGACTGCGGTATTTGAGGAGTCGCGCCGGCACGTCCTTCTGACTGAAGAAGGTGCGCAGGATGGATTCCTCCTCATTGGTGGTCTCGCAATCCCAATAGCGTTCGAGCAACTGTTCAATATACTTATAGTCCATAATCTTCTGTTTCCAAAAATTTCTTTTTAATCGTTTGCCGAGCCCTAAACAAAGTGACCTTCACCAGTTCGTCAGTCATCTGCATGATGTCGGCTATTTCCTTATAACTCTTGCCTTCGAAATCTCTGAGCTGTATCACGCTTCGTTGTTTCTCGGGCAGATGGTCGATGAGTTCCTTCACAAGCTTTATTCTGTCGCTTTGCTGCACCTGCTCTTCCGGATTGGAAGAATATGAGGTGTCAACTGCCATATTTTGCGTCTCATCAAGACTCTCGCTGAAATTGTCGGCGCGTTTTATACGGTCGAGAGCGAGATTTCGGCAGATGGCGTAGCAGAAGGCCTCAATGGATTCTATCTCATTCCAAGAGTCTTGCTTTTTCCACACCTTTATCAGTGTTTCTTGCACAATATCCTCTGCCTCCGCGTTGTTGAGAGTGATGCGGAGAGCCATTCTGAAGAGCTTGTTCTTCAGCGGCAGGATATCGTTGCGAAAGCTGATTTTATCCATCTCTCTATAGGGAAGACGATTGTGAAGGGATTTTGTTACACTTGATTATGTTAAAATATGTAAATTAGATAATTACTGTTCCGGCGTTTTCCCCGAGGGCATCAGCCTTGGTGATGACCACTTTGTTCACTCCCGCCTGAATGGCATCGAGGGCGTTCTCAATCTTGGGAATCATACCGCCGGCAATTGTTCCGTCTGCGACATAACGATTGAAGTCATCGCGTGTGATAACAGGGATGACACTATCGTCGTCATCAGGATTAGACAGGACACCCTTTTTCTCAAAACAGAAAGTGAGAGTGACATCATAATAAGGAGCAAGAGCCTTTGCCGTTTCGGCAGCGATGGTGTCGGCATTGGTATTGAGGATATTACCTTGACCGTCGTGGGTGAGTGGTGCCATGACGGGAGTAATGCCAGCCTCGATGAGAGTGGAAAGCATACGTCCGTCGGCCTTATCGACATCACCCACAAAACCATAATCGATACCGTTTTTCAAGGGGCGCTTGTGGGAACGGATGACATCCACATCAGCACCAGTAAGACCGAGGGCATTGACACCTGTCGCCTGAAGCTTTGCCACCACATTCTTGTTGACGAGTCCGCCATACACCATTGTGACCACCTCGAGCATGTCGGCGTCGGTGATACGACGGCCATTCACCATTTTTGTTTCTATACCCAGTTGTGCTGCCACCTTGGTGGCACGACGGCCACCTCCATGCACAAGCACTTTTTTGCCTTCTACCGATGAGAAATCTGAAAGAAGACGGGACAGTTGTGTTTCATCTTCTACAACTGCCCCTCCTACCTTTATAATATTAATAATCTCTTTTTTCATAATTATTCTAAATATGTATATCCATAGAGACCGGAACGATAGTTGGAGAGGAACTCCTTGCCCTCCTCAAGCGTTATCTTACCAGCCTTGACACTCTTAGTGACCCATATCTCCAACTGGCGCACGAGTTTCTTGGGGTCGTACTGCACATAGTCGAGCACCTCAGCCACTGTTTCGCCATCAATCACCTGGTCGATGTGATAGTGGTCGTCCTTCACACTGACATGAACGGCAGTGGTGTCTCCAAAGAGGTTGTGCATATCTCCAAGTATCTCCTGGTAGGCTCCCACGAGGAACACACCGAGATAATACGGTTCGCTCTTGCGCAGGGTGTGAACGGGCAGGATATGCGAGTTGTTGCGATTGGTGACGAAGTTGGCTATCTTTCCGTCGCTGTCGCAAGTGATGTCCTGCAACGTTGCACTGCGAGTGGGGCGCTCGTTAAGCCTTTGGATAGGCATAATCGGGAATAGCTGGTCGATGGCCCATGAGTCGGGCAGCGACTGGAAGAGCGAGAAATTGCAGAAATACTTGTCGGCCAGCAGTTTGTCGAGATTCATGAGCTCCTCGGGGGTGTGCTTGAGATGCTTTGCAAGGATGTTTATCTCGTGACACACGCTCCAGTACATACTCTCGATTTCGGCACGTGTCTTGAGATCCACTAGTCCGTGGGTGAAGAGGTCGAGACACTCCTCGCGTATCTGTTCGGCATCATGCCAGTCCTCGAGCATAGAGCGCGGATTGAGATTATCCCAGATATCATAGAGGTCCTTCACCAACTGATGGCTGTTTTCATCAGGCTCATACTCCTCGGGCATCTCGGGCAGCGAAGCCGTTTCGAGCACGTCGATGACGAGCACCGAGTGATGGGCAGTGAGCGAGCGTCCGCTCTCGGTGATAAGGTTGGGATGTGGCAGGTCGTGCTTGTTGGCAGCATCGACGAATGTATAGATACAGTCGTTGACATACTCCTGGATGGAATAGTTGACCGAACTCTCGCTACTTGGCGAGCGTGTGCCGTCGTAGTCAACACCAAGTCCGCCACCACAATCCACAAAATCTACATTATATCCCAATTTATGAAGCTGCACATAGAACATCGAGGCCTCGCGCAATGCAGCCTGAATACGACGTATCTTGGTAATCTGACTGCCGATGTGGAAATGTATCAGACGGAGGCAGTCGCGCATACCTTTCTTATCCAGCAATTCGAGTGCCTCAAGCAGTTCGGTGCTGGTGAGCCCAAACTTACTGGCATCTCCACCGCTCTCCTCCCACTTACCGCTGCCCGACGAAGCGAGTTTGATACGAATACCGAGATTGGGTCTTACGTTCAGTTTCTTTGCCTCACGGGCTATCAGTTCGAGTTCGTTGGGTTTCTCCACCACAATGAAAATTCTCTTACCCATCTTCTGTGCGAGAAGGGCAAGTTCGATATAGCTTTGGTCCTTATATCCGTTGCAGATGATGAGCGAGTCGCTTTGGCACTGAACGGCAATAACGGCATGTAGCTCGGGTTTGGAACCCGCTTCAAGTCCGAGATTAAACTTGCGTCCATGGCTAATAATCTCCTCTACCACTGGCTGCATCTGATTAGTCTTTATCGGATAGATGATAAAGTTCTCCGCCTTGTATTCATATGCCTCGGCAGCCTTCTTGAAACAGCTACTCGTCTTCTCGATACGATTGTCGAGAATATCAGGAAATCTCAAAAGCACAGGGGGAGTGACATCACGAAGAGCCAGTTCGTCCATCACTTCACGGATGTCGATTTGGGTATTGTCCTTACAAGGTGTGACATAGACATCACCTTCTTCATTAATACCAAAATAGGAGGTGCCCCAACCATTGATGTTGTAGAGCTCTTTCGAGTCTTCTATAGTCCACTTTTTCATTCTTGTCCGATTAGATCTAATATATTAGTCACTGATATTTGAATTTTCTCATAATTGTCCATTAAACTAACATCGAGCACATGCTTAGCCTTGGAGTAAAAGGGTTCGCGTTTCTCCAATTGCTCCTTGATGAAAGCTATGAGTTGCTCGGGTGTCTTGTTCTTGAGCAGAGGGCGCTCAGTCTTGCCCATTAGCAGATGTTTGTAGAGCACTTCGGGATCAGCCTTGAGATAGATTGTCTCTCCCTGGGCGTTCATGTAGTCCATATTGTCGAAGAAGCATGGGGTGCCACCTCCGCAACTAAGGATGACATCCTCGAACTCAGCCACCTCGTGAAGCATGTTGCGCTCTATCTGGCGGAATCCTTCCTCCCCGCGCTCGGCGAAAATCTGTGCAACGGTCTTACGCATACGGCTCTCGATATACCAGTCGAGATCATAGAACTGCAGTCCCATAGCCTTCGACAACGCCTTGCCTACGGTGGTCTTTCCGGCTCCCATATAGCCGATGAGGATTATTCTTCTCATTTTTTCTTCACGGGTGTTGACTCAACAATGTTCTTACATTCCTCGTAGGTGAGTTCAGCTGCCCTGTCGTGCATATTCTTCGGCAGACGGTAGTTGGTGCCGTCATACTGGATATAGGGACCATATCTGCCGTTGAGAACCTCCATCTTAGGGTCTTCGTCGAAACTCTTGAGATGGCGTTTCTGCTCCTGCTGACGCTTGTCGTTGATGAGAGCCACTGCATTGTCGAGGGTGATAGTCAAGGGGTCAAGATCCTTGGGGATTGACACATATTTCTTGTCGTGGAGAATATAGGGACCGAAACGTCCGGTGCCCACCGACACTGTCTTGCCCTCAAACTTTCCGAGGTCGCGTGGCAGCTTGAATAGTTCCATAGCCTCGTCGAGAGTGATGCTCTCCATACTGAATTCAGATGGCAGTTGGGCAAACTTGGGTTTCTCCTTGTCCTCGGCATCGCCAATCTGCACTACAGGGCCAAAGCGACCGATTTTTACATATACCGGTTTGCCATTCTTGGGGTCAACACCCAGCTGTCGCTCTCCAGCCTTATGCTCAGCCCTGATGTTCATCGTGTTCTCAACAACCGGTTCGAAGTCTTGGTAGAAATCACTCATCATGTCAGTCCATTTCTCCTTGCCCTCGGCAATCTCGTCAAACTTCTGCTCCACCTTGGCGGTGAAGTTATAATCCATGATAGTGGGGAAATACTGCAGGAGGAAGTCGTTGACAACGATACCGATGTCTGTGGGCATGAGTTTACCCTTGTCGCCACCTGTTATCTCGGTGCGGGTCTTCTCGGTAATCTGCTTGCCCTTGAGCACAATTGACTCAAACTGGCGTTCCTCGCCCTTCTTGTCGCCCTTGTGCACATATTCGCGTTGCTGGATGGTACTGATGGTAGGAGCATAGGTAGAAGGACGACCAATGCCAAGTTCCTCAAGCTTATGCACCAGACTTGCCTCGGTGTAGCGCATCGGACTCTGGGTGTAACGTTGCAATGCCGACACCTCACGTCGCTGAAGCGGCTGTCCCTCGGATATTGGAGGAAGCATGCGTGTGCCCTCTGCATCCATCTGCTCATCATCATCAGTGGATTCATGATACACCTTTATAAAACCATCGAACTTCACAACCTCACCATTAGCAACAAACTGCTCGTCGAGACCGGAGCCCGAGATATTCACTGTCGTCTTCTCGATCTCGGCATCCGCCATCTGACTTGCTATGGTGCGCTTCCATATCAGTTCGTAAAGACGCTTTTCCTGTCCCCTGCTATCTATGGTGGAGGCAGACATATCTGTAGGACGGATAGCCTCGTGAGCCTCCTGCGCACCCTTCGACTGAGTGTGGAACTGTCGAGGCTTGCTATACTTGTCGCCCCACAATTGACAAATCTCCTCCTTGCTGCCATTGATGCACAAGGCAGAGAGGTTGACTGAGTCGGTACGCATATATGTTATGTATCCGTTTTCATATAGATGTTGGGCAATCGTCATAGTCTGAGAAACGGTGAATCCCAACTTGCGAGCTGCCTCCTGCTGCAGGGTAGAAGTGGTGAAAGGAGGTGCCGGAGAACGCTTCAACGGTTTCTTGCTCACCGCATCAGCCTTGAATTCGGCTTGCTGACACTTTTCGAGGAACGCAAGCACTTCCTCACGGCTCTTGAATCGCGAGGGCAGTTCGGCCTTCACCTCAGACATTGCCCCCTCCTTGTCCTCAACAGCAAAGATGGCACTCACCCTGTAATATGACTCACTCTTGAAGTTCTGGATTTCCCTCTCGCGCTCCACGATAAGTCGCACTGCAACACTCTGCACACGTCCGGCAGAGAGAGCAGGCTTTACCTTACGCCACAACACCGGGGAGAGTTTGAAGCCCACAATACGGTCGAGCACACGACGTGCTTGTTGGGCATTCACAAGATTCATGTCGATATGCCTTGGGTTCTTGATAGCCTCCAAGATAGCCGGTTTGGTGATTTCGTGGAAAACGATTCGGCTCGTTTTCTTCTCGTCAAGACCAAGCACCTCGCATAGATGCCACGAGATAGATTCTCCCTCGCGGTCTTCATCGGATGCCAACCATACCTTTTCGGCATTCTTGGCATTGGCTTTAAGTTCCTTCACCACCTTTACCTTTTCCTCTGGTATCTCATAGGATGGCTTCAAGGTATCCATATCTACACTAATCTCTTTTTTCTTCAAGTCCCTAATATGACCATAACTCGACATGACCTTAAAGTCATCTCCAAGAAACTTTTCAATAGTCTTCGCCTTAGCCGGTGACTCGACTATTACAAGATTTTTCTGCATAATCCTTTGTTTGTTTTATGAATTTGGGTGCAAAAGTAAGCAAAAAACTTTCTACCACCTTATAATATATTGATAATTTTATATTTTTTAAGGTTTTGAAATGTTCATTTGGAATATAATGTGAATAATAAATGAAGAATGAAGAGTGAAGCCAGCCATCGACGAAGTCAATGAAGAATGGCTGCAATATATAAAATTATTAAAATATTTGCTGAAAGTTCTTGTATCTCGATTTTTTTTCTTACTTTTGCAACGTGAAATTGCAAAGTAAAGATTACAAAAAAACATATTTAAGAAACAAACTATGGATTTAGTTCAAAAAATCATTGAGCGCGCCAAGAGTAACAAGCAGCGCATCGTACTCCCCGAAGCCACCGAGGAGCGCACGTTAAGGGCAGCAGACAGAGTTCTGGCTGACGAGGTGGCCGACCTGATCCTCATCGGTAATCCCGACGAGGTGCACAAATTGGCCAAGGAATGGGGTCTGACCAACATCGACAAGGCAACACTAATCGATCCTGAAAACAATCCCAAGGCAGAGGAATATGCCACATTACTTGCCGAACTGCGCAAGAAGAAGGGAATGACTATCGAGAAGGCCCGCGAATTGGTTAAGAATCCTCTGTATCTTGGTTGTATGATTATTAAGACCGAAGGTGCTGACGGACAGATCAGTGGTGCACTGAGCACTACGGGCGACACACTGCGTCCGGCTCTACAGATTATCAAGTGTGCCCCTGGTATCTCATGCGTGAGTGGAGCTATGCTGCTCATCACCGACAAACCGCAATATGGTGAGAATGGCATACTCGTAATGGGTGACGTTGCCGTTACTCCTATGCCCGACGCATCGCAGTTGGCACAGATTGCTGTTTGTACAGCTCAGACTGCCAAGAGCGTTGCGGGTTTTGCCGAGCCTCGTGTGGCTATGCTTAGCTTCTCGACAAAGGGCAGTGCAAGTCATGAGGTAGTAGATAAGGTGGTAGAGGCCACACGTCTTGCCAAGGAACTCGACCCGACATTGCAGATTGACGGAGAGTTGCAGGCTGATGCGTCTCTCGTGCCATCCGTGGGCGAGAAGAAGGCTCCGGGAAGCAAGATTGCGGGTCATGCCAATGTGTTGGTTGTGCCATGTCTTGAGGTGGGTAATATCTCCTACAAGTTGGTGGAGCGTCTTGGTGGTGCCACCGCTTTAGGTCCAATCCTCCAGGGTATTGCCCGTCCGGTGAACGACCTCTCCCGAGGCTGCTCTGTTGACGACATCTATAAGATGGTGGCTATCACCGCTTGTCAGGCTATGGACGCGAAGAAGAATTAAGGAAATTTCATTTAAATAGTCATGAAAATATTAGTGCTCAACTGTGGAAGCTCATCTATCAAGTATGCGCTCTACAACATGGACACCAAGGAGGTGATGACCTCCGGAGGTGCTGAGAGAGTTGGTTTGGACGGTGCATTCGTCAAGGTTAAACTGGCTAACGGAGAAAAGAAGCAGATAATGCATGACATCCCCGAACATACCGAGGGTGTAAAGTTTATCTTCTCTCTTCTCACCGACCCTGAAATCGGTGTTATCAAGGACCTCAAGGAGATTGATGCCGTAGGTCATCGTATGGTGCACGGAGGCGAGAAGTTTAATAAGAGCGTGCTGCTCACCGACGAGGTGCTAAAGGTGTTTGAGGAGTGCAGCGACCTTGCTCCGCTCCACAATCCCGCCAACCTTAAGGGAGTGAAGGCTGTAAGCGAACTGATGCCAGGACTGCCTCAGGTGGGAGTGTTCGACACTGCGTTCCACCAGACAATGCCCGACTATGCCTATATGTATGCAGTGCCCTACGAACTGTATGAGAAATATGGCATCCGTCGCTATGGATTCCACGGCACAAGTCACAGATATGTGGCAAAGCGCGTGTGCGACTTCCTTGGAGTAAAGCCCGAGGACAAGAAGATTATCACCTGCCACATCGGAAACGGTGCTTCTATTGCTGCCGTTGACGGAGGAAAGTGTGTTGACACATCAATGGGTCTCACTCCTCTTGAGGGCGTCATGATGGGTACACGTTCCGGCGACATCGATGGTGGTGCAGTTGCATTCCTGCAGAAGAAACTCGGTCTTGATGCTGACGGTATCTCCGACCTTCTGAACAAGAAGAGCGGTGTGCTCGGTATCACAGAGCTGTCGTCCGACATGCGCGAGGTTGAAGCAGCATGCGAGAAAGGAGAGCCCAAGGCTGTCTTGGCAATGAACATGTACAACTACCGCATTAAGAAGTATATCGGTGCTTACGCAGCTGCCATGGGTGGTGTTGACATCATCGTCTTCACTGCAGGTGTTGGCGAAAACCAGTGGAGCACTCGTCAGGAATCTTGCGAAGGACTTGAATTCCTGGGAGTGAAGATTGACAAGGAGCTCAACAAGGGACTTCGCGGTGTTGAGAAGATTATTTCAACAGCAGATTCGAAGGTGACTGTATGTATCATCCCAACCGATGAGGAACTGATGATTGCCACCGACACAATGGAATTGCTGTAAATGGGATTATACAAAGGAATCATATTAAGATTAAAGGTCACGGCAGTGCTATTGTCCATTGCCGTGACTTCTTTCGCTCAAAGGGATTCTATTCTCTTTGAGGAGAATCATGTCATAGACACAACTGCCATTGGAGAACTTAGGATTAATGTTGACAACCTCAACTTCTTCAAAAACAACGAATACGAAAGCGAGATAGTAAAGGGATACACCCTACCGGGATTCTGGGTGAAACCATCGGTGAGCTACCAACCGCTGAAAAATCTGAAAGTGGATGTAGGAGCATACATGATACACTATTGGGGTGCCACGAAATATCCCAACTTCAATTATAGTGATATGCCGGAGTGGCATGGCGACCAATACCAAAAGGGATTTCACGTCCTGCCATTCTTCAGGGTGCAGATTGACCCGACAAAACGTCTGAGTCTAATTCTCGGTACGCTATATGGGCACAACAACCATAATCTTATCGCCCCACTCTACAACTATGAGATGGGACTCTCGGGCGACCCCGAAACAGGATTCCAAGTGATATGGGATGCTCCACGACTGAAATTAGACTCATGGATCAATTGGGAGAGTTTCATCTATCGCAACGACACCCATCAGGAGAGTTTCTCATTCGGTACATCCATCCGTCTGCTTGCCAACAGTAGTGATGTTCCACTGCATGTGTATTTCCCCGTGCAGATGATATTCCAACATCGTGGAGGTGAAATAAATACCGAAGCTGAAGAGCGACAAGTGAAGACATGGATGAATGCAGCAGCAGGTGTGGGTCTCACGTTCAACACACGCAACACTATCGTGCCTTGGATAAACCTTGAGGCTTGCGGAGTGTCCTACAAGCAAGTGGCTGGAGATATGCTCCCCTTTGACAAGGGTCACGGATTCCTTGGTACTGCCTCGATGCGACTATGGAAATTTGACATCAGCGGAGAATACTGGTGGTGCAAGGACTTTATCAGTATATTAGGCAATCCTCTATATGGAGCAATGGGAATAGAAGACAAGTCATATCTGCTCGACAAACCCTCGATGATAAATGCCCACTTGGGCTATTCGCAATACCTCGGCAAGGGATTTGCATGGGGCATACATGGCGATGTATTCAATAATATAAAAGAAAACGCCGTGAGCTGGGCCCTCGGCGTTTATATGAGAATAAATTTCAATTTCTTGTTGAAGAAATTCTAAGCAAGGAGTTTCTTCACCACATCCGAGATGGCCTTTCCGTCGGCTTTGCCCGCAAGTTGCTTGCTGGCGAGACCCATCACCTTACCCATTTCCTTGATGCTTGTTGCACCTGTCTGGGCGATAATCTCCTTTACGGCAGCCTCTATCTCCTCAGCCGACAATGCCTTGGGCAGATAGCTTTCTATCACCTTCACCTGTGCCATCTCTGCCTCAGCAAGGTCGGGGCGATTTTGCTGTGTGTATAATTCGGCAGAATCATGCCCTTGCTTTGCGAGTTTCTGCAGTATCTTGAGTGCTGCAGCGTCATCGAGAGTGTCGTTGGCTCCCGGTGCTGTCTTTGCTTCAATAAACACCTTCTTGATGTTGCGAAGTGCCTCCAAGGTCACCTTGTCCTTGGCTTTCATTGCCGCAACAATATCCTTACTAACCTTTTCAAATAGTTCCATAATAATTATGCGAATTTAATTGTTCCTTGTATTGCGTCACCCTGTTTTTCGTCACTTGAGTTTTCCTCCGTCTGCTCCACTCCCACACTCTGGTTGTGGATGCTTTCGAGTATCTCCTTCGTACGCTTGTATGTAGGCGATGTCTCCACCTTGGCGATTACATTGTCATTGTCGAGATCCTCGGCATGGAAGAGATAGATGTGAGCCGGACGCTTGTATTTGAGGTTGTTGCCCTCATTGCCATAGTAGCGCTGACGACGCTCCTGACGCTCGGCTTCTTTCTCCTGCTCCTCGGCAATGCGCTTTGCCTCTTCCTGAGTGTGACGACGTGCATGTCCATGCATGATGTCAATATTCTCTATACCGAAACCAGTGGCAAGGATGGTCACCTTAACTTTCTTTCCAAGTTCGGGATCGGTAGCAAGACCCCACTTGATTTCGAAGTCACCAAATTTCGCCATGAAATCGTTGACATCGTTCATCTCCTCCATCATCAAGCTGTCCTTACCGTCCTTCTGACCGCAGAATGAGATGGAGAGAAGAATCTTCTTGGAGTTGAACACGTCGTTGTCGTTGAGCAGAGGTGAGTTGAGGGCATCGTCGATAGCCTTCTTCACACGTCCTTCGCCCTCGCCATATCCTGTTGACATGATAGCCACACCACCATCCTTGAGTACGGTTTTCACATCGTTGAAGTCAAGGTTGATAAGACCGTGGACAGTGATAATCTCCGCGATACTCTTTGCTGCAACACTCAACGTGTCGTCAGCTTTTCCGAAGGCATCGAGGACGGTAAGATTGGGGTATATCTCGCGCAATCTCTCATTGTTGATCACGAGCAAGGCGTCAACATGTTTCGACATCTCCTCTACACCATCGAGAGCTTGGTCGATCTTGCGGTCGCCCTCAAATCGGAAAGGAATAGTGACAATACCTACTGTCAGTATGCCCATTTCCTTGGAGACACGGGCAATGACAGGAGCAGCACCCGTACCGGTACCACCACCCATTCCCGCCGTGATGAAGGTCATGCGCGTTCCGTCGTCAAGCATGTTCTTGATATCTTCAAGACTTTCCTCTGCTGCCTGACGAGCCTTCTCGGGTTTGTTTCCAGCTCCAAGACCTTCCTTGCCCAATTGCAGATGCACAGGCACAGGCGAGTCGTTGAGTGCCTGATTGTCAGTGTTGCACAGCACGAAGGACACATCGTGTATTCCCTCGCGATACATGTGGTTGACAGCATTTCCGCCACCACCTCCGACACCGATGACCTTGATTATACTATGCTCCTTCTCGGGAACACCAAAGTCAACTATTGGAATATTGTTGTCTGCCATATCTTAATTTTTTTATTCTTCTGCTGTAATTATATTCGACATTTTCTTAAGCCACTTCAATCCCTTGTTGAGCGGACTGTTTTCTTTTCTCTCCTGAGCCTGTCGGCGTTCTTCTTCCTCCTGACGCTCGCGCTCTTGTCGTTCTTCCTCTTCCTTCTTTTTGCGCAATTCCTCTTCCTGCTGACGCTTCTCAGCCTCGGTAGGCACAACTCCCTGCTTCTTGGGCATCTCAGTGCGACCAAGTGCCGCTGCAAGGTTGTCTTCGGGTTTCTGTGAGAAGAGATTGTTGGGATCCACCTCGTCGCCGGCACAATTGCGGTCGCCCTTGATGAGCAGACCCAGTATTGTGTTCATCATACCGTTCTTGGCATTGATGTCAGGATTAGAGGATGTGATGGTATGATTGACAAACTTCGCGATACGAATCTTGTCGATATGCGTGTGATTAGTGAATGCCTTGTCGATATTCTTCAGATTTGAGCCACCACCTGTGAGGATAATTCCACCAAGCAGTTTGTCGCTATATTCTGCGGGCACCTGATACCACACATTTGCAACAATCTCCTCCAAACGGCTCTCCACAATCTCTACAAACTTGCGCAGATCGACACTGCGGTCACTGTCGATAGGCAGTTGCAGGTCATTGTCGATATCTGCGTTCTCGGTGTATGCCGAAGCATATTTCAACTTCATCTTCTCGGCGTCGGCCTCCTCCATCTGCAGAGAGGCAATATCCTTGGTGATATTATTGCTTCCAAGTGGAATGACAGCCAAATGGCGCAAGATATTCTTGCTATATACCGACACAGTAGTGGTGTCGGCCCCCAAGTCAACCAACGCGCATCCCGAACGCTTCTCAGCCTCGGTAAGCACACTGTCGGCAAGTGCTATTGGCGATATGTACATCTCTGCCACATTGACATTGATAGTATCGAAGCACTTGTTGAGATTCTTATAGAAGGTGTTGCGCTGAAGTATGTTGAGGAAGTTGCCCTCGATATGCGAACACTGTATTCCTACGGGGTCGGTCTGATATTGAGAGTCAACCTTATATTCCTGTTGGGCAACATCCAGAATCTCCTGTTCGGGATATTTCATCGCACTGTTTGCATCCATCAGGTCGATAATCATCTCCTGAGTCACCTTGGTTGCAGGAGGCAATTCCTTGGCGATGACATTTCTCACACTACGTATAGACTGACCACCCACACCAACATACACCTGTGTAATGTCAGTCTTGAGTTGGTTGGTCAGCTTCTTTATAATATTTGATATGCACAAGGCAGTCTTGTCGATGTTATATACAACTCCCTTGCGTATGAATGAGGACGATTCCTCCTTGACAACAGCCAACACGTTTATACTGCCATCCAGGTTCTTGCGTCCGGCGATACCTGTCACCTTGGAAGATCCAAGTTCAATTGCTACGATAAAATCCTTTGCTGCCATTATATACTAATATTATTTTGTTTCTTTTTGCAAATTATCTGATTCTCAAATGCGAGATTTATATATGAGTATTTATTCCATCCTGCCTCGGAGAGTCCATAGCGATAGAATTTCTCAAGGCGTGCCAACTTCTCGGTCAGTCGGTTGGGATAGCCAATGTAAATGATATGTTCGCCCACTCTTGGCACAAGCTCCACCGTACCGTCGGCAAGCACATTCACCTGCACTATCTGGTTGCGCCAGAACTTGTCTTTGACGATGGTGTTGCCTAATTTCGTGAGCACCTTGCATGCATACTGACGACTCACCTTGCCCGTGGCTATCATTATCTCCGAACAATATTTGCTGTTGGGCATCACGCCTCCATGATTATCCACATAGTAGTCGTCACCATTTTCAGCCTTCACCCTCATCACCGGTGTGCGCTGTGTGAGTTGTATGCACACATGTCCCATCTGTGTCTTGTAGCATTGGGCATCATTTACGAATGGACTGCTTTTGAGTACGTCCTCTATCTTGCGTGCGTCAATTTTGTCCATGGGCTGAGCCAAAGGATAGAGCTTCGCCTTCTGCAAGATTGACTTTATCTCATTGGCATTGAGGAAACCGTCAACGACAGCATCCTTGATGTCAATCTTCACCTGACTGCACACGAGTTCATTGCCGTCAACCGGCTGGTTGAACGAGGTAATGGCAAAGAACAGATAGACAGCCAAGAGGATATTGACTACCACCAAGAGGTTTTTCTTCCAGTTGTAAATCCAATGGTTCATATTTTCATTTAATATTGTTCTGACTTGCAGGATTGCTCCTACATCTTCTTTTCAAGTTCCTTTGCTATCTCGGGCACCATATTGTCGAGATCGCCGGCACCGAGAACCACCAAGACGTCGAAGTCGTGAGTCTTCACATAGTCGAGCACGTCTTCCTTGTGTATCATCTCCTTCTCCACTCCATCCTTGAGATTGTCGTAGATAAGTTTGGATGTAACCCCCGGAATCGGTTCTTCGCGTGCCGGATATATGTCGCACAACACCACTCTGTCGAGCAGACTCAGACTATCCG
This sequence comes from uncultured Prevotella sp., assembly GCA_945869265.1. Taxonomy (GTDB): domain Bacteria; phylum Bacteroidota; class Bacteroidia; order Bacteroidales; family Bacteroidaceae; genus Prevotella. Next base: position 16,616 of record CAMBOI010000001.1, on the reverse strand, counting down.
CAAAATCCTTGTAGAAGTCGCGTGTGCGGGTATATAGGTGTGGTTGGAACAATGCCGTAATCTTGCGGTCGCTATATAGTTCTCGAATACTTTTCGCGCTCTGGTATATCTCCTTCGGATGATGTGCATAGTCGCTCAGGAACACCAGTTTGTCGCTCTTTATCTTGAAGTCGAAACGTCGGTCAACACCTCCGTATGTCTTCATTCCGTATTTCAGTTCCTCTTGCGTGCAACCATTAAGTTGTGCCATAGCCATAGCTGCAATACCGTTGTCGATATTTATGGGCACCGGTTGACCGAGTTCCACGTCCTTCACATTCTCTATTGGCGACACGAAGTCGAAGGTGATGCCACCGTTGGCAATGCGGATATTCTCGGCATGGAAGTCACCACTGTCACGGCTGTATGTGTAGCGTCTTACTCCAGGCTGCAACTGCTCCTTCATCTCCAGTCCCTCGTGGATTATGAGTGCTCCACCAGGTTGTATCAACGACGAATAGTGGCTGAAACTTTCGAGATAAGCCTCCTTAGTGCCATATATGTCGAGATGATCGGGGTCGGTGGCAGTGATTACCGACATCCATGGCGAGAGCCAATGGAAGGAGCGGTCGAACTCATCTGCCTCTATCACCACATAGTCGCTGTTGCTCAGGATATAGTTGGTGCCATAGTTTTTGGATATGCCTCCGAGGAATGCATTGCAATCGAGATGGCTCTGATGCATGATATGTGCACACATTGTCGAGGTTGTTGTCTTACCATGAGTACCGGCGAAGCACAATCCCTTGTGCGCCTTTGTCAATGTACCGAGAACCTGTGCGCGCTTCTGTATCTCAAAGCCGCCCTCACGGAAATACTGCAGTTCCTTATGCTCGTTAGGGATTGCAGGTGTATATATGACAAGACACGACTTGTTGTCGCGACAAGCCTGCGGTATCTCTTCCACATTCTCTTCGTAATGTATCAGGGCACCCTCTTTCTCCAATTGCTTCGTGAGTTGTGATGGGGTCTTGTCATAACCGCCAACCACTATACCCTTATTTATGAAATAACGGGCTATGGCGCTCATTCCAATACCTCCCACACCTACGAAATATACTGCTTTTATATCTTTTAATTCCATTTTTCCCAAAAGAATTTTTCAATCTTTCAATTTTTCAATCTTTCAATCCTTCCGCCATCCTTATCACTTCCTTTGCGATGATAGCAGCAGAATCGGGCAAGGCGAGTTGGAGAATATTCTCACTCAGACTCTTCAGTCGGGCCTCGTCGTTCACCGTCTTTTCCGCCAATGGCAGAAGACGTTCTGCAGCCTCGGCATCCTTCACGAGGATAGCCGCATCGCGATTTACGAGAGCCATTGCATTTTTCGTCTGATGATCCTCTGCCACATTAGGCGAGGGCACAAGGATTACCGGTTTGCCGATGAGACAGAACTCCGATATGCTGCTTGCTCCAGCACGGCTAATCACCAGGTCGGCAGCCTTGTATGCCGCTGCCATGTCGGCAATAAAGTCGGTCACCACAAGATTGTCCAGCTTTGGCTCTTTGGCAAGACGTTCCATTATACTTGCATTGTAGTATTTGCCCGTTTGCCAAATAAACTGCACGTCGCTTTTCCTGACGAGGTCGAGATGACTGAGCACACTCTCGTTGACAGTGCGCGCACCAAGACTGCCTCCCACAAGAAGAATTGTCTTCTTTTCGGGAGCGAGTCCGAAACGCTTTATAGCCTCCTCGCGTGTCACATTCGACTCCAGGAGAGCCTGTCTCACGGGGTTTCCTGTCTTTATAATCTTGTCAGCGGGGAAGAAACGCTCCATTCCGTCGTATGCCACACATATCTTCTCTGCCTTGGCGGCAAGATGCTTGTTGGTCATACCGGCATAGGAATTCTGCTCCTGTATGAGGCAGGGGATACCCATTGCCGCTGCAGCGTCGAGAGTGGCGCCACTGGCATATCCGCCCACTCCCACTGCAGCCATGGGACGGAAATCACGGATAATTTTTCTCACCTGTCGCTTGCTTTTGAGATAGTCGATGAGCACACCAATGTTCTTGGGCGACCAAAGAGGGCGTATCAGTCCTCTCACGGGCAATCCCTTAATCTCATAACCGGCGGCTGGCACTCTCGTCATCTCCATTCTGCCAAGAGCACCCACAAAGAGAATCTTTGCATCAGGACGCAATGTCCTGATGGCATTGGCAATGGATACAGCGGGAAAGATGTGACCGCCTGTACCTCCGCCACTAATGACTATTCTTAGTTCTTCCTTCATATCTTTGTGCAAAATTAATAAATATCTTTGTTATATCAGCATTTTCAGCGAATAATTTTCAAAAATCACCTTATTTTATGACTAAATCGCCCGTATTCTCCACTTTTTCAGTCACAAATGCCTGTTTCTTCTTGGCTGTTCGGCTCACACTCAATATCGCTCCGATATATGCACAGTTGATGATTGTTGACGTACCGCCCTTACTGATCAGTGGGAGAGGCTGACCCGTGACGGGCACAATACCCACTGCCACAAGCATATTGGCGGAAGCCTGAATGACGAGCATAAGCGCAAATCCCATACATAGGAAAGCGGGGAAGTTGTTGTCGCAACGATTAGCAATCCTTGCAGTGCGAAACAGGAGGACTATATACAGGAATACCACCAATGCCGCCCCCACAATACCCATCTCCTCGATGATGATTGCATAGATGAAGTCGGAGAATGCCTGCGCCAGGAAATCGCGCTCTACCGAGTTTCCGGGGCCTTTTCCAATCACATTGCTCGACACAATAGCAATATTGGCATGCGCCACCTGTGCGTCCTTGTCGAGGTCGTAATCTTGTGGAGCAACCTCTTTGTCGTCAGTAAACTTATTGATACGTGCTTTCCATGTGTCAGCACGGTGGAACAGTTTCTCGATGGAACCTCTTTCCTTTTTCGGTTTTGCCACCTCTTCCACCTTGGTCAGTTTGGGATCCGCCACCTTTGTGTCGTCTCCCACCAGTTCAATAAGTAGGATTCCCGCCAAAGCAAGTCCGACACAAACTCCTGTCAATTTTCCTAATTGTATCCATGGCACTCTACCGATAAACATCACCAAGAACACTGTGGAAAACAAGAGCAAGGCTGTGGACAGGTTTTCCAATCCTATTAAAAATATCAATGGCAATGCTATCCATAATATATACTTAAAAGCCTGACGGTCAGCACCTTTCTCTGTCTGCATTGCTGACAGGATCTGTGCCTCTGCTAGAATTATCGATCCCTTGGCTATTTCCGAAGGTTGAAAGGTTTGACCAGCAACCTCTATCACTCGGTTGGCGCCATTTATCGACTCTCCTGCAAACAGCACCCACAATAGGGTGAATAATGAGATTAAAAGGAGGAATGGGGTTGTCAATTTGAAATAGCGACAAGGAATATTTGTTATCACCACAGCAATAAATCCTCCGACAGCAAGCATTATGGCGTGCTTCATTATTGGCATAATGAAGTTGTTGCTCTTGTACGTCAGGTTGCTGGAGGCGCTGAACACCTCCACCAAACTAATCATACATAGCATAAAAAAAACTATCCAAACGACCTTGTCGCCTTTGAAAATATTACCTATAGTCTTATTCATATAATTATATTATTACAACGCCCTCACAAGAGTCTTAAATTGCTCGCCTCGATCCTCCATGTTCTTGAAGAGGTCGAAACTGGCACAACACGGACTCAGCAATACTGTTTCACCAGGTTGCGCCAACTCGCTACATGCCTTCACACACTCGGGCATTGAATGTGTGTCGCGCACTGGAATGCCCAGTCCATCGAAGAAAGCATGCAGTTTGGCATTATCTGCTCCAAGATACACCAATGCTGAGCATTTCTCCTTCACGAGGTCCTTTATTTCATTATAGTCGTTGCCCTTGTCCTTGCCACCAAGGATGAGCACCACTTTCGTCTTCATGCTTTCAAGGGCATACCAACAAGCATCCACATTGGTGGCCTTGGAGTCGTTCACATATTGCACCCCATTCACCTTTGCCACCTTCTCAAGTCGATGTTCCACACCAGGGAAATCGCCGAGGCTCTGACGTATCACCTCTTTCTTGATACCGGATATGTTAGAGGCAATACCAGCCGCCAGACTGTTGTATATATTATGCTTGCCCGTGAGACTCAAGCTCTCCTGCTCCATATTGAACGGAGTGGGTTTCTCTATCTCGTATTCGCCTTTCTCGATATATCCTATGCTGCCCTTCTCCTTCAACTCTGAGAACGGATACTGCACAGCCTTGATGTCATATTTTGCCAACTCGCGACTGATGATGGGGTCGTCATGCCAGTAGATAAACGAGTCCTGGGCAGTCTGATTCTGTATGATTCGCATCTTCGAATCCACATAGTTCTGCATGCAGTTGCCGTATCTGTCAAGATGGTCGGGCGTGATATTCAGCAAGATGGCGATGTTGGCACGGAAGTCATACATATTGTCGAGCTGGAATGAGCTCAGTTCGATAATGTAGTATTCGTGTGGATCCTCTGCCACCTGCAGAGCCAATGAGTTGCCGATATTTCCTGCCAATCCAGCGTCATAACCAGCCTCCTTGAAGATATGATAGATGAGCGACGTGGTGGTAGTCTTTCCATTACTGCCCGTAATACATATCATCTTCGAATTGGTGTAGCGTCCGGCAAACTCAATCTCGCTGATGATATGAATGCCCTTGGCGATAATCTTCTGTATCATCGGAGCCTCGTTGGGGATACCCGGACTCTTGATGATTTCGTCGGCATTGAGGATTTTTTCCTCGGTATGCTTTCCTTCCTCCCACTCGATGTTACGTTCATCGAGCATCTTCTTATACTTATCCTTTATCTTCGACATGTCTGATACAAACACGTCGAAACCCTCTTTCTTGGCAAGCACAGCAGCTCCAGCGCCACTCTCACCTGCACCCAATATCACAATTCTACTCATATTTATCTTATCTTCAATGTTATTATTGTCAATGCTGCAAGTATGATAGTCACAATCCAGAAACGGATGGTGATCTTCGACTCGTGGAACGGGCGATGCGGCCATCCCTTGAGTATGTAGCGGCTCGTGGCGTCCAACTGTGAGTCGAGTTTGCGGAAATTGTCGTGAATAGGTGTTGCTCGGAACACTCTCACTCGCTGTCCCTTGCGCTTCTGTATCTTAAACCACTGAGTCTGGATAATTACACTCAGACTCTCCACGAAGAATATTCCACAGAGAATAGGCAACATCAGTTCCTTGTGTATGATGATGGCGCAAACGGCAATGATACCGCCAATGGTGAGCGAACCCGTGTCGCCCATGAACACCTGTGCCGGATAGGCGTTATACCACAGGAAACCAATCATGGCTCCCACGAAGGCACATATGAAGACCACCAGTTCCTCGCTTCCCGGGATATACATGATATTCAGATAAGATGCATACTCGATATGGCTCGACACATAGGCCAATATGCCCAATGCCACACCAATGACGGCAGAGTTGCCGGCACACATACCGTCCATTCCGTCGTTGAGATTAGCACCATTGCTCACTGCCGTCACCACGATGATTGTCATCACAACGAAGAGAATCCAACCGGCTGCTTCCTTGTGTTTGCCGCAGAAGGACATCACCTCGGCATAGTCGAGGTTGTGGTTCTTCAGGAAGGGAATGGTTGTCTTGAGCGATTTCTCGGCTTTACTCTTGTGTTTCACTACCATCTCCTGGCCCTGACGCTCCATTGCCACATTCTCGCGCATCACAGCGTCAGGACTGAAAAAGAGCACCAACCCGACAATCAGTCCGATGGACACCTGACCCACTATCTTGTATTTACCTTTCAATCCCTCCTTGTTGCGTCGGAATATCTTTATATAGTCGTCGAGAAAACCGAGGAAGCCGAGCCATACCGTAGTCACTATCATGAGAATAAGATAGATATTACGCATACGCCCCAGCAGCAACACCGGCACGAGTATCGCAACCATAATGATAATGCCTCCCATAGTGGGCACACCCTTCTTCTCCACGCCAAAGGGGTCGATGCTTGCGTCGCGCTGCACCTCGGAGATGTTGCGACGCTTCATGTACTTGATAAACTTCTCGCCAAACCATGCCGAGATAACCAGCGACAGGATGAGCGTCAGAAGCGACCTGAATGATATATATGCCCAGATGTGAGCTCCGGGAATATCATACTGGTCGAGAAATCTAAACAGATAGTATAACATTTTGCCTTCTTTTTTATGAGAATACTATAAGACTTTTATGAAAAAATCTTCCTTACCTCTTCACGATCATCAAAGTGGTGCTTCACACCCTTTATCTCCTGATAGTCCTCATGTCCTTTACCGGCAATGAGGATTACATCGCCCTTCTCAGCCATCATCACGGCAGTGCGTATGGCCTCGCGCCTATCGGCAATGCTCACCACCTTCTTCATCTGCTGGGCATTGAGTCCGGCAAGCATGTCGTTGATAATATCCTGCGGTTCCTCAAAACGCGGATTGTCGCTTGTGATTATTACCCTGTCGCTCTGCTTCACGGCTTCCTGAGCCATCAAGGGTCGCTTACCCTTGTCGCGGTTGCCTCCAGCTCCACACACCGTTATCACCTTTCCCTTACCGTCGAGCACCTCGTGGATGGCGTTGAGCACATTCTCAAGAGCGTCGGGCGTATGGGCATAATCCACGATTGCTGTCACACCATCATTAGAGCGTATTGGTTCGAGTCGGCCACTCACACTCTTCAACGTACTCATTATCACGAGTATATCCTCGGGGTTCTTTCCGAGCATCACGGCAGCACCATACACCGCGAGAAGGTTGCTGACATTAAACTTGCCAATAAACTGCACTCCCACCTCATGTCCGTCGATGTCGAGATACATACCCTCGAAATGACATTCGATAATCTTGGCCTTGAAGTCGGCCATAGTACGAGTTGAATATGTTTTCACCGTAGCCTTGGTATTCTGCACCATCACCATTCCGTTCTTGTCGTCGGCATTGGTTATGGCAAAAGCCGTCTTAGGCAGTGAGTCGAAGAAAGCCTTCTTGGCATCGCGATAGTTCTCGAAGGTCTTGTGATAGTCAAGATGGTCGCGGGTGAGGTTGGTAAACAGTCCACCGGCGAATTTCAGTCCACCTATTCTCTTCTGTGCGATAGCATGACTTGAACATTCCATAAAGGCATACTCGCAACCTGCCTCCACCATCTTTGCCAAAAGACTATTGAGTTCTATAGGGTCGGGGGTAGTATGATCGGCAGGTATTGCCTCATCCTCTATATAGTTGCATACCGTCGAGAGCAGTCCGCACTTATGTCCAAACTTGCGGAACATATTATATAATAAGGTGGCGATAGTGGTCTTGCCGTTAGTGCCCGTCACGCCCACAAGCTGCAGTTTGGTTGACGGGTCGCCATAGAACATCGTGGCAACGGGCCCTACGGCCTCCTCCGTTGATGCCACTTTGACATAGGTTACGCCCTCACTGCGCTCTGCCGGCACTTCCTCACATAGCACGGCAACTGCCCCCTGCTCGATAGCCTTGGGGATAAACGAATGTCCGTCCACCTGTGTGCCCCTTACTGCCACAAACAGATGTCCGGGCTGAATGCGACGGGAGTCAATGTTCACTCCCGTAATGTCAACACTTGCATCACCTATGATGTCGGCTGACTTCACTTTGCTTAACACCTCGTTTAATTTCATACGTCTTTAACTCCTTTAACTTCCTTAACTTATTTAACTCCCAAAAATTAACTATTCCATGATAATCTCACATATCTGACCTTTCTTGATAACACTACCGGCAGCGATGCTTTGGCTCTTCACCTTGCCCCTGCCCTTGACCACCGTCTTCAGTCCGCGGCTCTCAAGCATATACACTGCGTCACTTGCTCCCATTCCGCTCACATCCGGCACGATGTTCCTGTAGGTCTTCATCTTGCTGAGCGCGATGTCGTTTCTTTCCCTCACGGCAGTGCCCCATATCGGATTGCCGCCACTCACATACGAGCCTTCCCACTTGCGGTCGGTTTTCACTCCGAGATGATCCAGCACATAATGGGCAGCTAGCATGTTGCCGTTCTTCACGTCGGGAATGAATACCGATGCTGAGTCCTTGGCGTCCTCCACACTGAGTTTCAGATGTCTTGCCATGATGCCCTCGGCAATATGATGGAACACCACTCCACTCATACCTCCACCCGAGGCTGGCAGTCCTGACTTCTGAATACAAACGATACAAGAATAACGAGGATTGTCTGCGGGGAAATAACCTGCAAAGCTAAGCAGATAATGGGTCACACCAGTCTTATATCCGCCCGCTCCCTGCGACACCTGAGCCGTACCGGTCTTTCCTGCCACCTTGAATGACTTCGACCCTGCCTTTCGGCCCAGTCCCTGACTCACCACATGCTCCAATATCACCTGCATCAGTTTGACGGTCTTCTCCTTGCATATCTGCGGCTTTATCACCTCTGGAGGAAATTCCTTCACCACCTCCCCGTTCTTCATCACCTTGGATATGAATCGCGGTTTCATCATCTTGCCGTTGTTGGCGATGGCATTATAGAATGTCAATGTGGATATCGGCGGTATCTGTGTCTCATATCCGATACTCATCCATGGCAGTGCCGTCGCACTCCAGTTGACGTATTGTCCACGCGAGTTCTTCTTCGGCATTCTGATGCGCGGAGGCGTCGAGCCGGCTATGGGCAGATGCAGGTCGGAGGCAAGTCCTGTGCGATATATACCCTCAACAAACTTCTCGGGGTGCTTGTGATAGTGGTCATCAATGATACGGCTCACACCGATATTCGAACTGACCTCAAGCGAGCGTGGCAAATTGATCACCTGGTATCCGCCCCTGCGCCAGTTATGGTCTTTCATGTCGCGCCCGTACATCTTCCATATACCGCAACCTGTATCCACTGTATATGACGTGTCAACCACTCCGTCGTCAAGAGCCACCATGATGGATGCCGTCTTGAACACCGAACCTGGTTCGAGCAGGTTGCTCACCGCAAGGTTCTTTATCTCTCGATACTCTCCGTCCCCACACTTGGTCATGTTCACCATTGCCTTCACGTCGCCCGTAGCCACCTCCATCACTATTGCCACTCCCGCGTCGCCATGCACCTGCGGGTCTTTCAGTTCGTCGATGAGAGCACGCTCGGCGAGGTCCTGCATTCCCACGTCTATTGTCGTGATGATGTCACATCCGTCAACGGGGGCAAGCACGGGGATATTCATGTATTTGTTGAGTATCTTGCGGCGATGGGTGAGTCCTGCGGTGCCTCGCAGTATTGAGTCGTATGCCAACTCCAATCCGCAGCGGGCAGTGTCCTTGGCTCCAAACATGTCGCCCACAGTGCGTTGGGCGAGCGAACCGAAGGGACGGCGGCGAGAGTTGAACTCCTCGCAATGGAATCCACCCTTGTACGACGACAATTTGAACACGGGCAACGCTTTAACCTCGCAATACGTGTTGTAGTCGATACGCTTGGGCCATATCGGCCAGTTACGCGCCTGCTTCTTGCGCCCTTCCTCAAGGTGCTTTCTGAATTCCTCGGCACTCTTGCTTGGGAAGATATGATTGAGCCCCATGCAGATAGAGTCCATCTTCACGGTGAGCAGCGAGTCTTTCTTCTCCCCACCAGCCACGAAATCCATGAATATCTTGTATTCGGGAATACTGCTTGCCATGAGCTGTCCGTCGCAACTGAGGATATTCCCTCGGTTGGGCTTCACACTGACGCTGTCGCGCTTGAGGCGCGATGCCACCTGCTCCCAGTAATCCTTCTTGGCAGTCATGATATAGGCAGCCTTGCCCACCACCGTCAAACCGATGATGGTCAGTACCACCGCTATGATGAAATAACGCGGCATTACCTTGTCATTTTCGAACTTGCTCATTCCTTAACTTCTTAACTCCTTAACTCCCTTTAACTCCTTAACTTCCTTATTCCTCAGGTACATTAATAATATATGGCGGTTGGTCGGACACCTGCAGCAAACTGTCGTTGTTGGCTTTGAGCAACTGCAGCACATGACTTTCGCGACAACGCTCAGTGAGCTTGCTCGATATCGACAATGCCCTGTACTTGGCGTCCTTCAGCTCCGTCTCCATACTTGCAATCTTAATTATGTCCTGCTGGCATTGGTATCTGGAGGCCACATATATAATAATGAATACCACGGCGATGACAATAAGCCACAACTGACGGCGAAACAGTTCGGCGTTCAGGATGTCGCCTCCGAGTATCGTCTTCAGACTTAATTGGGTGGTGGGACTGTTGTCTTCCTCACTCACCGAGTTCTTGAGCATCTGCAAGGCAGAGATTTTCTCTTCCTTCTCAGCCTCTTTCTTTATCTCTTCTTCTGCCATCGTCTTATTATAGTTTCTCCGCAATGCGCAGTTTTGCACTGCGACTTCGCGGATTGTTCATCTGTTCCTCATTATCCGGCAGTATCACCTTGCCCACCATTTTCAGTGGGGTGTTGACACGTCCGTAGAAGTCCTTGTCAATCTTTCCCTCCACATTGCCCGACTTCATCACGTTCTTCACGATTCTATCTTCGAGCGAGTGATAGGTGATCACCGACAGTCGGCCGCCCTCGCCCAAGCACTCCACCGCCGAGCGAAGCATATCTCTCAATGCGTCCATCTCGTGGTTCACCTCTATTCTCAATGCCTGGAACAGCTTTGCCATGTCTTTCTTGGCTCGCTCCCTCGGCATCATCGGCTCCACCACCTCCATCAGGTCGCCCGTGGTGACGAATTTCTTTGTGGTGCGCTGCCTTACTATTGCCGACGCTATACGACGTGATGTCTTCAACTCCCCATACAGGTAGAGGATGTTTGCGATGTCCTCCTCGTCATATTCATTGAGGATGTCGGCAGCGGTCACTCCCGCCCTTTTGTTCATTCTCATGTCAATGGGAGCGTCGAAACGGAATGAAAAGCCTCGTGTCTCGTCGTCGAAATGATGGCTCGACACACCAAGGTCAGCCAACAGTCCGTCGATATGCTCCACTCCGTAATATCTCATCCAGTTTTTGAGATAGCGGAAATTGCTTCTTACGAATGTGAATCGCTTGTCCTCACAGAGTATCAACTCTCCCGTTGAAGCATTTGCCTCGGCATCCGCGTCCTGGTCGAAGCTATATAGATGGGCATCGGGCGAGAGTCTCGACAATATCTCCCTACTGTGACCGCCCCCGCCAAAGGTGACATCCACATATATGCCTCCGGGCTTTATGTCCAACCCATCAACACTCTGCCTCAGCAGCACCGGAATATGATATTCTTCACTCTTCATTTAAAAGCCTTTGTAGTTCCTCACCGAAGGTCTTCTCGTCCATCAGCACCTCATCCGCTTTCTTCACCGACCATATCTCAATCGTGTCACCCATACCCACAAAGCGCACGTCAGCCTCCATCTCCACAGCTTTCATGCAGCGGCGCGAGATGAGAAAACGCCCGTTGCCATCGAGCTGCACCAGCTCTGCCTCCGACACAAACTGCCGATACACCTGCTGCTGCTTGTTGTCCCAACGGTTCAATCGCGCGCGCAGACTGTCCATCTGCTCGTTCCACACACTTTCGGGATAAAGCACAAGGCAAGACTGAAACACATCACGCCTGAGCACAAGCTTCTCCTCGCCCGACCCCTGCAGGACCTTGCGGAATACCGCAGGCAAGAACACCCTGCCCTTGGCGTCACAACGCGCTTCATAATTGCCTAAAAACCTCATATGTACATCTAATATTTGGAATTCCGCGACAAAGTTACAAACAATTCCCCACATTCCACCACTTTCCCCCACATTTTTATTATAATTTATGTTAAGAACCTCCACAATCCCCATTTCTTCACCTTTACATTCTTATCACAAAAACATTTCAAATTGCTGACCTTGCGTTAAAATAAAACAAAATGCGGCTTTTTTTATACTTTTTGACTATTTTTCTTCAGAAAAAGTGTGATAATCCAAATATTTAAACTACCTTTGCCCTCGATTGCGCAAAATTGCATCAATAATAGAGAAAGAACTTATTTATGGAAAAGACCATAGACATTGATAAGATACTTAAAAGCAAATTAGGGACGAAGGCAAAATTCGTTCCGGGATTTCTTGTGTCGTGGCTGAAAAAGACAATACATGAGGACGAGGTAAACCGCTATCTGTGGGAGAGCCGGCACGAGACGGGCACCGAGTGGCTTGAGGAGTGTGTGCGCTATCTCGACATGACCCTCAAGATTGTGGGCAAGGAGAACTTGCCCGACAAGGACGACGGCAAGCTCTATACCTTTGTCAGCAATCACCCCCTTGGCGGTGCCGACGGAGTGGCTCTCGGGTCTATCATCGGTCGCCACTATGACGGTAAATTCAAATACCTTGTCAACGACCTTCTTATGAATCTTCCCGGATTGGCCCCGCTCTGCATCCCCATCAACAAGACTGGCAAGCAGTCGCGCAACTTCCCCGCAATGGTGGAGGCTGGATTCCAAAGCGACAACCACATATTGATGTATCCTGCGGGAATATGCTCGCGCAGGCAACCCGACGGACAGATACGCGATGTGAAATGGACGAAGACATTCCTAGCCAAAAGCGTCGAATATCAGCGCGATATTGTCCCCATACACTTTGGTGGGCAAAACTCCGACTTCTTCTATAAGTTGGCTAATTTCTCCGACAAGCATATCAAGAAGGTGAACATTGCCATGCTCTTCCTTGTTGATGAGATGTATAAGAATGTTCACAAGACATTTGAGGTGAAAATAGGCAAACCCATTCCCTGGCAAACTTTCGACAAGTCGAAATCCGCTACCGAATGGGCACAGTATGTCAAAGACATAGTATATAAACTCTAATATTTTTATTAATCAAAGTACAACCAAAGTACCCCATAGAGATGGAACAAGAGATTATCAAGCCCGTTGAAAAGGAGCTAATCAAAAGCGAGCTCACGCCCGAAAGACAGCTCAGAATGACAAATAGAAGTCATAATGAGATATATATCATCGACGCCCACAATGCGCCCAACACCCTCAACGAGATTGGGCGACTCAGGGAGATAGTATTCCGCGAAGCTGGAGGCGGAACAGGCAAGGCTCTCGACCTCGACGAATTCGACACTATGGACAATTGCTACAAGCAGCTCATCGTGTGGAATCCCGAAGCCGAGGAGATTATCGGTGGATACAGGTATATCCTGGGCAAGGACATCGACATCGACAAGAACGGGCAACCCATCCTTGCCACAAGTCACATGTTCCACTTCTCAGAGCGGTTCATGAAGGATTATATGCCATGGACCATCGAGCTCGGTCGCAGTTTTGTTACCCTTGAGTATCAGAACACCCAGAAGAACCCATCAAAGTCGCTCTTCGCCCTCGATAACCTTTGGGACGGTCTTGGAGCACTCACCGTCATCCAGCCCGACGTAAAGTATTTCTTCGGCAAGATGACCATGTATCCCTCTTACATCCGCAGGGGGCGCGACATGATTCTCTATTTCCTGAAAAAGCATTTCGAAGACAAAGACAACCTCATCATACCGATGAATCCGCTGAAAATAGAGACCGACCCCAAGGAGCTTGAGGCTCTCTTCAGCGAGGAGTCGTTCAAGGAGGATTACAAGATTCTCAACCGCGAGATACGCCGACTTGGCTACAACATCCCGCCACTTGTGAATGCCTACATGGGGCTCTCCCCCACTATGAAACTCTTCGGCACCGCCATCAACGACGGTTTCGGCGACGTGGAGGAGACAGGCATCCTCATTGCCGTCGATGAGATTCTCGAAGACAAGCGCATGCGCCACATCGACACGTTCATCAAGGAGCATCCCGAGGCAATGCAAATCACCAGCGGAGCCAACAACGTGATATACAAAGAGAAATAAACATTAATATATATAAGAAAAAAGGGGAGATCATCAGCGGTCTCCCCTTTTTTATATAGAAATGAACTTTCATTTTTCACGCAACTGCGCAACTCACTCATGCCACTGCGCACGATACTCCTAAAGCGGTTCCCACGGCTGCGAGGATTGCCGATGCAAGGTTCCACATAAACTTTATCAACCTCGACTTATTCTCTTGTGTCATAACTTTAATTTTTCAATTCTTTAATTTCGATAGCCCCATTAAGGGGCTATCGACCTACTCGTAGTAGTCCTCACCTCCAGTGTCAGAGCCTGATCCTGAGCCTGAACCTCCGCCATTGGGGTCACTGCCTGAGCCTGGGTCAGTGTTGTCAGTGCCTCCACCTGGAGTCTCGGGCTCCGGCTCGTCAGTGGTAGGAGAGGAAGTGCGCGGCGACTGATAGGTGTTGCTCTCCTTGAGCTTCGCCTGAGAAGTCAACACAGATGACGAGAACTCCCCCACGCCCATTGCCACGAGCTTCACCTTGTCCACGCACTTCGAGATGGAGAACTCGTCGGCGCTTGTCGCTCCCATCTTGTGGGTGACTGACAGACCGATGCTCACAAGACCGTCGAGCGAGATGCGCTTGCCGTCGAGCGCCAACTCCTTGATGCACGCGATGGCATCGGTGATGATACCCGTGATGGTGCCCGGCGAGAACGGAGTGTTGTGCTTCGCCATGTGCTCAGCCAACCCCTTCACATCAACCGTGCCGTCGCTGATGATACGGGCGTAAAACTTACCGAATGAAGGACTGTCCTTCAACTGCGACTGATAAATCTGATACTTCAGCATAGTTGTAAAATTTTTAAAGGGTTAATACTAATGTTTTCTATTCACGATGCAAAGGTACAACATTCCGCATCCCCCAATTCCCGAAACGTCATGAATCGGCACGAACTTGCGAGTTATTGCGAGTTATTTGTCCACAGATTATTAATTTAGGCACGGAATCCCACGGCTTTTTTTCAAAAGACACTGCTTTGGCTCCGCATCACTTTAATTTTTTAATCTTTTAATTTTTTAATTCTTTTATACGGCACTTCGTGATTACGGCTTGCTTCGCAAGTTCACGGCTTAGTTAGCACAATCGCCAACGAGCCGTGTCTATATTTAACATATAGCCTTTAGCATATAAAGCCCTCAACCATTGCGCAGCCCAGCCGTGTCTTTAAAAAAAAGCCGTGTTAATCCGTGCCCAAAAATCCCTCATTCCTCATCCCTAATCCCTAATTCCTAATTCATCAACGTATCACCTCCCGCTGCGCCACGTCTCAGATTTTTTCTTGTATAGTCTAAGATTTTCGGGTGCTACGTCTGAGATTCCCACATTATTATATTACCTTTGTAACCGTAATCTATTAACACATACCACTATGATCTATACAACAAAAAAAGAGCTCGCCCAGGCGTATTGTCCTGACATAGACTACACCGCAGCATTGAAAAAGCTAAATCACTGGATTCGCACCAACGCCGAACTTTCGGCACGTCTCGCCGCCACGGGATACATTGCCACACAACGCCGTTTCACTCCACAGCAGGTGAAGCTACTCTTTCACTACCTCGGTGAGCCCTTTTAGCTCGCTGAGGCAGTGCCCTCAACAATCCCATTTTTACAAAATACAAAATACAAAATTACAAAACACACATATTTTCAATATAAAGCAAAGGAGAGGTAATATATATATTATTACCTATAGATTATTATATTATTATAATAATATAATAATCTATTTATTAAACCCCTTATTCTTTCCCAATTACAATTCTAATCCCATTTCCCCTTTTTTTGTAATTTTGTATTTTGTATTTTGTATTTTTTTTCCTCGATTTTCTTGCTAATTTCAAAAAATCTTTGTACTTTTGCGGCATAGTAACTAAAAAACTAATGGCAATGACATATAAAAAAGACTATCCCGATGAACTCACTGCTAAAATGCACAGTGAATTCACTATCTCGAAAGAGACCAGAATCGAACTACAAGCCGG
Organism: uncultured Prevotella sp.; assembly: GCA_945869265.1. Taxonomy (GTDB): domain Bacteria; phylum Bacteroidota; class Bacteroidia; order Bacteroidales; family Bacteroidaceae; genus Prevotella. The sequence goes on along the minus strand of CAMBOI010000001.1, from coordinate 668 downwards.
CTGTGTGTGGGAGAGTGTTTCGCCCAAAGCCTCTAAGGAGGAGATAGAAAAATGGGCAACCCTTTATGGAATCACCTATGCCGACGCTATGAAGTATAAGTCAGAATGGCTAACTGCCATCCGCAATAGTGAGGACAGATATGCCAAATAACAAATAATTATAATATTTAGTATGATGGAACATATAGTTAAAGCACTTAATTCAGAAATATTGCATTGCATACAAAAGGAATCATGGGGACAGGTACCACTGACTCGTTACTAACGAACCAACATACCTGTCCCTATGAACCTTAGGGACAGATACCACTGATTCGCGACAAATTACGAACCAACGTACCTGTCCCTATGACTCCTTGTGCCAGCCAAATGGGTCAGGACATCAAGGCAGTATGTGCTGAATATCTATTCATGCAACAACGCTTATGCTGATGTGTTCCAGAATGACTTTGGATGACACCGACAACTTATGGTCGTGATTTTGCGTATTGCCTCAAGTCGCATGGTGGGGTAAGGGGATTTAATGCGTCTTTGTGGCGATTTTTGCTGCGTTGCACCCTCTTTTGCCACAGTGTCGCTACCTTTTTGACCTCTGTGTCATCTTATGAGGGCGGTTGCGGATTTGAGGTTGAACTTTTGTGCAATGTTGAAGATTAGTAATTCTATTC